>JBGPCF010000043.1:0-44745 GCA_041481635.1 Terriglobia bacterium | reverse complement strand
GGCGGCAGCCAAACACCTGGCCATCTTTCTCGATTTTGACGGAACACTGACACCGCTTCGCCGGCGACCAACGGATTCGAAATTGGCGGAAGAAACTCGTGCCCTATTGGGGCGCTTGGCGCGCCATCCCTCCGTCACCCTCTGCATTATCAGCGGCCGACGGCGCGCTGATTTGCAAAAACGCGTCAACGTGCGGAGGGCGATTTACTTGGGGCTTCATGGATGGGAGCGGGACAAGGGCGCCCGATCATGGGTTGCGGCCCGGGAACTTCTGTCACAAGCCCGCCGCCTGCTCACACGACGCCTTTCAGGTCTCCGCCACGTTTGGGTCGGGGATAAAGGTCCGTGCTTCGAAGTGCATTATCAGGGCGCGAGCGCAGCAACAATCCGAAAGGCGCGCGCCATCGTTCGGACCGTGCTCAGGCCGCTGAAGAAGGACGCCCGGATTCTCCCCGGCCGGAAGGTTTGGGAAGTCCTGCCCCGCGAGATTGAAGGCAAAGGAGCAGCCGTGCGCGCGCTGCTGGCGGAATTCCCCCGCCCGGTGCTCTCCATTTACGCCGGCGACGACTTTTCGGACGAGTCCGCGTTCCAGGCGCTACCTCACGGCGTGACGGTGCGCGCGCCATGTGCGGCTGGCGCCGAAGTTCAATTCAGGCATGTTTTCCCTCACGCCTTAATGGTTGTGCCTGACGTACGGGAAACACAAACCGGTGCAGCCGAGATTTGGCCTCGACATTTTGCTCATGATCTTTTTCAACTGCACTCTTCCCCTTGTATTCCCGCCTTGCGTCGAGAAATAATTCGCTCGATAAGTGAATTTCACTTTTCATCGACTCAATCTGCTCTCCATGGCTGCGGATTTCTCGCTGTATTGAGGAGATGCGGATGGGTATGATCACAAGAAGATAAAGGAGTAAGAAAACAGCTGACGCACCCATCAGGATCAGAGAGGTGGCCAGATGGGCCGCCAGATTGGGCGAGGCAGTATCGATGTAGCTTTGAGCCTGGGCGACGATTGCTTGAAATTGCCCCCCGAATGCATTGCCCGTTTGATGTGCGAGATTGTATGCTCTTGGTGCCAGGATAATCCCGAGACTCATTGCCAGGATAAAAATCCCCGCGGAACGAATAATACTCTTCATAACTCCCCCTATCACTCAAGATAAACGGCGGCCATTGGAGTAACCAGCAATTCTTATGCCACGATCTGCTTAAATATCCATATACGGCCTGATGCAGTTGCAAAATGGTTGATCCACAATCATTTCTCGAAACGCGGATTTATTCCAGAATCGTCAGAAAAGATTGATGAAGCACATTGATTTAACATGATCCGGATTTGCAATTACGTTTGCATGGAATTTTTGGGTGGATTCTTGACTTCGTATGTAGAACTTGCACAATCGCTGCAAAAACTTCCATTAGCTATGGTGTCGTTCGCCAGCACCACATGAGGCTGAAAACAATTGACTCCTCCAAGTTTCGGCCCTCATGGGACACCCTGGCCCTGATCATTTCGGCAGTATTCCGCTTTCTAGGAAGTCACTTTTCCACCCTGTGGTCCGCAAAAACCATAGCCGCTTGATACGTGTTTGAGAGTTTCCAACTCTACGTGCTTGATGCTTGATCCCGAAGTTTTCACTCGGTTACCTGCGCTGGCAATGACCACCTCGCGTTGGCCCGTGAGTCGTGTAATGACCGCGCCAATGGGATAGTGGCCTCGGTCACCGGCGCGTCTGGCCTCCGCGACAGCAAGTTCCATGAACTTTTTTCTCGGTTTGTAGGACGCAGAGATCTCCCAGAGGAGACTCCAACGCGCCCGTACAAGGCGAAACAGTGTTCCAAGGCACAGGCCAATGAATCGAAACATGGCCAGGAGTTATAACAAAAAGAGTGCCGGTAGGGCACCAGGTATGTTATTGATTTTGAAGTCGGCCAGAGTTTTGGCGAACCACACCCTTTTAACGCATTTGGCACAGAGACCACTGGTGAACGAAAAGCAATCGGACGAATCACTTGGAGCCAAAGTCAGATCGCATGGATGAGCATGATGCTTGGTGTCTGTTTCCGCAGGAGAACAGACACCAACAGATTGTCTAAGAATATGAGCAAAAATGAGTTAAACGAGCTTGAGTGCCGAACTAAATATTCGGCATCATAGCATAAGCTTATGAAAATAAGATGGGTAATGCCGAAGAGAGGACTCGAACCTCCACTCCCTGACGGGAACTACACCCTGAATGTAGCGCGTCTGCCAATTCCGCCACTTCGGCAAGTCAAAACAAAAACATTCGCCGCCATCCCACAGCGACAAATTTAGTTGTTACGGCAATTTTTCATCTTGCCATCCACAGAAAGTTCTGTCAAGGAGCGCGCATTTCTTAGGGCCGGCCTTTAATGTTCGTGCTAATCACGATAAGAGCGTCTCATCCCCGAACGATCCATCGAACCATCATGGCCAAGCCCGTCAGCAGCTTCACGCCGTCGAGCCCTGTAAAGGCACCGTGGAGCAATCCAAAGCGGCCCATCTCCGGCGGGGGAGGATTGCGCGGAACGAAATCGATGCTGCGTCCCAGCGTCACAATTTGTGGAGTGATGACCAGAGTGAGGACAAGAACAATTGCCAGCATGGCACCCGAAAGAACTACTGCGGCGGTATCTCGTGGAACTTGCCGCAACACGAGAAAGAGTAGGAGTATGCCCAAGACCACCTGAGCCCAACCATATGCACCAAAATAAGCTCGGTTGATCTCCGAGGCGAGATGTCGCAGAAGTTCCCGCGTTTCCATTGAACTCAGGGGCTTGGTGATTTTCAAAAGCTGAGGGTTCTGCGATTGAAGAACCCGTTCGACAGTGGCAAAACTTCTGCCCGCGGCGAACCACATGAACAGAGTGATGCCCAGCCACAATCCTAATACTGCGACTGCCATGATTTGATTTCGACCCATTGTATTTCGCCTTTACTTCCGAAGGCTGGTGCTACGCAACGGGTGTAGCCGTTTTCCGTGGCGGATTGAAAAATGGGAGCGCTACAACCGTTACAGGAACTTTGTGGCGCACCGCTTCAACCGTTAGTTCCATCTGGAGTCGCGTGCCGGGTTCGGCGCGATCGGCGGAGACACTCGCCAGCGCAATCATTTTCTTGAGTATCGGCGACCATGTTGTGGAGGTGGCTTTGCCCACCTGCCAGTTGCCGCTGTAAACTGGGACGGCAACTCGCGACGCGATGCTGGGCGCCTGCGGAGGCAGGCCTGCCTCCTGATAGCGCTTTTCGACCTCGGTCCAGTCAATTTCGAGCCCCACCAGCCTGCGTTTCGCGCCGCCTGCTTTTTTCTCCGCTAGGAGCGCCGAGCGTCCCACAAAGTTTTCTTTATCGAGATGCACCAGCCGCCCCAGGCCGATTTCAGAGGGCGAATATTTCTGCGAATCGATCAGCGCTTTCTTACTCGAGAAGTAATCCACTTCAATGAGAATCAGGCCTGCCTCGATGCGCGCCACGTCCAGCGCCAGCATGCCCGCGGCATGAACGTCAAACTCGGCACCACCGTCCATGATGGCGTCCCAGACTTTCACGGCGTCATGCCACGGCATCCAGATTTCGTAGCCCAGGTCACCTGTGTATCCTGTCCGTGAGATATCCACCTGCACGCCGTTTATTTTTCCCTGAGTCACGCGGAAATATTTAAGGTTTGCGATATCTGCCTCCGCAACTTTCTTCAGAAGGCGTCCGGAGGTGGGCCCTTGCAGCGCCAGCGCCGCCAAAGTTTCGGAAATGTCTTCAATGGAAACATCGAGGCCCAAGGCATTTTGCTTGAACCAACGCAGGCTGGGATCCGCAGCCGTCCAACGATAGGTATTCTCGGCTAGGCGCGAAACAGTTCCGTCGTCAATCACCTTGCCTTGCTCGTCGCACCAGCAACAGTAAATCACCTGCCCCACGCCCACTTTATTGATGTCCCGAGTGATGACGCGGTTCACGAGCTTTGTGGCATCTTTGCCCGTGATCAGATACTTGAAGAGGGGGGTGACGTCAATGAGCGCCGCCGCGTTGCGGATGGCATTGTATTCGTGCTCGTGGTGCGTCTCGTAGACGCTCACCGTGTAATAGCCTGACCATTCGCGGTAGTTCAGACTCTCGCACAGTTTGAATGTTCTCTCATGGACAGCAGTTCCAATCGGCACGTGCAGCCTCCTCGCTTATCTCTCAAACGTGGCGAGATTATAGTCACTCGAATCAGTTTTTGGCAAACGATGCGACTTCGCTCCGGCGAGTTGGTCAGGTCTTCATACTTCTTTCATTTGACGATGAACCCAATACTCTTCAATGGGAGGATTGATGGCTGCTGACAAAACATCCCGACATCGTTAGAATGTGTGCGCTTCATTGCAGCGCCTGATGGCGGGAACCAAAACCCGCTGAAAATCTTGAACGAGATGCTATGAGCAATCACTTCAACGCAATCGTCATTGGCGGCGGGCACAACGGCTTGGTGAATGCTGCCTACCTCGCGAGGGCCGGAAAAAAGGTGCTGGTCTTGGAGCGCCGCCATGTGTTGGGCGGTGCGGCGGTGACGGAAGAGATTTTCCCGGGCTTCAAGTTTTCCGTGTGTTCCTACGTTGTCTCTCTGCTCCGGCCGGAGATCATTCGCGATCTCGACCTCCCGCGCCATGGCCTCGAAATCCTCCCGCTGGACGGCACCTTCACGCCCATGCCCAACGGAGACCACCTTTGGCGGGTGAACGATCACGCCAAGACGCGGCGGGAGATCGCCCGGCATTCGCGCGTTGACGCCGAGGCCTACGACGAGTACGGCCAGGCGATGATGAAGATGGCGCAGTTTGTGAAGCCCATCCTCAGCATGACGCCGCCCGATCTCACCAAACTCTCCTTGCGCGACCTGAAGAAGCTGCGCTTTCTCGGCAAACGTTTCCAATCGTTGCCCGCCCACGACCAGTACAACCAGATCCAATTGATGACCATGAGCGCGGCGGATTTCCTCGACCAGTGGTTTGAGACCGATGTGCTAAAAGCTACCATGTCCGCGTCAGGCATCATCGGAACGTTTCTCGGTGTTCGCTCTCCCGGTACCGCATACGTGCTGCTGCACCACTACATGGGCGAGATTGACGGCGCGTTTCGCTCCTGGGGCTTTGCGCGCGGCGGGACTGGCGCTATTTCCAATTCCATCGCCGATGCGGCGCGCGAGGCGGGAGTTGAGATCCGGACGAAAGCGTCGGTGGCGAAGATTCTGGTGAAGAACGGCAGAGCTTCGGGCGTGGCGCTGGAGAATGGCGACGAGTTTTCAGCCGACGTGGTCTCATCGAGCGTTGACCCCAATCTGACCTTCCTCAAAATGATGGAGGCGAAAGACCTTCCTGGGGAGTTCGTCGAGGAAGTGCGGCGGTACAAATACCGTGGCTCATCCGGCAAGGTGAATCTGGCGCTCGACGCGCTGCCCGACTTCAAATGCATGCCGGGGCCCGGCGCGCACCTGCGCGGCGCGATCTCCATCTCGCCCGCCGTCGATTACATGGAGCGCGCCTACGACGATGCCAAGTACGGAGACTTCTCGCGCCGCCCTTACATTGACATTGTGATTCCGTCGTTGACCGATCCTTCCGTGGCGCCACCCGGCAAGCACGTGCTCTCCTGCTTTGTGCAATACGCTCCCTACAAGCTGAAACAGGGAACCTGGGACGAAAAGCGGGAAGCTTTCGGCGACAACGTCATCAACACCATTGCCGAGTACGCGCCCAACATCAAGAACATTATTGTGGGCCGGCAGGTTTTGACGCCGCTCGACCTGGAACGCGAATTTGGTTTGACAGAAGGAAATATTTTCCAAGGCGAGCTTTCGCTGGAACAATTGTTCTTCCTCCGTCCCGTGCCCGGCTGGGCGCAGTATCGCACCCCCATCAAGAGCCTGTGGATGTGCGGCTCGGCAACGCATCCGGGCGGAGGCATCATGGGCGCGCCGGGATTACTGGCAGCGATGGAAATACTAAAGGAAGGTTGAAGGGTAGATGATGAAGGCTGAAATCTGAAAGGCAAAGGGAAACGACAAAGCAATTATTTATCCTTTAGCCTCTTTCCTTTAACCTTGTTTCGCTTGGCGAGCATATAATGTCTACAAAGCACGACATCGTTATCGTGGGCGGCGGCCACAACGGGCTGATCACGGCCTTTTATTTGGCGAAGGGGGGGTTCAAGCCCTTGGTGCTGGAGCGGCGGCCGGTGGTGGGCGGCTCCGCCATCACTGATGAATTCTTTCCCGGATTCAAATGCTCGACGCTTGCCCACACCGGTGGGCCGTTGCGCGCCGATATTTTGAAGGATATGCAGTTGGAGAAACACGGCCTGCAAATCCTTCGGCCTAATCCGCGAGTGTTTGCTCCACTCCCCGATGGACGCTCCTTGACTCTCTACGACGACTCGACACAGTCCGTTAAGGAGATCGCGAAGTTTTCCGCGCGGGATGCTGAGAAATTTCCGGAATTCCAGCAAGTGTTGGCGCGACTCGCAAATATCCTCACCCGCGTGCTTGCGGAAGCGCCGCCTTCGGTCGAGCATCCGACGTCAACGGACTACTGGAACCTGCTCAAAACCGGGAGAGCAATTCGTGGATTGGGCAATAAAGATATGTTCCGCCTGCTGCGCTGGGGGCCAATGGCGGCGGCGGATCTGGTGGCGGAATGGTTTGAAACGGAAGTCTTGCGGGCTATCGTGGCGGCGCGCGGAATATTCGGAACATTTCTTGGCCCGTGGTCGGCAGGGAGTAGCGCCGTGATGCTGCTCCGTGCTGCCGCCGACCCGCATCCGGCCGGCGCGTCGTTATTCGCGAAAGGCGGAATGGGCTCGGTCACGCAGGCCATGGCCGCGGCTGCAACGCAGGCGGGCGCGCAAATCCGCACCGGCGCTGAAATCCTGCGTATCACCGCCAAAGACGGCTCGGTTACCGGAGTGGTTCTCTCGAATGGCGAAGAGATCGTGGCAAAGACGGTGATCTCCAACGCCGACCCTCGCCGGACCTTCCTGCGGTTGGTCGATCCGGATTTTCTCCAGCCGGATTTCCTGGCGAAGATGCAGAATTATCGATGCAACGGAACAGTCGCCAAGGTGAATCTTGCGCTTTCCGGACTGCCAACCTTTACGGCACTCGCCAAAGCTCCGGGCGCCTCCTATGGAGCGAAAGCGCTGGTGGGCAGAATTCACATTGGCCCTGAAATCGATTACCTCGAGCGCGCATTCGATGCGGCGAAGTACGGCGATTTTTCTCGCCAACCCATACTGGACATCAGGATTCCATCGATCGCTGACCCCTCGCTTGCTCCTGCCGGCCATCACGTGATGTCAATCTATGTGCAATTCGCCCCCTACAAATTGAAGGGCGGAAATTGGAACTCACAACGAGCCCCGCTGGGTGATGTGGTGGTGAAGACACTTTCCGACTACGCACCCGATTTGCCCGGACTTATCCTGCATGGAGACGTGATTACGCCGCTCGATCTTGAAGAGGTCTACGGGCTGACCGGCGGCCACATCTTCCACGGCGAACTTTCTCTCGATCAGCTTTACTTCACCCGCCCGCTTCTCGGCTGGGCGCGCTACAAGACTCCGCTTGAGGGGCTCTACCTCTGCGGGTCTGGTACTCATCCCGGCGCGGGCTTCACCGGCGCGTCCGGCGCCAACGCGACGCGCGAAATTCTGAAGGATCTGCGCAAGAGGAAATAATACAATCCGATTCTTGTGTGAATCCTGCCCGCGACAAGATTGTGCACGGCGAGTGCGAACTTCACTTGCTTGACGGCAATTCGAGTATCGAAATCCTGAAAGCAAACAAGTAACCAGGCCTCACTCTGTCCTGCCAGGCATAAATGGCACATTGCTTGCGACATCAGTTGAAAACCTATATCCTATTTTGGTCCGAGATCCCATTTCACATTGCGTCCGATTTGCATGCTCGGGCTTCACGATATGAAGCAAGTTCTGATTCTTCACTACCACGAAATCTGGTTGAAGGGCGGCAATAAGAATTACTTCCTCAGCCGCCTGATTGCGGCGATCAAGCAAAACCTGGCGAATTTACCCTACGAATCCCTTCATTTCGTCGCCGATCGTCTGGTGCTTTATCCGCGTGACGAAGCCTCACTGCCATTGATGCTCGAGCGGCTGCGGCGAGTCTTCGGACTGGCATATATTGCCCGGGCGCGGGTGGTGAAGAATGACGTCGCCTCCATGGGTCCGGTGGCATGCGAGATGATGGCAGAAAGGAATCCGCGCTATTTTGCGGTCCGCGCCAAGATTGCCGATTCCGAATTTCCGATGAATTCCATGGAGGTCGAGCGTGCGGTGGGGCGCATGGTTCTGGATCACCTGCGTGAACGGCAAAGTGACGTTCAGGTGAAGCTGAACAATCCCGAGGTCACATGCTGGATTGAAATCATCCCGGATCAAGCGCTCATTTACACGGCGCGCGAGGAGGGTGCGGGCGGGCTGCCGCCTGTCACGGCGGGCCGTCTGGTGGCGATGCTCTCCGGCGGATTCGATTCGGCCGTGGCAGCCTACAAGATGATGCGCCGCGGCGCCCATGTGACGTTCGTACACTTCGCGAGCGCCGGTTCGACCTCACGCGGGTCTTCACAACCGGTGGCCGAACAGATTGCACGGACTTTGACGCCGTACCAATTTACGACCAGGCTCTATGTGATTCCTTTCGAGCCGGTCCAGCGCCAGATCGTGGTGAGCGCGCCGGAGCGTTTCCGTGTGTTGCTCTACCGGCGGATGATGGTGCGGATTGCGCGCGAAATTTCGCACGTGGAGCGCGCCTTGGGCCTCGTCACCGGAGACAGCGTTTCACAGGTCGCCTCGCAAACGCTGCACAACCTGGCGGCGATGGATCACGGGCTGGACCTTCCTATTTACAGGCCGCTGGCAGGCGACGACAAAGCTGAAATCCTGCGCGTGTCGCGCCAGATCGGCACTTATAACATTTCCTGCGAACCCTTTGAGGATTGTTGCCCGCGCTTCATGCCGAGAGCGCCGGCCATTTTTTCCAGACCCCTGGAATTGGCGCAGGCTGAAGCCCTGCTTGATGTCGAAGCCTTGGTCAGCCTGGGCTTGGAAGGGGCAAGGGTGTACGACTACAAGTTTGAGGCGGGTGAGGTGACTGAGAAAAAGGGATTGCCGCACCGGTTTGAAAAGTTGCTCGTCCAGCGCCGGGGAGGTTCGGCGGGAATCACCGCGCATCCTCCCGTGGCCGCCGAAATCTGAACACTTTCCTTGCGGGCGGCTGGCCCTGCACCTTGACGGCTTTGCGATCGCTCCCTATAATTTTTGTGGGAACGAGGAGACTCACCAATAATGAAGAAATCGCTGTTCGCCGCTTTGATGCTCGCGGTTCTCATATTCTTCCTCGCCGCGCAAAATCCTGATAGCCCAAAGAAAACTGACAAGCCAAAGCAGGAACAATCCGTTCAGGAATCGCCCGGCACCGAAAAGATCAGCGTCATTTCGAATCTTGTCAACGTCTTGTTCACCGTTTACGACAAGAAGAATCGGATGGTGGTGGATCTTACCAAAGAGGATCTTCGAGTTTTGGAGGACGATAAGCCGCAGTCCATTCAATTCTTCAGCCGCGAATCGGACCTGCCGTTGCGCATTGGCATCTTGATCGATACCAGCAACAGCGTCCGCGAGCGCCTTCACTTTGAGCAGGAAGCGGCCATCGATTTCCTGAACGACACAATGCGTCCCGGAAAGGACCTGGCTTTTGTGGTAGGTTTTGATGTGGAGCCGCAACTTATTCAGGATTACACCGACGACACAGACAAACTGTCCGAGGCAGTACGGAACCTTAGAGCCGGCGGAGGAACGGGACTCTTCGATGCCATCTATTTCTCCAGCAAACAAAAAATGCTCTACTTTCCTCCCCCTGAACCCTACCTCCGCCGCGTCATGGTGGTGATCAGCGATGGACTCGACAATCAAAGCGAACATACGCGCGAAGAAGCCCTCGCCATGGCGCAACACGCGGAAGTGGTGATATACAGCATCAGCACCAACCGCAGCGGACTTGCCATCAAAGGCGATAAAGTTCTAACCCGGCTTGCCCACGAGACCGGCGGTCGGGCTTTTTTTCCTTTTTCAGCTACGGACCTGGCGGCCAACTTCCAGGAAATCGGACGCGAGCTGCGCAGCCAATACAGCCTCGGCTACCGGCCAACCAACTCTGCTCGTGATGGGACGTTTCGCAACATAAGTGTCATCGCGCGCGAGAAAGATTACCGCATCCGGGCCAAGACCGGATACTTCGCTCCCACTCAATAGAACGAACGAGCCAATGCAGCTTCCCGCCCCGTGGCTCTCTTTCCCTGCGACTTTTTTTCTGGTTACTGATTTGCAGCGTAGTAGCCGCGGCGTGCTTGAACTTTGTAGTTGTGATCCCGGACCTTCACTTGAATCTTCCGGAAGGACCCGTCGTGCTTGGTGTTGGTGGGAGTGTAGCCCAGCAGATATTGGGTGCGCAGTTCGTCGGCGATCTGCTGGAACGCCTGGTGGACGTCACGATTCGATTTGACCTCGATAACCCGGCCGCCGGTATCGTCCGAAAGCTTTTTGAGCACCGCGTCCCCGCTGAAGAACACACCCTGCCTCATGTAAAACATGCGGTCGCTGATTTCTATGGAATAAATGATGAGGTCGGACTTTTGAGCGGACTCAAGTGCCGCCTGCAGTTTTTCCCTACTGCCTTGATCCTCGCCGTCGGTCAACAGGATGATTACCTTGCGTCCCACTTCGTTCTTTAAGAGGTCGTTCGCTGAGAGGTAAACGGCATCAAAGAGGTGTGTGGCGCCCCCACCATCGGAACTCGGAAACGTTCCCGGCAGCACGCCCCCGCCCCCGCCATTAACCTGCGTCTCGTCAATCGCCTTGGAAAGCCTTTGCTTATCGCCGGTAAAATCCTGGAGCAACTCAACCTCCACGTCGAAGTGGAGCACGAAGGCCAGATCCTTGGGCTTGATCACCTGCGCGATAAAAGCCTTGGCCTCCTCCTGTTCAATGCTCAGCACTCGCCCCTGGCTTGGGCTGGTGTCCACCAGGATGCCGAGAGTGAGAGGCGTGTCCGTTTGTTTGGAAAAATAACGGATTTCCTGAGTGTTGTTGTCCTCCAAGACTTGAAAATCATCTTTGTTCACGTCTGTAATCAAATGTCCCGATTTGTCTTTGATGATGGCAAGGACGTTTACCACTTCGGTGGATACCTTCAGCGTGGTCTGTGGCTGGGGGGTCGGAGGATTTTGTTGGCTCCACGCCGCGGGAGTCGCGACAATCAACGAGGACAGCAAGAACAACACGACTAGCAGTCGTGAGCAAGCCTTTTTCTTTTTGAATTCAGAAGTGCGTTTGATCATAAGGATATTTTATTCCTACATTCCTTGGATGCAAACCGGGGGCTCCACGTTCACAACAATTTGCTGCGCGCGAGACCAGACATCATGAGTGGAGGGCCGGAGCCTTGTTCCCCAAGGCGTGTGGCGAGGCGTGCCTACTGGTCCGCAGGGCCTTCATCGCCCGACAATTTTTTGGAAATTGCGCGCCTCGCTCGCATTATTTTCCGTTGAACCTCAAAACTTTCTCGCTTGTCCCGTCTCCATGCAAATTTTGATTCGCGATTTTTTCCTCGATGACATCACTTTCCTCTTGACAAGTTTCAACGCAAACCCTATAGATGAATACTGAATACGCGCTCCGCCAGACTCGCTGGCGAGAAAACTAACCGAGATCGAGAGGAGAATATAAATGGCAGCTAAAAAGAAAGCCAAAAAGAAGAAGAGATAAGTTGCTTCAGAAACAGTCTCGAACGGAACGATCGGGGATGCAGCAATGCATCCCCGATGTTTTTTGGAGTGGCGAACGGCAGCGTGCCCATCATTTGGAATCCCCGCCCGGCGGCGTGGGCGGTAAAGCCCGAGTCGTCTTTTCTACTTGCTCCAGTTCCGGAATCTCTTCCGCCGAGGTTGCTTTCAATTCGCGAAATCTCCGCACACTCGGCAACACCTGATGCTCGAGTGAGCCCACCACACGGTTCCATGAATCCACCGCTTTATCTATCGCCGACCGCAAACTGTCCAGATGCTCCCACATCGTCGCGACCCTTTTGTAAAGCTGCTTGCCGAGCTCGCTGATCTCCTCCGCATTCTTTTGGATTTCTTCTTGGCGCCAGCCGTGATACACGGCGAGCAGGAGGGCAATCAGCGTGCTGGGCGTGGCGATCACCACGCGATGAGCCATTCCATCTTCGATCAGAGTAGGATCGCGTTCCACCGCCGCGCCCAGGAAAGGGTCGCCGGGCAGAAAAAGCACAGCAAACTCCGGGGCCTTGGGAAGCCGGTCCCAGTAGGACTTTGAGCCCAACTGTTCCATGTGCCGACGGACCTGGGCGGCGTGACGCGCCAGAAAGGGCGCCTTCTCATCTTCGGATTTTGCATTGATCGAATCCAGATAAGCGTCGAGCGCCACTTTGGAGTCCACGATAATTTGCCGGCCCCCCGGTAAATGGACAACCATGTCGGGGCGAATCGCTCCGTCCTCCTGCGATGAGACTGTTTGTTGCTCGAAGAAATCGCAGCGGTCAACCATTCCGGAAAGTTCGGCCAACCTTCGAAGGGTTATCTCGCCCCAGCGGCCCCGCACTTGCGGCTTTCTGAGCGCTGTTACAAGATTCGCCGTTTCGTGCTGGAGTTGAGTCTGGGTTTCTCCGAGTTGGGTCAGGTGCTGCCGCAGCGAGCCGTAAGCATCCTGGCGATTGGCCTCGATGACCTTGATCTCGCTCTCGTACCGCTGCAGGGCTTCCTTCAGCGGTTGGACCAATCCATCAATCGCTTCCTGCCGTTTGCCGAGATCGCCCTCGGCTTGCGCACGAAGTTTCCCAAATGTCTCGCTGGCCAGTTTGAGAAATGATTCGCTTTGCGACCCCAGCACATCGCTGGAGAGCGATTTGAAAGTCTCACTGAGCCTCTGCTTTGCGTCGTCGAGCAATTGGCGTTGCTCTTCCAGATTCTTCCGCGCGGCCTCGAGCGATGCCTCTGCGGCTGCTTTGGCCTGAAGTTCCTTCTCCAGGCGTGAGCGCAACGCATCCAGGTCTCGTTGGACTTTTTCAAGTTGCTCTCGCAGTGCCCCCGCGGCTGCTTGCGATTCCGCGGCGCGGTTCCTGGTCAGGAGCCAGCCCAATACGCCGCCCACCACAATTCCCGCCGCAAGCATCAGCCACTCATTGGGCATCGATTCTCACCTCGGACACCACTCCAGGAAAAGGTCTATACAATTGGCGTGCAGCCGGCCGGCAATCTTATCCCGCCCGCCCTGGTTTATTCTTCATCTTCGTGTGCAGGACAGATTGTCACGAAGTCGCACCACTTGCAAATGAAGCCGGGCGTCGGCGCGAAGAGCAAGCTCCGGATTTGAGATGCCACCTCGCGAATCTGCTCGATCGCGTTTTCCAGGTCTTTCGAGGTCCGGGTCGTCGAAACAGTTTGACTGTTCGTCAAGTAATACAGCGTCAGGCGCGCGGGGTCCAATTTTAATTGGCGGCGCGCCGCGAGAGCGTAGACCGAAAGTTGCAGGCTCCTGTCAGCCTCTTTTTGCGAGCGTGGCCGTCCTGTTTTGTAGTCAATCAGCTCGACAGGCGCTCCGCCGTCGGGTTTCGCGTGGCCGGGGGATTGCGCGGCGGCCAATGGATCAATCTGGTCAATCCGTCCTTCGAGCATGTAGTCTCCGCAGTCGAGGGCAAAATGTTCTTCCAACCTTATTTTTTCGGCGGGGACTTTCCTGTCTTGCTGTCGCTCAACGAACTGCTTGAGTTGTTCGAGACCGGCCTTCTTGTACGAATCCTCCTGGTAAGCATCTTCGAACCCCACGTTTTTCCAACGCTCAAGATAAAATTGCTCGATTTCTTCGTATTGCGGTTTCGTTTTCCTGCTCAGTTCGAAATAGTGACGGACACATTGATGCATGATGTTGCCGAAAGTGAGCGCCGCCTGCGGTCCCGTGGGAATTCTCAGCAGATGGCTGAACTTGAACTTCAGCGGGCACTCGAGGTATGCCTCGACGGCGGTCGCGCTAAGATGAATCTTTCCGTCTGCCCCTGCCGGCCCCGCGGCGGGTGGCTGGCTGGACCATTTTGCCAGAGGTGGGTGTTCATAAGCGGATTCTGCGGGAAGGTCAAACAGTCCGGGCTGGATTCTTGGTGCTGCGTTGCTCCTGGAAGGCTCGCGCGGCGGGTCGGGAATATCCTCCTCTGAAATTTCAGGCGCCTGGATGGTTTCAATGTCACGAGCCCGGATCACCGGATTGGAAAGCAAGTCGTCCACAAAAACAGAAACTTTCTTGCCCGCCTTCGATTGGTTGTTTCCCTTGGCGACGCTCGAAATGTAGAGCCGGTCTTTGGCGCGCGTCATGGCCACGAAAAACAGGCGACGCTCTTCCTGAAGATGAATGCCTTCGGGAGGCATGGGTCCTCGTCGTAAATCCTCCGGAAACTCGATCACTGATTTTCGCTCGATGGCTGGAAAGCGCCGGGGCGCTACGCTCAGGACAAAAACCGTGGGGAACTCCAGCCCTTTGGCTGCGTGGACGGTCATCATCTGAATCGCGCTTTCTTTTTGCTTTGGATCAGGGACCTCAATTTTCCCGCCGGCCTCGACAAAATAGCCGAAGTACTCCATGAATTCCGGCAGATGGTGCGTCTCGCTCTTGGCCTCCCACTCCTCCAGGAATTTTCGGAACGCCTCGACGTAAGTTTGATCCGTGGTGGCGGGCACAAAGCTCAGGCCCAGGCGTTCAGCCAGGAGATCAAAAAGCAACGTCACCGGTAAGTGCTTCGCCATCTGCTTGAGCTCGACGAGGAGCCTTTTTAGTTCCGGCCAGCCGGTATCAGCCAACCCCGCATGACCTGTGGACTTTTCGTGCAATTCCAGGGTGTCCACCAGCGAGCGCCGTTGCTGCCCTGCCATTTGCCGTATGGTAAGTGCCAAATGTTCTGGAAACCTCCACCTCGGCTGGAGAAGGACACGCGTCAGGCTGATGTTGTCGTGCCACGAATTCACCAGATTCAAATACGCCACAATGTCGCGGATGATGACTGTGGAGAGGATGGAGAGCCCACGGATCGAGAAAGGAATTTTCCTCCCCCGGAATTCCTTCACTAGCAAATCGCGATAGTTGTGGCCGCGATAGAGAACCGCGATATCTCTGGCCGCCGCGCCGCGCTTTAACAATCGTTCCACTTCCTGCGCGATCCAGGCGGCCTCACTCAAGTAGTCTGGCGATTCGACCAGAAAAACTTTGTGCCCATCTTCTTTTTCAGATAAGAGGGCCGGCTTGCTCACTTCATGGCTATTGCGGGCAATCAAGTTGTCCGCGCAGCGCAGAATGATTTTGGTTGAACGGTAATTGCGATTCAGGAAGATTGTCGCGTGCCCCGGGTAAGCGCGGCCAAACATGGCGAATGCCCCGTGGGAAGCGCCGCGGAATCGATAGATCGCCTGATCGTCGTCTCCGACCACGGTGAGATTGTTGGATGGCGCCACCAGGCGCCACAAGAGTTCGACCTGGCCATAATTGGTGTCTTGAAATTCGTCGACCAGGATGTACCGATAGAGCGCGCGATACTCCTCCAATACTTCCGGTTCGCGATCCCACAGGTGGACGGTCTCACTCACCAGGCTTCCCAAGCTCGAGCTGCCCGCGTCTTCGAGAAGCTTCCGGCTGGTGCGGAAAACTCGTGCCAGCTCCTTTTTCTTCTCGACTTCGGCCAGCTCCGTTTGGAGTTCGGGGGGATTGAGCTGAGGGAGGCGTTGCGCGAAATCCTGTTCAGCCTTTCGAACGTAGGCGTCAAATTGGTCAGGCTCGATCAACTCGTCCTGGCACCGTGAAAAGAAATCGTTCAAGTCGTGGAGAAAGGCTCCCGGCTCCGCGATTTTTTGGTAGTGGTTCAGCCCAAGCTGCTCCATCCGCTGGCGAAGGAAAATCCAGACGTCGATCTTGTCGAGAAGGCGGCGATCAAAATGCCGCCTGCGCAGCACGTGATAGCTGAAGGCGTGAAATGTTGAGATGAACGGGCTTGCCTGCAAGGCCGGTAGAGCTTTTTGGATGCGGCTCTTCATCTCCGCCGTCGCTTTGTCGGTAAAGGTCAACGCCAGAATATTCTGTGGCTGAAGCCCGGGCACGGTTTCCATCAGGTGAACGATGCGCTGGGTGATGACGCGCGTCTTGCCGCTACCCGGCCCGGCGATAATGAGGAGCGGGCCTTCGCCGTGCTCGATGGCCTTCTTCTGTTCGGGATTTAACTTCAATGTCTCCATGAGGGCACTTCCGCCATTATTCCGCGAAGCTTTGAGCCGAGGCAAGTTGATTCGCCGCGCCTTCCTTGACTTGCCCAAAATGCGGCGCCTATAATCGCGGGGGAAGAAAATCATGCGCGAAGTTGTGATCCTGTCTGCGGTTCGAACCGCCATCGGAAAATTTCAGGGGACGCTCAGCCCGTTGTCGGCCGTCGAACTCGGCGCGTGCGTGGTGCGCGAAGTGGTGCGCCGCGCAGGCATCGAACCTGCCCAGGTGGACGAAATCATCATGGGCAACGTAGTCTCCGCCGGACTCGGGCAAAATCCAGCGCGGCAGGCCGGGCTGAAAGGCGGGCTCCAGCCTCACGTCGCCGCGATGACCCTCAACAAGGTTTGCGGCTCAGGATTGAAGGCCGTGGCGCTGGCAGCTCAGGGCATTCAAACCCACAATTCGGAAATTGTGGTGGCCGGCGGCATGGAATCGATGACCAACTGCCCGTACCTCCTTCCCCAGCTTCGCCAGGGCTTGCGGCTGGGCCACGGCAAAGTAATCGATTCCATGATTCAGGATGGCCTTTGGGATGTCTACGAAGATTTTCACATGGGCATGACGGCTGAATTGGTGGCGGAGAAATATGATATTTCACGCCACCGTCAGGACGCCTACGCGGTGGAAAGTCATAGACGCGCCACAGACGCCATCAAGAGTGGCCGGTTCGCCGATCAGATCGTTCCAGTCGCCATCGCGCAAAAGAAAGGCGAGCCCCTTCAGTTCGCGGTGGATGAATCCCCGCGCGCCGACACTTCACTCGAAGCGCTGGCCAAGCTGAAACCACCTTTTAAGAAAGACGGCACAGTAACCGCGGGCAACGCTCCGGGCACCAACGATGGCGCCGCGGCGCTGCTGGTGACCTCCGCCGAAACGGCAAGCCGGCTGGGCAATAAGCCTTTGGCGCGCGTGGTGGGGCAAGCCGTGAGCGGCCTCGAGCCTCGCTGGGTGATGATGGCGCCCGTCGAGGCCGTGCAAGCACTGGTCAAGAAAGTCGGCTGGAAACTCGAAGAGGTCGATCTTTTTGAATTGAACGAGGCCTTCGCCGTTCAGGCCATCGCGGTCATACAAGAGTTGGGCCTCGATACCGCCAAGACCAACGTCAACGGCGGCGCGGTGGCGCTCGGCCATCCGATTGGCGCTTCCGGGGCGCGCGTTCTGGTCACTCTGCTTTATGAAATGGCGCGGCGCAATGTGCATCGCGGCGTCGCCGCGCTTTGCCTGGGGGGCGGCAATGCGGTCGCGCTCGCCGTGGAGCGTGGTGACTAAGAAAAGGAAAAGAACGGAACGATGCAACCCGGACGATGAACACGATGGCTCGATGACTCGTTTTGCCCAGCCGTTGTCCCGTAATTCAATCGCCTGATGACACAATCACCAAATCACCCGATCCAGACTGTCGCTGTGGTTGGCGCCGGAACGATGGGCCATGGAATTGCCCAAGTGCTCGTGCGGCACGGATACAGTGTGACGCTGCACGATGTCTCCAAAGATCTGCTAGCCAAGGCGGCAGACAAGATTTCGCGCGGGCTCGGCCGCGAAGTGGAAAAAGGGCGGTTGACCGCGGAACAGAAAGGCAATGCGCTGGCACGTTTGAAGACCACGGCGCGGACCGCGGATCTCGCTCACTGTGATTTCGTCATCGAAGCGGTCACCGAGAATTTCGACGTCAAGGCGGGCATCTTCCGCGCGCTCGACCCCGTGGTCCGAGCGGCTCGCCCCGAGGCCATTTTCGCGAGCAACACCTCGTCCATTTCCATCACCAAGCTTGCCGCGACCACCAGCCACCCCGGCCTTTTCATCGGGCTGCATTTTTTCAATCCTGTACCCGTGATGAAGTTGGTGGAAATCGTTCCCGGCCTGCAAACCGCTCCGGAGACGATTGCGGCGGCCGAGTCGCTGGCCAAATCGCTGGACAAGACCCCGCTGCGGGTAAACGATTTTCCCGGCTTCGTGTCGAATCGCGTTCTCATGCCCATGATCAACGAAGCAATCTATGCGGTAATGGAAGGCGTGGCCGAGCCCGGGGCGGTGGACGGCGTGATGAAACTTGGAATGAATCACCCCATGGGGCCGCTGGAGTTGGCCGACTTCATTGGGCTGGACGTTTGCCTGGACATCATGCGCGTTCTCCACCAGGGTTTCCACGACTCCAAGTACCGGCCCTGCCCCTTGCTCGAAAAAATGGTGAGCGCAGGTTGGCTGGGCCGCAAGACCGGGCGCGGGTTCTACACGTATTCCGCCGAAAAAGCGTGAGGACGGACGCAAGGTATCGAACGCTACTGAATCATGCCGACTGTACTTCGAGCGGGGCCTTACCGTTTTTTCTTTTACGCGGGTGACCGGGAAGAGGCACCTCATATACATGTTGAGCGAGATGCCTGCACGGCCAAATTCTGGCTTGACCCAGTGAGACTGCTGCGGAGCGGAGGGTTCAGCAGAAGAGAAATCCAGAGAATACAAGAACATGTCGAGGAGAATGAGTTATACTTGTCGACGAGTTGGAATGAATACTTTGACTACTGAAGTACAACAACCGAAAGCCCAGAGCGTCGTCATCACTGAAGACAGCGTGATCGTCGATATCAACGACGGCCGCACAATTTCGGTGCCTCTTGCATGGTATCCGCGTCTCCTGCACTCTTTCCCAGAGGAGCGCGATCGGTGGCGACTGATCGGGAACGGCGAGGGAATCCACTGGCCTGATCTCGATGAAGACCTGAGCGTCGAAAACCTTTTGGCGGGGAAGCCGTCGGGCGAGAGCCAGACGTCATTCAAGCGATGGTTTGAGGCACGCAAACGGCGGCAGAAGCCCACTTACCGCTCTCTTAGGAAAACTCCGGAAGGGTCGCACCGTGCATCTGCGCGGCAAACACGCGGGCATTGACCGCCTGCGGTGCCCTGCTTTGTCCTGCCCCCTGCTCGAAAAAAATGGTGACCACTGGTTGGGTGGCCCGCAAGACCGGGCGCGGGTTCTACACTTATTCCAAGCCTGCAGCTTAATCATTGGTTCACTGCATCAAATCAGGGTACTATGGTGTCCCCGGAGGAAAGCTCCAAGTTCGTGCAGACTTAAAGGAAAGAGGTATTCCCCATGCCGGAAGACAGAACTGAAAAGAACAAATCTCTCGACCTTGCGCTCACGCAAATCGAAAAGCAATTTGGCAAGGGATCGATCATGCGGCTCGGTTCCAAGGAGGCGCTGGTGCCTGTCGATGTGATTCCCACCGGTTCCCTCTCTTTTGACTTCATCCTGGGAGTGGGCGGAGTGCCGCGTGGCCGGGTAGTGGAAATCTTCGGTCCGGAGTCGAGCGGCAAGACGACTATCGCCCTGCACATCATCGCCGAGGCCCAAAAGCGGGGTGGGATGGCCGCCTTTGTGGACGCCGAACACGCGCTGGATGCCGCTTATGCCAAGAAGCTGGGTGTGGATGTGGACAACCTGCTCGTTTCGCAGCCCGACTACGGCGAACAGGCGCTGGAAATCACCGAAGCGCTGGTCCGATCAAACGCTGTTGACGTCCTGGTGATCGACTCCGTGGCGGCGCTGGTCCCCAAGGCCGAACTCGACGGCGACATGGGTGATTCCCTTCCCGGCCTTCATGCTCGGCTGATGTCCCAGGCGATGCGAAAACTGACGGCAGTCATTTCAAAATCCAAGACTTGCCTGATCTTCATCAACCAGATCCGCGAAAAGATCGGCATCATGTTCGGAAACCCGGAAACCACCACCGGCGGGCGAGCGCTAAAGTTCTATTCTTCCATCCGGATCGACATCCGGCGCATTGCCGCCATCAAGGACGGTGACCGCGTAGTGGGCAACCGGACCAAGGTAAAAATCGTCAAAAATAAAATTGCCGCTCCCTTTCGAGAGGCAGAGTTTGATATACTGTATGGAGAGGGGATTTCGAAAGACGGCGACTTGGTTGATCTCGCCGCAGAAAAAGGACTGCTGGAAAAAAGCGGGGCTTGGTTCTCCTACGGCGGCGAACGCATAGGCCAAGGCCGCGAAAATGCCAAGCAATTTCTGCGCGACAACCAGGAAGTCCGGCGGAAGCTCGAAGTCGATCTCCGGAAGCTGTTGAACCTTCCGGTGCTCCCGGAACCAGCAGCCGCAGAAGCGGCGACGGCTGGCCGGGGCAAAAAGTAAGTCACGACAAGCCTAAAACAAGGGATATTGTCCGCTCGCAGCCCATCGCAACGGGATGGGCGCGGGGCAGGACACAAGGGCCGCGCCCAAATGACCGGCGCCAGGGCCGGACGGGTGGCCGTTGATCCCGCAGATCAAGGAGGTTAAAAAACACTTTGGTTAAAAAATTTGCCCTCCTGGCAGTGGCACTGTTTTGGCTGTGCGGACCCAACTCCCTACTGGGCGTGACCCACAAACCCACCAAGAAGAAGTCCAAGACCTCCGTTCACGCTTCGGCCTCCAAGAAGCAATCCAAAGGCAAAATCCAATACGCGAAGGCTCGCCGTCGGCGGCATTACAACCCCTGGCACATGAGTTCTTACGGCGATTCCGCTGCGGGTGATGATCCCGCGGGCGATGATCCTGAAATTCGCGCCGCTGCGGTCGCGGCCCTTGGCAATTGGAATGGCGCCATCGCCGTGGTGGACCCGAACACCGGACGAATCTTGTCACTGGTGAACCAAAAGCTGGCCAGCGAAGGCGCTTACACTCCCTGCTCGACTATCAAACCCATCACGGCCCTGGCCGCGCTGAAGGAAGGGGTGATCACGCCGGAGACAACGCTCCGCGCGGAGCGCCGCCTTCGCGTCTATGGCAGCCGTGACATCAATTTGACCACCGCGCTGGCCCACTCGAGCAACAATTATTTTTCCCAGGTGGGCCGGATGCTGGGCTTTGACCGCCTGGCCGAATATGCCCGCCGGTTTGGACTGGGCGAGAAGACTAGCGAGGACATCCCTGGTGAATCCGCCGGGCATTTCCCCGATGAGGCGCCCAAAGAAGGTGGAGTGGGCATGGTGGCGTATGACGGCCTGACCATTGAAGTGACGCCGCTCCAGATGGCCGCCATGGTTTCCGCGATTGCCAATGGCGGAACGCTCTACCAGCTTCAGTATCCACGCACACCGGAAGATCTCGCGCAGTTTCAGCCCAAGGTCCGGCGCCAGTTGGACGATCTTGCGCCCTACTTTGACGATGTGAAGGCCGGCATGGCCGCCGCCGTGCTTTATGGGACAGGCCGTTTTGCCTACGACCCTCAAAATGATATTTTTGGAAAGACCGGCACGTGCAGCGAAAACGGTGCCCGCCTGTGTTGGTTCGTTTCTTACTCGGGCCAGCACAACCCCAAGTATGCGGTGGTGGTGTTATTGCGGGGGGGCCGGTCGATGATGGGTCCGCACGCCGCTGAAATTGCCGGCAAGTTTTATCACGACGTGCGCGAAAAGGATCTGAAAACCGCGCAGGCCTGCCCGCCTTTACTCTAATTACTCACCCGGGAAAGTAGTTCTAGAAGTCAAGGCGACTCGCCTCCTCCCATCGGGGAGAGGGCGAATCGCCCCGGCCGCCAAACCAGATCTACAATTACTCTTTCAAATTTCCCGCGTGCAGGCCGCACTCTTTCTTGGATTCGTCTTCCCACCACCACCGGCCGGCGCGCTCGTGTTGGCCGGGCGGAACGGCTCGCGTGCAGGGTTCGCACCCAATGGAGATGAACCCTTTTTCGTGGAGCGCGTTATAGGGAACATCGTTGTCGTGGATGTAGGACCAAGTCTGGTCTGAGGTCCAATTCGCCAGAGGGTTGAACTTCACCAGTTCGCGATCCGGGGTCGAATGCGTGGGATCAATCTGCACGACGGGAATGCGGCTGCGTGTCCATGGGCTTTGGTCGCGCCGCTGCCCGGTGATCCACGCGTCGAGCGAGGAGAGCGCTCGGCCGAGCGGCTCCACCTTGCGGATAGCGCAGCATTCTTCGTGCCCGTCGCGATAGAAAGAGAACAGGCCCTTCTCCCGCACCAGGTTTTCCACCGCCTCGGGTTGCGGGAAATAGACTTCGATGGGAATTCCGTAACGCTCCCGCACCTTGTCGATGAACTGGTAAGTTTCGGCGTGCAGTCGTCCGGTGTCCAGTGTGAAGACGCGGAAGGGAGCATCTTCGAACGACCCTCTGCCAAAAATCTTGGAGGCCATGTCGATTAGCGCGACGCTTCCTGAACCGCTGAAGCTGATGGAAACGCGCGAGGAGTACTCCCGAATGGCGTACTCGAGAATTTCCCGGGGATGTCGGTCCGCAAAAGACTCGGCAAGCTCAGTGTAGTTGGCGATGGCTAGACCCATGATTTTTCGTTGACCTCTCCTTGATCGATTGGCCCGCCCCCCGGGAGCGTTCCGGCGCGGGCCGCTTGCCCGCCAAAGCCCGGAAAATAAAAAAGCCCGCTCACGGGTATTCCGTCAGCGGGCTTTCGGGATAAGAACTTTGTGGCGAAACTTACAAGCCAGTTATCTCCGAAGGAATAGCACCGCTGAAGGACGGAGTACAACAACACATCCGACACGCGGCCATGCCTTTCGTCGATAGGTGAACGTTTCGCATCGAACTCAAAAAAGTAAATCTAACACGGGTGCCGGTGAGGCGTCAAGCATTTATTTGATTTATTTGATCTGCGTTTTCAAGCCAATATATGCCTCATAATTCCCCGTTCAATTGAAAATGCCCGTGGCGAATCCCGGCTCGATTGACCCATGGCTGTCACTCCCTGCAAATCCCGATAAAGGACGGGTTGCGCCGCACGAACCAATTCCCTATAATCTACGAGGGAACGGTCTCCCATCCGGGCGGAAATATGTCCACAACCATCATCAAAAAGCTGGAAGACGAAATTCAAGCGCTCGAACACGAGCTGAACCACGAATTGCCCCAGGAATTGAAGCGCGCGCGCGCCCTGGGTGACCTGAGCGAGAACGCCGAGTTCCACATGGCTAAACAGCGCCAGGACTTTGTGGGCGCCCGGCTCGCCCAACTTAAGAGACGCCTGGCCGATCTCTCGCTCATCAACATGGCCAACATTCCAAAAGACCGCATCGCTTTTGGATCGAACGTGGTGCTGTACGATGTGGACCGGGATGTTGAGATTGAATACCGGCTGGTGACCAGCGAAGAGGCCGATGTCAGCAAAGGCCTGATTTCCACCACCTCGCCGATCGGACGTGGCTTGATGGGCAAGAAGGTCGGCGATTCGGTAAAGGTGACCACACCGAACGGAGCCCGCGAATTCGAGGTCCGGTCGCTGCGAACAATCTACGACTCGTAAAGCAGGGATCCGCGCACTGAAGCCGGCCAACGGGAAAGACCTTATATGGTGACTGAACAAATTGGGAGGACTTTGGGGCGGGTGGTGGACTTGATTGTACGCATCTTCGCCGCCAGCCATATCAATCCCAATCTTCTGACATTTATTGGAATGGCCATCAACGCCCTGGCCGCGTATCTGTTCGCCATCGCTTCCACGGCGCAGCCGGGCGAGTTTTTTCGCTGGGCCGGAGCCACCGTCATCGTGGCCGGGATTTTTGACCTTACGGACGGCAGCGTGGCGCGCGTCACCGGACGCGTCACGCCATTTGGCGGTTTCTTCGACTCGGTGATGGACCGCTATTCCGATCTGGTTCTGTTAATCGGATTATTGGTGTTTTATGGCAGGGGCAATCGCTTTGGGTATGTCACCTTGGTTGCGGTGGCGATGATCGGTTCCGTCATGGTAAGCTACGCGCGTGCGCGTGCCGAAAACCTGATTCCCTCCTGCAAGGTCGGGTTCCTCGAGCGCCCCGAACGCGTGGTGCTCATTATTATCGGCGCCCTATTCAATCGCATGGAGCCGGTGCTATGGGTCATCGCCGTCCTCTCCAACCTGACCGTTATCCACCGCGTGGTCCATACCTTGCAGGAAACCCGCAAACTCCCTACCCCAAATCCCAGTTCATAACCTCGGACGGCCGGTGCCTGAAGCTTATCCGGCCGAGGAGCTGTCCCTAGGCGGGTCCCTGATCAGAGGTTTTTTGGGCGAGCTGTTTTGTCAGGCCCTCGGGGGTCGGCATGTGACACTGGCCATCGAAAAACCCTCCCGGATCAATCACCAGGCTCGGCGTGTACATATCTCCCAGGATCACGCCGTGCTCTTTAATTTCGATTCGCTCCGAAGCGTGCACAGTGCCTTTCACTTTCCCAGCTATGGTGATGATGCGGGCATGAATCTCCGCCTCCAAGTCTCCCTGGTCGTCCACTACGAGGGTCCCTTCTCCCATGATTTCGCCCTTGTACTTCGCGTTCAGGCGAACCATGCCGGCGGTGAACTTCAACTTACCCTCAACTTCGATTCCCGGCCCCAGCCAGCCGACAGGATCTTTGTCGAGAGTATCTTCCAGTTCCCGGGTTCTGCGGTTCTTATCTGATCCAAAGGCCATGCTGCCCTCCCGCGGTCTGACGGATTTATTTCAACTTCAATCTGACTTGCGCTCCGCGTGTGCTTACGCTAAATACTACAAGAATAGTTTTATTGCCTTACAATCCATTGATAAATCCGGTGCAAGTCCTCCGGTGAAAAGTACTGGATTTCAATTTTTCCACGCTTTGGATTACCCACTATCTTGACCCTTGTCCCAAGGGCTCTTTCGAGCTCAAGTACGGCGGCTCGAGTATTAGGATCCACGGCCGGGGCCGCTCCCTTCCCTGGGGCCGGCTTCTCCCCAAGGTGCGCAACCATGCTCTCGACTTGGCGTACCGAGAGCCCTCGCTTGACAATCAAGTTTGCGATCTTCTCCTGTGCATCTGGTGAATCGGCCCCGAGCAAGGCTCGCGCGTGCCCGGAGCTGAGCTCCTCCTTCTCAATCATCTGTTGAATTGGAATGGCTAGACGGAGGAGGCGCAGAGTGTTAGTAACGGTCGAGCGGTTCATCCCCAGCCGCTCGGCGATCGCGGCATGGTTGAGCCCGAACTTGTGCTGGAGCGCGTCGTAGGCGCGCGCCACCTCCAGGGGGTTCAAGTCTTCGCGAAGCAGGTTTTCAGTCAACGCCATTTCAAGCGCGTCCTGATCGTCAATTTCCCTGATGACGGCTGGGACGGCTCCAAGGCCAGCCAGGCGTGCCGCGCGCCAGCGCCGCTCGCCGGCAATCAGGTGATAACGGCCGGCACTTCCCGGGGCGTGGCGCAGCAGGACGGGCTGCACGATGCCGCTGGTGCGAATCGAATCTGCCAGTTCTTTAAGGCTTTCCTCGCGGAAGGCGTGGCGGGGCTGAAATGGGTTCGGGTCGATCAAGTCCAACGGGATCTGATCCAGCCCGGCGCTTGGTTTTTCTTCGACCTCGCGGAGGAGGGAACTAAGCCCTCGCCCCAACGCCTTTCTGGCCATGGTTGATAACCTCCTTGGCGAGTTCCAAGTAACTTTCCGCTCCAACGCACTTGGGATCGTAAAGCATGATGGGTTTGCCGTGGCTTGGGGCTTCGGCCAGGCGGACGTTGCGCGGAATGTAAGTGGAAAACACCTGGTCCCCGAAAAAATCATTTAAATCATCGCGCACCTGGTGCGAGAGGTTGGTGCGCTCGTCGAACATGGTGAGAAGAATGCCCTCAACTGCCAGCTTGGGGTTGTGCGTCCTCCGGATGCGAATCAGCGTGTCAAGAAGTTCTGAGACTCCCTCCAACGCAAAATACTCGCACTGGATCGGTACCAGGACGGAATCCGCCGCCACCAGGGCGTTGAGAGTCAGTAGATCCAAGGTAGGAGGACAGTCGAGAATAATAAAGTTGAATTGCTCGCGCAGGGGCTCGATCCTCCGGCGCAGAAAGTGCTCTCGTTCGGGCTGGTTCACCAGTTCGACTGTGGCGCCCACCAGATTTCTGTCCGCAGGCAAGAGGTGCAACCCATCCACCGCGCATTTGACAATTAAGTCCTTAAACGGGACATCGTGCAGGAGCCCGTTGTAAAGGGAGCGGCGCGCTGGGTCCCTGGAAAATCCGAGACCGCTGGTGGTGTTGGATTGCGGGTCACAGTCGATGACGAGCGTCCACATGTCGTTCGCCGCAAGAGACGCGCTCAGATTGATGGCGGTGGTGGTTTTCCCCACGCCGCCCTTTTGGTTTGCGATAGCGATGACTCGGCCCACTTGCACCAATCCCTTGGAAGTATGGCGAATCTAACAGAGGCCGATGCGGCTGGCAAGTGGAAAGAGTTCTTAGGATCGTGTTTGCGTTTTGGCGGGATGTTTCACGTGAAACATTGGGCTCTTAGGTCAGATCGGTTTGTAATTCCCTATCCAAATCTCGCGCTCGCGGCCCATGGGGATTTTTGCGGGATCCTCCCAGTGGATTTGATTCGTGAATCCGCCTAGTAGCCTGCCCTGTTCATGGCCGACCCAAAGACAAATTAGACCGCCCGGCCTAATGACCTTCGCACCCTCCAGAACCAGTGAGCGGTGATCGCCCACGGCTCGGGCCGTGAGGGTGCCAATAACTGGGCTGGGGTTCAGGCGAACGAAATCTTCCAACCGCTCAGGCCGAACCTCCACGGAACCAAATCCGCACGTTCGCGCCACCTCCTTAAGGAAGGCGCGTTTCTTGGCCACCGGTTCGAGCAACGTCGTTTGGATGTCTGGGAAAACAATCCGTAGCGCCAAACCTGGAAAACCAGCGCCACTGCCCACGTCGAGCAGGCTGCCCGACAGTTGAACTCGCCGGGCTAGAAACAGACTTTCGCCAAAATGGCGAGACACTGCTTCCTCCGCCGTGCGAATCGATGTCAGGTTAATTCTCTTATTCCAGCGCATTAAGAGGTCAAGATAGGCGAGGAGTATGCAGATTTGGTTTGAGCTTAGGCCAAGCTCAAAGGGACTAAGCAGTTCGCGGACAGTGGCCTCGTCAAGCATCTTGACATAGATTCTAAGTCCCGCGTCAAGGTACCGGGCGGAAGGATCGATGTTCCACGTGAAACACTCGATGCAATCACGAGGCACGCCCCATATTCGGGCTTGAATAAAAGGCGCAAGTCAAGGTAGGATGCTTCAGTTGCACTCTGGCACAAAAGACATGGGCGCAAAGGTAGAACCCATTAACGGCTCGCACGGAACGCGCGGTCAGCCGCACGGCCCCGTTGCGGTGGTGCTCTTTCAATTGGGAGGACCCGATTCCCTCGCCGCGGTTGAACCATTTCTCTTCAACCTGTTTTCCGATCCTGACATCATCGACTTCCCTTTCGCCCGGCTGGCCCGCCCCACTCTGGCGCGCCTGATATCTTCCCGGCGCGCAAGAAAAGTCCAGGATCATTACGCGAGCATTGGAGGGAAGTCGCCCATCCGGGAACTTACGGAACTCCAGGCTTCCTCCCTCGAAACCGAGTTGCGTCAGGCATTGGACGCCCGAGTTTTTGTTGCTATGCGTTATTGGCACCCATTGACGGAGGAGACAGTGGCGCAGATTAGTTCCCAAGATTTCCGGCAAGTTATCCTACTTCCCCTCTACCCGCAATACTCGAAAACCACCACTGGAAGTAGTTTGAACGAATGGCATCGGAAATACGCCGCGGCAGGGAAGGATGGCCGGGCCACCAAGACAGTCAAGGAATTCTACCAACATCGGACATATGTCGACGCGGTCGTGGAGAAAATAAACGAGGGTTTGGCAAGGTTCTCCGCGCCCAATAACGTTCAACTGGTTTTCAGCGCCCATGGAGTGCCGATGAGCATCATCGAGGCGGGCGACCCGTACCAAATCCAAATCGAGGCCACTTTGAAGCTGGTGATGGAGAGAGGCGAATGGAGTAACCCACACCTGCTTTGTTACCAAAGCAGGGTTGGTCCGGGGCGCTGGTTAAAGCCGATGCTCGACGAAGAGATCCGGCGTCTGGCGGCTCAGAGGGCAGAAGAACTGCTGGTGATCCCCATCGCCTTTGTATCGGACCACGTGGAAACTTTAAGCGAGATCAACATCGAAGCCCGCGAATTGGCCGGGCACCTGGGAATTCGCCAATTTGAAGTGATGCCCGCCTTAAATCACTCCCCCAAATTCATCCAAGCCCTGGCTGATTTGGTGCGCCATGCGGTCGAAACATGTTAATTTCATCTTCTCCCTTTCTATGAGCGGGCACACTAACAGGCTTGTAATTGGCCGCCGACAGGGAAGAC
Organism: Terriglobia bacterium; assembly: GCA_041481635.1. GTDB lineage: Bacteria > Acidobacteriota > Terriglobia > UBA7540 > UBA7540 > DASYXZ01. Next base: position 16,219 of record JBGPCF010000043.1, on the reverse strand, counting down.
ATTTCCCTGCCTACAATTCAATTAAGCGTTGTATAATCAATAATTTACATAACATTCTCGCCCGCCAACTTAGATCCCTGGAAATATTTTCAAGCTCCTCTTCGGTGTAAATACGAACTGTCGGCGCGTCGACAAAGGTCTAAATCCATGAAAAATAAGATGGTTGTTAACAACCTAGTGCAGGATTAGTCTTGGTTGGATGAAGAGTTCGAAGGAACATTAACAGCGGGTATGATTCAAGTCTAGCAATTAAATTATTTATTTTCACATCCTTAGATTCGAGCCGTCCTGTGCCCAATAGGCCGAGAAATAAGCGGCGGTGAGAGCCCAGACCCAAGGTTTTACTTGTGATTCGAAGGAAGGGCACATTTCTTGGTCAAGAACTCATTGAACAGCCCCGGTATGCGATGGCTGGTGGGGAGCTGGTCGACTGCAATGCAGATCCTGCCAACACAAAGCGCTGCTAGGTCAAGATCTTTATTACTACTTATGTCGTAGTTCTTTTCGGGAGTGATCACGAGTGCCGGCCTCTCCAATCCAGTGCTGACTAAAGTCAATTGCAGCTTCGCGTCATCAGTCGTGTAGAAACGTACCGCACCGTCCACATTCGCCACGGCCAGAACTCTTCCATTGGGGCTCATTGCAGCTGAAGAAGCGCCCTCCGGCGTTTGATACGCACCCGCCTTTGTCCATGTGCCTGCGTCCCAAACCGTAATGGCGCCCGTGGACGCTACGATGAATGCGCGCTTCCCATTCTTAGAGAAAAACGCCGCTACGACAGACCCCAGAAAGACCTGGGCGTTTGCAGCCGTGGGGTCCTCTTCTTCATTTTGAAGCAACAATCGCGGCTGATTTTTTCCCTCAACATCCAGCACCCAAACGATTCCGTCGCTCGCTCCTGCAAGAATCTGGTGACCGTCCGGACTATAGGCGAGTGCAGTGGTGCTATATCGATCCAGCCAGGTCGGGGATTGGGAAAGCGGGTCTTTAAATGCACGAACACGGTCGAGAGTATGTGCGTCGTAAATTTTGACGATGTGCACTTGGTGCGCCGTGGCGATCTGCTTGCCGTCGGGGCTGTATGTGATCACGTTGAGTTCCGGGTCAGGCTGACTCCGGTGGCGGAGCGATTTGCCAGTGGCTGCGTCCCAAAGTGTGAGAAGTCCCACGTAATTAATATCCTCAAAGCCGCAGGGTTCATCGGGCACGCAATGTTGGTCATCCAAAACATCCTGCATCGCGCTGGCAAGTAACTTTCCGTCGGGTGAGAAAGCAACGCCGCCGAATGAAGCGCCCGAGGCGGAAAGCAATACACTGTTGTCGTTCATCTGGACGGGTTTTTTCGGACTCTCGGCGTCCCAGACGCTCGTCTCGCCTTCGTAGATCAGGTGACCTTTGCCATCCCGGCTCTCACCCTGGGTTCCCATCGCGATGGATTGTCCATCCGGGGAAAATGTGAGAGCCCGAACGGTGACTTGTCTTGAAATGATGGCGGGTGCGCGCTGGGCATTCGCGTACCAGAGTTTGATCGATTCAGCCCCGGCCGTTGCAAATGTGCCCTTCGCAGCATCCCACGCGACGGCCTCGATACTGTGCAGCGGCGAGGAGCACACCGTAGAGATCGCAGACCCGCTTTGAATATCCACTAATTTAACACTGCCCGCGACTTCGGCCAGGAGGGCGCTGTCGGGGCTGAATACGATTTCGGTCCGGTTGGAGAGGGTTTGCTCGAGAGGCAATGATTTGGGCCGCGTCCAGCCCTTGGTCTCGTACAGCGCAATCTCCGAAGGGAATTCTACGGCCAGCCACTTGCCGTCAGGGCTGAAGGTGATCTGGTCGACCCAGGGATATTGCACGTCCTGCTTCAACTCGGCCACTTCGCGTCCGGAAGACGTTTCCCATACCGTCACATACTGCCGATTACCGGAATGTGCCGCAAAGAAGCGCGCGTCGGGACTGAAGGCCATCCCCAAGACGTCGCCGAAAGTGGGGTCCAGGGTTCTCAGCACCTGGCCTGTCTTCAGGTCAGTCAACTGAATCCGCTGTTCGTTGCGGGGCTCATCGTTGCTGGCTGCACCCATGGCGCTGATGGCCTGCACCCTCAAACCCTTCTCCAGCAGCGTGGCCACCACCGGACGATTACCAACCAGCGTCCAAGTGACCACCTTGGAGGTGGACGGCGCGGCTGCACTACGCGCCGATCCATCCTTAACTTCCCAAAACGCAGTGGTGAGTGGAAGACCGGAATCGACATTCCAGATCAGGGGCGGAGCTTTTCGCGAACCAAAGTTCAAGGGACTGCCTAGCTGGAGTGAAAGCACCGCAAGATTTTGGTCGTCGGGGCTGAAGGCCAGTGTGCCATCCGCGCGCGACTTGGCAAACAACAGCCCTCCAGTCGGCAAGGGCCCTTCCCTGACCGGGCTCAAGTACATCTTCATGCTCTTCAGAAGCCGGCCATCTCTCACCTGCCAGACCAGTACCTTCGAGCCATCGTCCGTGGCCAGAAGTCTTCCATCGTGGCTAACCGCAACACGCTGGCAGCCTCCCGAGTCGGCGCGCTGGACCACCAACTCCTGGGTCTGCGCCTGCGTGCGAACCGTGCAGACCAAAGACAAGAGGAGAATGTGCACACCCAAACCGAGTGAAGGGGATCTTGGAAAGATGGCGAGACATCTTAGAGGTAGCGAGAAATGAAATCAAGGCGGGCTGCACGGAGGGCGGTTAACGGGCACCTCAAAACCCCTGGCGGCTGACCTCAAACTGGGCGGCGCTTGGCTTAAACCTGGCAGTAACTATAGTTGTAGCAGTAAGGCGTCGCGGACTTTTTGTTGTTCCACCGAATCGAGTTTGGCGCCATGCGATGTGAGGTAGAAGACGTCGATAACCTTTTGGCCTTCAGTATCGATGAGCGCAACTTCGATGTTGAATCCCAGCTCAGCGAGGGTAGAGCTGATTTGGTAGAGCAAGCCGGGGTGGTCTTGCGTAATGAGCTCGAGCAGGGAAGTGCGGGCCGAGCCGCCGGGGGGATCCTCGAAGCGGACCTGGGTGCGAATGTCCACTTTGGCGGCAAGCAACTTTTGCGGATTCACCCGCCCGCTCATCAATTTCGCCAGACTCTCGTGACCTCTGAGGACTTCAGATATACTTTGCTCCAGACGTTGTGACTCCGAGGGATTCAGCTCCAGCGTCTTGTGGAGGTCGACGAATCGAAAGGTGTCCAACACGATGGCGGACGCATTGGCAAAGGCGTCAGCCTTGATGATGTTCATGCCCCATGCCGCCAGGGTTCCGGTGAGGGAAGCGAACAGAAACGGTTTGTCGTGGGTGAGGACGGTGAGTTCGTAGGAATGGTCGCGGTGGCGCAGGGTCACCTGGACGGGATTTTCCGCCAGCGCGCGCGACATCTGATAGTGCCCGGCGATTTCTTCCGCCGAGTGGCTGCGCAGGTAACGGGTGGGGAATCCCTCGAGAAAGGCGCTGAATCCTGCCTGCGACGCGGTGGGAGGGAGAAGCTGGAAGGCGCGTTCCGCCTGTTCCAGATGGGCCCCCGCCGTATGCACGCGCTCCTCGTCCAAGCTGCGCGTAAGGTAGTTGGAGGTGCCCGCGTAAAGTTGCCAAAGTTTTTCCGCTTTCCATGGCGTCAACGCTTCCGGGTTCACCGACTTGATGTCCGAGTAAGTCAGCAGACAGAGCATTTTCAGGCGCTCGGGTGTCCCGACTTTCTCAGCGAGCGCGCGCACGGTTTCCGGGTCAAAGATGTCGCGCCGCTGCATGGTGGCGGACATTTCCAAGTGGGCGGAAATCAGGTAAGCGATATTCTCGCGATCCGCGGGGGGGAGGGCGAGGCGCTCGAAAACCTGCTCCACGGCCTGCAGGCTGCCCTGCACGTGGTCGCCGGGCAGCGTCCCCTTGCCGACGTCATGGAAGAGCAAAGCGAGGAACAGCAACTCGGGCTGTTCGAGCTCAGAGAGGATTTCCGCAAATCTCTTTTCCCAAATGCCCGGTGCGGGCGCGCCGGTGGGCGATTCATCTTCGCTCGCCTGGACCAACCGGTTCAGGTTCTGGATGGTCATCAGCGAATGCTCATCCACGGTGTAGCGATGGTAGAAATCGCGAACCACTAGCGAATCGATGGCCCGGAATTCGGGGAAGAGCGTATCCAGGACTCCCAAGCGGTGCATGGCGCGCAGGGCCAGGGCGGAATGGGGGGCCACCAGAATGGGACGAAACTCCTGCCAGAGTCCCGGCCAGTGGGCGGCGCGATCGTTGACGCGGGTAAGCACCTCTTCCACCCAGAGTTCGGCCTCGCGGCTAAAATCGAGTGCGTGGCACGCCACCAGATCGAAAATCTCAAACAGCGGCACGGGGTCATCCACGCCAGAAGCAGGCCGTCGGGGAAATATCCTCCCACTCTCCACGCGAAAATTGGCTGTCGACAAGCGCGACCGCCAATCCTTGAGGCGGCCGTAGAACGAAAACCGCGCCGGGGTGGCGTCTTCCAAAAGCTGGTCGCATCGCCGGTCGATCAAACGCGCGTGGCGAAAATAACCGCGCATCCACTCCGCAGCGGGCAGGGCTTCCCCCGGCCGGAAACCGATCCCTCGCGCCGCAGCTTCGTCCTGCAGCTCGTAGGTCAGGTGGTTGTCGTCGCGCTGCTTGTGATAGTGAAGAAACGTTCGAGTCGACGCCAGAAAATCAAACGCCTGGCGCGTGGCCTCGCGCGCCGCAGGGTCCCAGGTTTCTTCCGGCTCAGCCCACCGCGAGTGTTGCTTGAGCAGGTGAATGTGCATCAGCCAGCGCGCCACCTGGTAGTCGCGAAGCCCTCCCGGCGCCTCTTTGACATTGGGCTCGAGGTGGAAAATGGTGTGGTCATACTTCTCCTGCCGGCGCCGCGTCATCTCCACCAAATCGCGGACCAAGCCCTGGTGCTGGCGCGCGATGAGCCGCGGGATCGCCTCATTTTGCAGGCGTGAGAAGAGGGGGGCGTCTCCCACCAGCAGCCGGCAGTCGAGCAGCGAGACACTGAATTCCAGATTGTCGCGATGCAATTCGGCGCACTCTGCGAGCGCGCGCACCGTAGATCCGAGGCGAAGTCGAAGGTCCCAGAGCGTGCGAGTGAGCAAGCCGACGGCTTCCTGACGGGAATCCCGCGTCACCTCGTCGCGGGCAAGGAAAAGCAGGTCAATATCGGATTGCGGAAAGAGTTGTCGGCGCCCATACCCGCCCAGTGCTATAAGCGACAGTCCCTGCAAGCCGGAAGTGGAGGGCTCGGCGTGGAGCCGGGCAATCAGTGCGTCGACCACGTTGGAGCGTTCAAGCGCAGCGGCCCGGCCGTCGCCGGTGGTTTCAAATTTCTCGCGGATCTTTGAAGACTCGGCCCCGTAGTATTCCGCCGGGGAAGATACAGGTGAAATGATGGACATGCAGCTTGTGTGTTCCACTCCAGGGTTGTGCGGCGCCCGACGATTGGCGGGCCGCCGCGCTACGACCAGCGTTTCTAAAGGGCGTTGTCGCCCCGATCTTCGTTGCGAATCCTAATGGCGTCATCTATTTTGGTAAGGAAAATTTTCCCGTCGCCGATTTTGCCCGACTTTGCGGTTCTCAGGATCGCCTGCACCGCTGCATCGGCCAATTTATCCGGCACCACGGTCTCAATCTTGATCTTGGGTAACATGTCCACCGCATACTCATTGCCACGATAGACCTCGGTGTGCCCGCGTTGGCGGCCCGTACCGCGCACTTCCGAGACCGTCAGGCCTTCCACTCCGGCTTCCCGCAGGGCATCTTTTACGGAATCAAACCGCGAGGGCTGAATGACCGCTTCGAGTTTTGTCATGGCGCTTTTCTTCCTTGAACATCGGCTGAGTGCGAACACTCCCACACTGCGCCGGTCGGTTTGGCGAAGAATCTGGAACTACCTTACCCTTCGGGGGGAGTGAACCCTATCGAGTTGCCCGAGGGGTGCGCCGGTCTCCCAGCAGGATTATAGTGGCACACAGCGCAGAGCAGCAATCAAATCGCATTATGCCTGTCATAAGGAATACTTCGTTTGGCCCGAATTTGTGCTCAGTGTTAGAATAAATGCAAAGTCGGAGGTGCCTCCGCGATGCGAGCCTATGTGCTGATCAACGTGCGGCCGGGCAAGGTCCGCGACGTGGTGGGGCTGTGAGTCAGATGCCTGGAGTGCGGCACGCAGACGCTTGCTGGGGTTTGCCGGACATTTTTGCTTACGTGGAAACGCCGGACGAAAAGACCCTCAACCTGCTCGTCACGGACAAGATTCAACGCATGGATGGTGTGGAGCGCACCGAGACTCACATCGTGGTGGAGTGAGGAGCGGGCGGCGGAAAGCAGGCAAGTCGGGCCGCCAAGGCGCCCGCGGAGCGCTTTAGGAAACGGATGGTTTTAGATGATTGAGAATGCGGGAAGGCGAGCCAGCACTCGGGTGGGCGTGCGCATTCCCGTCCGCTACGTGCAAACGGGAGGAGCACAAGGCGATTCTGAAATCACCCAACTCAGCGCGGGCGGTTGCATTATCTCCGCCACGGGTTTGGACCCGCGCGGCCCGGACGTTTTCCTGCATTTTTGCCTGGGGAAGGATAACGTGGAAATCCACCTGCGTGCCCGTGTGATCCACGTCGAGGAGGGAAAGGGCACAGGATTGGAATTTGGTTTGGTGAGCCCGGAAGGTCGCGAATTGCTTCGCCGGCAGGTCGCCGAGTCCTCCGCCGGCAACAACCCTTCTTCTTGAGCCCCCGCCACGTGCCACCAGGCAGTTTCTGATCTTCCTCCTTGGCACTCGGCGCATCCTCTTGCTTTACCGGCGCTGCGCCGCGGCTTCCGTTGCTCAGCCCGCCTTCAATCGCAGTCCTTTCCGCCAGACCTTAACCCTCACGCCGCAAAGGTAAGACCATTCTTGGGCCGGCGCCGAGGGATTTTCGTGCGCTCCTCGGCCGAACTCATCTCCCGAACTTCGTTGGGGCTGGCGAATTCTACGCGATTGCCTCCCGCGTTCTTGGCGCGCGCCAGGGCCACATCAGCCGCATAGAGGAGCGAACTGGGGTCCACGTCTTTTACATCGCCCACATGCACCGCGCCCACGCTCAGGCCCAACCGGATCAGGCCTTCAGACAGGTCCACCGCCTCGTCGCTGACCGAAGCGCGCAGCCGCTCCGCCTGCTTCTCCGATTCCGATCGATCATACCCGGGCAGGATCACCACGAATTCCTCTCCGCCATACCGCCCCACGGTATCGAAGGGCCGGTGAACCGCCTGGATTCTTTGCGCGGCAAGGCGCAAGGCGTTGTCGCCCGCAAGGTGTCCGTGAAATTCGTTGATGCGATTGAAGTGGTCGAGGTCCGCCATAAACACGGTCAGCGAAGTATTCTGATGACCGGCACGAGCCAACTCGCGCTTCAGAGAGGCGAGACTGGCGGCGCGGTTCCACAGCCCGGTGAGCGGGTCGAGCGCCACCTGCGCCCTGAGTGCTTCGCGCGCCGAGAGCAGTGCCGCCTGCAGAGCTAGAATCCGCCGGCCCGTGCGCAGCCGCGCCTTCAGTTCCTGTCCGTCGTAGGGCTTGGTGAGGTAATCGTCCGCGCCCGCGTCCAGGGCTCGCACCACATCCTCCTTCCGGTCCCTGACCGTCAGCATGAGAATGTAGATGTACGGCTCGCCCTTCAACTTCTTCACCTCTTCGCAGATTTGCACTCCGTCCATGCCTGGCATCATCCAATCGAGAATAGCCAGCCGCGGGGCGTCTTCCCCCTGTAGCGCGCGCCAGGCTTCGTCCCCATCACTTGCCGCCTCCACCTCGTAGTTCCAATCGAGCAGGTAGGTTTCCAGCATGTGCCGGGCAACCACGTCATCATCTGCGATCAATACTTTCATCCTGTGCCTCCCTCTCCCAAGTCCGCAAGCGCGGGCTCGAGGAACTCGATCATTTCTTGCGTGTCTGAAATTGCATTAGGAAGCTTGATTTACCCGGATCGTTCCCCTGGAACTCATCCCGATGAAATCGGGAGGCTTGCATGCAAAACACCAAGGCCAACTTTGCTACGAAACAATCAGACTGGAACAGGTAGTACAATTCTCCGTACACAGAACCAGCCTCCCCATTGATTTATCGGCAGTGGTGACCCGCAGCTTTAATTTGTTATTGCAACCCGTACGGTGCGGACGATCTTTGCCCGGGCTTAGGCAAATTGCAGGCTGCTCGGGAACCCCACGCGAGCCATAGATGACCGGGGTAGTCTCACCGTGCCTCAATGGACTAGGCCGCCTTGCGGAGGGGCAAATTTTTTCCTAGCCCATAGTCTTTCAGCTTCCGATAGATCGTCGTCTTGCCAATGCCGAGCAATTTCGCCGCACGTGCGGGGTTACCCCTGGCCGCCTGGAGCGCCTTCACAATGGCTTGGCGTTCCAATTCCTTGAGGGATAGGGTTTCCCCGCCTTTCCCGGTTTCTGGCGTGTAGTAAAATAAAGGCGAGGGTAAGTCCTGCGCCTGGATGATGGGTCCGGTCCCCAGCACCAGTGCGCGCTGAATGCAATTTTCCAACTCCCGGACATTCCCCGGCCAGTTATAATTCATCAAGCGGGCCATGGCGCCATAGGCAATCACGGTTGTGGGATTTTCGTCCCCGCTGTACCGGGCCAGGAAATCGTGTACGAGTGCGGGGATATCGCTCTTTCGTTCCCGCAGCGGAGGCAGGTGAATGGAAAGAACGTTTAACCGGAAATACAAATCCTTGCGAAAAGATCCGTGTTTAATTGCGGCGTTAATATCCTGATTGGAGGCGGCAATAACCCGCGCCTCAAGACGGGTCCATTCGTTTCCGCCGATGGCTCTCACCTCATGCTCCTGCAGGGCGCGCAAGAGCTTCGCCTGAAGCTCGAACGGCAATTCCGCGATTTCGTCCAGAAAAACCGTTCCCCCCCGCGCCGACGCCAGCAAGCCCTGCCGCGACTGGCTCGCTCCGGTAAATGCGCCGCGCACGTGCCCAAAAAGTTCACTCTCAATCAGCGTGGGCGTGAGGGCGCCGCAGTCCACGGGGACAAAGGGTTTGTCTTTCCACGGGCTGTGGGCGTGAATGGCGCGCGCCACCAACTCCTTACCCGTGCCACTCTCACCCAAGATCAGGACGGGTTGGCGTTTCGAAGCGGCCATCCGAATCAACCGGAAAACCTTTTGCATGACGGCCGACGTTCCCACCAATCCCGCGAACCCCTGCCGCACCTTCACTTGTTCGCGCAGAACGCGGTTTTCGTGCGCCAGCCCTTGCTTCTCCACCAACCGCTGAAACACTTGCTTGAACTCATCCAAGTTGAAAGGCTTGGTCAGGTAATCGTCGGCGCCCAACTTGATGGCTTCCACCGAGGCTTGGATGGTGCCATACCCAGTCATGATCACTACGTCGGTGTGCGGATATTTTTGGCGGACTATTTTCAACAGTTCGATCCCGTCCATCCCCGGCATGCGAACGTCGGTGAGGACGATGTCCACGTTCCCGCTCTCCAGAAGAGCCAGAGCCCGAGCCCCGGACTCGGCTGTCTCCGTGTTCAAGCCCATGCTGCCCAGTACCTCCACGCACAAGTTGCGCGCGGATGCCTCATCGTCAACAATCAATACCTTTGGATTCATACTTCCCTGAACATGTTGAAAGATTTATACCAACTCAAACGCCTGTCGAATTCTGAAGCCATGGGTTCATTGCACTTTCTGAATAGAGAGCCTTTGGCCCACGGGAACACCATGAACCCCCCACGATCGTCCAGAACAGGAATGCGCCTGCCAGCAGTTTGCATGCCGCTACACTCGTGCAGAAAGCCTCCGGCTTTCCGCGCTGCGTTCTCTGTTTTATCCCCTTGCATTTCACAACGCGGAGACTTGCGAAGTTCCCGAAAATAGCGGAAGCGCCGGGTCCCGGATAGGTTTGGCCTTTCCGTATCCCGCACCGCTCAGCGGCAGACCCTTTCTAACTATTCGCCTGGGCGAGGGTTTATGACTTATCCGGCCTCGGACTTACCCAGGAGGGGTCGCAGATTCCCTGAGCGTTCCCCCAGGAAACCCCAAGCCTCCACGATTTCCTATCGACGGAAAGGCCTCTCAACTTGAGTCCAATGCGTCTAGAAATTTGAATTCGGATTGATGAGTCGCCCCACATCAACTGAGGAAGGTTTGTACCACTGCCGAACGAGGGGCTGAGCCAATCAAATGTGAAAAATTGGCCGAGAGAGACTTACTGACCAGGCCTTGCGACCCTTGTCCTCCGTCGGGTTGCACCATTCAGAGCATGCGTGCGCCAGAGCGCTCAATTCCGACTCTGATCGGAATGGAGGAGCAGCTTCGGCCTGAGCTTTTCAATTTCCTCCTTCAAAGTTTGCAGGGTCTCCTCGGCGTCCACAAAATTGTTCTCGCGGCCCATCGCTTCCAAGCTGTGAGCGACTTCGAAAGCGCCGCAAGTCGTGAAGGTGCTCACCGACCCTTTCAGCTTGTGGGCAGCCCGCTCGAGCGCGCTTCCATCCTGGTGCGTAACTGCTTCGCGAATGCGAGCCAGCGATTCCGGGCAACTCCGAAAGAACAGTTCGGCCAGGTCTCGCAATAATTGGGCATCCCTGGCCCTGGGATTCCCAGCCGCCGGTTCAATCTTTTCTTCCGCTCTGACCGCCTCTCCGCTTTGACCGGAACCCTGGGGTGTGAAAGGAACAAGCCGATCGATTTCGGCGAAGAGGTCTTCCACTTGAATCGGTTTGGACACGTATCCGTCCATCCCTGCCTGCAAACATTTTTCGCGATCTCCGTGCATGGCGATCGCGGTCAGGGCCAGGATAGGCACGCGGGACCCGATTGTCTTTTCCCTTTCACGGATGGTCGCCGTTGCTTCCAAGCCGTCCATCTCGGGCATCTGCACGTCCATAAGTACCAGATCAAATCGGCCCAACGCCGATTCTTTCAAGGCCGCGAGTGCCTGCCGCCCGTTGGTCACCGCGATGACGGTGTGCCCATTCCTCTCCAGCAGGCGCTGCGCAAACGTCCGGTTGATCTCATTGTCTTCCGCCAAGAGGATGTTCAAGCGGGGTCGACTTTCGCGCAGGGTATGGCGAGTGACAAGGAGATCCATCTCCGCTTTTCCCGGCCTTTCTCCCAGGACCATGATAATGGCGTCCAACAGATCAGACTGGCGAATGGGCTTGGTAAGGTAGGCGGATATGCCTAGGGCTCGACAACGAGCGGCGTCACCTCGTTGGCCGGAGGAGCTCAACATCATGATGGTGGCCCCGGTAAGTTCAGGGGACTGCTTGATCCGTTCCACCAACGCGAAACCATCCATGTCCGGCATTTGTGCGTCGACGAGAATCAGGGGAAAAGGTATTCCACTGTGGCGGGCCCTTTCGAGGTGAGCCATGGCCTGGGCTCCGCCCTCGGCCAAAGTCGTTTTCATGTCCCAATTCTTCAACATTTCATCGAGAATTCGGCGATTGGTGGCGTTGTCGTCCACCACCAAGGCTCGCAAATCCCGCAAGGTGCCGGACTCTTGAGGAGCGGGGGCGGCCACTGCGCCTCTCGGTAATTCGAGCCTCGCGGTGAAATGAAAAATGCTGCCTTTGCCCGGTTCGCTCTCAACCCAGATGTGTCCTCCCATCATTTGCGCCAGGCGCGCAGAGATTGCCAAACCCAGACCCGTCCCACCGTATCTTCGGGTGGTCGAACTGTCGTCCTGAGTAAAGGCCTCGAAGATCACCTGCTGGGCGGCGCGTGAGATGCCGATTCCGGTGTCGGCGACCGTGCAGTGCAACACGACTGCGTCCTCAGTTTGCGACTCGGGGTGGACATGCACAACCACTTCGCCCCGTTCGGTGAATTTGATGGCGTTCCCAATCAAGTTAATCATCACTTGGCGCAAGCGCCCGGGATCGCCCAAGAGGGCCCGCGGCACGTCGGGATGGATATGGTAGGTGAGTTCCAATCCCTTTTCGTGGGCCCGAAGCGCAAGGGTCTTCATGGCGTTGGACAGAGTGTTGCGGAGATTCACCTCAATGACTTCAAGATCGAGTTTGCGCGCTTCAATTTTGGAAAAGTCCAGAATGTCATTCACGATTCCCAGCAGGGAATCGGCCGACGATTGAACCATGCTGAGATACTCATGCTGCTCGGGGGTGAGGCCGGTTCCTAGGGCAAGTTCCGTCATGCCTATGATGCCGTTCATCGGGGTGCGGATTTCGTGGCTCATGTTGGCCAAAAACTCGCTCTTGGCCCGGTTCGCTGCTTCGGCGGCCTCTTTGGCGTGTTGCAGGGCTTCTTCCGCCCGCTTGCGAACACTAATATCGCGGGAGAGAATGCAAACCGTAGAGGGAGCGCTGCTTTCCGAAGGAATGGGGCAGACGCGTGCCAGGAACCAGCGTTTTTCCTCCCGCAAGTCCAAACAATACTCGAAGTCATCGTGCCTTCCGAGGGTTAGGGCGCGATGAATAATGACTAGGACCTTCGCGGCCAGTTCATCACTCAAAAAGGCCGGTAGTTTGCGGCCAATTATTTCTGATCTGGGGCGAAGCAGCAGATTTTCATTCCTCGTCCAGAGGCTGATGCAAGTCCCTTGCGCGTCAAACTCAAAAATCACATCATCAATCGAGCCGACGATTGTCCGGAGCCGTGATTCACTGGCTTGAAGCGCACGACCCGCCCGCCAACGATCGGTGACCACAGCGCCCAAGTAAAGGCCCGTCAGTCCCAGGACCAGCATGGCAATTTGCAGCCGGGGCAGCCCCACGAGTTCCGAATGGGTGAGGTACGCCGCCAACATCAGTCCAACATTGATGGCAAAGGTGGCGAGCGTGGCTCCCGGCTGACCGTGGCGCAATGCAATCCAGATTACCGGCAGGAACAAAATGTAAAGGGGCTGGTAGGGGGCTGCAGGCGCAAAGCCAAAAACCAGCGCGATGACCAAGAGGATGGAGCCCAATTGGGACGCCTCTTCCAGGATCTTACGAGTGGAACCGTGATTCCGCGTAATCTCGAACGCCGGGGTCACGAACTTTTCCGAACGCATCCATGCGTCAACTCGCGGGATCACATGCACTAGCAGAAAGGGAGTAAAGCTGGTAATGGAGATGGTGTCACTCACCCACCAATCGACCATGGTTTTGAGGAAGTCGGAGCGGCTCAATAGGCCGTCTCCCCACATACTCAGCGCGCCGAGAGCTGCGGTGGGAACTGCCGCGACGAGGAGGACCACAGCCAACGACCCAACATCACGCAGTCGGATGAGCTTCAGATCAATCCGCCATTTTCTCCTCAGGAATTCCACGCCGGCGGCATACGGGAGGTACACCGCGATAGCTCCCGGAACCCCGCACCAGGAAACAACGGGCCGGTGGTAATTGACGACCGCAGCGATCAGAGAAGTGATGAGCACCACGGGTGCATAACGCATTCCCCCGCCCAACAGGAATGCAATGGCAAACCCCGTAGGCAAATACCAGGCGGGAGTTCCCGCAAACACCTGGGATGCAGTCGACGAGTTGTCCAGGAGCAAAAAGATGCCAGAGAAAGTCAGGATGAGGAGCAGTTGTTTGGAGACCGGCGCGCCATACCAATTGGGTGGCGCACCGGCGACAGGCGTGGGAAATGGCTGGATGGATTTCGAGCGCTGCACCACATGCTCTCCAAGTAGAGGCCGCTGAGAATCGATCTCCACGACGGCTGGAGCGGAGTCTAGGCGTATGTGTTTAAAGAGACCACGCATACCCAATTTCCCGCTGGCTTGCAGGGTTGCTCATTGGCGCAACCTACCCGTTCTCCATTCGCGTCGACGCCTGAGCCGCCGCTGACTTCTCAGGGCTTGGCAGGAGCCTGTCAGGGGAAGTTTTCCAGGCCGTCTTGCGCTCATCCTTTTCGCCGTGGCTCTTTACCATCTGCCGCCAATTTGTTGAGTTCCGGCTTCACCAGCTTTTCAAAACACTCCGGGCAGACGCCATGGCTAAACTGCGCCTCAGAATGGGAGGAGATGTAGCTTTCCACCTGCTGCCAGTAATTTTGGTCGTCGCGGATTTTCTTGCAGTAACAGCAAATGGGCAAAAGGCCTTGAAGGTGCCTGACTCCCGCCAAGGCATCCTCCAGTTCGCTCACCCGGTCGGCAAGACTGGTTTGCAGCCCCAGGATGCGTGCGCCCACCTGCACCCGGGCGCGCAATTCCTCCCCGTTGAAGGGCTTTGTGATGTAGTCATCGGTTCCCGCCTCGAACCCCCGGACGATATCCTCGCTGCCGCCGCGCGCCGTGAGAATAATCACGTAAGTGGGCGAGGGGCGCGGAGCCTCGCGCACCCTGCGGCAAACCTCAATGCCGTCCATCACAGGCATCATCCAGTCCAGGATGGCCAACTTGGGGGGATCCCCGTTCTGGAGGACGCGCCATGCCTCGGCGCCGTCCGTTGCGACCACTACCTGATATCCCCAGCGCGTCAGATGCACCTGCAGCATTCGGCGGGAAACTGCATCATCTTCAGCAATCAATACCTTCACCGGACAACCTCCATCCTCGTCACTTCCAGCGGCGCATGCTGAGGCGTGCGGTCGCTTCCGCGTTCCAGACTGCCGTTGAGGGCGCCCGCAGCGCGAGTTCCTGCCCGCCTCCTGCCCCCTTTTCTCTTTCTCGTTCGCAGAGCTCAGGTTGAGGGAGAAGCCGGCTAAGGAATTATTCGGCAGAACTCAAGGAGAACTTGAATAATAAAGGGCAATGGTGGGGAAAGGTCAGGCTGGTTTGTTCAGCGCCGGGGGTTCGCCTCGCGCGCCCCTAACTTTTTGAGGTATCCGGGTTCAGCTTCCGCAGTTCCGCCGCTGCAGTCTCCGGGAACAGCGAGTTGTAGTAAACCTCTTTCAAGCTGTAAGACTTTGAGCTGGTGGGGATGACGGGCAAAATCTCAAAGTGCCAATGATAATCTCCCGCTAGAGTTTTCCACTGGCCGACTTTCTCGAACTTGGCATTGATATTGGGAGAGGTGTGCAAGACCAGGTGGTAGGTGGTGGTGACGGCTTCCAGGCGCCGTAGGACCGACCGCAGGAACCTCGCCAGGCGGACTTGGCGCTCCCAGGTGCTTACGTCTTCCTCAAACGAACAATGATGGTTGATGGGTAGTATCCAGGTTTCGTAGGGCACGCGCGAGGCGAAGGGGCAGAAAGCCAGGAACCACTCATCCCACTCCACCGTCCGCAAGTTCTGGGTCATTTCCTGCTTCAGAACATCGCAAAGCAGGCAGCGTTCTTTTAGCTCATAGTGACGCCGGGCGGAGCGGAGCTCATACCCGACCCGGCGGGGGATGAACGGTGTGGCAGTAATCTGGGAATGGGGGTGCTCGAGATCCTGACCCGCCAGCTTGCCCTGGTTGCGGAAGAAAGTGACGTAACGAAACCGGCGGTCCTTCTTCAAGTCTTCAATTCTGGAGACTGCGGCTCGCAGGACCTGTGCCACATTCTCGTCGCTTTGGCTGGACAGAGCCAATCGGTGGTCGCGGCTTTCCACAACAATCTCGTGCGCACCGAGGCCGCGCATCTTGTCATAAATTCCTTCCCCGCGCTTCTGCGCGTCGCCCTCAATTCGATACAGGGGCCGCAAGTGGGGGATGACCTTCAACTGCCAATTGGCTGGACCCGCGGGGTGGGAATAAATGACGTGCGGGCACTGGGCATCGTAGCCCGGGCAAAGTGGGCACTCGGACCCACTCGGCCAACTGCCCTCACCATCCTCCTGGATCACCCAACTTTGGGTGATAGGGTCTTTCCTGAGTTCCATGCCACTCCCGCGGGCAGGAGATCAGCCCGCTTCGCCCTGTACCCATTTCCGGGAATCCCCTGCCGGAACAGTGGCCTCGGCGATTTCACCAATTGTTCCCGACCTACTGGTCGGTTTGTCTGGAAACTGACGAAGCCGGGCCGAAGTCTTCAAGCCCCCCAGAATTAGGTGAGATTCAGCAGGAGCCCTGTGTGAGAGCCGCGCGCTTCCAGGTCGCGACGGTTCGAGCTCCTTGATCCAAGGTCTGCCGGCTTCAAAACAGCAGAACGTCTCTCCCCCATCGCATGATTCATATAAGGAGTGGAGCAATTTGTCAAGGCCGGCACTTGGTTCATGTCAAAGCTCTTTAGAAATGTCCCCTTTCTTACCTCGTTAGAAGTGTCCCCTTTTCTTGTTTTTGGTTTTTGCCTTTCATTTTGTTTTGGTTCTTACTTTTG
>JBGPCF010000042.1:0-45185 GCA_041481635.1 Terriglobia bacterium | reverse complement strand
GGGCCGCCGAACCAATTATCAACAGTCCTTGGCCTGGCCGGCGCCGGCCTCACGGTGGTCCTGAAGGATTTCATCGTGTCCTTCCTGGGATGGTTTGTGTTGATGGGGCGCCACGGAATTCATGTGGGAGATTGGGTGGAAATCAATGGAGTCCGCGGCGAAGTGATTGAGATAAGCCTGCTGCGGACCGTTTTGCTTGAGACCGGCAACTGGACTGATTCCGGCCAACCCACCGGCCGCCAGGTTGCTTTTTTGAATCAGTACGCCGTGGACGGCTACTACTTCAATTTCTCGACATCCGGGCAATGGCTCTGGGATGAGCTGCCGGTGCTCATTCCCGGGGGCCAGGACCCCTATCCGCTCGTCGAAAAGATTCGCGCCATCGTGGAGAAGGAAACGGAAAACAGTACACACCTGGCGGAGCGAGAATGGCAACGGGTTTCGCGCCATTACGGGGTGAGGTCGTTTGCTGCTGGACCCTCGGTCAACGTCCGGCCGACCGATACTGGAGTGGTTGTAGTAGTACGTTATATTACGCGGGCTGAAGAACGCTCTGAGGTGCGCTCCCGCCTGAACCACGCCGTGGTCAAACTGCTGCACCGTCGAGCGGAGGTGGAGGCACAGGCTGAAAACCCTGTCGCTTCGTCGACCATGGAGCGCACATGGTAAGCGACACACGGTGGGATAAGCAACCCTCGAGGTAGACAGGACGTTCAAGTCAGCACCGATCAGCAGACGAATTCTCTCACTCACTGGCCGATCAAGAACACAACCACAACTCTTGTCGTCAATATACTCTGGCCCTCGATGTACGGCTTGACATGTAAACCAGAGGTGCGAAATCGTTCCCGCTGGAGAAAGGAGAGGCATACTTTCATCCTGAAGGTGGGGACGCAGAGCCGGGGACCGACTCTGCGCCGATTGGTTTGGAGGGCTTTCGTCAAGCCACGCGGGGCTTGATACTTGTCTGGGGCTCAAATTTGGCCCCATAAATCTTGCTAGCACTGCCTTCAACAATTTGCTCGCGGACAATCCGTGCGGGCATTGGGGTCTGTTGCGTCATCGGTGCAATTGGAAAAGTGGCTGTCACGATTTCACCGCGCAGGTGTTTCTCTTCGCTTGAAAAGGAAAATCCAACCTTCGAGATGTTTTCGGCCCGAACATTGTCCGAATCGCCGTAACGCCCATGTATCCAAAGCGACATTTGGATATGAACGCGGCGATGGGCACGCTCGACGAATTCCGTGATCGCTGTAGTCCATCTGGCTTGCCTTTCAATCGAACTCCGCGGTCGCTCCGGCTTGCGATTCCAGGGCACTCTGATTTCCGCATACCACCAAAGGGTGGCACCAGAGCACTTTGTGCAGTACCTGCTCAAATTGTCGTTGGCTATAAGAGCTTGAGTTTCCGAAAGTGAAAGAGGTTTGAGCGCGATCGTGTGGCACATGCAGCATTCGAGGAGTACTTTTGCATCCACTGCATCATCCACGTGGGAGGGAAACTCAATGCCCCAGAAGTTATCTTCTTCGTTGAGACACTCCACGCCGACTTCGCAACCATTTTCCCCGTTATAGGTGATGGTTTCTGCCACTCGGAATTCGGCCTCGTGGTGTCCAATCGGACTCCGCAATCGAATCGACTGGCCACGGTCAAGCGTTTGGGGCATCTCTATTCGCCCACCATGGCGGCTAAGATTGACAGCTCGCCCCGGATACTCGACGGTCCGACCATTTGAATCCACTACCTCAGCGCGCAGGGGAATCGTAAGCCATATGCGGTCCGATCGGCGTCTTTCGCCAGTAGCATTAGTCATCTTCTTGATCTCCTCAAATTAAAATCCTTCGGAGCAATCTGCGCTATCACGGCGTCTCCGCTTTCCGGTTATCGACAAGACGCACGCCGGTACTTTGGGGATTACCTCGCCCTAAGACTGCGTTTTGCCGCATTAAATCCTTCTATGACGGCCAAGAACGTCGCAACGGCCACAAAGGAGACCCCTCCAACCATCGCGGCAATCATGACGACGAGAGCATACTCAGCAAGTTCGTACATCAGATCCTCCTCGGCCATTCATCGAATCAACTTGTCCAGAGCAGGTGCCAGAGCTTCATGCGGTATTCAGATTGCTTGGTCTCAGTTCAATGTCAAGCCCCCATTAGTCTTTTGATTGCAAGTGTGGCAATGGATCATAATGCTGCCAGAGGGCCTTGAAAGACCCGACCCTCCGAGAACTGGTTTTGTTTCATCTCCAGTCCACCCTGAGCCTGGAGATATCACAACTTATGCACCCCAGTTTTCGGAGGGCAGGGCATGCGGAACCAGGCGCAGAAGGCCGCTCTTCACTGTCAACCCGCTGCGATCGGAATAATCGACAAAACCCAACGTCCTGAACTTATTCATGAAGGCGCTGACCCGCGACCGGGTAGTGCCCACCATTCTTGCCAGGTCTTCCTGATTGATCCTGGGGTGTACGGACGCGGATTTGCTTTCCTTGCCAAAGTTAGCCAGCATCAAGAGAATTCGAGCCAGGCGCTTTTCGCAGGAGTTGAAAAGATGATCCACCAGTTCCTCTTCAAACCGGAGGTTGCGTGTTAGCAGATGCGTGGCGAACAATTCCAAGACGTCGTGCCGTTCGTGCATCATGCGCGCCATCTGCGACTTCTCAATCCTAATCAGACTGCAATCGGTGACGGCGGTGGCTGTTGCCACGCGTAACGTCTGGCCTGCAAGGCACCCCTCGCCAAAGAACTCACCAGCGCCCAGAATTGCGACAATCGCTTCCTTGCCTTCCTGGGATGTAATTGTGAGCTTCACCTTGCCTTGCAGGAGGTAGAATGCGGAATCCGCCAAATCGCATTGCGAAAAGATGTTGCGGTTCGCTGCACATTCGATAATGGTCTTCCCCTTGGAGACGCCACCAAAGAGGGCTTCCCAAACTGTGCGGTAGCTTTCACCTTTTCCAGCAATCCCCCCAGACTGATTCTTGTTAATCGCCATGACAGCCTCCATTCCGTCCTTCAAATGTAGCCCCATAAATCTTGCTGGGGCTTCCTTCTATAACCTGCTCGCGGACAATCCGCGCGGGCATTTGGGTGAGTTGCGTCATCGAAGCGATTGGAAAAGCGGCCTTCACGATTTCGCCGCGCAAATACTCCCTTTCGCTTGAAAAGCAAAACCCGCAATCCGAGATATTTTCAGTTCGAACGAGATCCGAATTGCCACAACAGTCGCTTATGCCAAGCGGCATGTGCATGTAAACGCGACGATGGCCTCGCTCCACGGATTCGGTGATGGAGGTAATCCAACTCGCTTGCCTATCCATCGAGCTCCGAGCCGGCTCCCGCTCGCGAAAGGTTGGGACTCTCATTTCCGCGTACCGCCAAAAGGTTACTTCCGAGCACTTTGGGCAGTCCAAGCCCACCATGTTGATCGTTCGAAGAGTTTCAATTTCCAAGAATGCCAGGGGCATGAGCGCGATGGTGTGGCACATGCCACATTCGAGCAGGCCTTTCGCATCCAACGCACCGTCCTCTTCAGAGGGAAACTCGATGCCCCAAAAATTATATTCATGGTTGAGACACTCCACGCCGCACTCGCAACTATTTTCTCCGAGACCGGTGATCGTCTCGACCACCCGGAATTCCCCCTCATAGTGTCCAATCGGGCTCCGCAAGCGAATCGGCTGGCCCCGGTCGAATCTTTTGGGGATTTGAATTCGTCCCCCATGACGATTAAGACTGATCGCCCGCCCTGGATACTCGAAGGTCTGGCCTTTGGAATCCATACCCGCAATGCGCAGAGGAAACGTAAGCCATAAGCGGTCCGAACGGCGTCTCTCAGCAACGGCGTGATTCATGCCTTTCTTCTCCTCGGACTAAAATTCATTGGACTCATCTGCGTTCTCACCGCACCCCGGCCGTCCCGTGATGGACCGGAGGCCGCGTCCAGGTTGGGGAGTATCTCGCTCGTAATCTGCGATAGGTTGCATTAACCCCTTCCAGGACGGCCAAGAACGCCGCAACGGCCACAAAGGAGATCCCTCCTACCATCGCGGCAATCATGACGACGAGAGCATACTCAGCAAGTTCGTACACCAGATCCTCCCCGGCCATTCATCGAATCAACTTGTCCAGAGCAGGTGCCAGAGCTTCATGCGGCATTCAAACTGCTTCGTCGCGGCCGCAATTCAAGCCGCCTGCACATTGTTTCCTTGCCGCAAACTTGGCAATAACGTGAAACCGAGCCATCGCACAAGAGGGCCTCAACCACCTCATAGATCAAGGAACAGAACTTCAGGGACTTACATATTTCACATTGGATTATAATTCGCGGGTATACTTTGCCGGTTGCCGCCTGTTCTTGTGAGAGTTTGGCTCCAACCTCCATCTTCCCCCCGGTGGGATGGCCAGCCAAACGATTCTTGCAGCTCATTCTCATCATCCATTCCCCCTTTTCATGGCACGGAATCTAACCTGCGGCGAAGTGACTTACAATCTGGTGATAACCTGAACCAAGGGGGGTAAATCGCCTGACCAAATTATGGGCCGGTGGATTCACGCGTATATTTAAGGGACGCGATTTGCACTCGCACCCGGGACGAGTAAAAAGAGGAGGGAGTGCATTTTCTCAGCTGGAAGAAGTCTATTTCGGGGGACTCCAAAAAAGCCTTCGCCATCCGGTAATTACCTGATTGACTCGGGGTAGGGATGAATTCATGCTGCCCAGTGGGTTAAGGCTTTCAAAGTGTTCAATTTTGCGATTTCTTGATTCTTGCGCCGGAATTTGGATGCGATGGAGATATTTGCATCCACCGGGGTAGTGAAATCGCGAATAGGCATTCACTCTTTGTGGTCTCACAGGAATGGCAAATTGCTAATCTTTGGATTGGCGATTATGAAGTTTGAGCATCACGGACTTAGGGGACTCAAAATACAGAATTGTGCCAGGCAGGTCGTGGGTCGTTTTCGCCGCACTCGACAGCTCCTGCTTTCCCAAGGGTAAACGAGGGAGGGGATTACGGCATTCCAGGACGCGAAATTTATCGAGGGGAAATTTCAGGTGGGACAGCTCCTCTCTTCAGGGGAATTCAACTGGTTGAATTGCTCTATTCGAACAACTTATAAATTTGGAACTTGATTCCCGCCGCGAGGGCGGGTCCACCACCTTTTCGCTACAGCGGAAACGGTTGTACATCCCGGGATCGCAATCTGTTTCGGACCAATTCTTGAAAGGAGACCTTCTTATGGCAGAGAGCAGACGTCGACAAGCGAATATCCGTTCAAGTCCAGAAGCCACCGCGGCCGTACTTCCCGAGCTAGTTGCGCTTTTGCGCCAAAACCGTACCGAGCTCCGAGAGGAATGGGCGCGGAGAATTACCGAAGCGCAATTGCTGACCGCGATGACCAAGGAAGAGATATTCGCCGAGGCCACTTCGATTTACGATAACTACGTGGACGTGCTCGAGACCGGAGCCGTCGAGGCGTTGCAAGCCTACGCGCGCAACCTATCGGAACGCATCATTCCGCGAGGCGTTGAGACAAACGAAGTCGTGGGCATTGTCTTGCTGTTGCGCGACGTGCTGGCCCGGTCGTTGTTCAAGAAGTACCAATCGGACTTTGCGCTGCTGAACCGGGTGCTGGATGCTTACGAACCGGCGGCCAACCGCATCGCTGTCACCGTGTCCGTGGGCTTCGTCCAGGAACGCGAGCGTATCATCCGCGAGCAGCAAGAGGCCATTCGAGAGCTTTCCACACCTGTGCTCCCCGTCCGCGAACGGCTTTTGATTTTGCCCATCATCGGCGTGATCGATCCCCAACGTGCCCGCCAGTTGACGGAGCAATTGCTGCGCGGCATTCGCTCCAACCGCGCCAAGGTGGTGGTGATTGACATCACCGGCGTGCCAACCATTGACTCGACCGTCGCCAATCACCTTGTGCAAACCGTGGAATCCGCGCGTTTGTTGGGCGCCACGGTGATTGTCACCGGCCTCTCGCCCGAAATCGCCCAAACGCTGGTCACGATTGGAGTCGACCTGGGCAAGATGAACACCGTGGGAGATCTGCGAGGTGGAATTGAAGAAGCCGAGCGGCTCCTGGGCTACAAAGTCGCCGCCCTCGCGGAAGCGGCCCAATAAGCGAGACAGGAAAAGCCATGCTCGTTCCAATTCTCAAACAAGGGCAGTATCTGATCGCTTCCGTTCAGGCTGCCCTTACCGACGCCGACCTGCTCAAACTTCGGGATGCTTTGACCGAACAGGTGGGAACCTTTCGCTCTCGTGGCGTGATTGTGGACGTCACTTCTCTCGACGTCATGGACTCCTTTGCCTGCCGCACTCTCAGCGATCTGGCCAACATGATTAAGTTGCGCGGGGCGGAGACCGTGATCGTGGGCATCCAGCCTGAAGTCGCATTCGCAATGGTTCAGTTGGGGCTGAAGCTCGAAGACGTGGCGACGGCCCTCGATTTGGAGGAGGGTCTGGAGTTTCTGAACCGCAAGACCTTGCAGATGAGACATGGTATCAAACCCCCTCGATAAAATCCGGTTGGCGGTCAAGAGCGACGTGGACATCGTTCTTTGTCGCCAGAAAGGACGGGAGATGTCTGTCCAAATGGGTTTTACCTATTCGGACGGCGCCCTGATTGCGACTGCCATTTCAGAACTGGCCCGGAACATCGTAAAGTACGCCAATGTCGGTGAGATCAGCATTTCTCCGGTTGAGGTGGGAGGAAAGACTGGCATTCAGGTGATCGCCCGGGATGAGGGCCCCGGGATCCGCAATATTGATCTGGCGATGCAGGACGGCTATTCCACCTCCGGGGGGCTGGGCTTGGGTTTGCCGGGAGTCAGGCGGTTGATGGACACTTTCGAAATCGTTTCAAATGATAGCAGTGGAACAAAGGTCACGACAACAAAGTGGCGGCGATGAAAACTTCAGGACTGGATTGGGCTGTGGCGACAGTCACGATTCCGGGTGAAACGGAGTCGGGTGATTTACACGTGGTGGAGGCGTTTGTCCACGGCGTTTTGGTGGCTGTAATAGATGGGCTGGGGCATGGGGTCCATGCGGCAGAGGCGGCGCGGACTGCAGGCGACTTAATCAGAAAAAATGCCGGGGAAAGCATTATTCGTTTGGTCCAGCACTGCGACCAACACCTCCACAAAACTCGAGGTGTCGTGATGAGTCTGGCATCTATCAACACCACTGACGAAATTGTAACTTGGCTCGGTGTGGGTAACGTCGACGGAATCCTTTTCCGTGGCGATTCATCGCAACGGCCTTCTTCCGAATTCCTCAATGCCTCACGCGGCGTGGTGGGCGCGCGGCTTCCGGCCTTGCGGGCCGCTGTTGTTCCCATTACCCGCGGCGATACCCTGGTTTTTGTTACCGACGGTATTCGCAGCGGGTTTGATGAAGGCTTGTCCCTAATCCACTCACCTCAACAAATTGCCGACCGTATTTTGGCCCGCGATGGTTTGGACACGGACGATGCCTTGGTATTAGTGGCGAGGTTCGAAGGGCTTAATCCATGACGACAACCAACAAAAGCATGGCGGACCAGTATGGCTCTGTCTTGCAGTCCTACCTTGCAGACTTCAAGGAAGAAGACTTGCAAAGAGCTTACGAGTTGGGCCGACTCGCCCTGGCTGAGGGCTTGGGGTTGTTGGAAATGGCCGCCATGCACCATACGGCTCTAACCTTCTGCCTCATGGATGTCCCTGCTGCTCAGGATCGGGCAAGGACGGTCCGGGGGGCAGAGCGGTTTTTAATTGAAGGTTTGACACCCTTTGAGATGAGCCTGCGGGGCTTCCAAGAGGCCAATGCCGCCCTGAGAACGAGCGAAGCAAAGTATCGCGAGCTCGTTGAAAACGCCAGCGACATCGTATTTACGACCGACCTGGAAGGAAATTTCACATCGATTAACAAGGCTGCCGAGCAACTTACGGGTTATCCGACCGAGGAAGCCTTAAAGGCGAATTTCGCCCAAATCGTCCCTCCGGAGTTTCAGGAGACGATTCGCGAAATGCTGAAACGCAAGCGTTCCGGCGATGAAACCACGACCTACCAACTGGAGATCTTGACCAAGCAGGGGCAACGGTTGCCCATAGAGGCGAGTACACGCCTTTTGCACAGGGAGGGGAAGGTAGTGGGCGTACAGGGGATCGCCCGCGACATCGGCGACCGCAAGCGCGGCGAAGCGGCGCTGATTCAGTTGAACGAGGCATTGGAAGAGCAAGCCAAACGAATTGCCCACGAGTTGCACGACGAGTCCGGGCAACTTCTTGCGTCCGTTCATATCGCGCTGAATAACGACGTTGCCCGCTTCCTGCCTCCGGAGGCGAAGTCGTCTGTTCAAGGGGTCAAGGACCTTCTTGAAAGGATCGAGGCCCAACTGAGGCGCCTTTCACACGAATTGCGCCCGACTATTTTGGACGATTTGGGGCTTGTACCCGCCATCGAATTCCTCACGCAAGGGATCTCCGAGCGGGCTCAAATCTCTATAGCAGTGCAAGGTGATACCGAGGGCCGCCTCCCTAACGAGGTGGAGATAGTCTTATATCGTGTAGTGCAGGAAGCGCTCAATAACGTCGTCAAACATGCCCACGCGAAGCAGGTACAAGTTTCCATTGGGCGCGAAGGAACGACGGTCCATTGCTCAATCCGCGACGATGGAGACGGCTTCGACTCAAAGCAGGTGGCGGCTCAAAAGGGCCGATGGGGTTTGGGGCTGATTGGCATTAAGGAGAGGCTGGCTGTGGTGAATGGAAAGTGTATAATCAACACGAGTCCGGGCCAAGGTACCGAGATTCTTGTGACTGTTCCAACGGAGTCTCAAAGTGCCACTTCAAATCATACTCGCTGATGACCACACGATTGTCCGCCAGGGGTTGAAAGCAATCCTCGAACGAGACGGATTCAAAGTGATCGGCGAAGCTTCAAACGGACATCAAGCTGTGGAGATCAGCCGTAAACTCCATCCTGATGTGATCGTCTTGGATCTCACGATGCCGCTGCTGAACGGCATTGGCGCCGCTCGTGAAATCGTTCGTGAAAATTCCAAGATTAAGACGGTCCTCCTGACCATGCACGCGGAGGACCAGTATGTGCTGGAGGCTCTGCGGGCGGGAATTCGAGGATATGTTTTGAAAACAAGGGCCGCGGAGGAGCTCGTTCAGGCGATTCGTGATGTGTCCAAAGGCCTGACCTTTTTGAGCTCCGGCATTTCGCAGGCGGTTGTAGATGCCTTCCTCAGCAAAGAGATTGGTGCGAAAGAGCCGTTGACCGCGCGCGAACTGCAAGTGCTGCAACTGGTGGCAGAGGGCAAGAGCACCAAGGAGGCGGCGGCCATTCTAAACATTACCTTCAAGACCGCAGATTCCCACCGCACTCGCATCATGGACAAACTAAATATTCACGAAACGGCTTCGCTGGTGCGGTACGCCATCCGCAGGGGGTTAATACAGGCCTAGTGCCCTGTTTTGATGGCTGGCGTGGTGCAGTTTCTTCGTAATGGTCGGCGTCAATCTCTCCAAGAAACTACATTCGCCAGCGCGAAACCTAGACGAAGCCCTGATTGCTACAGCGGGCGCAGTCGCGATTTGATAAAGGGGAGACGGGGCGCGTGCCTTCGTCTCTCTTGAAAAGGGCGCCGAATTTACAGAGGTGTTTCTAGATCAACCGCTTCAAAGGCCGTACTGCACTACGCCGAACCAGTCCTAGAGGCTGGAATTGCGGCTCCTCAAACGCGATCCGGTTGTTGGGGTTGATATAAAAGTGGCTTATTCCAGTCTGGACGATGCCATTCAAAGTCCTGCCAATTTGTTGCTTCCCCACAAAGGTGGCAATGGCGGGAAATCAAGCCACCGTCAAGGAGGTTATCACATTCATTGTTGTCCACCGGACTGTACGCCAAGTGTTTGCAGATTGTGCATACGATCATGGCCAACGGCGGGGTTTCTCGGTTATGCAAATTGTTAGCTTGTTCAATCATGCCCGAAAGTGAATCGATGGCAGGAATGAAGGCTCCCGCCCTACTGTCGATCCGTCTGACTTCACCATTCATCTCTTTTCTCCCTTTAGTCTTACGCCGTTTCAACATTCTGGTTGCTCTCCAAGAATCGCATTGCAAGGCTAAATTCGATGTAGAGGGACGGCAATCAGGTGAAGCCCTGGTTTGGAGGGATGGAAGACCTGAAACGATGGCGAATGCTCCATTCAGAGGGGTCAACCAAGTAGGATATGAGCATTTCCCGAAAGAAACGTATCAGGTAAACTCCCGCTTGACTTCAGCAACTTGAATTCTTAATGTGGAAAGGGAGGGTTGTATATGTTTGTGCAGCCGTTTTCGCCACGCGCGAATAATACTTCCCGTTGAAGGTGGCCGAGGTGGGGGAATGCGCGTCCCCCTGGGTATCTGGAGCAAGCACTTTTCCTCTTCCCATTTCGCGCGCTCCCAGCTAGACCACCGACGACGAAACTTTATGAAATCCCGAGTTCTCTTGGCAGACGACTATCGGGTAGTGCGGGAAGGGCTTCGTGTTCTTCTTGAACAAAGCGGATTCAATGTGGTTGGCGAAGCCGCGGATGGGCGCGAGGCTGTCGAGCGGGCTGCACAACTCGAGCCGGACATAGTTGTGTTGGATCTCTCCATGCCAGCCTTGAACGGGATTGAGGCCGCCCGTGAAATTCTACGATTGCTTCCCCACACGCGCGCCATCATTTTGACGGTCCACAGGGACGAGCAGTACGTCCAACAAGCATTCCAGGCCGGCGCTCGCGGCTACGTTCTCAAAACACGGGCAACGACTGACTTGATCTCAGCCATCAATAATGTCAGCGAGGGAAAAATATACTTAAGCCCGGATATCCCCCAAAATGTGATTCAGCCATATCTGGGCGCTGAGGGGGCCGCAGGCAATTGATTTCGGCATTCGCCTGACTTCCACCCTGAACCCGGTTGAAACGCGCTAATGTATGCGGTCCACTTTATGCATCACATGAGGTGTCCGCTTCATTTGAGCTTTGCCCCGCCTTCGGGCCTAACGTGAACTGAGGTATACAGCCCATTCAATCCCCGGTGTATACCTGATTGACCCCGTCCTCCTCCCACGTGATACTCATCATTCGTACTTATAGTGTGGGAATTGATGTGAGTGAAGGTTGAAATTGTTTCAGGCAATTGCTTTGTGGAGCGTCTCAAGATGACCCCTGTGCCTGTGCCACCAGGTAAGTAAAGGCGACATTCGACTGGAGGAGGATCTTATGAGTCATCGAGTATTCGCCCTGGTGATCGAAAATGAATTGCGCCCAATGGATTCACTAAAAGAAGCCCTCAGAGATGTCTCGGTAGACACGTCGACCGTCAGCTCATGTGAGGAAGCCATGAGGTTGTTGGCCCAAACTGAGCCTCACATGATATTCACCACAACGTCGGTTGCGGATGGGTCTTGGTTGGATGTCATTCTCCTTGCGGAAAAGGCGGGGATACCGTCAAACGTTATAGTCGTTGCTCAGACCTCGGACGTCAAACTCTACCTCTCCACAATTGAGGGCGGGGCGTTTGATTTCATGGTTCCGCCCTTCGAGCTGGCCCGATTAAGCCGTATCGTCCGGGCTGCATGGTCGGACGTTCAGAGGCGCCGGAATGCTCAGGCGCTCCTTGCAGAAGTTTGATAATGAAGATGAAGCCGCTGACCTTGGCCCAATTGCGCGGCCATTCGGCCCTATCCCTTAGTATCCGAAATCTTCATTGAGGTCGAGCTTATCCCACTACCGCATTGAGGAGAAGCTGGGCGGAGGAAGAATGGGTGTCGTCTACAAGGCCGAGGACACCAAGCTGGGCCGCTTCGTCGCCCTCAAATTCCTGCCCGGAAGCTCGGCCCCCGACCACTAGGTGCTGGAGCGTTTCCAGCGCGAGGCGCGTGCCGCCAGTGCTCTCAATCATCCCAACTTCTGCACCATTCACGAAATCGATGAACACGAAGGCCAGCCCTTCATCGCCATGGAGCTGCTGGAAGGGCAGACGCTGAAGCCGCCTGTGCTCGACACCGACCAGAAATTTTCATTCACCTTTACCAAGGCGGGCACCTATCAATATTTCTGCGCGATCCACCCCAATATGACAGGCAAAGTGGTGGTGCAGTAGCCGCCCGCACAAGCGATCTGACGATCTGATCACTCGAAGGCCGCACCGTGCGGCCCCTGAATTTTTTCCTCCCGATCATCCCTTCAAAAATTGCCTGCGAACGTGGAAGCAAATCTTACACAGTGCCGGTCATTTGGGCATTGAGTGCAATGGACTCACATTTTCGCAAATTTTGTATCCCCAGTGGTTTATAGGGCTCGTCGTGAATTGGAATGCAGAATGCTTTGAATGGATTGTTAGGCGTCTCGTCGATATCGGCCGTGGCGCGACTGAAGTAAATCTATTCATGGGGAGGTGATGCCAGCTGCAAGGAGCTCTGACACGGAAACACTTTGAACGCAATCGAATCGCCAAGTGATTTCCCGATAGCGCCTTTGAGCTTCCAGAGTTGAACTGTTTTCGTAGGATGGAAGTCGCCACCCTGGCCGATTTCCAAATAACCATTGAGGAGGAACTAAAATGAAAGCAGAAAGAATTTTCGCCTTTTTATGTGGTGTCATATTGCTTTATTGCATTTCCTTTCCCACGGCTCGCGCGGATGAATGGGACAAGAAAACCATAGTGACTTTCAGCGGGCCCGTCGATGTCTCGGGCCACAGGCTTGAGGCCGGAACGTACGTCTTCAAGCTGGCCGACACTGTTGATCGCCACGTGGTTCAAATCTTCACGGGAGATGAGAAACATGTGATTGCCACCATTCTGGCGATACCAGACTACCGCGTCACGCCCACTGACAAAACATCCATCAAATTCTCCGAGACTGCGGAGAACGTTTCGACGATGGAGCGAGACTTGCCCGAAGCCGGTATCCCCATCAAAGAATGGTTTTATCCGGGGGATAACTTTGGCCAGGAATTCCGGGTGAAGCCGGCAGTGGCCATCGCTCAATCGACCACGCCCCCTGCGGTTGCCACAGAGACTACTGCGCCGGCCGTGACCTCAGAAGCGACGCCCGAACCGCTCCCTTCCGCGGAAGAGAAGACCGTGGAAAAGATAGAAGAGAAACCGGTTGAGACGGCAGTAGTGGTGCCGCCACCGGAGCCCACACCAGCGACTCCACAGGAGACCAAGGAGCCCGAAGAATTGCCGCAGACCGCCAGTTCGGTCCCATTAATTGGCCTCATTGGCCTGGTATCGTTGGGGGCGGGTCTCTCACTGCGCCAGTTCGTGAAACGGATGGCGTGATCCATGCCGCAAAGATTGGCTCCCATCTGGCGCCCAACAGGGCGCCAGATGATCTTTGTTCTGCCGGCGGGAGGGGAAGATGATTGCAGCGTCTCGAATCACAATCGCCCTCTTTGTTTCGCTTCAGCTTTCTGCTCAATCCGCATTCGCCGCTCCACCCGACCAGCAGGAGCCCAGCCCGTACACCATCAATGTACGAGTAGGACTCGCGGTACTGCCTGTCACAGTGACCGATGGCAAGAATCACCCAGTCTCCGGCCTCAAGGAGGAAAACTTCCGGGTTTATGAAGATGGTCGCCCGCAGGAAATTTCCATATTTGAGGACAAGGATGCCCCTGTAACCGTCGGGCTGGTAGTAGACAACAGTTTGAGCATGCAGCCCAAACGCCAAGCGGTAATTGCCGCTGCCCTCGCCTTTGCCGAGTCCAGTAATCCCAACGACGAAATTTTCGTCGTCAATTTTAGCCGAACGGTCCGCATGGAGCTTCCGCTCGGTGTGCCCTTCGCGCGCAATCGCGAAGACCTCAAAACATCGCTCACAATGATTTCGGCGAGCGGGGAAACTGCCCTTTATGATGCCGTCGGGTTTGCTCTGGAATATTTGAAGATGGGAACTTGTGACAAGAAATACCTGATTGTGGTAAGCGACGGCGGCGACGACGCCAGCAAACGCACGCTGCCCCAAATTCTCGCAACAGCCAATGCTTCGCACGCGGCCATCTATTCTGTCGGCATCTTTAACGAAAACTTTGTCGGACAGAATCCGGGGGTGCTGCGAAAGCTGTCCAAAGCGACCGGCGGTAAATTCTATTTGCCCGAAACAGTTCCACGGGTTGTTGATACTCTAAAGTCAATTGCCCGGGATATTCGTGAGCAATACACCCTGGGGTACGTGCCCACCAATCAGGCCGATGACGGGAAATTTCGTGCCGTCCGGGTGACCGCGACAGCCTCCGGAGGGAAGAAACTTTCTGTACACACTCGGGCCGGATACCTGGCTCCTGCCGCCTCCGGCGCTCAAGCCGCACTGCGGGAATCGCCATGAGGACTCAGCCCCAATACCTCCGGAGACGCCCCGGCCCGGCCAAGACTTTTCTTCGTTGGGTGCAGAATTTCTTTTTGCTGGCCGGTGTTGTGGCGCTCGGCTGGTACGCTTTCGTCCAGACAGAAACTCTTTTCTTCCAAACTTATCAAAGCTGGCGCCTGGACCAACTGCAGCAGGGGAAGCCCGCGACGGTAACCCTCTTCGTAAAACAATGGCTCCCCATTTCATGGAAGGAAGGGGCGTCGCCACAATCGCCAACCGCTTCGTGGGGACGCAAGGAGTCATCTGCAGAGTCTGCGGATTACTCGGCTCCTCGTGCCGAAGGAGAGTTAATTGGAAAGCTGGAGATTCCCCGGCTGGATCTCTCGGCCATCGTGCTGGAAGGAACTGACGCACACACCTTGCGGCTTGCGGTGGGGCATTTGCCGGGCACGCCACTCCCCGGCGAGCCGGGCAACGTCGATCTGGCCGCCCATCGGGATTCATTTTTTCGCGGGCTCAACAGGATCCATCAGGGAGATGTCCTCACGATGTCCACCGTAGGTGGAGCCAGTTATCAGTACCGAGTCGAAACCGTTGCCGTCGTTTCTCCGAACAATACCAGCTCTTTGAACTCCTCCGCGGGGCCCGGGATTAATCTGATCACGTGTTACCCATTCAATTATGTGGGGGCTGCCCCGAAGCGGTTTGTGGTCCACGCCAACCAGATCTCGGCCAATTTGCGTATGCCCGATTCCCAGGCTATGAGTGGTGGCTCCAATCGACTCGACGACGCCCATTCGAGTATGATTCTGGCGGCAAGCCTGATCCACAGTCCATCGTTCGCAGCGCGGCCTGCATCAAAGCTCTTCCGTCATTCGGCGTCTCCTCGCGAAGCGCAAAACTCTTTGGCCGGGGCTGAGGTTCGCGAGGGCCCGACGGTTGGCAACGATCCAGCCTTTACTGGTGGTGGAAACCCGGCCTCTGACACTAGCCCAAAGTCCGCTGCCAAAACTTCCCTCTCACACTCCAATCCCCTTCGCGCTTTCTTTCGCAAGATCTTCAAACCCAAGCTCTAGTTTCGCGATGGAAATTCACCGCCAACCCAATTGTGGTAAGCAAGGTCAGCCAACGTCTCCCAGCGCTCGTCGAAGTCCGTCTCCCCTCTCGATTTCTGCCCGACGCCGGATTTTATGGCGCCCGTCTTCTCCCCGTAGTGTCCAAATATTCGATCCACTTGAAAAGGCAGCACGCTTCGAGATAGGCCCTCACTCTGGGCGGAGCCAAGTCATAGCAAGTGCGCAGGCGTTCGGCAGCCAAGTTCTCGGCGTAGTAGTTTTGCATCTGTCGTTCGCCAGAACTCCTGAAGAGGCTGAATCTCATTCATGTCACATGTTAAATGGCCCCTTGTATATCTATTATTTCACTTACGTTCCTATTTTGGCGAGGGACTGGCAATTCTGCACGGAAGTGCGTACAATTTAAGTTCCATGAGATCGCGGGCACATTCCGAGTTCCATCCGGAATTTCTGAGCTCTTCGTGCCAGTACCGAAATTCCTCTAGCGGCATCCTTGGTGTCTATTTGGTGTCTGTTTCTGCAGCTCACCAGGCAGACTTAGCAGGAAAGGATAGAACTAATAGAATTGAGCCGAGAGGCAGTATTCATGCGGCTTTGATCGCATTGCGTTGAAATCTGATGACTTAACGGAAGCAGGAAAGATCGAATCCTCTCTTCGGCACCAGTTTAGTGAGGGATTTGCATTTGAAGGGAGCAGATCCCCCCGCGTCTTAGCTCGCAGGCTCCGTCTCGCTTATTTCACCTCCCATGCCTGGCACTCTCCACATCACTAATGGCGACGCAGTCCAATTGAACCAAACTGGCTTGGGTGGTACGGTCGTCTTTTGGCGGGACATTTTGCATGAGGGTCCCGTCCCCGCCGGATTGACCCTGGAAAAGTTGACCGCCGTGCGCGCCAGGTTCCTGGCCCGCTACGGCGCCCAAAGGGAAGCGGAAATCCTGGAGAGCATGAGGGCGAGGGATCGTGCCCTGGAGAGTTTCCGCGAGCACGACGAAGTGGCCTTGTGGTTTGAGCACGACCTGTATGATCAATTGCAGTTGATTCAGATTCTTGACTGGTTCTCTCGCCAGGATCTTGGGAAGACAGTTCTCAGCCTGATCCAATCCGACCAATACCTCGGTCCCCTCACTCCGGCGCAACTCACCCTTCTTTTTCCGAGTCGTAATCGAGTGACCGAGGCTGAGTTGCAATTGGCCCAGCGAGCCTGGAACGCCTTCTGCTCTCCCACCCCCGCCGCTTTGGTCGAACTGATCTCCGGCGAATCATCCTCTCTGCCTTTCCTGCGAAGCGCTATCGTGCGTCATCTCGAACAGTTCCCCTCCGACATCAATGGGCTCTCCCGCACGGAAAAACAGATTATCGAAACTGTGGATGGTGGCGTATCGAATGTGGGTGCCATTTTCC
Source organism: Terriglobia bacterium (assembly GCA_041481635.1). Taxonomy (GTDB): domain Bacteria; phylum Acidobacteriota; class Terriglobia; order UBA7540; family UBA7540; genus DASYXZ01. The sequence goes on along the minus strand of JBGPCF010000042.1, from coordinate 28,349 downwards.
TTGCTGATCAGAGCAAGGAAGAGCGGATTTTCATGGGGGATCTCCCGTTTTTCGCTTACCTGCGGGGGTTGGTGGAAATTTCGGTTCCTCTCTTGGAGATCATCCGGGACGGAAAACCATTCTCGAAAACCGAAGTGAGGATCACGCCGCGCGGCAAAAAGGCATTACGCAATGAAGAGGATCACATTCGCCTGAATGGGATCGATCGCTGGTTGGGCGGAGTCCGCATGCAAGGCACCAAAGCCTGGCGGTGGGGAACGAGCGGCCTCAAGCCTCCCGTTTGATTGTTTCGCGGGCCCCAGATTGCTTGCGCGAAACTGCCCGTTTCCGCCAATGGGCTCAACGCTAATATTGAATTCCAATACAAAGATTTCAGCAGAGTTGGTTGGCCTGGGCTGTAGGCGTGCGTGGACCCGCTAGAGCAAGTTTCTATTTGCAGGGATCCGGCCGACTGGTGGGTGCAAGACTCTGGTTGATTTCTCCAGTCCCAGAGAGCGCGTTCCAAAGTTCTGTTTCTTCATCGTCGTCCCACGTCCAAAGGAGCCAGCCCTTGACATTGTACTGGCAGGACCCGACCTGCCACGATTGGAGCGTCGACGCTGCATCCACGGTTGTTGCGTAGTCAGACTTGAAGGCACCGAATTCGCCCATCATAACCGGTTTCGAGAGAAAGCCAGTGAACCCATAGTTCTGGACTTGCTGTGCAAGTGTAAGGGCACTCCCCGGGTACATGTGCAAATCAGCAAAGTCCGCATTTGAATTTGCGACAGATGGATAAGGTTCGATGACACTCGGGTCTCCAATGCGGCTCGGGTCCAGCTGCGGCGGCGGGAAAAAACCGACAGTCACCATGGCACTGGGGTCGAGGTTCACAATCGCCGTGCGCGCTTGATCGATCCAGTAAGTTAGGTTGTCATCCATCATGCGTTGCTTCGCTGCCGGGTCAGCCATGTCGTAGGTTTGTCCGTTGGCCGTCGTAACCGTTCCCGAGGCAAAAGTAAGAGGAGGCAAGTTGGACTCAAAGCTCAATTCGTTCCTTAATTCGTAGGCAAGAATTACGTCCAAAGGCGCCTTCTGTGCAATGAGCGCCTGTACGAAGTCATGCGAGAAGAGCTTTACGTCATCAACACCTCCCTGCGTCAGGTAATACAAATTGCCGCCAGCAAATGTCGAACAACAGTAGGCATTCAACAAATCCGTATAGCCACCGAAGTCGGGAAGGAAGTCGTCCGTTGGCATCACAAAGATGTTGTGGGCTCTTGCCCTCGTCAAAAAATCCACGAAGTTGACGACGTAGGCGGAGGAAATCCCCCCGGCTGGGTTGCCGATCCCGCCCAAACAGCATCCTTCGATAAAGACGCGCACGGTGTTATAGCCGTTTGATTGCATCTGGCTCAGCGCCGCTTCCGATCTCGAGGGGTCGTAAAGGCCGACGTTGAACGTCGAATGAGCTAAAATAATCTGACCGTCGAAAAGTTGCTGCGATCCCTGGCGAATATAGTTGTTCCCTCGGGGCGTAAAGGTATTTCCAGTCATTCGATCAAAAAACTCGCCGATTCCATTGACTTGGCGCACCCCAATTCGGTGAGCCGTGAGAACGTCTACGGCGGCCGACGCGGACCTAGTTGGGTCAGCCTTCGATACCGCTGAGACGATTACGGACATCGGATCGAATTGCATCGCGGGAGCGCTGTAAAGCCCCGATTCAGAAATGGTCCCCACATTGGAATTCTGGCCGGTCGCTCCCTTTACTTCCCAAGTTACAATTTGGTCGGTGGTATTCGCGACGCTGGCGTTGAATTGTATTGTGGCGCCGGAGGGAACAATGGCGGTGCTCGGAGAAACTGAAACACTTATTGCAGGGGGAGGTGGAGGAGGCGGGGAACTAGTCGTGCCGCATCCGGAGTAGGTGAAGATCGCGACGAGCATCTGGAAGAGTAACACGGACGGAGCCCGGCCTGGAACTTCGTCCTTCAGGTGTGCCCTCATGCGCAGGTACTCTTTTTGTAGCGTCAAGTCTCAACTCCAGTTCTGTGATAATCGCACCCAGCCTGTTGTATGAAGGCATAATATGCTGCGAAGAGTTGACTTGCAAGCTCCCTTTGTTAATTATTCTCCATGCCTGCCAGCTCTGAATCAACTGGATTTCTGCGCCCTGGAGCTGGCGCCTTATGTCTCCACGGAAACGGCACTCGTGCGCCCACGGAGGATTGCAGGAAGGGCGTGCCAGAGCCTGCGCAACGAGGTCTGGAAGAGTGACATCGTCCCGGTGTAGGCATAGCCGACAAAGAAGAGCATCAGAAAAGGTGAAGTGAGGTAATTCTCGCTCTCGAAGGAATAAACGACATTAAAGAGGAAGTAGACAGCCAGCACCAGTTCGACGGCGGGAATCCACCCGATGCGCCGGTGATATTTCTTACGCTCCCAATTGTCGGCGCGCCCTTCCACTCGGAATTTGGGCGTGCGGACAAACGAAGACTGAATGCCGAGCACCGCTTCAAGCACTGCCTTGGTGTTGGTGACAGCGAGGCCGATGCCCACGGACATCAGGAATGGGATGTATTTAATGCGGCTCCACCACTGGCGCGGATAAAGGGCGCGTTGCCCCGTCAAATAAAAAGTCGACACCGAGTTTGTGGAAGCGATGAAGAGCGGCAAATCGAGATACAACATCTGGAACCAGCCCTGATAGAAGCGCACAATCATCGCCGGCAACAAAATCACCGAAAACAGAATCATCAACGGATAGGCAAAATTGGCGGTCAGGTGAAACGTAGCCTCAAGCTTAATGTAGAGCGGCTGCTCGCTCCGCCAAATGGAGGGCAGAAGCTTGATGGCGGTTTGCGTAAGCCCCTTGGCCCAGCGAGCCTGCTGGGTTTTGAACGCGTTCATTTCCACGGGCAGTTCCGAGGGGCACTCGATGGTCGGGTCATAGATAAACTTCCATCCGCGTAGCTGTGCGCGGTAACTCAGGTCGGTGTCTTCGGTGAGCGTGTCGTGTTGCCACCCGCCTGCATCCTCGATTGCCACGCGGCGCCACATTCCGGCCGTGCCGTTGAAATTGAAAAAGCGCCCGGAAGAATTCCGGCCACCGTGCTCGATCATGAAGTGGCCGTCGAGGAGGATGGCCTCAACTTGGGTCAAGTTCGACACCGTGCGGTTAATCCATGTCCATCGGCCCTGGACCACCGCAACCTGCGGGTCGGTGAAGTAGTGGATCATTTGGAGCAGGACGTTGGGGGGCGGCACGAAGTCGGCGTCAAAGATGGCGATGAACTCGCCACTCGCTTTGTTCAGTCCTTCCGCCAACGCGCCGGCCTTGTAGCCTTCACGGTTTTGCCGGTGAAGATATGTGACAGGATGCCCCGCGCTCGCGTACTCACTCACCAGGCGCGACGCCACCACTCGGGTTTCATCGGTGGAATCGTCGAGGAGCTGGATTTCCAGCAATTCCCGCGGATAGTCGAGCCGCGTGACGGCTTCGAGCAGTCGCTCCACCACGTAGCGTTCGTTGTAAATCGGCAATTGCACGGTGATGCGTGGGAGTTGGTCGAAATTCTTCCCGGGATGGCGCGCCTTGCGGCGGTTCTTCAGGAACAGGTACGTCAGGTGGTATCGGTGGAGACCAAAGATCGAAAGGATGATGAGAATAGTGAAATAAGGAATGAGAATCGAGAGGTCAAAGGCGTTGGCGTGATAAAGGCCGCTAAACGGGTCCTTATGGAAAAGGTGATAGACGTAGCGACTCACCGGATTCCCCTGGGTCGTCAAAGCGGCTATGAGTAACTGGAACATCGTTCTAAAATAACCTTTTCAGCCTGGATTCAAACCCTATGGTCCGCTCGCGGTCACTGCGGGGCCGAAGACTATCCTTGCTCGATAGGTCGCATCACTCAGTCAATTTTCTGCGTCCCGTTGTCAGAACCGTCTTATTTTACCACAGGTGGAAAGTCAGACAACTTCTTTAAATGCGCCGGCCTTCTTCGGGCAGGCAAGCGGTTTCGTTGAGGCAGGTTATGCGGTTAAGAGGCTTCGATATACAGCGGAATCAACGTTGCCGCCACTTACCACGCAACAGACGGCGCGGTCGCGGAAGCGAGTGGGGTTGGTGAGCACGGCTCCCACGCTGAGGGCCCCCGTTGGTTCGGCCTTCAAGTTGGCCAGTGTGAATAGCAATCGCACGGCCTCCCCAATGGCGTCTTCGGAAACTTCCACAATTCCGGCAAGCCCATCGCGGAGAATCGGCCAGTTGTGCTCGCCAAGGCTGAGGGTCCGGGCGCCATCGGCGATGGTCTGCGGTTCGGTCTCGTTGCGAATTAGTTGACCAGCCTTCAGCGAGCGCGCGGCGTCGTTCGCCAGGGCGGGCTCAGCGCCAACTACTTGAATAGTTTTTCCAGCTTGATTAGATCGCCGGAGCCCGGTGACTATTCCGGAGGTCAGGCCGCCTCCACCGACCGGCGCTACGATGCAATCGATCCGTCGTTCGAGCGCGGCGAGTTCGATGCCCAGGGTGCTGTTGCCCTCGATCACCAACGGATCGTCAAAGGCGCTCGCAACGTAAGCCTCGGGGTGCTCACGCGCCAGTTCCTGGACCCGTGCAGCCCGGCTCTTGGTTCGCACATCCACCAACTCGACGCGGCCGCCGTATTCTCGCACCGCATTCACCTTGACTTCCGCCGAAGTGCTGGGCATCACGATGATCGACGCTTTGCCTAGGACCGAGCAGGCGTAGGCCAACGCCTGCCCGAAATTGCCCGAGGAGGCTGTGATGATCAGCGGGTTCGCTACGCTCGCAGCCACATTGTAAGCGGCGCGAAACTTAAAGCTCCCCGTGTGTTGGAAAGTCTCGCTGGCGATGAAAAGGTCCACGCCCAGATGTTGGGCGAGCCGCGGGGCGTCAATGATTGTTGTAGGGCGAGCGAACTCGGCGAGTGGCTTGATTTGGGTTCCTGTTGAATTCATGAATTGGCAGTAAGTCCCTTTAGCAAACGCTTGTTGCTATGATTGAAGCGTTGGGTTATGGATTCTTAAACTTGAACGGTCACGGTGGTTTCAGTGCGTGTGACGGCACGATAGAGTGTATCGCGCTCGAAGGGCTCGTGACCGGCTTCGCGGATCAGCCGGGTGATTTCCTGGCGCGTCATGGTTTGAGGCGTGGTGGCGCCGGCATCGTGGTAAATCTTTTCCTCGACCACCGTGCCGTCAATGTCGTCGGCGCCGAAGCGCAGGGCCACTTGCGCCACGCGCGGCGTCATCATGATCCAATAAGCCTTGATGTGCGGGAAATTGTCGAGCAAGAGCCTTGCCACCGCCACATTCTTCAAATCCATAAAACCGCTGGTCTCATGATGCGGAACCATCTTGCCGAGCTCAGTGTTGGCGGGATGAAACGCCAGTGGGATGTAAGTCAAGAAGCCGTGGGTCTCGTCCTGAAGCTTGCGCAACTGCAGGAGGTGGTCCACGCGATCCTCTGCCGACTCGATGTGCCCGTAGAGCATGGTGGCGTTCGAGTGCATGCCCAGCTCGTGTGCCAGGCGATGCACCTTAAGCCAGGTGTGAGCGCCGATTTTGTGATCGCAAATGATGCGGCGAATCTGGGGCGCAAAAATCTCCGCGCCGCCCCCTGGCAGCGATCCGAGTCCGGCATCCTTCAGCCGCACCAGGATTTCGCGAATGGGCAGCTTGGTGATGTGCGAGTAATAGCCGATCTCCACCGCGGTGAACGCCTTTAGGTGAACGGCGGGAAAACGTTCTTTCAGCCCGCGAAGCAAATCCAGGTAATAATCGAAGGTCAGCTCACCGTGCAGCCCGCCCACAATGTGGAACTCGGTGACGGCCTCCGTCCAACCCTTCCCGGCAATCTGAAACGCTTCATCCAGGGCCATCGTGTAAGCCCCGGGCATGTCGGGTTTGCGGCCGAAAGCGCAGAGCTTGCAGCTGGCCACGCATACGTTGGTGGGATTGATGTGCCGGTTGACGTTGAAGTAAGTTCGCTTCCCGTGCAGCTTTTCGCGGACATGGTTCGCCAGATAGCCGAGGGCCAGCAGGTCGTTCGACTGGAAGAGCAATATCCCTTCATCGAAAGTCAGGCGCTCGCCGGAGAGAACTTTGTCGGAGATTGACGAGAGTGCAAAATCTTCCAGCCGCAGATTCACAGCGTTAGTCTCCAGGGATTCGCTGGTGCCCGAGTAGTCCCAAACCCCTATTTTACGCCGCCTGTCAGGCGTTTGTAAACCGCAGTCGAGCCACGCTAATGCCCGTCCTGGCACTCCACAAATGCGGAAACCTACAACGCATCATGGCATGTCCACGGTACGCCATCGAAAAGCCTCATTTTGTCAGCGGCTTCAGTGCGACGAGGCGTAGATCTCAATGTAATCCAGCGGCGCATCTTCATTCCCGTCAGGGAATCCCAGGATACGGATTTCATCGCCCGAGTGAAGCTTGAGTCCCTTGATTCGGCGCCGGGTGGAAGAATCGCCACTGGGGCGTGTCGCGGGAAGGTGATCATTCGCGACCCATTCATCTACCTGCCGATCGCCCACAAAAACTCGAAACCGGGACTCGCCGTTGTTCTGATCGATATATTGGACGTCCAGATCATATTGTCCCGCCGGGCGCTCGAATCGGAAGCTGGCCTCGCAGCGCTGTTTAGGCGGAGCGCATTCAATAGCCTTGCCGCCGGAAGCGGTTTCCCACGGCGTCACCTCGATAGGCCGAAATCCTTTAAGTTGCATTGCTTCAGCCTCGACGCGTTCCGGGTGATGTCCCACGCGCCCATGCGCGTCCGGAATCTCCGACTCGCGGGCGAACCAATTGCAGATCGCATCGCGCCAGACCTCCGCATGCCCTGCCTGATACTCAAGTCGCTCCAGCACTGCCGCATAACGCTCCTGGTCCACGTGGCCCCGAAGCGATTCCCACTGTTGCACGAATTCTTCCGCGCGTTGGGCGCCTTCGTAGTGCGAGTCGTAGATGTGTTGGATTACTGTTTTTCCACTACGAAGCACGTATGTATAAGGCACATGATGGAAGAACAGAAGCAAATCGTCCGGCGTGGTTTTGATGTCCTCGTAGCTCAGCGCTATGGGCGGCGGGTACTGGCCCACGAAGCCCGTGCCCGTCGCCACCGTACGGTCCATGCCGATGCCCTCGTGGTCGGCGCGATGCCACTGGCCCCACCCGTTACCCTCCGACGATTCAATTCCAGGCCCGTAATGGCTGCCGAGAATGTCCGTCAGCGTTCCCGCACCGAGCGGCCCGGTATAGCTTTCATAGATGTGCCAGGAAGCGAGCTGCATGGCCATGATCGTCTGCACCACCGTTGGGTCGTTGCCAAAGGTGAGCCTTGTCCACTCGACGGCGATTGTGCTCGCGGTTATGTTGGGGTCCCAAGCCAGGCGGCCGAACCCATACAGGTTCGCCATGGCGAGCGGGTGCCCGAGCCAGTTCTCATCCATGCCCACGTTCGCGACGCCAACCAAACCGCCTGTGGGACGATGAAAAGTCCTGCCCGCCACCAGGTCTCGAACCGGTGTGTTCTCGCCGTTGGCGTGCAGGTCGAAAACCAGAACCTCCTTCCACATGGGCGGGAGAAAGCACAAGTGCCGCTGCTGGCCGGTGTACTCTTGAGTGATTTGCAGCTCGATGGCCTCGTTCGTGTCGCGCAGGCCGGCAAAAAGCGGAGAAACCGGCTCGCGTACTTGAAAGTCGATGGGGCCATTCTTGATCTGGAGGATGACATTGTCGTCGAACTTGCCGTCGAGCGGATGGAAGATGTCGTAAGCGGCGCGGGCGCGATCGTTTTTCGGGTCATGCCAATCGAGATGATGGTTGTAAACAAACGCGCGGTAGAAAACTACGCCGCCATGGGGCGCGAGCGCCCGGGCAATCACGTTGGCGGCATCGGCGGGCGTGCGGCCGTATGACGCCGGGCCGAGCCGGCCTTCGGAATCCGCTTTGACCACAAAGCCGCCAAAGTCCGGGATCTGCCGGTAGATTTCGTCCGCATTCTTGCGCCACCATTCACTCACAAGCGGGTCGAGCGGATCGAAAGTGTCCAAGCCCCCGGCCACCTTGGGGCTGCTGAGATCGACGGACAATGACAACCTCACTCCCCAGGGGCGTAACACATCCGCGACGCGAACGAGTTGTGGGAGAAAGCTGCCTTCAAGAATTCGCGGATCGGCGTTGACGTTGTTGATCGTGCAGCCGTTGATGCCAATGGAGGCGAGCAATCGTGCGTACTCGCGGGCGCGGGTCAAGTCGGCGCGAACGTCGCCGTTCTCAAAGAAGATGGAACGACCCGAGTATCCACGTTCAATGTGCCCATCCAAATTGTCCCACTGGTTGACCCAGCGAATGGCCGCGTAGGGCTGTTGCATTTCGTTGATGCGAGTGAGGGGCTGGTTCCGCGCGATCTTGCTCAAAAGCGCGAAGACTCCGTACAGGACTCCTCGCCCCGTGGGCGAAGTAACGATGAGGCATTCGAATCCGTGGACCCGCCCGGTGGTCAGCCAAAATCCGTCTTCGTGCATTTCTCCGGACGGGCGTAGTCCGTGAGCTGCCGTATCGACTTCAGGGAGTGTCCCGAGAACAAACGCATTTTCCTGCGGCAAGCCCCGGGCATTTTGCAGCGTCTTGCCCAACATCCCCCGCAGGCCACGAATCAGCTCTTGCTGAGCAGACTCAAGCACAGCGGACTCGTCCAGCACCGCTACGTTGCCCGGCAGCGATTCATATTGCTTCCTCGCCGGGTCATCCAGTGGAGCGTACCGCAGCCAGGCGTCACGGCCCGTCTCCCCGTGCAGGCAGGGTGAGAGCGTGCTCCCCAGCAACACCGCTCCGAGAATTAGCGGGCGCAAACGGTTTCTCATCGGCGCACTCTTCATAACAGCCTTCCCGCGCGGCTGCCGTCAGAATCTAGCACAATTCTGACAGAGTGCCTTGTTCCGTTCCTCCCATCTCGACGGGCGCCATCCGGCGCGACGGCGCCGGTTGTGAATATTTGGAAGATGCCGCCAAAATCTCCGAGTTGTAGGTTATAAAAGAGGGCGATCAGGACGTCACCAAAAGGGATTTTCCAAAATGAAGATAGTTGATGCCAAAGTGAGTGTCTGCTGCCCGGGGCGAAATTTCGTCACGGTCAAGTTGATTACCGAGGACGGCGTTTACGGTCTTGGAGACGCCACATTGAACGGGCGCGAGCTCGCGGTGGCAAGCTACCTTCGAGATCATGTGATCCCATCGTTGATTGGCCGCGACGCGCGCCGCATCGAGGATACCTGGCACTACTTTTACAAGGGCGCATATTGGCGGCGCGGGCCGGTAACCATGACGGCCATCGCCGCGGTCGACACCGCTTTGTGGGACATCAAAGCCAAGACCTTCAATATCCCACTCTATCAACTTCTCGGAGGCGCATCTCGGGAGGGCGTCCTCGTATACGGTCATGCCAGCGGTGAGGAAACGGAAGCGACGGTGCAGGCCGTAGCCAACTTCATCAAGCTGGGCTACAAAGCGATTCGCGCGCAATCAGGAATTCCGGGGCTCGCGAGAACATACGGTGTGGGGCATGCCGGGGTAACCTATGAGCCCGCAGAGAAGAATGCTCCGCCCGAGAATCGGTGGTCATCCGAACTCTACCTGAATTCGGTGCCGCAACTTTTTGCTCGCCTGCGCAAAGAGTTCGGGCCGGAGATCCACTTGTTGCACGATGCTCACCACCGGCTGACTCCGATTGAGGCGGCGCGTTTGGGCAAAGAGTTGGAACCGTCTCGTTTGTTTTGGCTGGAAGATCCCTCCCCCGCGGAACTGCAATCCAGCTTTCGCTTGATTCGTCAGCACACCACCACGCCACTGGCGGTGGGCGAGGTTTTCAATAGCATTCACGATTGCCAGCAGCTCATCCAGGAGCAGCTCATCGACTACATCCGGACATCAGTTGTCCACGCGGGGGGCATTACGCAATTGAGAAAGATTGCCAGCCTCGCCGAATTGTATCAAGTTCGCACCGGCTCGCATGGCGCCACTGACCTGAGCCCGGTGTGCCTTGCCGCCGCACTCCACTTCGACCTGAGTGTTCACAATTTTGGAATTCAAGAGTACATGCCGCATTCTCCGGAAACGGATAAAGTATTCCCACATTCTTACTATCGGGAAGGCGGGTTCATGCATCCGGGAGAGACATCGGGGCTCGGCGTGGACTTCGATGAATCCCTGGCGGAACAATACCCTTACCAGCGGGCGTACCTTCCGACCAACCGCAAGCTGGATGGAACCGTCCACGACTGGTGAGGCCGGCTGGCACAGACATACACAGGCGAGCGAATGCAACGTGGGCCGAAGAACTGAGGTGACATCCGTGTTCTCACTGCGATCCAATCCATGGCCAGTTGGCTTAGTCTTGCTAGCTTTGTTCGTCACTCCTTTGGGACACGAAAGCCAATCGCGCGCGCAGTCGACCGCAAGCAAGCTTTCTCCGCCCGTGCAGTTGACCGCCGAGCAAGACCACCAGAGGATGATGGATCTTCTGCAAATTAAATCCTTGCGGCAGGGCGCGGATGGCATGCACCCTCAGGCGCCGAATTACGCTAATTATGATGAGTCCAAGGCCAATCCCTATCCCAACCTTCCCGACCCACTGGCCCTGAAGAATGGACAAAGAGTCACGACGGCGGAGCTGTGGTGGAAGCAACGCCGCCCGGAAATCGTGGAAGATTTCGACCGCGAAATTTATGGCCGAGTCCCCAAGGAAACACCCAAGGTGAATTGGGATGTGATCGCCATAAACAAGGATGTGAATGGCGACGTGTCCTTGATCACGAGAAAACTTGTGGGGCATGTTGACAATTCCACAGACTCCATCATCGCCGTTGATATTCAACTTACCGTAAGCACTCCCGTCAACGCGAAAGGGCCCGTGCCGGTCATCATGGAATTCGGGTTCGATCCTGCTTTCATGCGTGAAATACGTGAGCGAATGGCTGCCCGTGGCATAAACCTGCCGCCCCCGGGCCCTGGCGAGCCGGGCGGAAGCGGACCCACCTGGCAGCAACAGGTCCTGGCCAGAGGTTGGGGCTACGCCACCATCATTCCCACCAGCGTTCAGGCAGACAATGGAGCAGGGCTGACGCAAGGCATCCTCGGCCTTTGCAACAAGGGCCAGCCCCGCAAGCCGGACGATTGGGGTGCGCTGCGCGCCTGGGCCTGGGGCGCCAGCCGTGCTCTGGATTATTTCGAGACCGACAAATCCGTGGACGCAAGAAAGGTCGGACTGGAAGGCCACTCGCGCTACGGCAAAGCAACGCTTGTCGCCATGGCATACGACCAGCGTTTCGCAATCGCCTTTGTAAGTTCCTCCGGCGAGGGTGGCGCAAAGCTCAACCGTCGCAACTTTGGAGAGCTGGTGGAAAACCTGGCGGGGTCGGGCGAATATCACTGGATGGCGGGTAACTTCCTAAAATATGCCGGGCCGCTTACTTGGAATGATTTGCCCGTTGATTCGCACGAGTTGATCGCGTTGTGCGCCCCACGCCCCGTATTCATCAGCGGCGGCGCGACCCAGGGAGACGGTTGGGTGGACGCCAAAGGGATGTTTTTGGCCGCGGTGGGTGCCGGACCCGTCTACAGGCTTCTTGGCAAAAAAGACTTGGGATCCTCCGAGTTCCCCCCGATTGAAACACCACTCGTCGGGGGCGACGTAGCCTTCCGGCAGCATAGCGGTGGACACACACCGGGCCCGAACTGGCCAACGTTTTTGGCGTTTGCCGCCCGCTACATCGAAGGCCCAACTGCGACGAAAATAACGCAATAACCCGCGTCCCAAAATGCGGCCCTTGGAGCTTTGCGTCCGTTAGACTCGAAATTTTGATTCAATCCTCCTTGACTTTCGCTTAAAATAAGTGGGCTGCGTACGGGCGAATTAAGAAACGCGGCGCCACCCCTGAACGATTAAAGGAGAGTATGCGTTCATCGAATACCGCTGTCGCTACAAGTCCCAACTCGAAGGCCAACGGGAATGGTATGGCGGTTTACTCGCCTCCCGCGGACGGTGGAAAACTCATTGTCCTGACCGCGCCTCTCACGGAAACCATCGATCACGCGGGTTACTTCATCCAGATGGCCATGGCATCACTGCCCATGTGGATGGAGTTTGTGATCAACAAAAAATACCCCAAGTGGCGGCAGTTGGAATACAACGAGGATGGTTCGGCGCGTTACATGCCGGCGGGAGTCCGCCTAGTTCAGCAATCGCTGCTTCGTGAGTACACCGAGAAGGACATCGTTGCATGCTACCCCGACGACTTGGACAAGTTCATCGGCCCGAACACGCGTGTGGTGGCAGTCTCCACGCACAACCCCCTGGGTGTGACTTTCGCGGCGGGAGTCTACACTTCAATTTTTGGTTCTTCCCGGCAGCCCATTAACTCCCATTACGCCAAGGCGGCTTTCGCCAAGATCAAAGGCAATCCTTTCCGCAAAAACTATAAAGTGGTCGTGGGCGGGTCGGGGGGCTGGCAAATTATCAATACTAATACTTACGACGAGTTGGGCGTGGATTGCGTGGTTGAAGGCCGGAGCGAATCCACCGATTCGATGGAGTTATTCCGCAAAGCGATTCGGGGCGAAGACCTGCCCCGGGAAATTACCGTGGTCCATCCCACCACCCGCGACGCCATCCTCTTTCCCGATCGCCGCACGACTTTTGGCGTGGTCGAGATGACCACTGGCTGCGGACGCCGTTGCCAGTTTTGCGTGCCCGACCTCAACCCGCAAATCGATTTGCCCAAAGATAAGATGATGGAGGCGGTCCGCGCCAATGTCAGGCAGGGCAATAAGCAAATTTCGCTCGCCACCGAGGACATGTTTATTTGGGGGCAGGTCCACACGGACACCCCGTTCTTTTTCCCCAATCGCGAAGCGCTTGTGGACCTCTACACCGATATCGTGAATACTCCGGGGGTCGAACAACACGTGCTCAGCCACGCCACCATGGCCCCATTTGTGGTTGATCCCTTGCTCATTAAGAAACTCTCCGAGGTCCTGCTGCCCAAGAGCCCGATTCACATCCCGATGGTCAGCCACCACCCGAAAGGGAAAGTCCTCACCCCATTGATCGGACTGGAAACCGGGTCAGTGCGGATGGCGAAACAGATCATGCCTTCAAAAGGCGTGCCGTTCCCTATCGAAGATTGGCCGAGCGTCGTGCTCGAAGGATTGCGCATTGCCAACGAGAATAATTGGTTCCCCATGATGACGCTGATGGTGGGCAATCCCGGCGAAACGGACCAGGATGTGATGGACACACTGGACCTGGTTTATGAAATGGAGCGACGCCACCTGTTCGCGTTTCTTGTGCCTTCGATTTTCACGCCACTGCACGATACGCGTATGGAAAAGAAAACCGGTGTGACCGAAACCAAGAACCTGACGCGCTTGCAATGGCAGCTCATGTTGAAATGCTGGAAGTTCAATCTGCGTCCCGGCCAGCAGAGCTGGTGGGGGCCCACCGCGTGGCGCGTGGGTTCCATCGGTATGTGGCTTTACAAGCTTCGCCGCTTGAACGGCCCGAATTTCACCTGGCCGATTTGGATGTTCTCCGGCGCTCTCTCGGAAAAGACACTGGAGCGCATGGGCAAGATTTACATCGGGAAACCGATGAAGTCCAAAACGCGCAAGGAACTGATTGCTTCCATGAAACCTCACTACTGGCAGTATCTTCGCGCAGATAACGGCGACCTGCCCGACGGCTACACGCCTCCACCCGTGAAAACCAAGACCGACGTGGATTTGCGCGTGGTGGCGTAGGCGCAGCCGTCACTCTGCGGGCGGCAAAGCCGATCGACACCGGCATCCCTGCGGGGATTGAAACTTTGCCCTCTCGCCGATAGATTAATTTTTCCCTCGAAACGAAAACTCCATGGGCAATAGACCACCCGCAAAGTGCGGTCGCATCAGCCGGCGCGAGGCCCTCAAGGTGGCAGGCTCAGTACTGAGCCTTGACCCGCGCACGGCAATGGCGCTCACAAGCTCGGTGACCAACGCGGCCAGCGACGTCACTCCTGCCCAATCGCGCCCCACCAAGAAAGTGATCATCGCCGGCGCCGGGATTGGCGGGCTGAGTTGTGCCTACGAACTGATGAAGCGCGGCCACGAGGTCACAGTCATCGAGGCGGCGGGCCGCGCGGGCGGGCACGTTCGCACCCTGCACGATCCTCTGGCCGACGGGCTCTACGCCGACGTCGGCGCGGAGCACTTCACCCAGCCCGGTTACGACCTCTATTGGAAATATGTGAAGGAATTCGACCTCCCCCACCTCGCCTACCCACGGCGAGACAACATGCTGCGCTTCATTCAGGGAAAGATGTACACGGAGGAGCAACTCCACGACCGCTCTGTTCTCCAAGCGTTCGGCCTCAATTCGCGCGAGGTCGATTTTCTCACGCGCCATCCCCTGGAAGAATTTGGCTTGCTCTTCCTTGGGCCTTACCTTGACAGCTTTGCCGACGAGTACCAGCCCTTCACTGCTGGCCTGAATGACCTCGACAAAATCACCGTCACCGACTTGTTGAAGAAGGATGGTGCCTCCCCGGCCGCCATCGAGTTCATTGGCGGACCCGGCTCGGGTTATCTCGTAAGCGCTCCGGCCTCGGCGCTCCACGTGGCGTGGTATTGCGCCATTCTGAAACTGCGCGGAGTTCCACTCTTCCCCACCAAACTATTCCGCATTCAAGGCGGCAACCAGATCATGACGGACACACTGGCCTCCAAACTCGGCGACCGGCTGAGACTAGGCTGCCCTGTCACGGCCATTGAACACGGCGGCTCAGGTGTAAAGGTCACGTTCCGCGAATTCGGCCGGGAGAAGCAGATCGAGGGAGATTATCTGGTGAGTTGCATCTCCGTGGCCATGCTCCGGCAGATTCCCGTGACACCTGAGTGGCCCGAAGACAAGGGACACGTGATCCGCGAGATGCCCTACCTGACGGTCTCGCGAGTGGTCTTTCAATCACGCACTCCGTTTTGGAACAAGGACCGCACGAGTCCCAACCTCCAATTCTCAGACCCCAATCTGTTTCACGTCTGGAGGACCGCCGAGGAGGTGGACACTTCCCGCGGCCTTTTGCTGGGAGCTGCCGTGGTCAGCGCCAGGGCGGAGGACTCGGCTGCAGCCTTCCGCAAATGGTACCCAGGGAAGTCCGAGGACATTGAGCAGACGTTGATCTGGGATTGGAGCAGTGACCCTTGGGCGGCCGCTTGCGAGCGGACCTATTACCAGCCTGGAGTGATGGCCAAGTTCTGGCCCAAGACCATCGAGCCCCATGGCAAAATCCACTTCGCGGGCGCCTATGCCGACAACCTAAGTTGGGGCCAGGAGGCCGCGACACGCTCGGCCCACCGTGTGGCGGAGGCCATCGATCGGGCATAAACGAGTCGAGTGGCAGGATTCAGCAATGGACCTGCCAACACTGATCTTCAAAGTCGGGCAGATTATGTTTGGGGTCAGAATCCCGATTCTCACAAGCCCTCCGTTGCCAGCCCCCTTGAAAACTCATTGTCAAGCCTTGCGACTTGTCCCGCCTCAATTCATCATATAAGATGGCGGTTTCGATTAGTGCTCGCGCGGAAGACTGTGAGCGCAACGCTCATGGAGGTAGCTCAGTGCCAGATTCGCCCAAGTATGATGTGGTGATCATCGGGAGCGGTCCCGGAGGATACGTGGCCGCTATTCGCGCCGGCCAACTCGGCTTGAAGACCGCTTTGGTCGAGAAGGACGACAAGTTCGGTGGAACATGCCTGCACGTTGGGTGCATTCCCACCAAAGCGCTGCTTTTGAATGCCGAGGTTTACGACTATTTCAAGAACGCGGGTGATTTCGGAATTTCGGTCAAAGAATTTTCGGTCGACTGGGCGACAGTACAGGAGCGCAAGAACAAGATTGTAACCAAAAACGCCAAGGGCGTGGAATTCCTGCTCAAGAAGAACAAGGTGGAAACCTTTCAGGGCTACGGCAGCCTAGCCGGGCCAGGCCGCGTCAGCGTAAAAGATTCGAAAGGACAGACGCGGGAAATTTCCACCAAGAACATTATTCTCGCCACGGGCTCCGAAGCCAAAATGATTCCCGGGCTCGAACCCGACCCCAAAACGATTTTGACCAACAAGGAAATTCTCAGCCTGAAGGAAATCCCCAAGTCGATGGTGATCATCGGGGCGGGAGCGGTTGGGGTGGAGTTCGCCTCCATCTTCCACCGCTTTGGGACCAAAGTGACAGTGCTGGAAATGCTTCCCCACGCGGTGCCGCTCGAGGATGAGGAGATTTCCACCGAACTCGAAAAATCGTTTCGCAAGCAGGGCATCACGATGCACTTCGGCGCCAAGGTTCAAAAAGTCTCGAAGAAAGCCAAAGGCGTGTCGGTGGAGTTTACGGGCTCTGACAACAAGGCTCAGACGCTCGAAGCGGAAACTGTTCTAGTGGCGGTAGGGCGCGCCCCCAACACGCAAAACATCGGCTTGGAAAAAACGCGCGTCCAGTTGGAGCGCGGATTCGTGAAGACCAATCCATTCATGCAAACCGATGAGCCGGGAGTTTATGCCATCGGGGATATCGTGGCCGCGAGCCCGCTCCTGGCCCACGTGGGTGAAATGGAGGGGGTGGTGGCGGCCACTCACGCGGCGGGCAAACCGGCAGAGCCAATCAATTACAAGCAAGTACCCAACTGCACTTACTGCGACCCCGAAGTGGCGAGCGTTGGGCTCACCGAACGCCAGGCACGTGAGGCGGGGCACAAAATCAAGGTGGGCAAGTTCCCCTTCAGTGCCAACAGCAAGGCCGCCATCCTGGGAGTGCGCGAGGGCCAGGTGAAAATTGTGTGCGACGAAAAGTATGGGGAGATTTTGGGCGTCCACATGATCGGACCACGGGTCACGGAAATGATCGCGGAGGCAGTGTCCGCCATGCATCTGGAAGGGACGGCGATGGACCTGGCGCATACCATCCACCCCCACCCCACCCTCACCGAAGCCGTCCACGAAGCCGCCCACGCGGTCGAAGATTGGGCCATTCATATTTGATTGCAGGCCACCCATGCTCTGCAGGGTTGAACAACTCGGGCGGGTCGCTTACCCGGAAGCGCTACAACTCCAGCGAGAGCGCGTGGTGCTGCGAAAAGCCGGCGAGATTCCGGACACCTTGCTTCTGCTCGAACACCCACACGTTTACACTCTCGGCCGGAACGGCAAGGACGAACACATGCTGGCGACGCCAGAAATCCTGCGCTCGGCCGGTGCGGAAGTTTTTGAGACCGACCGTGGCGGCGACATCACTTATCACGGGCCGGGCCAACTGGTGGGCTATCCGATCCTCAACCTTACCGAACACCGGCGCGACCTCGGGTGGTACATGCGCTCGCTCGAGCAAGTCTTCATCGACGTGGCGGCTGATTTCGGGGTCGAAGCCGGACGCCTTGCCGGCACCACTGGCGTTTGGGTGGGTGACGCCAAATTGGTGGCCATGGGCGTGCACGTTTCGCGCTGGGTCACTTCGCATGGGTTTGCCTTTAACGTGAATACCGATCTCAAATACTTTGATTGGATCATCCCTTGCGGCCTGCGCGATAAAGGCGTAACCTCGCTTGCCCAATGCCTAGGGCGGCCGGTGCCGATGAACATCGTCTTTGAACGTGTGGTTGAGCATTTCGCCAAGGTCTTTGGTCTCGAAATGGAGTCGACTCTCAAACAGTTGACCGTTCACAGTTAGATTTGAAAGGATTGTTGGGCTCTAACTGGCGACTGTCGACTGTGGACTGGTTCTTGAAACTCACCCGCGCGCAACTTCATGACCTTTACTACTTCCTCCGGCTGAACCGCCGCGTGGACGAACAACTCACCAACCTCTATCGGCAGGGCAAAGTTGTAGGCGGCGTCTATTCCAGCCTGGGCCAGGAAGCCATTTCCGTGGGCACAGCCTACGCCCTCACGCCGCAGGACGTGATCGGACCCATGATTCGCAACGTCGGCGCGATGCTGGTTCGCGGGTACAAACCGCGCGATCTTTTTCTTCAGTATATGGCCCGGCGCGACGGCCCCACCGGCGGGCGGGACGCCAACACGCACTTCGGCGACCTACGGCGCGGCGTGGTGGCGCCTATCAGCATGCTGGGCGAAATAGTTCCTGTGTTCGCCGGAATCGCCATGACGTTTCAAATGCGTAAAGAAAAGCGCGTGGCGCTCACCTATGTGGGCGACGGCGCCTGCAGCACCGGTCCGTTCCATGAGGGATTGAATTTCGCCGCGGTGCGGAAGTCTCCGCTCATCATCATTGCCGAGAATAATGGATGGGCTTACTCCACACCGCTCGCAAAACAAATGGCCATCCGGGACATTGCAGTGCGTGCCGCAGGCTATGGAATTCCCTCGACGATTGTGGACGGAAATGACGTGGTGAAGGTTTATGAGGCCACGCGTAAGGCTGCCGAGCGCGCGCGCCACGGCGGTGGCCCCACGCTCATTGAGGCAAAGACCATGCGCATGAAGGGCCACGCCGAGCACGACGACGCCCGGTATGTGCCCAAATCGGAAATCGAAAAGTGGCGCAAGAAGGACCCCATCCTGCGGTTCGAGAAATATCTGATGAGCAAGAGACTGATGACCGCCAAAGAGAAGGGCGCGCTCGAAGAGCGTCTGGAAAAACTTATCCGCGAGGATGTGGAATTCGCCGAGGCAAGCCCCTTCCCTCCGCCGGAGGACGCGGCGCAGCCAGTGTATGTGTAAGAAAAGTGGGCAATAAGCAGGAGGCAGTGGGCCGAAAGCAGAAGTTGAAATCCACGAGCCGCACCAAAGAGAATTACCGTCAATCTAAGTCGTTTAATAAAATTGGACTGACGACAGTGCTATCTGCCTACTGCATTCTGCTTACCACCAACTTCCCGGGAGACTGATGGCCGCCAAAAAAACCGCAAATACGATCTCACATGGAGGACGTCTTCCGAAGAAAACCTTGGAGCGGATGCTCTATTGCCTGAAGGTGACGCGCGAAGCGGAATCGCGCATCGAGCGCGTCCTTTACCGCCAGGGCAAAATCGTAGGCGGCGTTTACACGGGGCGTGGGCAGGAAGCCATTGGTGTGGGGTCCGCCATCCAGTTGGTGGACGGAGATGTGGTCCTGCCCAGCCATCGCGACTTTTCGTCTTTCTTCATCCGCGGATTCACCTTGCGCGAGATATTCTTGAATTGGATGGCGCGCGCCGAAGGGCCGGCGCGCGGCCGCGACAACACGCTTCACCTTGGCGATATCAAACGTGGTGTGATTCCGATTATTTCGTCTCTGGGCGCCACCTGTCCCGTGGCCTGCGGAGCGGCGATGACGCTCAAGTGGCGCGGCAAGGGACATGTCGCGCTGGTCCATTTCGGTGAGGGCACCACCAGCCGCGGCGATGTCCACGAAGCCATGAACTGGGCCTCGGTAATGACCCTGCCGGTGATCTTCATCTGCAACAACAACTCCTATGCTTATTCGACGCCCACGGAAAAACAGTTTGTAGTGGGGAAGATTGCGGCGCGCGCCGCGGGATACGCCATGCCCGGAGTGACGGTGGATGGCAACAACATTCTTGCGGTTCACGGGGCAGTGCGTAAGGCCATCGAGCGTGCGCGCTCGGGCATGGGCCCAAGCTTCATTGAATGCAAAACCTTTCGGATGACGGGCCACTCCGCGCATGATGCCGCCAACTACGTGCCCAAATTACTCCTGGAAAAGTGGGCACAACGCGACCCCATCCTCCAATTGGAGAAGTTCCTGCTCCAGCAGAAGCTGATCACGCGGGGGCGAATTCAAGAAATGGAGAATGAGATTCATCAGCAGGTCGACGAAGCGGTGGCCTATGCCGAGGCAAGTCCAATGCCGGAGGGCGCAGACGCCCTCAAGGGCGTCTATTGCGAGCCAGAATGTTGGTGGCAAGATAGACGTCCGTAGTCCGCGGTCCGTGGCCAGTTGCATCACGCATCTGACCACGGACAACATTTGTGGTATCACGAGGTTTTCATTATGCCCGTTCTCACTTATCTCGACGCCATTCGCCAGGGAATCTGGGAAGAGATGGAGCGCGATCCGTCCGTCTTCCTTCTCGGCGAAGACATTGGCGTATACGGCGGCGCGTTCAAGGTGACGGCCGGGATGCTGGAAAAATTCGGTGAGGACCGTGTAGTGGACACGCCTATCTCCGAGTCCGCCATCGTGGGCGCCGCGGTGGGCGCGGCTTTGATGGGCATGCGCCCGATCGCTGAAATGCAGTTCATGGATTTTATCTCCTGCGGGTTTGACCAGATTGTGAACATGGCGGCAAAGATTCACTATCGCTGGGGAGCGAAAGTGCCGCTCGTGATTCGGGGGCCATCGGGGGCAGGCACTCACGGCGGGCCATACCATTCCCAATCCAATGAGATGTGGTTCGTGCATACGCCCGGACTGAAAGTGGTGGCTCCCGCCACCGCTTACGACGCGAAAGGGTTGATCAAGGCCGCCATCCGCGACGACAACCCGGTAATTTTTTTCGAGCACAAGTTTCTCTACCGCCGCATCAAGGAAGAAATTCCGACCGGGGATTACGTGGTCCCCATCGGCAAAGCAATCGTGCGGCGCGAGGGAACCGATATTTCCGTGATCACCTACGGCGCCATGGTGTGGACCGCCCTCGAGGCCGCGCAGGACCTGGAAAAGGATGGGATTTCGCTCGAGGTCGTTGACCTCCGCTCCCTCTTGCCCTACGATGAGGAAACTGTGCTCACGAGCGTGCGCAAATGCAACAAGGTAATTTTGCTCCACGAAGACACGCGCACCGGCGGCATGGCGGGAGAATTGGCGGCGCTGATTGCCGAAAGGGCCTTCGAGGATTTGGACGGCCCGGTGGTCCGCGTCACCGCGCCCGACACACCCGTACCATTTTCGCCGCCACTCGAAGAATATTTTTTGCCCAATGCGAAGAAATTGATGGATGCAGTACGAACTTTGGCGGAGTTTTGAAGAATTGAGCGAGTGTGCGATCAATGGCACAATGAGGTGAAGATGTCCACCAACGTCATCATGCCCCAGATGGGGGAAAGCGTCGCGGAAGGAACCGTCGTCAAGTGGCTGAAGAAGGTGGGCGAGCGTGTGGAACGCGACGAACCCCTTTTTGAAATCTCCACTGACAAAGTGGACGCGGAGATTCCCTCGCCAGCCTCCGGCGTCCTCACCAAAATCCTGGTGAAGGAAAATGAGACGGTGGAAGTGAACACCGTGGTGGCGGAAATCGACGGCGAGGCTGCACGAGTGGCAACGCCAGAAGAGAAGAAACAGGCCGCACCGCCCGCGACAGTGCCCCCAGCGCTTCCGCTCCCTTCCGGCGTTAAGGCGGTCACACGTGTGGCTGCTCCCCCGCAACGAGTTCAAGGAGAGGGCGAGAAAATCCGCTCTTCGCCCCTGGTGCGCCGCATCGCGCGCGAAAATAACGTGGACCTCACTCTCGTGCACGGAACCGGGCTCGGAGGGCGCGTCAGCAAGAAAGATATCCTGAGCTACGTTGCTCAATCACCTATAGGAGGCACGGTACCCGCGGCTCCCAGACCCATACCGTCTGCCGCCCGTCAATCCGCAGGTCCACGAATGGCCTTCTCCAGCCCCACGGAAGTTCTGGCCATGACGCCCATGCGCCGCCAGATTGCCGAGCACATGATGGCAAGCCAGCAGACCTCCGCGCACGTGGCCACGGTTTATGAGGTTGAGCTTACCAAGGTCGTCGAAATGCGCGCACAGCACGGCGCGGAGTTCGAGAAGCGTAATGGATTGAAGCTGACCTACACTACGTTTCTTATCCGCGCGGCTGTTGAGGCCCTCAAAGAGTTTCCCATCTTCAACTCGTCGGTGGAAGGAACGAACATCGTATACAAACGCGATGTAAACATCGGCGTCGCCGTGACGCTCGACACCGGCCTGATCGTTCCCGTGATCAAACGCGCTGGCGAGAAGAACTTTCTCGAAATTGCCCGCGCCGTGCAGGCCCTCGCCGAGCGCGCGCGCGGCAAGAAATTGAGCGTGGAGGACGTTCAGGGAGGGACATTCACCATCACCAATCCCGGCGCGTTTGGGAGCTTGTTCGGCATACCTATCATCAACCAGCCACAGGTGGCAATTCTTGGAGTGGGCGGGATTGAAAAGCGCGTGGTGGTCCGCCACGACGCCATCGCCATCCGGCCGATGGTTTACCTTTCTCTTTCCTTTGACCACCGGATTATCGACGGCGCGCTGGCCAACCAATTCATGGGACGAGTGAAAACTTATTTGGAGAATTGGGACGAACCGGTCATTTGACGAACTCACCGAGCGGCATGTGGGTCCCGCCGGAAAGAATCCAGCGTCCAGCGATCTTCCGCTTCATTGTGGCGGAGAACGTAAATGTTCCCGTCGTCCGCAAGAACCTTGAAGCATTGATAGCCCACCCCGTACCACCGGTCGAGAATCTCCTTCACCTGGTAAGTGTGTGCTGACGGACCGGCGGGCGTAAAACGCAGTGGGCGCTCGTCCGCCTTGTAGCCGGCGTAACACTCGACTTGGAGACTTGTACCTTTCACAACTGCGGGCTGTGGAAACTTGGCGGGCCTGAAATCTCATACGCCCACCGTTCAAGCCCATTTTGCCTCTGGAGCCGGGCTCAAGGGCGCGCCCGACCTGACGCGCCACGACGCTTGACACCGAATAATTACGGCGGTACCTTTTGCTCCTATCCTGATCGACCTTCATTCGTCATTATATTAGTTTCGACCCGCGGGAAGCTGATTCCAATCAGGAGCATTGCTGAGATGCAGCTGAATTCGAATGGCTGCAGCCCGGCGTTCCAACTCTGGTTTTCTAATCGAGGAGCACCATGGCTGAAGTCGCGGTAATCCCCTCGCATCAAATCCGCGCGAAAGCGCGCGAAGTTGTTTCCCACCATTGCGACACCGAGCGGCCGGGGAAACCCCTCTACCTTTTAATTCCGGGTGGGGTTCTCGCTGTGGGTGCGTTGGTCGCGATTCTGCTCATCGGCTACGCGGCCTTCGTGAATGGCACGATGCCCACTCAGGACGCAACCAAATTCATCGCGCTCCTGCTCCTCCCCTATTTCGGCTCGTTGCTGATGTTCAGCTACGGTTACGAGCTTTACGACTGGCCCAAAGCCATTCGCCTAACCTTGATTGTCGGGTTCATTGGCCTCGCGGCCGTTCTGGTAATCATCGCCATCGGATTCGCATTGACTTGTCTGAGCGAATCCAAGGGGGGAGGATCCTCCAGCTCTTCAAAGTCCTCCAGCTCTTCCAGCTCCAAATCATCATCAATCTCTTCCTCCGGCCATTCCATCCTGGCGGGAGCGGCGCACGCAACCTCTCATTTTTCCGGTTCGACCAGCTCGACCCCCTCCATGAATATTGGTGGCCTATCGGCCGCCTCGGGCGGGCCCTCGCTGGATTCGGTGGCCCGATGCCCAATCTGCGGGATTCCCCTTCCAGGCGGGGCCGGAAGCACGTGTCCCAACTGCTCTCTTCAGCAGGCCAAGCTCTCCGGCGGGAGGGCTTGAATTTGTATCAGATGTTAATTTGCAAAATCTACTTTTTCGGCAGTTAAGTGCAAAGTTGCGTTCCCGATCACACCATCAATTCCTGGCGCACACGTTGCGCAAACTCCGCCAAGCCGGTGACGGGCTGAAGCGCGATGTCGCCATCCTCCAGAATTCGCTGTGAGAGACCAGCCAATTTGTCGCCGCGAACGGCCACCGCCTCGACGACGGCGGTCAGTTTCGCCGCTTCCTTCCGCCGTACCCGCTCGAGCGTGTAGACCAGAATCTTCGCGAGCTCTGTGTCGTGCTTCAGGGAGACCGCGTGTATGAAATGCAGATGCCCGTTGGGCTTCCCGTCCACGAGCAGCGGTTTATAGCCATAATCAAATGTGAACGCATCGCCTGGGTGCGTCCAGGGCGCGGCGGGTATCCGCTTATCCAACTTCTCCCAGATCCCGGCCAGCGACAGCGCAGCCGTGAGCTTTTGCTTCACCCTCAAACGAGTGTCTTCAAGGGGTGCGCCGGCCACTCGCTCTCCCACGTAGCGCGCGAAAAGGTTCGCCAGTTCACCCTGGGGGTCGGAGAGCAAACAAGTACGCGGCTCGGCCAGTTGGATAAGATTGGAGAATGATCGCTGCATTGTTTGGATGTATTTTTCCAGGTCGTCACCCGAATCTTCGATTTGCTTCTCGAAATCCCGTTGTAACTCGCGCAGGAATTCCAGGTCAGCCCGGGGATGAAAACGCTTGATGCGCCGAAAGTCGTCCGCAAACAGGCAGCCCAGATATTCTTCCTGGGGGCTGTGCAAGAATATGCCGATATTCATTGACTCGCCACGCACCAGGTCAGGGACGTACTGCACCACGAAAAGCGCGCATTTTTTCAGCTTGCCATCATCCGCCATCGAATTTCACCGTGCTGCACGCAATCTATTTCCAATTGGCAAAGGGCCTTAACGAACAATTCTTCGCATCCACAATGGCCTGCCTCACCAACCTTCGCCGTCCATACAGCTGCTCGGCGAGCTGGTCCAATTGAGCCGGATCCTCACCGCACCACTCGCTGGGGATTCCTTTCACGCACGCTCGAAGATGCTCCGCTTTCAGATTTTCCACCGTCGAGAGGAATGGTTCAAATGACTGGAGGCCGGAGACCTTTTCGTAAACCATGCGGCGTGGATACAAGCTGCGCATGGGGCTGTCGGGGAAGTTCCATTCCCCATCGTTGAAGCAGAACCCGTGGTCGATGAGCCACGCGGAATAGGCCGCTCGCTCCTTGCCCGCCGCGCGTGTGAAAATCATTTGACGACCGTTGCAGTTGCACGTCCACTTGTCAAAAACAAACGCCCCGGCAAAGGCAGTGGAAAAATTCTCCACTCGGTGCAGAAGGCGGTCGGGGAGAAAATCCACCACCAGGGTCTGGCCGGGAACGCCGGGGAAGCTCGAACCAAATTGCAGGCCGGCTGCGCACGGTTCGCGCCGCACGCCCATCTCCATGGCGAGTTGCGGACTTCCTTCAATTAGTTCGCGCGAAACTTCCACAAAAGCAGGCGGAGGGACAGGCAGGCCGATCAAGCGGGCCAGGCGCGCCGCCAGCATTTCGTTGGTGAGAACGCGCACGTGCTGCGGATTGTTCTGAAACTTGACGATGTAGTAGCCACCGTCCTGGCTTCGTAACAAATGTGGCTGCGAAGCGCCACGCATTCGCCGGATAAATTCCACGCTGCGTACGGTAGGGACAGGTTGAGGGTTGTTGGTTCGCGGAAGCGCTTTTGGCCTGCCGCGCGGTTCAACTCCGCCGTTCACTCCAGGCCGCTGACGGGATGGCATTGATTTTGACAGGCTGCTTTCAACTCGGACCGGAATAGCACCCAAGCTGAATCGCGCCCCCATAAATATTAAGAGGACTACCTGATTCTATGCCTGTAAACGCTCAATTGGAATGGCAAGCTTTGGTGGTGCCCAAACCACTGCTTTCAGCCACCGCGCCCGGAATGTGCTAGTCTGGTCGATGCGGGCGTTCAGAAATTAAGCCATTACAAGGGTGAGACCACTCCACGCTGGGCCATTCAAGGAGGACAGCGCCATGAAAGCAACTCTGATAGGAATTTGTTTTTTGGCGGGGTGCATTCTTGCGGATCTCTCCGCCACCCGATCGTCATCGGAGACTCAAGGCGCGCCCTCATGGAATCAGAAGACCGCCGCTGCTTACCTCGATTATCGTGAAGGCTGGTGGGCAGCTTGGCCGAAAGCCGCGCGCGATCACCACACATTCTGCATCTCGTGCCACACGGCCGTGCCCTACGCCATTTCGAGGCCTGCCCTGCGCGGCGGCTTGGGCGAGAACACCACCTCCCCCAACGAACGCGCTCTGCTGGATAATGTAACGAAGCGCGTTCGCCTTTGGAAAGAAGTCGAGCCTTTTTACACCGACGCTACTTATGGCGCAAACAAGGGTAGCGAATCTCGAGGGACTGAAGCGGTCCTCAGCGCGCTGATCCTGACAACCCATGATGCTCAAAGCGGTACGCTCAGCGGTGACGCGCGCACGGCCTTGGCCAACATGTGGACGGAACAACTGGCGACAGGTAATGCCAGGGGTGCTTGGCCTTGGCTCAGGTTCGGCAACGAGCCGTGGGAAGCGGATGACTCGCAGTTTTATGGCGCCGCTCTGGCGGCGGTGGCAGTGGGCACGGCGCCCCCAAGCTATGGCGCGGAGCCCACCGTCCAGAACAACCTCAAGCTGATGCGCGAATATTTTGAGAGAGAATCCGCTCATCAGTCTCTCCACAATCGTGTCGTTCTGCTGTGGGCCTCGGCGAAGTGGCCGGACATACTCAAAGCTGAAGAGCAAAAGACCATCATCAAGGAGATGCTGGATAAGCAGCAAGCTGACGGCGGTTGGAGCCTGTCCTCGCTTATTGGGACATGGAAGCGCGCCGATGGCACCGCGCAAGAAGCCAAGAGCGATGGTTATGCGACCGGCCTCGTCACGTTCACGCTCGAACAGGCCGGCGTCCAGCGCGATAACGTTCGATTGCAAAAAGCCTTGTCCTGGTTGATACAAAACCAAAACCCAAAAGACGGCCGATGGCTAGCCTATTCCCTTAACAAACAGCGCGACCTTACTTCGGACCGGGGGAGTTTCATGAGCGATGCCGCCACTGCATATGCCATCCTCGCGCTGACCCAGACCAAATCACACTGACTCGCGCGGTATTTAGGGCTCATCCATCACCAGGAGCCAAGCAAATCCCCCGTTCCACTGTCGAAAAAATAATTCAAAAAAAGTACTTGACCCTGACGTAACGTAAGACTTTACGCTGGCCTCGAAAGGGGAAGTACGCATGATGAATTCGACGCAAACAGTTTACCGGGCGAGCGAGTTTGGCGGGCGGGCCGGCGTGACGGTGCGCACGCTGCACCATTACGATCGCCTCGGCCTGCTCAAGCCGAGTGGGCGCACGGAGTCCGGCTATCGGCTCTACTGCGAGCGCGACTTTGCACGCCTGGAGCAAATTGTAACGTTGAAATTCATCGGCTTTCCCCTGAAACAAATCAAGGACCTTCTGGACGGGAAGGCATTCGATCTGCCGACGACGCTTCGACTACAACGCAGGATCATCGAGGAGAAGCGGCGCCACCTGGACCTGGCCATCCAGGCGATCAAGAATGCCGACGGCGTTCTGGCGTCCCGGGCGACAAGGCGCAAGCCCGACTGGGAAGTGTTCCGAAAAATCATCGAGGTGATCAACATGCAGCAGAACTGGGATTGGGTCAACAAGTACTACACCGAGGAACAGCTTGCCCAGCTCAAAAAGCGCTGGAGTCCGGAATTACAGGAGAAAACGCAACGGGACTGGGCCACGCTGATTCAGGAGGTGGAAGCGGCAGTGGCGGCCGGGGTCGATCCGGCGAGCGAGCACGCGCAGGCGCTCGCCGGACGGTGGCAGAAACTGATTGAGGCGTTTACGGGAGGCGACTCCGGCATCGCGCAGAACCTCAAGAAGGTCTACGCCGATCAAGGCAACTGGCCGTCCACATTCAAGAAACCCTATAGCAACGAAGCGCGCGCATTCATAGGCAAAGCGACGGAGCAACGCAGGAAACTATGAAGCATATCTCAGGGGGCTCCGTTTCGAACTGTGGGGCCGCGCCCCCCTTTCTTTGATTAGTGATAGCTGTGGCCGGGATAAAGCAGGTTGAGCCCCAGGGTGAAAAGCGGGTCGAAGATATAACCAAACGCCTGCCACGCTACCACGATTCCTAGCAGCATCAGCGCGGGGTTGTGGCCCCACTGGGCCACGCGCAGGGCTGCCTTTTCCGGCAGGAAAACTCCGATGGCGGTAATGCCGTCGAGGGGCGGCATAGGGAAGAGATTGAAGACCGCGAGGAGCAGGTTGAGCGAAAACAAAATGCTCAGGAGAGTCGCGGCGCCGTCCGCCACGCCACCGTGTGGCGCATCCACAATGTGGGTGAAGCCGGCGCTCGAGGGCATCCCAAAAATTCTCGCGGCGATCCCCGCGTGGATGGCAAGCGCAGCAATGATGACGAGAGTGAGATTGGCCGCCGGCCCTGCCAAGGCCATCCAGGCGGCACGTCGCGGGTGGCGCTGCGCCCAGCGAGGATCGAACGGCGCGCTGGCCCATCCCATCATCCACCCGCTCATAAAGTAAGACAAAATGGGAAACAGGATGGTCCCGAAAGGCTCGCGCCTCATGTGCGGGATCGGATTGAGCGTAACCTGGCCGCCTTCAAAAGCCGTCAAGTCCCCGCCGAGTTT
>JBGPCF010000041.1:0-45238 GCA_041481635.1 Terriglobia bacterium | reverse complement strand
CGGGAAGCCCTCGAAGAAAGGGACCGGCTTTGAACAACCGCCGCAGCCACACCAGCATTGGCATATCGATGTTTCCTACTTGAATGTTTGCGCGACGTTCTACTACCTGTGCAGCATTCTGGACGGCTGCAGTTGTTTCCTGGTTCATTGGGATCTGCGCGAGTCGATGACCGAGGCCGACATTGAGATCATTCTGGAACGGGCCAAAGAGCGGTACCCGGGGGTTAAGCCTCGGATCATTTCCGATAACGGTCCCCAGTTCATCGCCAAGGACTTCAAGGAGTTCATCCGCATTTCGGGTATGACGCACGTCAGGACTTCGCCGTATTACCCTCAATCGAACGGCAAAATCGAACGTTGGCACAAATCACTCAAAGGGGAATGCATCCGCCCGGGAACGCCGCTGTCGCCGGAAGATGCGCGGCGTCTGGTTAAGGATTACGTGGAGCATTACAACAACGTCCGTTTGAACAGCGCCATAGGCTACATCACGCCGAAGGACATGCTCGCTGGGCATCAGCAGGAGATTCACGCCGAGCGGGATCGGAAGTTGGAGGCGGCGAGGGAACAGCGGAAGAATCACCGCCAGCGGGCCGCGTGACTGATGAAACGGATTACTTCCGGTTTGCCGACAATCCAGGAGTTGGCCGTTCACTGTGCTTCTTGCTAGTTATCGTGCCGAGATCGGCAAAGGACCGGGCCGAGTTCGTGTTGCTTGCTACATCTGCGACCCGATGATTCGGTTGAGCAATGCGGCGAAGGCGTGCCAGGCGGGGGTCATTCCGATGGGGACGGATAGGGCGACGGTAGCGAAGACAACCGGCGCGGCCCACATGGTGGAGCGGTGGATGCGGCGGATAGAGATGAGTTCGTAGACGACGAGAATGAGAAGCAGGATGCCGAGGCCGGTGACGGCTCCAGCGGCGGGCGGAAATCCGATGCGGTCCCAGGGAAAGCGGCCGAAGGCGGCGGCGACGAGAGCCGAGGTGGCGATCAGGATCAGACGCTTGTGCGCGTCGGGCCTGCGCCGGGCGCGCCAGGAAGCGTAGATGACGATGGTGAAGCCGACGATGCCGATCAGTGGGATGGCAGCGGAGACGGCGGGGTCGAGCGGGCCAATCTTCACTCCACGATGAAGCGCGTCGATGGCAGCGATCACGCCGAGCACGATCATGATGGGCGGAAGGCAGAAGGCGACGGTGCCAAAGGAACGATGCCATTTGACGCGGCGAGCGGAGATGAGGGCGGCCTGCACAACGAATAGCAGCATCCAGAGGGTGAAAACCGCGCCATGGATGTGGAGGATGGGGCTGGGAAGCGGCGCGCGCAACATGCCGGCCTGGAAGTAAGTTGGTGAGAAGCCGATGTAGACGCAGACACAGAGCAGGATCGCCATGCCGCTGTAGAAGACGCGTTCGACGGTTCGATTGACAGGTCTGTACGTGGGCTCGTGGGCGGATGCAGGCACAAAGATCGAGTCCGTTGCCATGTCTTTCTCCGTTTGCAAGGTTGGGTGCTGCGCGCCGGAGATGGACTTACCGGGATGCGTGGAAGATATCACGCAATGAGGGCGTTTCACAAACCTAATAGTGCCGCGAACGCGGGATCGGTACTTGCTCGAAGAAGAGACCGGCGAAAGACTTACCGAAGCCGATCAGTCCTCGCAAGTCGGCAAAGCGGAAGCGATCCGCGGTTCCGGCTACTGGTTCCTCCCGTATCACGGGCTAACCGGAAGTTGAGACCGATAGGTGTGTGGAGCTACAATGGTCTTGCCCAAGGGGCAGAATCCTCACTAACGGAGAGCGCGCTCTCTCCATTTCAGGCTGAACCAACACAAATTGAAGCGCCCACTTACCACTACACAGTCGCAGGATTGTTAGGCTAGTTCAATAACAGTTGAGATGCGCTCGGCTGAGACAATGTGCCACGCGGCCCCCCACGGCGGTAAGATGGCGTAATGCCCCATCCATTTTGATCTCGCTTCGGGTCACGCGCCCTCGAGATTCATTTAGGGCAGCACGAGTCCGCGACATGCTTTATTTATGCAAATAGCAAATTTGACTTACTGCTCCACAGTATAGATGCTGTTCATGTGAGCTACATCTAGCCATCGACCGCCCACCCTGGAATAAACAACCGAACACTTCCTGGGCCCATGAGAGGTCTTGCCCTTGTATACCATCGTTGAGGTGTCGCGCCACCACTCCTCGACCGTATCGTTTCCAAAGACGTAGAATTTAACTTCGTCTCGCTTGACGGAAGGGAAGGTCAGAGTCCCATTCGTCACCTCATCACAATACTGGGCTTTGTGTATCGTCATTCCCACTTCAGTTGTACCGGCCCAGCCATCGGCCATAAGATTACATAGGGCGCGCGCGTCCTTGTTCTTAATGGCTTGAGCCTCATCCTCCCGCAGTTTGAGGATCCCTTTTTTGATTTCTTCTACATTCTGGCCTTTCCCCCCTAACCATGTGGCCTCTTGCGCTTTAACAATACCGACCGAGCAGATTGTCACCACTAGAAATAAGAAAAGTCGATACATCGCGATACGCCCCCTTTTCCTGTAGATTTTGTTTTTGGAGCACTCCAAATGCAATAAGGACGCCACCCTTCCCGTGTCACCTGCTTTTCCTAAAAGAGTCACTCCTGTCGAAAGTTCCGGACCCGGTAACGTGGGAATGCTCACTTTAGTGGCTGAGGACCAATTTTTGGATTCGATAATTCTGAGTCTCGGTGATATACAGATCATCATTCGGGCCACACACGATACTATGGATGTTGTTGAACTCCCCGACCTGTTTACCCGGTCCGCCCCACCGTCCCAGAACGTGACCTTCCGGGTCGATTTTCACAATGCGGTTCGCAGTTCCATCAGCCATATACATAATTTGCCTGGGGTCGTTTGTGAGACACATCGCCCAAGGTTTTCCCACATTGTTCCATTCTCTTAAGTAATTTCCATCGGCATCGAAAATCTGAACTCGCGCGTTTTCTCTGTCCCCAACGTAGACGAGCCCCTTAGAGTCTGTAACGATCGCGTGCGGGAGGTTAAATTCCCCTGGACCCGAACCCCTCCGCCCCCAGCTCTTCATGAATTTGCCATTCTTGTCGAACTTCTGAACCCGGGAGTTCTTGTATCCATCGGAGACGTAAACCTCCCCGTTCAGGCCGAAAGCCACGTCGGTTGGCATGTTGAACATAACGTTCGAGAAATTCTTACCCGCTGGTCGATTGACGACGAAGTCGTCGTCGCCGAAGGGCTCCGACCTTCGCCCGATTGTCAGCACAGGTCGCCAGTCAACACCATTGAACGTGAACTTAATAACCATGTTGGAGCCATCATCCACAGCCCACAGATTGCCCTCGCGATCAAAGCGCAACTGGTGAGGGAACAGGAAGAAATACAGCCCGTCACCGATCGTGTCAATGAAGTTTCCATCGCGATCGAATTCCATCAGCGGATGGCCACCCTCTCCCACCCGACTAAAAACATATATATTGCCGTTCTTATCCACTTCTATGCCGGCACCCTCACTCATGTACATATGTTTCGGGAATTTCAGAAAGTCTGGAACGGATCGGTAGGACATCACGGGCACTGATGACGGCAGTGCCGTGGACGCTTGCTGTTGAGCTAACAACGGGGATGTCAGGGCCAGCAAGATCACTAGCAACCAGTATTTCAATTGTCGCCTCCGAAGATCTAAAGATTCTGAATCTATGGCGTCGCCACTGGTACAAAACACAACAGCTTTTGCTGCCTATTCACCTGAGAATTGACCCGCAACCAAGTCACGCACTCCTCGTCAGGGAGTCAGTCCCAGCAGGAACAGCCTACGTTTCGGAATCAGCTGCACCCGCTTTCGTGGTTCACCGCTCCCGCTCCGAGCAGACCCGTCAACCAGCGATCAGCTCCGCTTCAATCCGCCGGAAGTGACCCGGCTGGAAACGTAAAGTCTTTTTGTTCCGGAGGGATAAAGCCGACATGGAGAGAGGCTAGCACCCATCGCCCGTTCACCTTGGCATAAACAGCCGTTTCCCTTCGGGGGCCATGAGAGACTTTGCCCTTATATAGCAACGTCGAGTTGCTGCGTCCAGTCTCCACCACCGTATTGTCTCCAAAAACGTGCCAATCGACATCGACATGTTCGGCGAATGGCGTGTGAAAATTTGCAGTAAAGAAATCATTCACCCACTGCTCTCTGCCGAATGTCTGTCCCCTTTCATTCGAGTAGCCCCAGGGGTCACCCATTACATTCAGGGCCGCGGCCAAGTCTTTCCTCTTCATAGCTTCACTTCGCTCCTTAAGCGCCTTGAGGAGGTCGTTTTTGATTGCTTCTATATGCGGGTTATTCCCCCTGGCATCTTGGTATCCGGCCATTTTGAGATCCTGTCTCTTAGGTGGTTCTGAGTTCGGATCTGCCGTCGTCATGCCTTCGGGAAGTGCACCGGCCGGAAACGTGAAGTCCCTCTGTTCTTCAGGGATGAAACCCACGTGGAGAGATGCTTGAACCCACTGCCCGTCTACCTTGGCAAAGACAGCCGTTTCCCTTCGTGGACCATGAGAGACTTTGGCCTTGTATACCAATGTCGAGTTGCTGCGCCCTGTCTCCACGACTGTACTGTCTCCAAAAACGCGCCATTGGACATCAACGTGCTGACCGTAGGGGAAGGTCAGACTCTTATCGCTCGGATCGAACCGCTCAGCCACCCACTTCTCTTTGGAATACGTTTGTCCCCTTTCATTCGAGTAGGCCCAGTTGTCGGCCATACCGCGAAGGACCGAGGCGGCATCCTTCCCTTTCATGGAAAAACTCTGATCCTCACCCCGTTTCAGAACCTCTTTCTTAATTTGTTCTACCTGCGCGTCTATCCCCGTGGCCTCTTGGTAGAAGGCCATTTTGACCGGCTCTCTTGTAGGGATTTGAAGATCTTGCGCTTTGACAAAGCCAATCACGGTGATTGCCAGTACGATCATCAACAGTGAAGCTAGAAGGACTCGTGCCATCGCAGTTCACTCCTTATTCTTAATTCTTAAAAGCTCAACTCCTGCAGAGCAAGCCTTCACATCCCAAGCCAGAGTGGCAACTCGACATTACGACACTTTGCTAATTAGCAGGTGGTTCCCAGTTTGTCAAGCAGATTTGATGTTCTATCAATTTCGCTTGACAAAATGTTTAATTCGCGTTTAGTGTCCTCCTCAGGGTGTTCCACGGGGTTCCCAAAACATTTGCGAATTCAGAGGTGAGGAGGGTTGCCATGGGTTCTCGGAAACATTTGCAGAAAGTTGTCGCCTGCTATTCAGGGCTCCTGGTTTTGTTTCTCAGCTTTTTCATACTACCTCAAGCGCGTGGCCAAGTAGCCGGAGCCACGCTCAGTGGGACCGTCACCGACTCGTCGGGTGCTGTAATCGCAGGCGCGCAAGTCTCTATTAGAGATGTGAACACCGGCGTCACTAGGACTGTCACGTCATCTGCGTCTGGTTTCTACACGGCACCTAATCTGCAGCCGGCCACGTATGAGATCATCACCACGGCGCCCGGGTTTGCGACTTCGGTGCGATCCGGCCTCATGCTGACCGTTGGGGCTCAGCAAGTATCGAACATCACGATGCAGGTTGGCGAAGTTACGCAAAAGGTCGAGGTGACCACGGAGGCTCCCACGGTGGAATTGGCCTCGTCAAGCATCAGTGGATTGGTCAACGAGAGCACTGTTCGTGAGCTGCCTCTAAACGGCCGTGATTGGACTCAACTGGCGACTCTCCAGCCTGGTGTAACTGCCATGGGGTCCTTGCAAATTAGCAGCAATAATTTTCAGCGGGGGAACCGTGGCTTTGGGACACAATTAGCGATCTCCGGTAGTCGCCCGCAGCAGAACAACTTCCGCATCGACGGCATCAGCGTGAATGATTACGTGAATAGCGGGCCCGGGAGCGTTCTCGGCGTCGCTTTGGGAGCAGATGCTATTGCGGAGTTTTCTGTTATATCGAGCAACTACTCGGCAGAATACGGGCGGACCTCGGGTGGCGTGGTAAATGCGATTACGCGCTCAGGGTCAAACCAGTTCCATGGGTCCGCTTACTGGTTCCTGCGCGATGAGGATTTCGATGCGCGAAATTTCTTCGATAAGGTAATCCCGCCTTTTCATCGCAACCAATTCGGGGCATCAGGAGGAGGGCCGATCCGGAAGGACCACACGTTCGTATTCGCGGACTACGAAGGACTACGTCAAGATCTGGGCTTTACCAACCCGAATACCGTACCTTCGCAGGATGCACGCAATGGGCTTCTTAACTTCGCAAACTCAACTGCTTTCCCGTCGGGCTGCGTCGGCAACGGCGTCTCAGGCACCATAAATGGCAATTCCTACGTTCAGTGTGCGCTGACGGTTGACTCGCTGGTCAAACCATATCTTCCTTTTTGGGGTCTGCCCAACGCAGGTCTGTCGGGCTTAGGGAATACGGGAGTTTATACGGTAACAACTCAGCGAGTTACAGCCGAAAACTTCGTCTCCGCTAGAATCGATCATAAGTTTTCGGATAGGGATAGCCTTTTCGGAACTTATCAGTATGATAAGGCTCCGGCTACCCAACCTGATTCCCTAAACAACGTGCTCATGTCGTCCATTTCGGGGCGTCAGGACGTCATTATTGAAGAGACCCACACTTTCAGCCCTAGTGTGGTCAATTCGTTCCGCGTCGGGTTTAACAGGAGCACCGCGAAGAACGCCTTCGGCGTTAACGCAATTAATCCCCCTGCAGGAGATCTGAATTTGGGACTTGATCACAAAAGTGCTGCCCCCTCACTCATTGTGTCGGGACTTGCCACGGTTGGGGGCGGGGTAGTCACCTCGCCATCCACAGTTTACTATTTCAACGAATTTCAAGGGTATGACGATGCCTTTGTGACCAAAGGGATCCACAGTTTGAAAATTGGTTTTGCTGTGGAACGAATTCAGGAACACTTGGCCCAAAACTTTGGGGTAATCGGTGGACAGTACAGATTTGGTTCGCTGCCCGCCTTGCTAACCAACCAGCCGACGTCGTTGAGGGCGAACATTTCGACGGTATTTGCTCCGCGCTATCTTCGGCAAAGCGTCTTCGGAGGTTACGCGCAAGATGACATACGCTTGAAATCCAATCTCACAGTTAACTTGGGTTTGCGTTATGAGATGTCAACGGTGCCTACCGAGACCCAGGGTAAGTTGGCAACGCTGCGCAACCCTTATACGGACATTACCCCCCATCTTGGGGACCCCTATTTTTACAACCCGACACTCCGAAACTTCGACCCGCGCGTAGGTTTCGCCTGGGATCCATTCCGCACCGGCAAGACCTCCATCCGCGGGGGGTTCGGAATATTCGATGTTCTTCCCTTGACGTATGAATACGCAATCATGGCCGTCGGCTCGGCTCCCTTTGTACTTACTGGCAATGCATCCCCCTTGGCACAGGGAACATTTCCATATTTGGCGTATAGCTCACTCACGACTGCCGCCAACGGCGTTCGCGTGTCGTACGTTGAACCCTATCCCAAGCGCAATTATGTGATGCAGTGGAACTTAAGTGTCCAGCACGAATTCGCGCCTAATTTCGCTGCGACGATTGCATTCGTGGGGAACCGTGGCGTCCACCAGCCTTTCCGCGGGGACGACATCGATATGGTAGTGCCAACCGCGACTCCGGGGGCAGGCTATCTCTGGCCCTTGCCGGTGGGCACAGGGACGAAGCTGAATCCCAACGTTGGTCGCATCGACATCTTGGCATGGAGAAATAACTCGTTCTTCGACGCCCTCGAATTTCAAGTCGTAAAGAAGATGAGCCACGGTTTTCAGGTTCAAGGTTCCTATACATGGAGCAAGAGCATCGATGAAGGATCCGGGAGCACACATGGCGACCCGTTTGGGAATTCTATCTCCGCCGATTGGTTCTTTGATTCAAAGTTGTTGGATCGCGGGTTGTCGGACTTCAACATTCAGCAGAATTTAGTGATCAATTACACCTGGCTTATCCCCTCGCCAAAATCAGGCATTGCAGCATGGACTCTTGGTGGGTGGCAGTTGGGGGGCATCTTCGTGGTCAACAGCGGGCTCCCTTTCACTCCTCTGATGGCTCCCGACCCGTACGGCACAAGAAGCACCCTTTCATATGCCTTCCCGAATCGCATAGAGGGTTCTGGATGCGAATCGGCAGTCAATCCTGGAAATCCCAACCAATATATCAAGCCCGCGTGCTTCGCTCTTCCGACGGCGCCTGCTTCCTTCGCGGCACAATGTGCGCCGTTCACAAAGGCAGCCGCGCCTGCGCCGAGCGGGTCTGTCTATTGTGCAAACCTGCTAGGCAATGTCGGGCGTAACTCGTTGATTGGGCCAGGCATGATGAACTTCGATTTCTCTTTGTTCAAGAATATCCCCATTAAGCGAATCTCGGAGAGCTTCAATGTGCAGTTCCGCGTGGAGGCTTTCAATGTCTTCAATCATCCAAATTTCGTTGCCCCGCTCGACAATCTAATGGCCTTCGATGCAACCGGGGCGAAGATTTCCAGTGTTGGCCTTATTGACGCGACGTCCACTACTTCCAGACAGCTCCAGTTTGCGATGAAACTGGTCTGGTAAGGGAACTTCATGTCAGGATCTATGGAAACGCGCCTCACGCGACGGCAGTGTTTGGGCATTCTAGGATCGGCAGCGCTGGTCCCGCATCTCGTCGGCGAGCCTGCCCAGGCATCTGAAAGCGCATCGCAAGAGTCGCCTCAGAAGGGCACGCTGCGAGGCGCCTTCATGATCGTGGCGACCCCGTATACTGCGTCCAAAGCGGTGGACTACGAGGATTTGGCCGCGGAGGTCGAATGGCTCGACGAGTCGGGCGTGCAGGGGATGGTTTGGCCGCAAAATAGCAGCGAGTATTCGTCGTTGAAGCGGGATGAGATCATGCGGGGCATGGAGGTCCTCGCCAAGGCGCACAAGGGAAAACGAAGCGCCCTGGTCCTCGGTGTCCAGCAGGACGACACCGCGGGCATGCTGGAACTGGCCACGCACGCGGAAAAACTCGCGCCGGACGCCGTTATTGCAATGCCTCCGAAGACCGCGAAGTCTCAAGATGGTTATCGCGAGTACTACTCCGAACTCGCCAAGGTGACGTCTCGCCCGGTCTTCCTTCAAACGGTCCCGGACGCCCCGGGTGTTCAGTTCTCGGTGGATCTCATCCTGGAGCTGGCCGGCAAGTATCCACACCTGGGTCACGTGAAAGAAGAGCACCAGCCTGCCCTGGAACGCATAGCCGAACTTGCGAAGCACCGGCCTCTGATCCAAAGAGTGTTCGGCGGGAAAGGGGGCCGCACTTGGCCATACGAGTTGCGTCTGGGTTCGGACGGCACCATCACTGGCCAGTCCTGGGTCGCCGATGTTTTCGCGAAGATCTGGGATTCATATTCGCAGAAAGACTGGGACGAGGTTCGCGAGCTCTTTAGCAAGCTTCTCCTGATGTTCACGGTCGAGGACGAGATCCCGGGCGCGGGACGCTACCTGCTTAAGAAACGGGGCATCTTCAAGACAACTGTGTCCCGCCAGGGCGACTATTCCTTCTCATCCACACAGATCGAGGAAATTGAACAGAATCTCACTGTCTTGAAACCCTACCTGCTGAAGAGATGAGGAGCCTCACCGTCGTAGCGTGCCGGGGAGTCCTCAGTTTCGTCCGAAAAACGGCTACCGCGTCTCAGTGGCACCGTGAGAGCCTTCTGGCCGTCTGCCAATTCGATTGACTCGCCAAGGTCCGCAGCCACGGCTACCATCTTTCTGGCCGTCTTCGGAATGAATTCGCGGAGGGCGGGGTCAGAATGCCAGTTGACGATAATCCCGTTTGTCAGGCACTGGGACTAATGCGTGTAATCCCGCCGTTTCGAGAGAACGCTCTACGTGACGATGACTGAAAGTCCGAAGGGCACCTGTAACTCAATGAACATTTCCAGACTGTGATAAGGCACTTCCACCCCTGCGTGGTCGCAATTGCTTCGATACCCTAGGAAAACATCCACTGTTAGGTTATGTTTTAGTTGAAGAAGATACTGTTTGCGACCCCTGAAAGTATTCCAAAGCGCCTCGATATGGACGTGAAGAGGCTCGGATCGTTTCACCGGAGCGGTGTACATCCACATATCGTGTTTGTACGGCGCGGAACTGGGCCCCCGGCGATCGCCTTTCCGGTGCGCTTCAGTCGGAACAACATCGAGATGTCGCGTGATCTCGTCAAGATCTGGGATCTCTCCGAAAATGCGTAGAGAGGCACTATAGGCGAACCAAATCCCTTCGGCTTGTTCCTCATCATTGGAAAGTTTCGCTGCGTGCGAAAGGCTT
The DNA here is from genome assembly GCA_041481635.1 of Terriglobia bacterium. GTDB lineage: Bacteria > Acidobacteriota > Terriglobia > UBA7540 > UBA7540 > DASYXZ01. The sequence continues at coordinate 34,885 of JBGPCF010000041.1, read as the reverse complement.
TCGTTGTCGTCTACTTCGCTCACGTCCACCTCGCTTCGCATTATATACATATACAAATTTCCCGCATCCTGAAAGCCAAGCCCCGAGAAGTCGGCTTATCGGAATGTGGCCAACAGACACAATCCCTTTCCTGCGGCCCGCTAAAGTAAGTAGTCATGATCACTGTAGTAGATTTGTAGTAGTTATCGGTTCAGAAAGGCTCAACTCCGGTACAAACAGTTCAACTCGGGGTTGTTGGATCTGCTTGAGGAATATAGTACAGTCCACAATTTTCAAAACCCGTCAAAATAGTCCCCTGTTTTTGAAGGATCTATCTAAGCAAGAATATGTGTCGGCTTACGATATCGCAGTAATTTATCTGGGCTTGGGCGAAAAAGACCAGGCATTTGCATGGTTAGAGCGGGCCTATGAGGAGCGATGTCCTACGCTAGAGTTCCTCAAAGTGGAACCAAGCCTCGATCCGTTGCGCTCGGACCCGCGCTTCGCTGACCTTCTGCGCCGCATGAACCTGCAGCCCTAGCCGAGGACGCGGTGGAAGGCCCCGGGCCTGACCCTTCACGTTCGCTCAGGACGAGAGACCCGGGCTACAGCACGCGCCCCGCATCATGGCTGGTTCCAGCGATAACCGCGGAACACAGGAAGTATTGTAGCCCGCCCCGCTCTGACCGGGGCGGGGGTTTGTCTTCTTATTAGGGAAGCTTACTTGGAGAAGCTGCGCACTGCGTCTGCCTCGGAGTTGGAAACTTCGAAGACGGTCACCAGCCTGGTCATCTGCAAGAGTTCGTTGGTTCTCGATCCCAGGTTGCAGAGCCGCAGCGATGCTCCGCTCGATTTCGCGCTTGAATGCGCAGCGACAAGCGCGCCGAGGCCCGAGCTGTCGATCAGCGTGACATTTTTCAGGTCCAGGACGACCTTCTTTTTGCCCTCGCCTAGCAGGCCCTTCACTTTTTCGCGTAGCGCAGTGGTCTCTTCTCCGAGCACGATGCGCCCGTCCAGCGTCACCACAGCCACTCCATTCACTTCGCGGTTCGTAATCTTCAGAGCCATGTTTGTTCTCCCTTTTCCAGAAGGCAATTCAACAAGCAACCCAGGCTAGGGCCCTCACAGAATCTCAGTCGAAAACGTCACATTGGGGTCTTACAGGGCTGGAGTATACACCAGTTTTGCTCACCCTGAGTCCACGAGGTTGCTTTGACTCCAATAGCGGGAATCATGACTCAGTGAAGGTAAATTCCCCACACACATCGGTTTGGCAAACAACAGGTCAAGAGTTCGAGGCGCCCTGCGGCCACCATAATCAGCGGTGGAATGCGAATAATATCGAGGCTTGTTCGCGTTTTTCAATCGCAACATTTCTTAACAGTTTTTGCCTTGAAGGTACAAGATGCTGGCCGTCATCCATGCCGGCAGAGCGTCCCCAAAACTGCCGCAAGACTAGTTAGCGACATTAGAAACGCCGGCCCCCGGGAAGCGTGTGCTCGTGGAACTGCATACGTAGTCCCTCAGCCACTTCGAATTTTTTGCAGGCCCTTCCGTGTGTCATAGCAGGTTTATCGCTCGGCATTTGTGCCCGCAACGAGCTCTCCGCGATGACCGCGATCAACGAAATAAATAGCGCAGCTTTTTCATCTTTACCTCGATCGGATGGGAATGCATTGGACGGGTTGTCTATGGCGCAGAATTCTTAACTTACAGACTGCGCGTTGTCAAGCAGATGGCCCCCAGGGGCACGAAAGAACGTACAATGGGCGTTCAGATGTGGCAAGCGGGTCGCGACGCGCATCATATGAATGCCGCTCCGCTGCCCCTTGCGATCCGGGATAGTCAATCGGCCTTGCGGTACAAGTCAAGACGAGGAATTGGAAAAACGAAGTTTGATGAAGTCCACAGGAGAAGCACGATTCGAAGAAGAGGAGACAGTCCATGAGTCCCAAGAAACAGCGAAATGGTCCGAGCTATAGCCAACTCGAAGCTGGCACCGAACGCGCAAAGCCCGTGCTGCACCAGGAGGCGAGGGAGATTCAGCCGTACGGCAAGATCGCGAAATTGCCGATCGCTTTGGACGAGAAAGTCTGCGCGACGAGCACCGAAAATCTGAACCAGCTTCTGGCCGACACGATGACTCTTCGCGATATGTACAAGAAACATCACTGGCAAGTGGCAGGCAGCACGTTCTACGAGCTTCATCTGCTTTTCGACAAGCACCATGGGGAGCAGGACGTATTGGTGGATGCCATCGCCGAGCGGATTCAACTCCTGGGAGGCATCAGCATCGCGATGGCAGCGGACGTGGCGGAAACGACTCTTATACCGCGTGCGCCTCGTGGCCGAGAAGAAGCGCCTGTGCAGATTTCCCGCCTCCTTGAAGCGCATGAAATCGTGCTGAAAGAAGCACGCGCCATGGCGCGGCAGGCCGGCGAAGCCGGTGATGACGGGACGAATGACCTGCTCGTAAGTGATGTGATCCGTTCCAATGAATTGCAGGTTTGGTTCCTCGCCGAGCATTTGGTGGATGTGCCGCTTCTTCATGCGGGCCGGGCGAAGGGCGCATCGGCTGGGCGCTAGCGATGTCGCGCACCGTTATCTCTGCGGGGAGGTGACTTCTGGAGGCGGCTGCGGCCGCATCATTCCTTGCGCCGCAACCAATTCGCGCGCCGGGGCGCGCATGGAAGGCCACTTGCGCGCAAAGACCACGCCGCCGGCGAGACTGGCAAGGCCTCCCAGCGCGACGGTCACCGGGGCGCCGGCGCGATCCGCGATCGCTCCGGCGAGAAGCGAGCCCAGCGGGGACATGCCCAGAAACATCATCGAGTACAGTGACATCACGCGCCCGCGCAGTTGATCCGGCACCATGGCCTGAATCAGCGTGTTGATGGACGTAAACTGCATCATCATGGCGAAGCCGGCGAGCGTCAGCGCCGCGAGCGATAGCCAATACCATCGAGACGCGCCGAAAAGAGTCAGGGATACGCCTAATCCGATTGCCGAGTAGGCCACAACATTTCCGAGGCCGCGCAATTCCTGCCGCATCGCGAGCGCCAACGCGCCGAACATTGCGCCCACTCCCACAGCGCCCATCAGATTGCCGTAGGCCGAAGCGCCGCCATGCAGGATCCGGTCAGCGAAGATCGGCATGAGCACGCTGAAGGGCAGCGCCGTGAAACTCACCAGTCCCAGCAGAAGCAGCAGCGTACGAATCGGCACGGTGTGGCGAACGAAACGGAATCCCTCTCGCAGCTTCTCGATCGGCGAGCTGCCGTCGTGGGCGACCTGCGATTTGTCAATGCGCATCATGAACAGGCCCGCGAGCACGGCGAGATAGCTCACCCCGTTCACGAAGAAGCACCAGCCCTCGCCAATCCACGCGACCAGCAAGCCGGCGATCGCCGGGCCGGCCACTCGCGCGCCGTTGAACATCGAGGAGTTGAGCGCAATCGCATTCAGCAAATCCTCGCGCCCCACCATCTCGATCAGGAACGATTGCCGTGCCGGCACGTCAAACGCGTTCACGACGCCCAGCAGCGTTGCCAGCACGATGATTTCCCAGACGCGTATGTGCCCGGTGAGAGTGAGCGTCGCCAGGGTGAACGCCAGGGTCATCGACGATACTTGCGTTGTGATCACCACGCGCTGGCGGGGCCAGCGGTCGGCCGCCAAGCCGCCGATCGGTGACAGCAGGAAGATCGGTATCTGGCTCACAAAACCAAGCAGCCCGAGGAGCACTGAGGATCCGGTCATGCGGTAAATGAGCCATGCTTGCGCAATGGTCTGCATCCACGTGCCGACCAGGGAGATGATCTGGCCCCCCATGAATAGCCGGAAATTGCAGTGTTTCAACGATCGGAATACGACGGCCATCCGGCCCTGCCCGAAGGGACTGGGCGCTGGGCTACCTGTGGGTTGAATTTCGGCCGCCGCTGGAATCGTATCAGCCATATTTTACAAAGCCACCCTTCATTGTAGCCCAGGCGCACTCGCCATGAACGGTGAACCGCGGCGACCGTACGCAGAAAATGGGGGCACAACAGGCAGAGACCGGTTTCCCATCCGAGGCAGTGGCTCTGGAGCAGGTTCTTATTTTATGCGAAGCGGAAGCGAGGTCTAATCCGAATTGATCCGGTCAGTTGAATCAGGTGAGGATGACACTGACAAAGGTCCCGGCCTTCAAACCACGGAGGGCAGGCCACCTGAAATTCGTGCGCGCTCCAAGGCTGAGCTCAGCCCGGGCTTCAGAATCACCGAAAGACTGTCCCACCCGCTTGCGGTGATCTCGGTGCGGGCGCCAATTGTGAGCGCTGAGAGAGAAGAGAGCGTCCCACTAAATTGAATTCTCACGGCACCCGTTCGCCATCCGGTACGATCCACTTCTCCCTCAGCCATTTACCTAAGCTGGCCGGCGCAAGCCGGTTGACTGCCCTGCATGCCATCCGACAGAGGCGCCACGGCATTGAGCGGGCATCTATATGTGCTATGAACACCTGGGGGTAGGCCGAGTAAAGTCTGAGCGGCCTCGCTGTACCCTGCCAAAAGACGAGTTCGCGAGACCCTCGATGGATCAGCGCCTCGATCAAATAGGACCGCATTACGAGTGAGACCGACTCTCGACCATAAGTACGGTCATTCAGCTGCATGTTGACGATGGCGCGATCGCCGGCAAGCCAGCCGCCGATTACGCTGATCCATTCGCCATCTCTTCGACGTATGCCAGCCAACACCGGGGAGGGCATGGCTTCAATCATCGCCAGAGAGTTGTCGAGATCCCGTTTGGACGTGGCATAGACGGCCTTTGGGAAAAGCTGCCTGGCGACAGCACGGAAGTCTGCAAATGCTTGCTCAAGAATGAACTCGTTGCCGGCCTGCTCACTTTTTCGACGATAGTATCGGAAGTTGCGCCTGATATGAGGACCAAGCCGAACAAGGAACTCCTCGTAGGTGCGGGGCAGTGCCAGATGCGCGTGGCGCATTGCAGGAAAGAAATTGACGTCCGCGTATGCCTGAATACCCGTTAGGAATGGGAGACGATCGAAGGGAAGCAACAAACGGAGTCCCACCATCCGCTTCAGCAGTGCCCTAACCCCGCAGCAAATGACGGATTCGGCATCGCTAGGATCTGCCACTACCATAGCGCCCAACGAGTCATCCCCGACTGCGATGCGAGCCCGAACTCCCACCACTGTGCGCTCTTTGCAATAGAGCAATCCGATCGTTCGCTGACCCTGCGAGACCACGACCACACACGGTCTCCAGTTTTTCAGCGAGACCGATGCCTGGAAAAAACTGTGGGCAAGCATTCCTGGTGTCCCTCCCAGGCTCTGCGCGAGCGCTGTAAGTTCAGCGACCTTACCAGGGGACGAAACAATGGTTGCATCCAAAGATTGAGAACGGGAAGACGGTTGCAGGGGCGCTGCTTCGCCCTGCGCTAGTTGCTGGCGTGTATAAGCTTGAAAGGTGCTGGCGAGGCGCAGCAGCCACTCGAATTTGCGGTCGTCATTCATTGGGTTTATAGGCGAGATCTGTACCGGCGGATATAACTCGGATGACGCCCCTTCCTCCATGCTTCGTAATCGAGGCAAGCAGCATCGTATATACCCCCTTGTGCTATCAACCGAGTGTGTGATACCTGTCGGGGTTGCCTACCTTTCTCCGGCGGTTTTTAAGAATGAAATTTAGGAAGTTTTTTTCAGAGCTTCGGGCTTCAAGGGTAGGGCTTTTTTGGATCTGCAGATCATCGAAATGGGAAGCGGGAATCATGGCTACTCGATGAATACGATGCCGACTGCGGTGCGGTCTTTTTCGGCTTCGGTCTCGATACGGACGACGTAGCCTCGCAGTCGGAGCGGCCCTTCCGATGGTCCGCCGATTCCGGGATTATCGAGCTGGACTTGGAGTTCGGACTGCAGCTTCGGGCTATGGTCCAGGTAGATAAGCGCACCCTGCAAGCTCAGATCGCGGATGAAAGTCTCTTCTTCAAACGCCATACCCGTATCGGTGAGGCCGGTCACTTTTGCTTTGAAGTGCGTGTCGCGCCGCAGTCCTTCGCGCACGGCGGGAATCACGACATCAAGATTCCTCTCGCCTAAAGTCATCAGCATGCCTTCGGCTGCAGCCCACACGTTCGAAAATTTTCCGCGGGCTTCGCGCAGGATGCCGTCCACGGCCTTGTCGGTCGAATCCGGGTCATGATGAAACAGGACCAGGTTCTTGGCCCCGACTTCTGCGGCGATTTTCACACCTTCAAGCCAGGAGGAATGTCCCCACCCCTTACGCGCGGTGGCCAGTTGTTCGGGGGTAAACTGCGCATCGTTGATGAAAATGTCCGCGCCCGCTGCGAGTTCCCGCAGACTCTGATCGAGCTTCGGATCGCCCGGTTCGTTGTCGGTGGCATAGACGATCGATCCGGCTGGCGTCTCAAAGCGGAAGCCGAGGCAACCTTGCGGGTGGTGCAGCCAGCTCGCCGTTACGCGCGCCCCCGGCACATCAAACTGATCTCCTCCGCTGATTTCCGTAAAATCCCGGCGCGCTGACATCGCGCTGATATCCACGGGGAAATACGGGTGCGCCATCTGGGCCTCAAACACACGCTTCAGGCTGTCGCGCCCGAGGTACTCTGAACGGAAACTGTAGAAATGGAAGCGGTTTTGTTCCGCGTACAGCGGCGAAAAAAACGGGATTCCCTGAATGTGGTCCCAATGATAGTGCGTCACAAAAACGTGGAGTTCGCTCCGCCGTGTTTCCGGCGCCGCTTCCAAATGCCGTCCGAGCATTCGAAGCCCGGTCCCGCAATCCAGAATCATTCGCGCCCCTGCGGGTGTGGTGAGTTCCAGACAAGCCGTGTTTCCGCCGTACCGCCATGTGGCTTTGTCCACAGTCGGCGTAGAACCGCGAACCCCCCAGAACCGGAGCGTTGCCACGGGTTCGGACGGAATTTCGCGCGATGGCCTGGCCATCGGCTCGGCCGCGATGGATTTGGTGGGTGGCAAGGGAACCTGAATAGATGACTGATTTTCATACTATGGACCGCGCGGAACTAAGTCAATTATCTTCCCAAATACGTGTGCGCGAACCGTATGCACCACACATAGTTCGGGAATGGGGGTTCGCCGGTGCATCCCGGGGTATCTGCCTGTACAATAAGGAAATGCACGTCCACGCGCATGGCTACGATCACCCGGCTGGCCACTCGCACGCGCACACGGAAACGGCCAGTGGAGTGCTCACCGGAGCAGTGGCGGCCACACTCCTGCTGGTTGCTGCGGAGCTACTGGGCGGTTACTTGGGGCATTCCATTTCCCTGGTCAGCGACGCACTGCATAATCTATCCGACATTCCCACGATGTTGATCTCGTGGTTTGCGCTCCGCTGGGCCGCGCGTCCCGCGGATCATGAGCGCACCTTCGGCTACCAGCGCGCGGGCGTTCTGGCCGCGTTCACCAACGCGATCTTGCTGATCCTGGTTGCCCTGGTTCTGTTCTGGGAGGCGTTCGAACGATTCCGCCGTCCGGTCACTGTTCATGAGAGCTGGATGATCGGTGTCTCGCTGTTTGCGCTGGCCATCAACGGTGGGATCACGCTCGCCTTGGTCCGCAGCCGGAGCGACATCAACCTCCGCAGTTTGCTCCTTCATAATTTCGGCGATGCGATTTCGAACATCGGCATTCTTGCGGGAGCCGTCGTCATTCGAATGACAGGTGCGCAATGGCTTGACCCGGCCATCGGTGTGGCCATCGCCGCGCTCGTGCTTTGGTCCACGAATGGTCTTCTCCGCGAAGCAGCCAACATTCTCCTCGAAGGGTTGCCGAAAGGCATTCGCCTGGAGGCCGTAGCGCGTTCGATCCTGGGCATCAAGGGCGTCCAGGAAGTCCACGACATCCACATCTGGACGATTGGCACCGGCCTCCACGCGCTCTCCTGCCACGTCCGCATCCCCGATATGCACATGGACGAGAGCGAAAAAATTCTGAAGAGCATACTGGCGCGTCTGGACGCCGACTTTCACATTACCCACACGACGATTCAATTCGAACGAGCAGGCTTGCCGCAGGACGCCGGCTACTACATGCCCAAGCCCATTCAGCCTTCGAAATGAATATCAAGGAAAAATGCGAAACGCCGGCTTGTCGCAGAAAATATATCCAGCTCTGAGGTTGGAATTTCAGTTGTGGAACTGCAAAGTGGTGCCGCGAGCTTCGTTCATGTCCTGGGTTGCGACGGCGTCCAGTTCAGCCAACGGCAGCGTCCGCCGGATCCCTTCCGGAGTGACGTACTGCAATTGTGCGCCGATCACGGAAAACGCTGAAGCGAATAGGACCCTTCCGTCACGCCGCACCAGGACGAATTCGCCCACTTCGCGTACGGGCGCCGCCGGGGCCGGCAAAGGCGCGGGAATCGCGGCGTCAATGCGTGATTCCTGCGCGGGGGCAGCCGCCTGTTGCACCGTAACGACCGGAGTGGGTTGTTGAATTATGATGACCTGCGGTTGTTGCTGGACCTGCTGGTAATCCGAGAAGTCGGAGTAATAGGGAAATCCGCCGAAGAAGATCGGCGTGACAAAGTTGCGTTCGCGGCGCACACCACGTCTGAAATTGGGCGGGTTGTTGCGGAAGTTCCCGCTGATCGCGGCCAAATGAACGTAATCAAAGCCCAATCCTGGCACTCCGTTTTCATCACCGAAGCCAACCGAATTTGCCAAAGGACCAGCGCTGGAGGTTGCGTGGCCGTTCGGTGAAATCTGGATCACCGTGGCTTGCCGCGAAACTCGGGCACCTGATGAGGAGGAAACCGGTGCGGCGGCAGACACCTTCGCCGTAGTTGGCAAACGCATAGGCGCTACCCGGGCGGGCATGGATGCCCCGGATGAGCCACCCCCACGCATCTGCGCCTCGGCGCCGGAGCAAACCACAAGCGCCACCATTACCGCGCCCGCAAAATGGAACGTATCCTTCATCATTCCATCCTATCTAACGAGATGCCCGAACCCTCCTTACGGTTGCAGCCCTTTGCGGACATTGGGAGGGAAGCCGGAATTCATGGTGCAGAGGGTCCTCATGACAATGATTTCCCGTACTTCCCACGTTTCGCAGGTTATGTTATAACCGTCGGGCTGTGGAAAGCCATGTGAACGTGCGCCCTGCTTCGAGTCGTTCGGGTTCTGACGAACAGCAGCAGGGCGAAGAGCATCCCATCAGTTTCTGTCCGGTTTGCTCACAGAGGCTGGAGTCAAAGCGCTGCAAGCTAGTTTGTGCGGTCTGCGGCTATTACCTGTCCTGCTCGGATTATTACTGAGACTGCTCGCCGTATGCGAGGGCGATGACGAAAGTTCGCATGGAAGCTTGATTTATTAGGAGGACGGACTGTGGCACTGAAAATTACGGAGCGCGTGGTGGATGGGGTGGTGGTGGAAGCCCTCGAAGGCCGTATCGTTCTCGGCGAAGAGAGCAACGCGCTACGAGAAAAAATAAAGTCCCTGCTCGCAGCGGGTAAGAAAAAGATTGTCCTGAACATGGACAATGTCACCTATATCGACAGCTCGGGACTCGGCACGCTGGTCGCTTCGCACACCGGCGCGCGTTCGCAAGGGGCGTCCCTGAAACTCTCCAACTTGGGTTCGAAGTTCCAGGAGATTTTGCAGGTAACCAAACTGGTCACCGTGTTTGAAGTTTACGATTCCGAGGCCGCCGCCATCAGCAGCTTCAGAAATTAACTTTGCCCATCGTCCTTTTCCTGTGGCACCTCCGATTTTTGCCGGCGGTACCACTTCTTGCTTTTGCGTGCTCCCCCGCCTACGCTTACTCCTCCAGCCGGTGCATCGCTATCCCGCTCATTAGTTTTGGGAAGAAGTCTGTGGACTTCTGCGGCAGTACTTCGCCGGCCATCGCCATCGACGCCACAGTTTCCACACTGACTGAATTCAGTAGAAAGCAGATTTGCGCGCGGCCCTGGTCTACTTCCGCGATAGCCGTGTCCATTTCGCGCTCGTACGTGATGTTTTTCTCAGTTTTCACGGCATCGGGAGTAATTCCCAAGCCGCGCTCGAGGATCAGCCGGTGCAGCAATACGACGTCCAGCCGTCGCTGCGCTGCCGATACTCCCGGCAGAAGCGCTTCCAGATCCGCTCCCTTCTTGAGCAAGCAGAGGTGATACGCTCCGCCGCCTGCATACACGCCGACCGCTCTTTGCTCCAGCCCCCGCCCCGCCAAATCGCGCCGGAATTTCTCGTACGCTTCGAAGCGATCTGCGGCCCCCGCAAACGGATGCGAGCGCCAGTCGAATGCGATCGCCAGCGCTGCGCGGAACCGCTCGAACGAAAACCCCGTCACGTTGGCCACCACGCGGTGCGTCGGTAAGATGGTCAATCCCTTCCCGGCCGTATTGAACAGCGTCATCATCACTTTTTCGAAGGGTGCGTTTCGGTCCGCTTGCGCCGCGCGTGCCCGGCATTCGTCCCGGTACGCCATGGCTGTTTCGTAGCGGTGATGCCCATCGGCAATGACGAGTTTCTTATCCGCCATCTCGTGCTGGATCGTCTCGATCATCTTCGCATCCGTCACGGGCCACAGCCGATGCACGACGTCGTACTCATCGCGGACCTCCACTTCTGGTGTCGCGCGCGCCGCAGCATCGAGCAGGGCATCCACGTGCCCCGCTGCGTCACTGTAGAGCATGAACAATTGCCCGGTGTGCGTTCTTGTGTGCCGCAGTAATTCCAACCGGTCCGCCTTCGGCCCCGAAAGCGTTTGTTCGTGGCGAAACACGACCCCCGACGAATAATCCTCCACGCGCCCGAGCGCGATGAACCCTTTGCGGACCTGCCGGTCACTCGTTCCCGGCGCCGTGTACTCTTGAAAATAGGCGTAGAGAGAAGGCGAAGCATCACGCACGATCGCTCCGGCCCGAATCCAGTCTTCGAGCGCCTTTGCCGCACGCGTATACACGTTATTTTCCGGCGCATCGTTTGGCAGCGCTTTCCCTTTCTCCACTGTAATCAAATTGTAGGGACTCGCCGCCGCATATTTCTCCGCCATGGCCGGCGTAATTTTGTCGTACGGCTGTGTCAGGACCTTCGCCGGCTCCACGCGCGCTGCATTGTACCGATACGCTCGAAATGGAAAAATCTCCGCCATCCGCACTTCCTCCTGTTTTGGAAACCTGTGTCTACGCCGCGCTTCCCGTTGCCCCTCCGCGCGCTCAGGAGGCTGGCTTAGGCGGGCCAGTTCAGAGCCGAACCTTCAGAAACTTTATCCCGAAGGAAAACAACCCACTATATTACAATCAAAGATTCACGGAGGACCGCTGAAGATTCAATGGGAGAACAGACAGCCCGCTTTTCTGAAGTGCGCGCACTGATCTTTGATCTGGACGGCACACTGATTGATTCAAAGCTCGACCTGGCCCTGGCAGTCAATGCGGTACTGGTGGAAATGGGTCGCAGGCCGCTCCCGCACGAGCAGATCCTCGGCTACGTCGGGCAGGGCGCTCCGAGCCTGATCGCGCGCGCCCTGGGCGACGGCGCCACCGAAGAAGAACGCCGCCGGGGTCTCGAATTCTTCTTCCAGTACTATTCTATCCACAAGCTCGACAATACCGTCCCGTATCCCGGTGTCCGCGAGACCCTGAACGCTCTTTCCGGCATGCCCATGGCGGTGCTCACCAACAAGCCCGTGGGCGCCAGTCGCGGCATACTGCAAGGTCTTGGCCTGGCCGATCACTTTCGGATCATATATGGCGGCAATAGCTTTGAGCGCAAGAAACCCGACCCGATGGGCGTCGAAATCATTCTGCGGGAATTCGGCGCCGTTCCTGCTCAGGGGATGGTCGTGGGCGATTCCGAAATTGATGTGCAGACCGCACGCAATGCCGGTACCTGGATCTGCGGCGTGACGTACGGTTTCGGCAGCCACCGCTTAATCGAATTTCCTCCCGATCTCCTCGTCAACAGTCTCACAGAACTTCTGCCGCACCTTTCGGGCGCTCCTGTCAGGGAGTCCCGATAGGCGCACTCACCTTGGCACGCTTTGGCTCGTGCGAAACCAGTCCCAGGTATGTTTCAAGCCTTCTTCAAATCCGATGCGCGGGTTGTAGCCCAGCGCATCTCTCGCCAGCGTGATGTCCGCCTGCGAATCGCGAATGTCTCCTGCGCGCGGCGGAGCGTATTTCGCCTTTGCGGGCCGTCCGGTAATCTTCTCGAGCAATGCCAGCGTTTGGTTCAGAGTGTACCGATTCCCCGTGCCGATGTTGATGGCGAGGCCCGCGGCCCGTTTCGCTTCGCATGCCAGCAGATTTGCTTCGACCACGTTCCCGACATACGTGAAGTCGCGCGATTGCTCTCCATCCCCATAAACGGTCGGCTGAGTTCCATTCAGGACAGCCGCATTGAACAGCGACAGCACGCCGGAATATGGCGACCCGGGATCCTGTCTCGGCCCAAACACATTGAAGTAACGTAGCGAGACAAATTCGAGACCATACGCTCGCTGAAATACCTGGCCATAAAGTTCAGCCGCCAATTTCGACACCCCATACGGAGAAATCGGAGCCGGGGGCATGTCTTCACGTTTTGGCAAGACCGGAGTTTCTCCATACACAGAGGAAGAACTAGCGAACACCACGCGTTTCACTTTTGCGTCTCGCGCCGCCACCAGAACGTTCAGTGTCCCGTCCACATTGACGCGGTTCGTTTCGAGGGGGTCAATCACCGAACGGGGCACGGACGTCCGCGCCGCCAGGTGCAATACATAGTCCACTCCGTCGCACGCCTCATGCAACCTGCCCAAATCCGCGATGCTGTGCTGTAGAAATTCAATCTTCCCCTGCACGCCCGCGAGGTTCTCCGCCTTCCCGCTCGACTGATCGTCCAACACCACCACGTTGTGGCCGCGGCGCACCAGTTCGTCCACCGTGTTCGAACCGATGAATCCCGCGCCCCCCGTTACCAGGTAGCGCATCCATTCGCTCCTATCCCAAAACAGTGTTGGACACGGGCGGAAATTCATCGCCCGTGAATTCTGCGCCAGGGTGTTTGCGATCACCACACCCATTCCGAAACCATTGGCACGACTGGACTGGTTTCCGCGCCGTTTTTTTTGTACCCTTCAATATAGCGTGCCAGCTGGGCGATGTCATGCTCTCAAGGCTTGCATGCCCCAAGGGACAACGGCGTCCCGATTTTGCCGCTCCAACAGGATCGAATGGTTCGCGCAAGCACAAAACAAGTACGATTTGGCTTCGGCGCCGCAGTACTGGCGGCCATGCTGGCTTGCGGCCATCCGATCTTTGCGCAACAGTCCAAGCGTTCCAAACCGCGCGGCAAAGCCCCTGCCTCGCCGGCGGCAGCTAGGCCCGCTGTGGTCTCCGTGCCGTTCCGTCCGGGCGAAACTCTCGAATACCGCGTCTTGTTCTCGAAGTACGCCGTCAACGCCGCGAAAATTGAAACCTCGGTCGTCGAGCAGCGCAGTTTCTTCGGGCACCTGGCGTGGCATTTTCGCGCCGCCGCACACACCATGGATACTACGCGCCTGCTCTTCGCGATCGACGACCAGTTCGATTCCTACACCTCTGCTGCCAGCCTCTTCTCGTTGCAATATGAGATGTATCTCCACGAGCAAGGGAAGGAACAAACGTCGCTTTATCGCATGACCACCGATGCCGACCCGGCTCCCGAGGACGTCACGGCGTTGCGCGTTGTCCCGGGCACGCGAGACGCCATCAGTTTTCTCTACGTTCTCCGAGCCGCGGATTGGCAGCGCATTCCAGAACTCAAGGCGCCTGTTTTTGACGGAAGACGCCTCTACGACGCTGTTGCGCGAATTGACACGCCGCAAGGTACCGTTAGCGTCCCCGCGGGGAAATTCCCCGCGTTCCGCATCGCCATCCGGTTGTTCGACCACGGCAAGGAACTTGCCGATACGCGCTTGTGGCTCTGGATCGCCAGGGATGCGGCCCGCACGCCCGTGCTCGTCGAAGCCGATATTCCATTCGGCACTGCCCGGATTGAACTCATGCATTTGCCTTGACCGCGCTCGCGGCATTGTCCCGCCGCCGCTTCTTGAATTCCTCAGTTATGAGACTATCCATCCATCCGGCGAGATCTACGCAGAGATTACAGTTATTTGTTCTTGCGAGTGATGGGTACTGGAACGGGCACGACATAATCTTCCGGTGGGAATGCGATGCGCCAGAAATCCGGGGCGTGTGACGTGAAGTCAACACCGACCTGAGCCTTGCCGCCTGATACCGGGCCGAGATACACCACCTTGCAGACTTGCTCTTCTTGCGTGGCGTGATTCTTCAGCCGCAACGTTTGCCCTTTTCCAACCTTGGCAGCAAGCGAGACCATGGCTCCATGCGCGTTCACAACGAGGGTTTGGGTCTCTTCCTGGAATGCCGCGCCTTTGTTTCCGCTCTCGCTGGAGACCGTGACTGGAACGGCGACGATCACGCGCTGGCTGCGCCGGCGGTTTGAGTCACTCCCACCCTTGGCTGGGTCCCAAGTCGGCATATACACTACGCTAGACCAGCAGGCGCGTTCTGACAAGATAATGCCTGTCCGAGGACACTCAATCAGTAAACTGTACGGATAACTAGAGCGAGGGTTTGTACGTTCTTCTGTCTTCCGGTGATTATGCCGATCCGCACCGGCGCTGGCCGCTCAGGGTTTCTTTCCGAAGCGGATTTCTTCGATCAGCAGACAGACGATGTGCCCGATCGTGATGTGAGCTTCCTGGATGCGCTGCGCGTCACGGGAAGGCACGTTGAGCAACAAATCGACCTTATCCGCAAGCGCACCGCCTGTCTCGCCGGTCAGTCCCACCCGGAAGGCGCCGCGGCGCTCTCCGGCTTCCACGCCACGCACGACGTTCGGACTCGCGCCACTGGTGGAGATAGCCACCAGGATGTCCCCGCGTTCTACCAACGATTCAATCTGCCGCGAAAAGATCTGTTCGAAGCCATAGTCGTTCGCCACGGCGGTCAGGACGGAAGTGTTTGCCGTCAGCGCCAGGGCTGGCAGTCCCGGACGGTCCGCATGCAGGCGTACCACGAGTTCAGCGGCCAGATGTTGTGCGTCGGCCGCGCTCCCGCCGTTGCCGAAGAAAATCAGCTTGCGTCCTGCGGCGAGAGCTTCGGCCGCACGCACGGCAAACGTCTCGATACGAGCGAGCAATTCATCGGAGAAACTCTGCTTCACCCGGCAGCTTTCGTGGAGTTGCGCGCGGATTTGTTCGATATGCGCGCCCATGATGTCCTACACGAGGACGATTTTACTGCGGTGCCGGGCGATGCGGCGAGTGGCGTTGCGAGTATCGACGACAAGTTGGGCGGATTCGACGATCATGGGGTAGTCGTAGCTGGTGTGATCGGTGGCGATCAGGACGCAATCATAGCTTCCCAGCATTTTGGGATCGAGCGGCACCGATTTCATGCCTGTGAAGTTGTAGTGCCGCATCTTATGCATCTCGGGAAAATACGGATCACTGTAGTCGATCTTGGCGCCGCGCGCGGTGAGGAGATCGATGATCTTCAGCGACGGCGACTCGCGCAGGTCATCCACATCTTTTTTGTACGCCACGCCCAGCACCAGTATGCGCGAGCCCTTCAGCGCCTTCTGCCGGTCGTTGAGCGCCGATGCCACCGAATCCACCACGTGATACGGCATCGCCGTGTTCACTTCGCCGGCCAGCTCGATGAACCGCGTCACAAAGTCAAACTCCCGCGCCTTCCACGACAAATAATACGGATCGACCGGGATGCAGTGCCCGCCCAGTCCCGGCCCCGGATAAAACGGCATGAACCCGAACGGCTTGGTCGCCGCCGCGTCGATCACTTCCCAGATGTCGATGCCCATGCGCGCACCCAACAGCTTTAACTCGTTGACCAGCGCGATGTTCACGCAGCGGAAAATATTCTCGAGCAGCTTGGTCATCTCCGCCGCGCGCGTCGAGCTGACCGGCACCACCCGCGCCACGATCTGCGCGTATAAGGAGACGGCCGCGCGTCCCGACGGCGGATTCACTCCGCCCACCACTTTCGGAATCTGCGCCAGGCCGTACTGCTTGTTGCCCGGGTCTTCGCGCTCGGGCGAAAACGCCAGGAAGAAATCCGTCCCGATCTGTTCGTTCTCCGGCCCGTGCGCGATCGGGCATTTCATCCCCGTCTGTTGCAGGATCGGCAGCACCAGCTCTTCGGTCGTGCCGGGATACGTCGTCGATTCCAGCACCACCAGTTGCCCCCGCTGCAGGTGCGGCCGGATCGACTGCGCCGTCTGCTCGACGTACGACAGGTCCGGCTCGCGCCGCTGATCGAGCGGCGTGGGCACGCAAATCAGGATCGCGTCCATTTCGACCAGCCGCGAAAAGTCAGTCGTGGCGCAGAAGTGCCTGGACTGCACGAACTGCTGAATTTTGTTCTGCGGGATATGCTGGATGTATGTCTGGCCACGGTTCAGCTTTTCGACTTTGCCCGGATCGGTGTCAAACCCGGTGACGCGGTGCCCGGCTTCGGCAAAGCGCAGCCCCAGCGGCAGCCCTACGTATCCGCACCCGATAATCCCGACGCGAAGTTGCGCGCCCTTGAAATATTCCGGCCTGCGATCAGTAGCCATCGATGTCGTCCGTGCTCCTGTGGAAATTCACTCCCCGCGTGACGAACGCCGACTATAACAACTTTCCCGACTCCGCGAAAGCCACACCCCGCCCCCCGTGTGCTCCAGTCGCTAATCTCGGTGGCTAAACAGGACCGCGAATAGCAGCCACGTAACGTGGCCGTTACGGGGCAGCGCTACGCTTTTGGTAACACAGCAGGATGAGATCGGCCCGGCGGCGGACTCCAAACTTGCTGAGCAAGTTTGAGACGTGAAATTTTACTGTGCGTTCGGAGATGTTGAGCTTGTTTCCAATCTCTTTGTTGGCCAGATTTTCAAGCAGCAAATTCAGAACTTCCTGTTCACGGCGGCTCAAGTCGGCTGACGCATCGGCCTTCAGGCGGCGGCTGTGGGATCCACCAAGGATCGAGTCGACGAAGCCGGATAGCACGGCACGCGGAACCCAGAATCCTCCTTCGGCCACCAGCGGCAATGCACGCGGCAGCTGCTCTCGCGCTTCATCATAAGTGAGCAGTCCTTTGGCTCCCATCTGAAGCAGCGAATAGCTTTCGGCGGAGTCGAACTTTTCAGCGACGACGATGATGCGCGCCTCAGAGTGATGGTCGAGAATATTGGAGAGCAGCGCGCCGGCCGCGGGCTGCGCGACGTGAGCGTCCACCACATAGATAACCGCGCGTGGAACCTCCAGGTGGCGCAGATCCGGCCCGAGTGTCGACTCCAAATGCTTTGAAATCAGCTTGAACGCGGGATTTGTAAGCACGCGCTCGAATTCGTTCAGCACCAAAGGGTGCGGCGAAAGGAGGCAAACCTGCAGAGCATTTTTCCTGGCTGCTTTTTTCACAGTAATTCAGGTTATCTGAACCGTGAACCTGGAGCAAGACTTGACCGTGGCGAGGTTGCGCAGACACACAATGGGAGTTCGGAGCAATTTGAGGGCTTTTGAGGGCTAGGGAGGATTGCTTATACGCCTCATTTGTTTTGTCTCCCGGCCTTCACCGCTTGGCATCTCAAGTCCTTTGAATTCGTAGCGTCAACACGAGCGCAGCAGAAAGAAACAGCGCCACGATCATGAAGATCATGCTGAAAGTAAACGAACCCGTGAGAGTACGCAGGTAGCCGACAAAATAGGGGCCGACAAATCCTCCCAGACCGCCAACGGAGTTGATGAGCCCGATGGACGCTGCTGCCGCCGATTCACTCAGCATGGCCGTCGGCAGTGACCAGAAGCTCGGCATGAACGCCGTCGTGCACGCGCCTGACAGGATCAGCAGCCCGAGACCCAGCCACAGGTTGGCCTGGAAACCAACACCGAGAGCCATGAACGCGCCGCAAAAAAACAAGATTAAGCTTGTATGCCAGCGCCGTTCACCCGTCCGGTCTGAGTGCCAGCCATTCCAGAGCATCGCCACGACGCCCAATAGATAAGGCAATGCCGCGATCAAGGTCACCGTCAGATTTGGCAGGCCCGTGGCACGCTTGAGGATCGTCGGAAACCAGAAATTGAATCCGTAGAGTCCAATGAGTGCGAAAAAGTAGACCGACGCCAGCAGAATCACTTTGCGGTTGCCGAGTGCCTGTCTTACCGTCCAGGCGCCAGCGGCAGCCTTTGCTTCCTTTTCGCGCTGCAGCTCGCCCATGATCCATTCCTGCTCGTCTGCAGGCAGCCAACCGGCCTGGCGCGGCCAATCGGTCAGGCAGACCAGCGTAAGAATGCCGAGCAATAAGGCCGGAACCCCTTCCACGATGAACAGCCATCTCCACCCCGGAATGCCGAACCAGTGCACTCCCAGCAGCCATCCGGCCAGCGGCGAACCCATGACGTTTGCGACAGGAATCGCCGCCATGAACAACGCGCCGGCCCTGGCCCGATCCTCGTGCCGGAACCAATGGGTCAGGTAAACGACGATGCCGGGGAAAAAACCCGCTTCCGCGAGACCCAAAAGAAAACGGGCGCCGTAAAACTGCTTCGGCGTATGGATCAGGGAAACCAGTATGGTGACAAGTCCCCAGGTAATCAGGATGCGCGCAATCCAGCGCCGGGCGCTCCAGCGCTCCACGATGAGCGCTCCCGGAATCTCAAACAGGAAGTAACCGGCAAAAAAAATGCCTGCGCCCAACCCGAATACACGGTCGGTAAAACCCAGGTTGTGGGACATCTCGAGGCCGGCAAAACCCACGTTTACCCGGTCCAGATATGCGATGAAATAAAGAATGAACAGAAAAGGCAGGAGCCGCCACGCGATGCGGCGCCGGGCACGCTGTCCAACATCCGATAAGATCGGTTCAGAATCCATTCCGCCCGTCGCTTGTATCACAATCCAAGCCGGGCTTACAGCAAGAGAACTGCTAAGCGGTTCCAGGGAGGCGGTCAAAGGGACGAACGCCGCATCATGGCGTGCGCGGGGAATGGCATCAAATCAGTTGGTGGCCGCTCTTGGAGATGAACCTCCGGGCCAAACTTGAACCAACTGCTCCACATTTTAAGAACGGAAACGCGGGCCACCCGAAAAATCACTCACCCGGGGAAGGCCCCGCCACCCGCCCGTTTAGAATTTTCTTAGAGCGGTCGTCTGATTGCCTGCTCGCGAGCGCAGGTCCCGCCTGCTTACGCCGCTTCGCTTGATTCCGTTTCTATTTGTTTTCCCAATAGTGAAATGATTTCAAAACAACACCCCGTCTTCACTGTCCATCGCCTCGTACTTAACTGAGCACGGCACTAATGATCTTGTACAACGCGTATATGGACACAACTCCGTGAGAGAATTGATTGATTCTAATAACCATCTTACTTTTTACTATGGTAATGCGTAACTGATCCTCTTGATCAGCAAGCAATCCGTCTTCGTTTTCTGTCACTCCTTGTGCGTTTGCGAGAATCCGAAAACGTACAAATCCGGCGTAATTGTTAACATCGGTGACAGCACCGATGAGGGAAAAATTGTAGAGCACGCCTGCATATATCTGGATCAAGATGGCGAGCACAAGCGTCTCAAATTGTGACTTGGACCCACTTAGAATACCAATGACGACGGCGAGGTAAACACACCCGATAAAGCCATACCAGACGTTCTTGAATTTTTCGGCAGTCTTCATCTTCCCGTTTCCTCATCTTTCTACCGGGTGCGGCACCCTTCCGCATGAGCATATGACAAAACCTCAATAAATGAGAAGGTTTTGAGCGTGCCCTACCTGTCGCGCGGCGCGAAGGGTGGGGCTCTTGAGTTTGGTTCTTTCATCGAAAACCGCGACGATCCATTACAGTTTGTCCAATGCATTCAGCTTTGGTCTCTGCCCTCTTCAGACAAGGACCTATACCGAATCGGGTGGAACGTTGTTCTTAGGACAAGTCGTGTCAATCATGATTTTTGGGGAAGCACATGCGCAGGTTAGGCTCTTAAGGAAACGAGCCGACCATGTCCACCAAAAAGAAGACTCGACGTTACACGCGCGTTGGGCTGCCGAAAGGGATGTTGGTTGCCTGGGAGCACTCCGGCATTCGCAAAGTGTCCCGGGTAAGCGTATTAGCCCTTGGTGGCCTCTTCATTGCAACCCTGAAGCCTCCACCGGTGGGTGATACGATCCGGTTGATTTTCGAAGTGCCGGGTGGCGAAGTTCGCGCACGGGCGATTATTCGCGATTCTCAGCAGGGCAAAGGCATGGGGATCGAATTTACGGCCATGGGCCACGATGCACGAGCACGCTTGAACCGGTTGATGAAAGTTCTGGCTAGAGCATGAGGCTGCAGCTTGTCCCGCCTCGCAAGCCCTACTTTCATCTTTGTGGGAACAGAAATGCCTCGAACATGTCAGCGCGATCCTTGTGATCCGAAGCGATGACTTGAAGAAGATCCGCGACAGAGATCATCCCAAGAAAGCGTCCCGGCTCATCCACAACCAGCAGATGAAAAACGCTGTGCTTTTCCATCAGGCGCAGGCATTCATCCAGTGGCCTCTCTGGCTGGACTATAACCAGTCCTCGCGACATGATTTCCGAAACGCGCATCCATGCAGGACACTTGTTCTCTGCCGCGACTTTATCCGAAATATCGCTATGCGATACGACGCCGACCAGTCGGCCTGTGGCGTCGAGCACTCCAACAGACCGCACCTGGTGGTCGCGCAGGTAACGAGCGGCATCATGGATGGTAGCGTCCTCTTGAATGGAGAAAACGTCGTGCCGCGACTTGAGCAGATCCTGAACTTTCATCGGGCACCTCCTGAGCGGCGTAGCCGTTACCCGCATGGTAGGCCGATTCAGATGTCTCGGGCAACTGAAATCGCTCTCCTGCATTCATATCTAAACTTTTCGTAATAAGAGACCAGATTTGGGATTTGGAGGCAACAGGGTAGACTATTGTCAGGTTGATATTTTTCTGCGGAAGGAATTCGGCGCGCACGTGGCCTTGGCAGCGAGATGATGCTCCGAAAGGGAATCTTTCGATGAACAGGATCCGGGTAAGAAGAATCGCTCTCGCCTTAGTTGTTGTGTTTCTTCTTGCCCAATTGGTGCAGCCGAAGCGAACGAATCCGCCCGTCGTTCCATCGAGGTCGCTTGAGGCGCATGTCCAGGTACCCCAGAGTGTGTTGCCCGTTCTGAAGCGGGCGTGCGGCGATTGTCATTCGAGCGAGACCGTGTGGCCGTGGTACAGCCATGTCGCGCCGGTTTCATGGCTGGTCATCGATGACGTGAACGTGGGGCGCAGTCATATCAACTTTCAGGATTGGGAGGCACAGGAGAACCCAAAGGAGGCCTCCGAGCACCTCGCCCTAATTTGCAAACAAGTCCAGAAAAAAGGGATGCCACCCTTCACGTACCGGCTGATGCACAAGGAGTCGCGCCTTTCAGCGGAGGACATCAACGCGCTATGCTCCTGGTCGCAAGCTTTCGGCACGCCCCCAGAGACAGCAGGGGATCACCATCGCTAACATGTACCAATAGCGTTCCCCTGCTGGAAGTATGGTGCCGGAGAAGAGAAATTATTTTCCCGCAATTCGCGCTTTCCGCAGCTATAGCCGTAATGATCCTCCCAGAGAGCCCATAACTTGCAGACATGTAAGCTATTGATTATAGACTGCTTATTTTTATTTCACGGTGAAACTTCTTGCCAGATCGATTTCCCGAACCCCAAGAAGTTTGGCTCATTGGGTGCATTTGATAAATACGGGGCTTCCTGCTGCATCGGTAGCACAACGTATGGCGACGACAGCCATCTCCAAATCAGGTGTGACGGCTCGGACGAGTATACTTCCTCCGGTGCCCATAATTTTTGGTTTGTCGGCTGCGATGCAAACGATCCGGCAGAAAACGGAGAAGATCGCGTCTTCGGGCGTGCCGGTTCTGATTCAGGGCGACAGTGGTACAGGGAAGGGCTTGCTGGCGCTCTTTATTCACAATCTGGCGATGCCGCCTGACGCGGCCTTTGTGAAACTGAATTGCGCGGCCATTCCGGGAACATTGCTCGAGAGCGAATTGTTTGGCTATGAGAAGGGCGCGTTCACAGGCGCGTATTCCTCCAAGGCCGGACGCGTCGAGCTAGCCCACGGAGGCACACTGTTCCTCGATGGGATTGATGAAATCGATATGTCTCTCCAGGCCAAGCTGCTGCAATTGTTGCAGGATGGACAGTTCTGCAGAATCGGTGGCCAGGAAGACAGGCAAGTCCACGTGCGCGTGATCTGCGCAACGAATCGTCAGTTGGAGCATGAAATCGCGCTCGGACGCTTCCGCCAGGACCTTTTTTACCGCATCAATGTGGTGAGCATACAGCTTCCTCCGCTGCGCGCGCGCATCGAAGACCTCGGCATTCTGGTCGCGTATTTCCTCGAAGCTCATCGAATCCGGCACAACGTTCAGGTGCGGCCGCTCTCGCATGCGGCAATGAAGCTCCTGGAGAGACACCCGTGGCCGGGAAATATCCGCGAGCTGGAAAACCTGATCGAGCGGTACGTGATACTAGGTTCTGAAGACGCGGTGTCGAGTGAGTTGCTGACCTGGGATCAAACCCACGTGACCCCGGATACGCCAGTGCATGGCCAAATCCATTTAAAGAAAGTGACCCGGCAAGCTGTTCATGAGCTCGAGCGCAAAATTATCCTGAGTGCGCTTGAGGCGAACCGTTGGAACCGCAAGCGTACGGCCAACGCCCTGAAAATCAGTTACCGGGCATTGCTGTATAAGATCCGCCGGGCGGGACTGCCGCCGAAACGCACGTTGGCTAACACACCGCTAGCAGCCGAACGGCCTGCAAATACTGCAGATTGACCTCGTTCCCCCCAAAGACATTTTCCCAAGTCTGACGTACGTAGGCCGGGTTTTTATTCGAATCCCCTTTCAACTCGGCCTATCGGGGGAAAATGATTACCACAATACGGTAGTTAGAGACATAGATTGTTGAAAATTGATGAGATAGCCGGCCCTTCTCGGATTGCAGATTATCTCATTTAAAATTAGATAGATAGAAGGAATTCGATCATGCAACAGCCGCGAGCGTCGGCATGGCCCATGCGTTGCTCTTTCATCGTAGCCGCCGGTATCGCTGCGGACTTAAGGTTTTTTTGCCCCTCTCGGGGTAAGGGCCAAAGAGGTGGAATGGTTACCGAACCTGATGAAAATCTGATTTCGGTTGGAGCGCCAAGGGTTCGTTCCGGCCTCAACCAATATTTTGTGCGCGGCGTGAGCCCTGCCATGTGCGCCTTGGAGCGTACGATTGCCGATATCGCACCCACGGATATTCCAGTTCTGTTGGTTGGGGAAAGTGGCACCGGGAAAGAGGTAGTCGCGCAGGAGATTCATCGTCTTTCAAGCCGGCGGAATGAGGCGTTTGTGAAGTGTGGCTGCGCCGGACTGACTGCAGAATCCCTCGCAGCGCGGTTGAATAATGGGGGGACTGGCGCAGGAGATGGGGCCACGAGCGGTGGTTCACTGTTCCTGGACGAAATCAGTCATCTTGACTTGGCAAGCCAGGCGCGGCTTCTGGATATGCTGCCCGATGGCGCAGGCGTAGCGCCGGAGAACTGCCTCAGCGTGCGGGTCATTTCCTCGACAACGCGGAATATCGAGGAAGAAATGCGCAACGGACGCTTCCGCGAGGAGCTTTATTACCGGATCAATGGCGTCATATTGCGATTGGTCCCACTCCGCCAGCGCAAGGATGACATTCCGGGATTGCTCGAATTTTTTCTCAAGAAGTACGCCTCATTGTTCGGACGGCCGGAACCGCAATTGGGTCCGGCGACAATGGACCTGCTGCTGGGGCACTCCTGGCCAGGAAACATTCGCGAACTTGAAAACGTCGCACGAAAAATCGTGGCGCTGGGAAATGAACAGCTTGCGATCGGCAATCTATCGATGGGCAATGTCCCGAAGATGGCCGAGTCCGCCCCAGCTTCGTCCGCGGGAAACAGTCATGCCCGGGGCCGGTCGCTGAAAGAAGCGTCCCGAGAGGCTTCACGGCACGCCGAACGAGAGATGATCCTGAAGCAGCTCGAGCGGACACACTGGAACCGTAAGAGAGCGGCGCGCGATCTGCAAATCAGCTACAAAGCGTTGCTTTACAAGCTGAAGCAATTGGGTCTCGATGGGTCCGATAATTCGAATGGGTAATGAAGAGAATTACAATGGGCAAGAAACTAATTCTTGTTGCCGCGTTTGTGCTTGCCAGTACAGGACTGACAGGGGCGGCGCGGCAGGACAAGAAGAATGACGGAAAGGAAACGAACAATCCTGCTGTCTGCCCGGTGGCGAGTCGCGGCGGAACAGCTTTTCAACAAACGGTTGGGATTACGGCAAACTGGCATCTGCGTCCGGTGGACTGAGCATGGCCCGGACGGCCCGCCGAATGGCGGGCACAGGGCACCCAAATGAGAAAGCATCGCCGAGCCTCTTTCGTATGCGCTCTGGAGAAAAGGACCAGCGTTCAGGATTTGCAGTTACAGGCTGGAGGATCCGTGAATGTATAAGAAGTTCTTCGGACTCAAAGAGAATCCGTTCAACGTCAATCCGGACCCGCGCTATCTGTTCCTGACGCATCATACACAGGAAGCGCTGGCTTGCTTGACGTACGGGATTGAGACCCGCAAGGGCTTCATTCTTCTGACCGGCGAGGTGGGGACCGGAAAAACCACACTGATCAACAAAATGCTCGAGTGGCTGCACAAGGAGCGCGTTTCGACCGCCTTTGTCTTCAACCCCCGGCTAAGCGTCTCGCAGTTCTTCGATTTCATGATGGCCGACTTCGGCATTCCCTGCGAGTCGCGACAAAAGGGCCAAATGCTGCTCAAGCTGAACCAGTGGCTGCTGGAGCGTTACCAGGCGGGGGAGCGCGCCGTGCTGATCGTTGACGAGGCGCAGAACCTCTCGCCGCAGATGCTGGAAGAAATCCGGTTGCTGACCAACCTGGAGACTTCAACGGAAAAACTGCTGCAGATCGTGCTCGCGGGGCAGCCAGAGCTGGAACAGAAACTCAACCAGCCACAAATGCGGCAGCTCCGGCAGCGCATTACCTTGCGTGCGAAGACGCGTCAACTCACCATCGAGGAGACGCAAGGCTACATTCAGGAGCGCCTGCGGATTGCCGGTGCGGAAAATACCGAAATTTTCAGCCCGGAAGCCGTTGCCGCCGTGCACCATTACGCCCGCGGAATCCCCAGGGTGACGAATCTGTTGTGCGAACATGCTCTGGTCTGTTCCTTCGTGGATCAGCGCAATCCGGTGCCTCCTGAGATCGTAGAAGAAGTGGCCCGCGACTTCGATTTGCACATTATCGATCCCATCGCGCAGGCGCCCGCCCATCCCTATCCCCATCCTGGCAACGGCGATCATCCCCCATTGATTGAGTCGCTGCTGCAGGCTCTGAATACGCTGGTGGACCGGCTCAATCAAGCCGAGGCCGCCGTCGAATCCGAACGCGAACGAAAGCCCTGATCGATTCATCCTTCATGCTTTTCAATGGTGGGGTTCTTGCCGCCCTTCACTGCGGCAGGAACTGTTGCCCGCATTTCGGTAATCCCGCCAGGAGTCAGTCAAACAAGTTATAGCGGAAAATGCACCAGAGGGTGGAGAGCCCGTCGCGCCATGTAATTTTCTTACCTTCTGCATAGGTGCGGCCGGCATACGAGATGGGAACTTCATAGATGCGCCAGGTTCCCTTCGCGATTTTAGCGGTGATTTCAGGTTCGAAGCCAAAGCGATTCGATTGGAGTTCGATGTTCTGCAGGACTTCACGGCGGAAAACCTTGTAACAAGTCTCCATGTCAGTGATTTTTAGATTGGTGAAAATGTCGGAGAGTAATGTGAGGAACTTGTTGCCGACGTAATGCCAAAAATAATGGACGCGCTGTGGGCCGCCTAGGAATCGTGAGCCATACACCACGTCAGCCCGGCCGTCAAAGATGGGTTCGAGGAGCCTTCCGTAATCCCTGGGGTCGTACTCCAAGTCAGCATCCTGGACCAGAACGACGTCACCGATAGCCGCCTCGAAGCCGCGGCGCAATGCGGCGCCTTTGCCGCAGTTCTGGGGTTGGAAAAGGAAGCGGATATTTTCGAGGGAAAGGCGGGACTTGCCATTTTGTACGATCGATTCGCGTTTGCCCTCCGATTGGGCCTTGTCGAGTTCCTCAAGCAGGGGGCGCGTGCCGTCGGAGGATCGGTCGTCGACGACGATAATTTCTTTGTCGATGGGCACAGCTTGCACACGCAACAACACTTCCTCGATGAATGCGCGTTCGTTATAAACCGGAATGACGATGGAAATCTTCATTTTGATTCAGCCTTTTCCATTAGTCGCCAAGAAACCGGGCACAAAGATCGCGACCAACAAGCCGGGTCCCGATTCGGCCATCATGATCAAACACGCGCCTGCGGAACGCAAACAATTTGGCCGCGGCGTTTCTCTCCTGACACGGTTGCGATGGTTCCGAATCGCTCATGATTTTCGGCCTCGCGGATAGTGTCCCCGCAGGGCATGCCAGCGTGTCACCAGCAACTCGAGGAACATCCGTATCCCGTCCGCGACGACACTCACCTTGGTTGCCGAGTCGTGCGCCCAGCGCACGGGAATCTCCGCCACGCGCAATCCGTGCCGCTTTGCGAGGAACAGGATCTCGGGATCAAACCCGAAGCGCTCGATCCGCTGTTGTTCAAAAATGATCCGTGCCCGTTCCCGGCGAAAGGCCTTGAAGCCACACTGAGTGTCGGAAAACTCGATCCCTGCGATCCAGCGGGCCAGGAGGTTAAACAAGATACCTGCCAGCTCACGAAATGCGGATTGGCGAACTTTGATCAGACTGCGGTCCAAGGCGCGGGATCCGATCGCCACGTCGTAGCCCTTTTCGCGCAGAGCCAGGAGCAACTTATCCGCTTCTTCGATCGGCGTGGATAGATCCGCATCACTAAACAGCACAATCTCTCCGCGGGCCTCCAGTACGCCGTGACGCACGCTGAATCCCTTTCCGCGATTGCGACCGTTGGAAACCAGGCGCAGACCGGGATATTTCTCACGGTAACCCTCTACCAACTTGGCCGTCGCGTCGGTGGATCCGTCATCTACGACAATAATTTCGGTACGCAATGGAAGCGCGTTCAGGTAGGCGCCGGTCTGCTCGAGCGTCTTGGGCAGGCGTCGTTCCTCATTAAACGCAGGGATGACGATGGAAAGGTCCAGCGGCGGTGAATTCATCTGCGGTCGCGCCGCGGAAAAGCTCGCGGCAAGCGGTTCGTACCCCCGGAGGCGGGATTATATAGTCCGATGAAGTATTCGTCTACGCAGCGAAACAGGAGCAGAGAAGAACAACCAGAAGATTTCGCTTCCCGAGACCCTCCCGAGGGGTCACTGTCTCACAAGCACATGAAGACACGATACTTAGTCCCAACGGCTGAATTTGAGATCCCCAATTCGTTGGACGCGAAAATTAAAGGGCAATTTGGGCCGACGAGAAGTCCACAATCCTTGAGACAATCTGGTTCGTAATCTTACGAGGTAGCCGGTTCGTTACGAATAATTTCATAGCGCTCGATGACTGCCGCGACGCCAACGCGAGACGAGCCATTCTCAGGTCTCTTCTCTACGCGCACCACCTTGCCCATCGCGCGAATAAATACTTCCGAGCCGCGTGTGACTTCGGAGGGCAGCGTGAGCGTAATATCAAGTTCGGTGCCGGCACTCAGGTCCTGGTCGATTGTGAAAAACACGCCACGCGTGGAAATGTCGCGCGTCTTTCCGTTCCGTGAGGTTTCCTTTTCCACCGGTATCCGAATGATCACCGGCAGAGACAGGTCGTATCGGTGTGCTGTTCGTCGCTCGGTCATCTTGCCCTGGACCCCCATTGTCGACTCGACTGCACACCCCCCTGGGCCCAAATGGGTGCAATCAGTATTCCAAAGCGGGGAATATCATCCTTGCCAGATTCGATTTCGGCTGCCCTGGCTCTTTGCCAATTGTGGCAAACACCGCTGGCCGAAACTGGTCGCTAAAGCCCCTCATTACTAACACATAAAAGATTCTGCAACTGCCCGGAAGAGCAAAACAGCAACCCTCGTCATGATTAAGTCTGCCAGGCTCCCCCAGGTCAAATAGCAATCATAACCGCTGATGCATATCTTACGAACGAGCCAAGCAATTTATATATCCCGAATACGCAACTAATTGCGGTCGCTCGTCCGGTTATCTATTTTCGGCCGACAGGCGCAAGAGGCGCAGCGACCGGATCGGAAATGACGTTTTCTTTCACTTTCGCGGTCCCTTTGGCGCTTCCGCGGCCGGCGCGGTCTGAGTCGAGCCCAAACTGACGAATCTTGTATAGAAGCGCCTTGTAGCTGATGCCCAACATCTTAGCGGCATCTTTACGGCACCAATGAGTTCTTTCGAGAGCGTCAGCGATCGCTTCCATCTCGGCTTCATCTTTCAGACTACGCACCAGCGCCTTCAAACCCTGTTCGCGCGCCGGGGCGACTTCTTCCCTGGGCGAAATGCGCTGGCGTGTCGCCGCCATTTCGAGTAATTCGCGGAAACTGCCCTCGTCGTCTTCCAGAATGACGTAGCGCTTGACGAAATTCTCAAGCTCGCGCAGGTTCCCAGGCCAGGGATAACGCACGGCTGCTTCCAGCAAATGCTGGGAAGGAACCACTGTTTCCTTGTTGAATTTTGCGCTGTATTTCTGTAGGAAGTGCCGGAAAAGCAGAGGAATTTCAGTGGTGCGTTCGCGCAGCGGAGGCACGTTGATCGAGAGAACGTTGAGACGATAGTACAGGTCCTCGCGGAGGCGGCCTGACCTCATCGCCTCTTGAATCTCCACGTTGGTCGCGGCCAGCACACGCACATCGACGTCGATCAAATTGCGGCCGCCCAGCCGTGAGTATTGGTGGTCCTGGAGGACATGCAGCAGCTTGGCCTGCAAGTGCGGGCTCATCTCCGCAATTTCATCGAGGAAGATCGTGCCCTTGTTGGCGAGCTCAAATTTCCCGGGTTTCGAACGCACGGCGCCGGTGAAAGCGCCTTGTTCGAATCCAAACAACTCGGATTCGAGCAGTTCGCCCGGGAGCGCGGCGCAATTGACCTTGATGAAGGCCTGGTTGCGGCGTGTCGACCGCATGTGGATCATGCGCGCGACAACTTCCTTGCCCACACCGCTTTCTCCATAAATGAATACAGGCACGTCCACCGGCGCGATTTGGAGGATCTGCTGGCGGATGCGCACCATCTGCGGGCTTGCGGCAAGGAAGCAGATGTCTTCCGTGATCGTGTCGCAATATTCCCGCAGGGACTTGTTTTCCGCTCGGAGCTGCTGCTTTTGCCGGCACTTCAGCATGGCTACATCGAGCTCGGCCTTTTCGAAAGGCTTGGTCAGGTAATCTTGTGCGCCAAGGCGGATGGCTTCAACGACCGTGCCCACTTCGTTCGAACAGGAAAGCATAACGACATTGAGTGACCGGTCGATCTGCATCAGCTGCTTCAGGGTCTCAAGACCATTCAGGTCCGGCATCAGCACGTCCAGAATGATGAAATCCGGACGGTCGCCACCCTCGATCTTCTCGATCGCTTCCTGGCCCGAGACAGTGGTTTCGACCTGGTACCCATCCACCTCAAGCAAGGTCCCCAGATACTTCCGGATACTGGGTTCGTCGTCCACGACAAGGATTCTTTCTTTTTCAGCCATTTGCTCCCACCTTTAATGAATGCCTCGAAATTGCCTACAGATCGTCTATTCGTCCATCGGCAGCAGAAACGTAAAAGTGCAGCCCCGCCGCAGTTCGCTATCCACCCAGATCTTGCCGCGATGCGCCTGTACCAGTCGCTTGGCAATCGCCAGGCCCAGGCCCATCCCGGAAGACGTCCGGTCGACTCGCACGAAATCCTCGAAGATCTCCTGATGATGCTCGGAGGCAATGCCGGGTCCGGTATCCGAGACGGAAACCTTGAGGCTGTTGGGATGCTGCACGCGCTCACGGCGGCGCTCCACTGACTGCATTTCCTCGGTCGATCGTCTTTCCCAGAAATGGAGTTCCGCGCGTAGCGTCACATGGCCGCCCGCGGGCGTATGTTTGAGAGCGTTATCCAGCAGGTTGGCAACCGTCTGCTGAACTTTCTGGTAGTCGAACTTGAAAATCGGCAAGTCGCTATCCAGCATCGTGTCCAGCCTCACCTGCTTCCGCACGAAGGCTTCACGCCACCGCGTTGCCAGTTCGCTCAGGCAATCCCGCAGGTCGTTTTCCCGCAAGTGCAGGACGAGCTTGCCGCTTTCCAGTGCGGAATAGTTCAGGAACATGGAAACCAGTCGAACCAGCCGCTCGCTGCTATCTTTCGACTCCTGCAAAATGTCGCGTTGCTTGTCCGTCAGCTTGCCGAGTGATCCGGAGAGCAAGAGGTCATAGTAACCTTTGATGACCGCAAGCGGGGTCTTCAACTCATGAGCTGCCGACGCCAAAAAAACAGTTTTCTGACGGTTTACTTCCTGCAAACGCAGATAGGCAGCGAGCAGGTTGCGATACGTGATTTCTCGCTCTTGCAACAACTCCTGCACCGTGTGTTGCGTGGTGGCCGCCGGATCCGTAGTCTTGTTCTTGTCTGCGTCTTCAATTCGAACGACGAGCCAATCCGGTTCGGGGAGCCACTGGATTCGCGCGGGAATCCTTCCTGAACCGCCATCGAACTCCAAATCCACCAGGTGCTCGCCGCCTTCGATTTGATCCAGAATTACTTTCTGGTGCAGACGAAGCAAATCGGAAAACAAGTTCACGTTGGCGTCGAATGTGAAACCGTGAAACTCCAACCGCTGCTTCCCGCGCAGATTGGCCAGCAGAATCCGTCCGGTGCGGTCGGAAACCAAAATCGGCTGCTCAAGCAAATCAAGCAGGTTCGCCAGCAGGCTTAACGGGAGCGTTTCGTTCGCCGGCGATTCAACTGTGGGACCACGTCTCAATTTGCTCTCCCTGGACACCTGCCCGCTCTCGACGAGGCGAGAAACCCCATTTGATCCAATTCGGTTTGTGAGCGGGGAACCAGCGGGGATACTGTCAAAAGCCAGCGGCAGTGTCAATGGTAAATGGGTTCTATTTTGCACATATAAAGAAAAGGGATAGCCCCTCCAGAACCGCGCGTTGCGGAAAAGAAATTCCACTGGCAGTTGTGAGTATATAAGTCCCATATTTACAAGAGTATATGGACGAGCTGTTTTCCTGCAAGTGATGGCAATGGATGTGCTACTTCTACCCAAGTACTAGGACAACAGTACCAAGTCCCGGGCACTGGGAAATTGTTTTCCCACATCTTTTTTAGAGAAAGTTTCATCAATAAAAGTATGCGCTTAACCCCCGCTGAGCGCCGGCGTTCTCCACGAATTCACGTGCAGATTCCGATGTTCGTTCGAGGCGTAGATGCTGCTGGAGCTGAATTTCTCGACCTCACGAAGACCCTCGATATCAGTGCTACGGGGGCATTCTTGGCGAGTCCACGGCTGCTGCGCGCCGATCAACTTTTGAACCTGACGATTCCTGCTCCGCCGTCGCCATCTTCAATGCTGCCCTCTGAGACTCCGCCGATCCCGGCGCGAGTTCGCCGCCACCGAGTGGCGGGTGGCATACATTTGCTAGGCGTGGAGTTTCTCAAGGCGCTTGACTGAAGTCCCGCAAGAACTGTCGGGGAAGATGTGGTAATACAATGGCCGGGAAGAGTGTGCAAAAGTTTGCGTTCCCTTACATGTTTTTGCACTTAATTATTTTCTGAGTCAATCCGCGATGGTTGCTATTCATTTAATATCAATACGTTAGAATCTATTTTGGGACATGTTTTTGCTCCTTGGGATCGATGGCACCCCTCGTGCACAGGTATCCTTGCGCGATATCGCAATGCCCATCCCCGTTGGGGCACTTTGGAGTTTCGACGGGACTCTCGATGCCGCAACCCGGTGACCCCAACCCGTCCCGTCTGTCGACCGAGGATGCCTTTCTCGAGTTGCTGACCGACACGCTCGAAACAATGGAGCGGCCGGCCCGCGGACAATTCCTCGAGCAGTTTTTCAAGTCCATTGCACATGTGGATCTCAATGAAACGCAGAGTCTCGACATCTGGGAGCAGGCTCTGGCGCGGAAGCGCGAACTCTCTGAAAACATCGGCAAGAGAGTAGCGTTGCAGGCGGCATTGCTGGATGTGCTGGCTTCTGCAAGGCTTCTACGGCTGCCGATCCTGATGGAGTATGAAGAGCTTCGAAAGCTCAAGATCAACGCGACGACCGATTCGTTGACTGCCCTGTACAACCGGCGCTTTTTTGACGATTACTTCGGGAAGGAACTCAACCGATCCATTCGATATTCGCACCGTCTTGCGCTGGTCGTCTTCGACCTCCATCGCTTCAAGGAAGTGAACGACCGCTATGGGCATCCGCAAGGGGACATCCTGCTTCAAATGGCGGCGACAACGTTGCGAAAGTCCATGCGTACTTCAGACTACGCGTTCCGGATAGGCGGCGATGAATTCGCACTCTTGCTGCCTCAATCTGACACGGAACAGGCCGCTACATTGAGCCGCCGCTTGCGTGCGGCCTATGCGGCGACGATCGAACCTCTGCGGCTGGGTGTTCCTCTCGCGCTTGATTACGGCCTAGCCGTCTATCCGGACGATGGTGAGGAGCAGGAGATCCTGATTCGCGTCGCCGACGAGCGGCTCTACCAGTTGAAAAATGCGACGCGGTCTCCGGGCCCTGCCCCAGCAATTTCGGCAGGAACGCGCCCTGCAACAACTGAGGAGAAGGAAATTCCTCCCCCCATCGGATCGGCCACCGAATCATCACAGACTCCTGATGCGAAGAGGCCAGCTTCGGAGCGCCGGCGATGGGAGCGTGTTTCCCTGGCAGGCACACGCGCCTATGCCCTTATCGGTGAAGGAGCCGAGCGCACTGCTCGCGTGGTGGACTTGGGCTACGGCGGAGTGGCTCTCGAAGCACCACGTCCGGAAGAGATCGAGGAGGAATTCCACGCTGTACTCCACGTGCCGATTCTACCGCCCGTTCGTGTCAGCTTGCGCCGCGTTTATCTGGGACAGGGAAGCACGGGTAAATCGCGCATTGGTTGCTCGTTTGTCATTTGACGGAAGAGGAGGTTGCAGCCTCACATCGAGTTTCACTCGCCGAATTGCTGACGCAGCGCGCGAGCCCTGAACAGCAGCGCCTGTTGTACACGCGCCAGTCCGAGTCCCCACCGCATTTCCGCTTGCTCGGCCGATGCTCCGTGGGCAACCAGGCGAATATTCAGACAGAAGCCACGACGGTTCTGGGCTGGGAAATCACAAGGCGAAATCCGCAACACGGCTCGAATCGCGTCTCCGGGGTCGCGCTCCAACAACTCCTTCAAGCTTGCTGTGAAGTCCATATAGCGATCTCGCTCGAAGTTGAGGGAGGATTCCGTAAAGACGAGGCTTGCCTGCGAGGCAAATTCGCAGGTGTTTCCGGCGGAAACGGTCGCGGGTGAATCGGTTTTCGTGCCGGCGGATGCGCTGGTGAACAAGGAATCCGCACTGTTCACGAAGGTGAGGAAACTGCGTAGCGGCAGGTGCTGCCGCGCCGGCGCGATCCGTTCTACCGCATGCGGATTCTCACGAAGGTCCACATAATTCTCGCCGGGCGGGAAAACCATCGCCGGCGCGCGGCCTTCCGAGTCGTCAATAATCTCGACGCGCATCAGAGGAACGCTATCGTTTCTCCCATTCGCGCACAAGGGAAATCCGGCGCTATTCGATGACCTGGTGCAGCCGCTCGTCGTATGGGCTTCCCAGCATCGGCTGGATTTGCTCGCGGAACTGCTTGGTGTGGGCGGAGCCTTCGTGCGCATCCAACGCCTGCCGGGTCTGCCAGACCTCGACCAAGGTGAAGTGGTTGATCCGCGAGACCTGCACAAAGGCTTCCACGCGCACGGCTCCTTTTTCCTTGCGGCTCTCGGCCGCATATTGTTGCAGCAACTTTGTGCCAGCCGCGGCATTATCCGGTGTGACGTCCACATGCGTCACGACGTAAATCCGTTCGTGTGCCCCAGGCTCCTGCGCGCGCGCCCATCCGGCAAGTCCAAGCGTGGCCAGAAACAGAACCGCAAATACCCGGACCCGGCGACGGATGGAAAACATATCTATATTGACCAACATACCCTTCCTCTCCCGCATCGTTATTCTGGCGGGCTCCAAATTCTGGCGGGCTTCAAGTAAAGCCCGCTCCCGGCGGAGCCTGCACCCGAGCGTTAGAAAGCGCCGATCGGCTTCCCTGATGATGGATTTCTTGAAGCGTTGCGGCGCGCTTGGCAAGAATGCCCGGAATCGCGTATGATTGCAAATTGTCCGCTGACCAAGCGACACGGCTGTAGTCCCGGCACCTGGCCGGGGGCCGCGCAGACCGGCCAGACGGCAGGAGACCTCTATGAAACCCAACATTCATCCGGACTATCATCCCGTAACGGTGCACTGCGCCTGCGGGCACACGTTCCCGACGCGCTCAACGATCAAGGGCAATCTTCTACGCGTCGAAATCTGTTCGAATTGCCATCCCTTTTTCACGGGCAAACAGAAGCTGCTGGATACGGCGGGCCGCGTCGAGCGCTTCACGAAGAAGTACGAGAAGGCTGCCGAGGCGCAAAAAGCCATCAAGGACGCCAACAAGAAGAAGTAGCCCTCGCCCTAGCGCC
This sequence comes from Terriglobia bacterium, assembly GCA_041481635.1. Taxonomy (GTDB): domain Bacteria; phylum Acidobacteriota; class Terriglobia; order UBA7540; family UBA7540; genus DASYXZ01. Next base: position 135 of record JBGPCF010000041.1, on the reverse strand, counting down.
GTTTGCTACTTACAGGTTGCGCGGCGGTGTAGAATGCCGCGCGAGATATGGCCTCGCACCCGATGAATTCTCCGCAGCCGGACAGCGTGCAGTTCGAAGCCGCCGCGCCGCGCGTCACGCTGCGAAACCACTTCG
>JBGPCF010000040.1:0-45477 GCA_041481635.1 Terriglobia bacterium | reverse complement strand
CCCTCCGGGACTTTGTACCCAGCCGGAATTGTGGATGCCCGGGCGCGGCTCGTGCTGCTTGCCGAGGTGAGGCTCGGGATCCCAGCAAGAGTCGAATAGAACAAAAATGGGCCGAATCTTGTGGCGGTCGGCAATCTTCAAAAAAGTGTTGATGCGCTTTTGGAAGCCGGCGGGGTCCTGTTTCCAGGGAAGGTCGTGCAGAAAAACGCGCATCGTGTTCATCCCGATACTTTGCGCCCAACCCAGTTCCAATTCGATGCGCTTGGGATCGAAAGTGTCCGCCTGCCACATTTCAAGTTCGTTGATGGCGGTGGCAGGTATGTAATTGCTGCCCACCAGCCAGGGTTGCTTGGCGTACCAATCGTTGGCCGCCTTTTCCGTCCAGACCTGGCCTTGTGCTGCGGCATTGGAGGCGCCGAGGCACAATCCGAGGCAAATCCCCACCAAAATGCGAGTTGATCTTTTCATTTTGTCCTAACTCCTGATTCGCTGGGCGCTTGCGTCCCAAACCGCGGCGCTCTGGTTAAAATAGGAATAGTTCGCCATGTGAATGGCGATGGCGGCGTTGTTGCCAAAGACCTCATTTTCAATTGAGGGTCGCCGCGTTTTGACCGATTGAAAGAAATTCCACAGATGGTCTCGCGTGTCATCATATGCCCGCGGAGCGGAATAATTGGTTCCCTCGGCAATCTTCTGGGTGGCGGGTTTCGGTTCGTGTTCGGCGCGCCACTTGCGGCCGTACTCAGCCCGCAGGACGCCTGGCCACGCCGGCGTGCATGGACCGTGATCGAGCCCGTCCTGCATCGAGTAGGTGAGTGACCCGGGGTTTTCCACGCCATGTATCTCCAGTATCCCGCGTTCGCCCATAAAGCGAAAGCCATTTTCCGTTTCTGTATTCAGAGTGACGCGCAGAGTGCAACTGAAGTCGCCGTAATCGTACACCGTGGTCATCACGTCGGGGACGTCGCGCCCATCCTGCCAGCGGTAGAGTCCGCCTTGCGAGAAAGCGCGCTTGGGCGGCGCAGCAATGCCCATCACGTAATGGATGCCGGTGAGGTGGTGGATGCACAAGTCGCCCGGGATACCCTCGCCATAATCCTGAAAACATCGCCAGCGCGCCCAGCGTGTGCTATCGAAGGGCCGCTTGGGCGCTGAGCCGAGCCATGTGTCCCAATCCACGGTTTGGGGAGAAATGTCGGGCGGGATGGAGTGCCACCAGGCGCCACAATGATCGTTGCGGCCCATCGTGGCCTCCACCAGGCAGAGCTTGCCGAGCGTGCCCGCGGCAAGCAAGTCTTTCGCCTTGGCATACACCACCGAACTGGGTTCCTGGCTTCCAATCTGCACCATTCGATTGTGCTTCTTCGCCGCATCGATGATTTCGAAACCTTCCTCCACCGTGTGGGTCATCGGCTTTTCGCAATAGATGTCTTTGCCAGCCGCACAGGCGTCCACAATGAGTTGCTTGTGCCAATGATCCGGTACGGCGGCCACAATGCAGTCGATGTCTTTATTCTGCAGGAGGTCCTGGTAGCGCGCGGTGATGGAAGCGGGACGGTCACCAAGGATTTCCTTGGCCAGGGTGCGGCGTCCTTCATAGAGATCGCACGCGGCCGCGCACTCCACGCCGGGCAAGCGAATCGAAGTGCCCAGCAGCCCGGCGCCCCTCATGCCCACGCCAATCATGCCGAAGCGCACTGTGTCGCTGGGAGCCACGGGCCCGAGCGGCGCGCCCGCCGCCGGTCCGGCCTCCAGCATGATGGAACGCATGGCGAACGTGGCGCCCGCGGCCTTCTGCATGAATCCGCGACGTGAGAGTATATTCCTTCTCATGATATGACCTCCGGGAAAAGGGAAACGCGAAAATGGAAAAACGAAATTAGAAAATGGAAACTGGAAATTCAAAACTCCTTCGGGTCCGGGCCTGCGGCCTTATCGAATCTCGATTTTCGTTCCAGATGCTAATACTCTGGAGAAATGGTAGCAAGCGGAAACGCGCTTTGCCCTTGACCCTGTTCCATCCGGCGAGTAGTCTTCGCAAGATTCCTGTGGGAAACCATGGACAATTGAAGGTTCGGGAGGGGACATGCAGAAGTCTTTTTCGAGTTTCTTATTTCTTTCACTCACGCTGGTGGGCTATGCGTTGAATCCGGGAACGGCTGGCTCGATGCCTCCAGCGCCCGCGATGTTGGGGCAGAGCACAGCCGCCGACCCGTTGGCCAGCTTTGACGATTTCGTGGAGCAGGTGATGAAGGACTGGAAAGTCCCGGGAGTCGCCGTGGCCATCGTGAAAGACGGGAAAGTCCTACTTGTCAAGGGCTACGGTGAGCGTGACATGAAAAAGCGTTTGCCCGTCACCCCCCAGACCCTTTTCGCCATCGGTTCCATCACCAAATCGTTCACCGTCTCGGCGATGGGGATGCTGGTGGACGAGGGCAAGCTGGATTGGGACAAACCGGTGCGCGAATACTTGCCCGAATTCAAAATGTACGATCCTGTGGCGAGCGAGCGCATGACCCCGCGCGACTTGGTGACTCATCGCTCCGGCCTGCCGCGGCACGACACGCTCTGGTACAGTTCAAACTTCAGCCGCGCCGACATGGTGCGCCGGTTGCGATACCTGGAGCCCAACAAAGATTTCCGCAGCACCTATCAGTACAACAACCTGATGTTCATGACGGCGGGGTACCTGGTAGGGAAAGTCGCGGGCACCACCTGGGAGGATTTCGTCCGGCAACGGATCCTGACTCCCATCGGGATGCGCTACACCAACTACTCCGTGGACGATTCCCAGAAGACGGCTGACTTTGCCATGCCTTACCAAAATGCCGACGGCGTGGTGAAAGACATGCCCTTCCACAACATCGACCAGATTGCGCCTGCGGGCTCGATCAATTCCAATGTAGAAGATATGGCCAAGTACCTCCTCTTTCATTTGAGCAAAGGGATGGCCGGGCAAACGCGCCTGCTCTCCGAGAGTAATGAGAGCCAGATGCAGAGTCCCCAAATGGTGGAAATGAGTTCGGAGCGCTGGAAAGAGAATGGCCTCCTGACTTACGGGATGGCGCTCAACGTGACGGCCTATAGAGGGCACAAGTTCGTTTCCCACGGCGGCGCGATTGACGGCTTCACGGCCCAACTTTCCATGATGCCGCAGGACAATTTGGGCGTGATGGTGCTCACCAACCTGGATTCCAATAAGGACCCCGTCCCGATTATCGTCACTTATGGCGCCTACGACCGCCTTCTGGGCCTTGACCTCACCCCGTGGAACCACAGGTTCCTCGATGACGAGCAGAAATCGAAACAATCCGAGGAGGAGGCGAAGAAGCAGGGAATCAGTGAGCGCAAGCTGAATACCCACCCTTCCCACGATTTGAAGGATTACCTTGGCGAGTACGAAAATCCGGGCTACGGGATAGTCAAGATTGATCCAGATGCGGAAGGATTCAAATTCAGCATCAATCTTCTGTCCTCGCACCTTCGGCACTTCCATTACGATGTATTTGAGGTTCCACCCAACCCCATCGATCCGCTCGAAAAGACCAAAGTAATGTTCATGACCGATGTCGCCGGCAACGTTGCCAGCTTGTCCATTCCGCTCGAGCCCCACGATAGAGATATCGTCTTCACCCGGATGCCCGATCGGGCGATGACAACTCGAAGCTTCATTGAGCCACTGGCCGGACAGTATTTGCTTGGGAATATCACATACACGGTCAGCCTGGAGGGCGAGATGGCCCTTTCTTTGATTGTCCCTGGCCAACCCAAGTACGAACTGGTCCCCCGCCGAGGCACCACGTTCGACCTCAAGGGCTTATCTGGATTCAGTATTGAGTTTAAGAAGGATGACTCAGGGAAGGTTACGGAGGCGGTCTTGTATGAGCCCGACGGAACCTACGTCGCAAAGCGCAAATGATGCCTATGGAACAGCCTTGCTGCCATAAGTAGCCTCTAAGCTTATGAAAAATAGAAAGTTAATTGAATCTTATTCCCATCAATTAATACCATAGTGGAGGAAGGGTGGGCACCAACGCTGTTGGTGGAAGAAGGGAAAGCCACCTCGGCTTACAAATACCAGCCTTGGCATTTGCCCCGGCCCGCGCTTGGGTTGTTGTAGGCTACCCCAATCTCCCCGCCAACAGCATCCCTAGGGTTCTGGCCAAGCCAGGGAACATCCAAGCCTCAGAATGGGTAGGCAATCTACCGCACACCCCACCCTGAGACTAATCCACACAGCTTATCTGCTTGACCCTATTCGGGGGGTTAGTTGCTGATGTAACCTTTAGGAAGGCTGACAATTTCCGCCCGGACCAATGCCAAGCCGGCTCCCATAAAGCCAAGCTTCTTTGCTGCTGCCATTGACAAGTCCAGGAAACGGTTGTCGATGTATGGACCGCGATCGTTGATTCTTACGATGAGGGATCGCTTGTTCCTGAGGTTGGTTACTTTGATTTTTGTTCCGAGGGGGAGGCTTCGATGCGCGGCTGTAAGTCCATTCATATCATATATTTCTCCGCTTGCCGTGGGATTTCCCTGGCATTCTCCCCCATACCAACTTGCTAAACCCAATTCAGTCTTAATGCTTTCTGCCACTCTTGGGGCAACATACGTTTCCAAGTTGATTGATCCAGATGGCCTGGCTTCACTGCGGGCACTCAAGGCTACGAGGGCAGCAACAGCACAGCCCATAAGAAGATTCTTCATTCACCCTCCTATTAACATTAAACCCTTCTAGCGGCCCATAGAGCAAACTGGCGAAGAGGGCCTTCAGAAGGGTTCGTGGTCTCGAAGCGACCCCAAGATTCTATGTAAAATTGTAGAAAAAGTCAAGGTCGAAGATTAGGAGGGTCCGACGGACGGCCCGTAAGGTCATATTGGCCTCCGATGGTAGCCGGGGCTAGTTACGGTAGGCTATTAGGAGCCATGAGGGGCAGGGGCTCGGTGTCTCGTTTTCATAATCGTCATTCGTTCGATGGGCAGGGCTAGCTTTCTTACCGACGCTAGCTGGAGGGATAGGCCATCGGCCTGCTAAGTCAAATGGTCTTCAAATTGGGGGCACTCCACGGCTTGAGCCGCTCCGGGCTATTGCTCAATCCTGGATACGCGTCCTGGAGGCTGCATCATCACTTTGAGCCGGCGGTTGAGCCTGCGGCGCGCTCGCAGTAGGCGTGATTTGATGGCAGCCACAGTCAGGTTTAGCATAGTGGCGACTTCCTGGGGCGAATAGCCTTCCATATGGCAGAGCAGGAATGTCGACCTGAGGGAGGGGCTCAATCCACCAAGGGCCCGATTCAGTATGCTCTCCAGTTCAACGGTGGTGCACCACCTATCGGGGTGGTTTACGAGGGGGGAGGGTGGGAAGGCCGCGAGGTAGCTTCTTTCGATTAGAGCCGGATCGAAAAGCTGTAATTCCCGGCTAAACCGCCTCTTGCGCAACTTCATTAAAGATTCGTTGATCACGATCCTCATCATCCAGGTGTAAAACCTGGAGTTGCCATGAAACTGGTCGAGCTTGCAATACGCCTTGAACTCTGCGTCCTGAACGATGTCCTCCGCGTCCTCTTCATTTTGGGTCATCTTTAGAGCCCGCCGGTACAGGCTGTCATGGTAAGGACCGATGAGCTCCCCAAATGCCGCGCCGCTCCCGGCGCGAGCTTGGGACAAGACAAACCCCTCGTCGACCAGAGCATTGCCCATGTTCTCCACGTCCCTTCTTGCATTCGCAAAGGCGGTGATCGCGACGCAGAACTAGCTCATTGGCATGCGCGTTCATCCGCTGTATTGCCAAGCTCATGCTGGCAGAGCAGGAGAAGCGTGTATGTTCAATATTGAACATTTCTGGAAATATTCTTTGGGAAGCAGGAAGGGGTCCGGATTCAGTCGCGGAGGACCACATTGAGCAGCGAACTGCGCACGTGCAAACCGTCGTCGTACTTGATAAAACCCAACTTCCTGAATTTATTCATGAAGTAGTTGATGCGCGAACGGGTAGTGCCCACCATGGCTGCCAGGGTCTCCTGGCTGATTTTGGTGATCGGGGGTTCCGGGTTGGATTTCTTTCCAAAGCGCGCCAGCAGAAGGAGTACGCGTGCCAGCCGTTTTTCACTGGAATTAAACATTTGGTCCACCAAGTCCTCTTCGATACGAATGTTGCGGGAGAGCAGATACGCCATAAAAGACGCTTCAAACTCCGGGTTCTCGCGAAGGAGGCGGATCATAGTTTTCTTTTCAATGCGGGCTACGCAAGGGCGCTCAAGACTAGTGGCAGTGCAGGTGCGCTGGAGTTGGCCTGCCAGGCAACTCTCGCCAAAGAAACTGCCTGAGTCCAGGATGGCGATCACAGCCTCCTTTCCGCTGCGCGAAAGCACGGTGAGCTTAACCTTGCCCTCCTCAAGGTAAAACACCGCGTTGGCGTCATCACCTTGGGTAAAAATGGGCTCACCCTTGCTGTAGAAACGCAAAGTTTTTCCGGAACTGATTTTGGCCAGAAATATCCTCGGATCAAATGGTGAAGTCCCAGTGGAAGCCACAACCTCTCCGATCCCCCGGTCGATTCGCGAAGGGACGTTCTCGAAGGAACGCTCAACGGCACCGGGTGAGGAATCCCGACCAGATTTTGCCCCGGCACCTCGCGAGGCTTTCGAGGGTCTGCATACGCCGTCGGTTTTTGTCAGGCAGCTATTCCCTATGTACGTCAGTTTGTGTTAAAAAGCAACACCTTTATCAGATAAGAAACTTAGCGCTACTGCCGGCCCGTGTTGCATGGCTAATCCTTCATCGTAAGGAACGGTTGCCTGCTCCAGAAGAAGGTTGTTTCTGCGGGAGGCTCCAAGCCCATCTTTTGCCTTGGTATTTTAACCGGCAAAGGGGTAAATTGCTTTGGCTCGCGGTCGCCTGCGCCCCAAGAGAACGATTATGCCCAGGCGATCCAACGACGAGTGTCAAAAAGGAGGCGTCATGAAACGAAGTACGAAAAACAAGCTGAAAGGAAAGATTCGCGAGATCAAAGGGAGCGCAAAAGAGAAGGCCGGAAAAATCACCAAGAACAAGAAATTGGAAAAGAAAGGCAAAAGAGAAAAAAGAGTCGGCAAGGCGCAGCAGATGGTAGCGAAGGTCGAAAAGATGGTGGGGTTATAGAGCCATTCCCTGGCAGATTAGTGCCGGGGATGAGTCTGTTCAGGCCACCGACATCTCCGTAGTGAGGTTGAGGGACAACAATGCAAAAGAAGAAAAGTGCGAAGAGCAAGACTGGCCCGCTCACCCAGGCGCAACATGATGATGCACCCTTGTTCGGTGTGGCGCACACCATCGGTTCGACTCTTGGGGCGGCCGCTGTGAAAGCTGGGGATGCGGCAAAGGAAATCGGGACCATCGCCCAGGATGTGGGCAGGACAGCTCTGGCCGCCACTCGCAGAATTTATAAGAGCGCGCAAAAGGGTTTGCGTCGCCGTGCCACCAGTGGCCACGCCGGAGCCAGGAAACTAAAACCTCCGAAAAGGGCATCTGGGAGAAGCACCCGACGAGGCAAGTAGTCCAATCGGCGGCACAGGGTTTGGGCGAGACCGTACCTGCTACACCGGAGTCTCGTTCACCTGGATTTCGGTTCGTCGCTATGCACTTGGCCTCCTGCCTGGACACAGTGTACACTTCGTCTCACCGAGGGATTCCGAAAGGGATTTCCCGCGCAAACGCGGTTATTGCCCAATCCACTGAATAGGGAACAAGGTCTTGATAGGCGAAACGATTTCTCATTACCGGATTGTGGAGAAACTCGGTGGCGGGGGGATGGGTGTTGTTTATAAGGCCGAGGATTTAAAACTCGGCCGCTTCGTCGCGCTCAAGTTTCTTCCTGATGCGCTGGCTGGTGACACTCAAGCCCTCGAGCGATTCAAGCGCGAGGCTCGAGCGGCGTCCGCGCTCGACCACCCCAACATTTGCACCATCCACGAGATCGATGAGGCCAACGGGCGGCCCTTCATCGTAATGCAGTTGCTAGAAGGGCAGACTTTGAAGCACAGGATCGCGGGGAAACCGTTTAGACCCGACGAGCTGTTGGAGCTCGCCATCCAGATTGCCGACGCACTGGATGCAGCGCACACCAAGGGCATAGTCCATCGCGACATCAAGCCGGCAAATATCTTCATAACCAGCCGCGGTCAAGCCAAGGTATTGGATTTTGGGTTGGCCAAAGTGACGGTGGTGGGGCGCGCCGGAGGCGAGGGTCCGGCTAACTCCTCCATGCCGACGGTGGCCAATGCTGAAGAACATCTCACCAGCCCCGGCACTTCCATGGGCACCGTTGCCTACATGTCGCCTGAGCAGGCGATGGGAGAAGAGCTCGACGCACGCACAGACCTTTTTTCCTTTGGAGTCGTTCTCTATGAGATGTCCACTGGGCGCCCAGCTTTTTCGGGCACCACGACGGCGGCGATCTTTGACAGCATCCTGCACAAGATGCCGCCGTCTCCCTTGCGCTTGAATCCCGACCTCCCAGAAGACATGGAGAGGATTATCAATAAGGCGTTGGAAAAAGACCGGGAGATGCGTTACCACAACGCCTCGGAGATGCGGACCGACCTCAAGCGTTTGAAGCGCGATACGGATTCCGGGCGCAGCGCCAGCGTGCCCTCCGCAGTGAGGTCAGTGCAGGCCCCTTCGACTCAACCAAAGGAAGAGGGATGGAGCGTTCCGCCCCAGGAGGCGCCGGGTCAAGCTAAATCGGGAGCTCAAAGCGCTCGCGCCATCAGCAGCGCCACGCCCAGCGCCTCTAGCAGTGGGCCAGTGGCCGCGCCGCGCTCCAAGCGTTGGCTGATTGCCGTGGCAGGGGTGATCGTGCTAGCCGGCTCGGTGGGAGCATTGCTTCGCTTCCGCCACGCGCCGGCCCTAACCGAGCGGGACTCGATTGTGGTGGCGGATTTCGTCAACACCACCGGTGAATCGGTTTTTGATGGCACATTGAAAGAAGCCCTCACCGTGCAGCTCAATCAATCACCGTACTTGAACATTCTCCCTGAATCGCGAGTGCGGCAGGCCCTACGCCTGATGGGACGGTCTTCGGACGAACGAATCACCAATGACGTGGCGCGCGAGATCTGCGTGCGGCAGGGCGTCAAGGCAATGTTGACGGGATCCATCGCGAGCCTGGGCAGCCACTACGTGATTACGCTGGCGGCGGTCAACGCGCAGACGGGCGATGCGCTGGCCCAGGAACAAGCGGAGGTGGCCAGCAAAGAGCAAGTGCTGAAATCTCTGGACAGCGCCGCTACGCAGATTCGGCAGAAGCTTGGAGAGTCCCTCGCCTCGGTGCAAAAGTTCACCACACCCCTCGAGCAAGCCACTACGTCGTCACTCGACGCTTTGAAGGAATTCAGCCTCGGGGAAGCCGACCACATGAAGTTGGACGAGGAAAAAGCAGCTCCACACCTCGTGCGCGCCATTCAACTCGATCCTAATTTTGCCATGGCGTATGCCACGCTTGGGGTGGTTTACAACAACCTGACGCAAAAACAGAAGGCTTCGGAGTATCTGAAAAAAGCGTTTGAGTTGGAGGGAAGGTCAAGCGAACGGGAGCGTCTGTACATTACGTCCCACTACTATGACATGGTGACGGGGCAGTTGGACAAGGCCGTCGAAACTTATGAATCCTGGAAACTGACCTACCCGCGCGACACTGTTCCCTTGAATAATCTGGCGTTACGCTATCAGTCGACGGGGGATCACGAAAAAGCCCTGGCCAACGCCAGCGAAGCATTGCGCCTCGATGCCAAAGACGTTTACGCCTACCAGAATGTATCCAGTGCGTACATGGCCCTCAATCGCTACGATGAAGTCAGGGGTATCGCGGATAAGGCCGCGGCGCAGAAGCTTGATGCTTTTCCACTCCATCTCTTCCTTTTCCAATTGGCCTTTATTCGGAACGACGAAGCTGGAATGCAGCATGAAATAGCGTGGGGCGCAGGGAAGCCCGATGAGTCCATCTTACTTCTTTTCCGGGCGCAGGGTGAATTCGCGTTAGGGAAAACGAAACAGGCGCGGGACAGCACCGCCCAAGCGGTTAAATCCGCTCAGCATTATGACCGGAAAGAATTCGCAGCCGTCCTGCATGCGTTCGAAGCTGCCCAAGAGGCGGAATTGGGCTACACCCAGCAAGCTCGCAGCAATGTTTTAGAAGCCCTCAACCTCTCACAGGATCAGGGGGCAAAGATCGGCGGCTTTACAGTTCTCGCCCGGACTGGGGACTCAAGCCGGGCTGAGAAACTCATGGGGGAGGTCAGGAAAGAATCTCCTACTGACACGATACTGACCAGCGTTGTGATTCCAGTGGCGCAGGCCATGATTGAAATCCAACGGAATAACCCTACCAAAGCGGTCTCGTTGCTGGAGGCTGCACGCCCCTACGATCTCGGAGCCGGGCCGGACTCAGCCGATTTCTGGTCTATGTACGTTCGCGGCCAGGCTTACCTTGTGGCGCACGATGGAGCAAAATCCGCGGCTGAATATCAGAAGATCCTCGACCATCGCGGCATTGACCTAACAAGTCTGCTCTACACCCTCTCGCATTTGGGACTGGGCCGTGCTTACGCGCTCCAGGGCGATAAGGACAAGGCCCGTACTGCTTACCAGGACTTTTTCGCAATCTGGAAAGACGCCGACCCAGACATCCCCATCCTTAAAGAAGCCAAAGCGGAGTACGAGAAACTCAAGTAGCCCCTCACGACGTTTATTGACTGCAGTTTGAAAAAGAGTTCAAAATTAAGAATAAAGAAGATTCAACTGTCAATTGGAGATGGCGGAGTTAGCGAGTGTCTCCGAATCCTAACGTGCAATTTTTGAGCCGAATCTCTCGGCGTTGCTGGCACTCCAACTCCCGGCGCCGACGGCTGAGGCGTAAAACGTCGGATGGGGCGGCAAGTGTGCGTGAATCATGCACTTAAGTGTAGAGGATCCCAACGCGTTGGGTCCAAAGCCTACTTCACCTTGTGGGATTAATTTCCAGCAATTCGCCTGTTTACAAATGGTTAGAGGATGAATAAATATCCCTCAAAATTGGAACATTACGTGCTGGGTATTCGACCGCACGCTTTTGTCGGGAACCAAGATCTAAAGACCCTAATCGAGAAGGTTTGAGAGGAGGCTCATATGAAGTATTTGAGTGTCCGGCTGCTCGTGGCTGCCGCGCTGGTTACGGGGCTTTTTGCGGTGCCTGCGTCCGCGAACACATATACCGTCAGCGTCGGCTATGCTGATGGCATCCGCGGTGGTGGGTTCTTTCCAAACCCTTGGCTCGGGGATCCTAACATCGTAGGCACTGGCTGTTGTGTGCCATTTGACGCCGGCGCCATCCTGATCGGCAACACATCCGGCGGTACCATTACCGTCAACAGCATCGTCGTGGACGTGGGTGCGAACTCCTTTAACCTATGGGGCAGCAACACGTTGTTGGCCGGGCAGAGCCTAATCGCTACTTCGACCACTAATTACAACTTCGATACCAGCGACTTTTCCTCCGCCGGATGCGGTGGGAATAACGGCGTGATCCCAACGGTGACCGTTACCGTCGATGGTACGCCTACTACGTTCAGCGATACCGGACAAGTGCTGAATACCAGCGGTTACGACTTTGCTTGCCAAGGCAACGAGTCATTCGCGTGGCGGCCCATCGGTACCTTTGGCGGGCCGGCGGGCGCTCCGGAACCGTCCAGTCTGCTTCTGCTCGGCATTACGGTGGTTGGCCTTGGGGCGGCCACTCGCCTAAAGTGGTTCGCGACATAGCAATACAACTGGCTTCTTCTTCAACCATGGGTCTCGCTCTGGAAGGGCGAGACCCATTTTTGTTTTGCGCAAGAAAATCCGAGGACGTAGGACAGTCGCCGGCCACTCTTTCGCCGTCAAAGGAAAAACGTCAAGACAGAGCGTTGACGCGGCGACTCAAGAGTCTAGGCCTTGATCCCTTCACCTTCCGTAATCACGATGTAACGATCAACGGGGAGTTCGGTGAATCGTTCGACCTTGCCGCTGGGCAAAGGCCATTTTACTTCGACCCAATCGAACTTAGCGCGCGAGCCGATTCCGAGCACCATTCGTGGATCATGGGAGGCGAGGTAACTTCCCGCGCCTACTTTATAGCAATGCCGTTTCAAGTCACCGGCCTGCCAACTAACGAGCGCGCCTACGGCGTCCGGATTGGCCTTCTTGCCCACCAACTTCACACCCAGCCAATGATTCTGCCGCGCCGCCTGATTGACTAAGAGTACGGGCGCATCATTGTTGACTGCCACCAGAATGTCCACCGCGCCATCGTTATTAAAGTCGCCCAAGGCCATGCCTCGCGCCGCCATTCGCTTGGAGAAGATGGAGCCCGCCCCGGCGCCGACGTTTTCAAAAACCTTGCCGTTATTGTGGAAAAGGAGCAAGGGTTCCTTGTACTTCACATCGCTGAAGCGCTCTTCGATTTTGTCGTCGGGGTGGCCATTGGCCACGAACAAGTCGAGATTGCCATCATTGTCGTAATCGAAGAATTTCATTCCCCAACCACTCATCAGACGGGTGACCATGCCGATGCCGGTGGGCACCGCCAGGTCGTCAAAAGTTTCATCGTGATTGTTATGATAGAGCGCGTACATTTCCTGGTCCACGTTGGTGACGAACAAATCCACCCAACCGTCCTGGTCGTAATCGGCGGCGTCAACTCCCATGCCGGAGCGCGCCCGGCCATCCATACTGTAGCCCACGCCGGCCGGCAGCGCGATTTCTTCAAATCTTCCCTGGCCCCGGTTGGCATAAAGGAAATTGGCCACCGTGTCGTTGGCCACGAACAAATCCATCAAGCCGTCGTTATTGATGTCTGCCGCCACAACTCCCCAGGCCTTGCCCATCGACTTCCCGATGTCCGAGAGGTGCCCGACCTCGGTAAACGTGCCGTCACCATTGTTGTGAAACAGCCAGCTTGGGGCGGGATCGTAAATGCGTGGAATACAGTAATAGCGGTCGCCCGTCTGGACATTGCCGCAAAACTTGTTCTTGGACTTGTCAAAGTCGACGAAGCGGCAAACAAAGAGATCCAACCTGCCGTCGTTGTCATAGTCAAACCAGACGGCGCTTGAGGCCCAGCCGGGCGCGGCCAGTCCGGCCTTTTCAGTGACATCGGTGAAAGTGCCGTTCCCGTTGTTGTGATAAAGAATGCTGCGCCCATATTGCGTCACGTAGAGATCGGGGAAGCCGTCGCCGTCGTAATCGCCCACCGCCACTCCCATGCCGTACCCGCCGCCGGCCACGCCTGCTTTTTGTGTTACCTCGGTGAAGGTGCCATCGCGGTTATTATGGTAGAGCGCGTCCCGCAAAGGGGGCTGAGGGTCGTAGAAGTCGCACTTGCCGCTGTTCACCAGGTAGATGTCCATCCACCCGTCGTTGTCGTAATCGAAGAAAGCGCAGCCCGCTCCCGTAGTTTCCGGCAAATACATTTCTGCAGACCGGGCGTTACGGTGCACCCAGGTAATGCCGCTGGCGGAGGCAGGAATTTGCTCGAAGGCTGGTAAAGCTCCCGGCAGGGCGCCCGCGCCCGGCGCATTGGACGCCCAATGGATGGGCCGGGGAGTTCCAGCGAGCAACGCGCCACCCATTCCCATATTGGTAAGGAATTGGCGCCGCGTGAGCCCGCTTAATCGGGTCATTGGGTTCTTTTGCACGTTCCAGTCCGTCCGATGATTCGCCTCTCTGAATTTCATAAATTGCCGGCTGATTTGCCCGCAACACCACACCTGCGATTATAAATGCTTTTGCACCCCAGCTTGTTGTGCTTGAGTAGGTTTCTTTGGCGTTGGATTCCAACTGAGAACCGTTTCTTGCGGACTGGGTACTTTCCTGAATTGGCGGAGTGGCAGGGATTCGAACCCTGGGTACAGGTTTTGACCGTACAAAGGTTTAGCAATTTTCTTCGCCGATGTGACAGAACGCAATCCCAATCACTTACAAGTGTGCCATCACCCGAAAGAGGCCGCTATGTGACCCGAATAGTCAGTTATAGGACACTCAAAGGGACAGCAGTTTTCACCCTTGAATAGATGGGCAATCAACGCGTTCCTTGCTCATACGTTCAAGCCCGACATGGTGATACGATCGCCCTTGAGAACAGCGGGAGAACAGTGAAATGGACAGAACGTAAAACCTACAGCCGTGAGCGAGAGGTGTGAGTGGCAATCCGGGGGGCCATCCGAAAAAAACCCCGCTCACCGATGCCTTACGCGAGTTTTTAGACAAGCCTGTGCCGGATGACCCCTCAGGCCGGACATACGCCGAAGTGATCGCAGAGCAATTAGCGAAGAAAGCGCAGCGTGAGACATATCCGCCGCACAGGCGCGTGTGTGAGTAGAAATGACTAAGGGCGTGTTATGGCTTAGGTTTTGTCAGGGGGAGCTGTGAACCACTTCCATTCGCCTCTGAGAAGAGAAACTTGGACGGTTCCTCTGTAAAGCTTTCAGAAAACCGACCAGTCGACCGCCGTAGAACGAACTGCTTTAAGAGATGAAAAACGAACCGTGGATCATTTCCGTGAAAGTCCTTTACATAGAGAACCGTATCAAGCGGCCAAAAATCTTCTTCGATGAAGAAGATGTTTCCAATGTTGCCGCTTCGTATTCGGCGCGCGTAGCTTCCATTCGTTTAACGTGCAGCGTCCCATTGTCTTCGATTTCGCAGTGAAAGAACGCGACGTAGCGGCCGCGCATCTGCTTCATCATCGCTTTCGATGCCTCGGCGCGCAGATTGATCTTCCGATCATGCGAACATATCACCATCGGCGGACCGCCAGCGCCGAACCACAAGGGATCGACGACAACCTTGACGATTGCATGCATCCGAAACTCTCCAAGGTTTGCCTGAGAGAGTTTAACACAAACGGAGGTACACGATTCTAGCCGCCTGGCTCGACGGGGCGAAAGCCGGGGGCCCTGCCCGGTTGGCGCCAGCTTTCCTTCGAGGGCGCCGAGGGAGCGATGCCGAGAACGCTGCAGGTGCGGCCCCCCGCCCAATTCAAGCGATCGGGCGACGATTATCGCAATATCGGGATTTCTTTCCGCTCGCGCTTCTTGAGTGGCTTCTTCTGCTTAGAGGCTTTTGCTGACTACTGAAATCTGGCTACTTTTGAAGTTTGGCGGAGAGGCAGGGATTCGAACCCTGGGTACAGCTTTTGACCGTACAACGGTTTAGCAAACCGCCGCCTTAAGCCACTCGGCCACCTCTCCGCGAGATTGCGGCTTAGGGAACGAGCGGCGTGATTGCTAAAGCTTGCCGAACGAATAATAGTCTATCCAACTCCCGGGATTTCTGCCAGCAATTGTTTTAATTGAAAACCGTCCGTTGTCCGTGGTCAGTCCTCGGTAAAGATTGAGCGATCGGGCCATCGGGTCATTGTGCCATTTAAAGAAACAGAGTCCTCAATGGCGCAATGGCTCAATGACCCGATGACTCAATTCGAAATTAGGCGGATGAAGCGCAACTAACCACGGACAGTTTTTCTTAATAGAAAAGGTACTTCCTCCATCGGTCGTCCGACCTGCCCATCATGCGCATCAGTTGGCGGCTGGTGTGGAGCGTGAACGGGCGGGGTGGTCGGCGCAACTTCAGCCCGGACTCGTCGGGCATCCGGTCGCCCTTCGCGTTGTTGCAGCCATGGCAGCAGGCCACCAGGTTATCCCAGTCGGTATGCCCACCGCGCGAACGGGGGATGACGTGGTCCAAGGTAAGCTCTGAGGTGGGCAATACACGCCCGCAAAACTGGCAGGTGTAACGGTCGCGCAGAAGAATATTCTTGCGGGAGAGCGCGCGGCTCTGGTAAGGGATGCGGCGAAACTCGGTAAGCCGGATGACACTGGGCACGCGGATGGCGCTGCGTGAAGAATGAACGAACCCGCCGTTTTCCTCTTCCGTGGTCGCGACGCCTTTTAGAATCAAGATGACGGCGCGACGGACCGCTGTGATATTAATGGGTTCGTAGGTGGCGTTCAGGACGAGCACCGGTGTTTGCAGTAATCGTTGGTCCGCCTCCGGCATATTGTCCATCCCCTGGAAAAGGTGTAAGGGCCCCCAAAGTTTCTATTATGTCCAAGGGTGGCCAAAGTCGTCAATAGTTCTCCCAACCTGAGCGGAACCTAGATCTGGAAACTGCGGCGTGGCGCGCGCCAGCGTCCGACCCATTACCCGGAGCGCACCGGCCGTTTTCAAGGCGCCCGCGCATGCGGAGAGTGTGGCGCCCGTCGTCATTACATCGTCCACCAGCACGACCACGCGGCCCAGGGTGTGCCCCGGCTTGGTGACGGCGAAGACTCCGTGCACATTTTCCTTGCGTTGCGGAATGCTGAGTCCGGTTTGTGGAAGCGTGGGACGTGCCCGATCAACGCAATGCGTCTCCACGCGCGGCCCCGGAGTCCCGCGAGTCTTGGCAATTTTTCGACTCAATCCCCGGGCCAGCAATTCCGCCTGGTTAAATCCTCGCTCGCGTTTGCGTGCCTGGTGTAGCGGCACGGGAATGATCACGGGCGGCGGGTGTTCCGCAAACAGTCCAAGTGCTTCCCAAGTGAATGCAAGCAACTCGCCGAGCCTCTTACCCAATCGCTCCCGCCGACGGAATTTCAGTTGGAGGATGGCAGAGCGCAACTTGCCCCCGTAAAGCGCATAGCTGCGCGCCACGTCGAAATCCGATTGACCCGTCCGGCATTCAGGGCACAGGACAATGCTGGAGTCCAGGGCGTGCTCGGAGGCGAAGGGAAGTCCGCAATGTGAGCAGGCGGCCCCGGCCCAAGGTTGGAGCTCCGCCCAGCACTGGCGGCAGATGTCGATGCGCGTTGCCTCAACGAGCTCTTTGTGACACAGCGAACATGGGGTGGGATAGACGACGGCGAACAGGGTGTTCGCCATCTCAGAAAGAACTGAGGGTAGGGAACGGGTATGCCAATCAGTCGCGGATGGGAAGACTCACCTCGTTTCCGAACGCGAGAACTTCAGTTAAAGGAGGCCCTGCTCCTGCTTCTCCTGGCACTCAATGCAATGACGAGCCCAGGGGACAGCCTCCAGGCGCTTGGGTTGCACTTCTTCCTGGCAGGCCACGCAATGGCCAAAGGAAGAAGCTTTGATTCGATCCAGCGCCTCGTTCACCAGAGCGAGCATTCGCCGGTTGTCGTCACTCTGGTGGAAGAGAAATTCCTTGGTGTAGGAATTGGCGGCCTTGTCTGCAATGTCCTGCGTCGCCTCTTCGTCCGCTTCTCTCCCGTCCTGTTCCGTTTTCGTGACCAGCCGCAATAACTCCGCTTGCTTTGCCAACAATCGCTTCTTAAATACTTCAGACTTTCGCTTGTCCATGCCGTCCCTTGTCTATTTTCTCGACATTTATCCTACAAAAAAAGTTTAAGAAGTCCTGCGAAACCTGTCAAGCAAAACCGGAGTGAGCTCGTGCGCCCGAAGAAGGTTGGAACTTTTTCAGGTTCGAAAGGTCGGTTGGATTCAGCCTTTCAGGCAAGCGCGCGTTCAGATGATCAATCCTTGGATTGCAGAGGGAAGTAATACGCCTTGTGACTTTTGGGAATTGATCAGGACTTGCGAGTGTGATGCTTGTCGAGCGAGTCTTGCGTTTGAATTCGCCACGCTTCAATCGCTGCTATCCCCGGGTCTGGCACTTTTCCCGGATCACCTCATGGAGGCGCGTGCGGACGGCGTCAGGGAGGGGAAAGAGCTCGCCGTCACAATAGAGCTCAATGGTCTTGCGCGTGGTGTCGAACACCACCTGACAGTGCTGACACTTGTTCAGGTGAGTGCGCAGCTCTTGCTTGAAGGCTTCATCAACGTCGCCGTTGAGGAAGTTCGAAAGTTCCCGCATCACGTCTTTGCAGCCTACCAAGGTCACCCCCGTTTAAACACCTTGCTCAGGTCTTCGCGCAATTGCAATCGCGCCCGAAACAGCCTTGCCTTGACCGCGCTCTCCGTCAAGCCGAGCATTTCTGCCGTCTCCGCCGTGGAGAGTCCTTCCACGTCCCGCAAGTGGAACACCGTCCGAAACGTGGGCGGCAGTGATTGCGCGGCGTTGTTCAGGATCGAACCCAACTCCGACTGCGCCAGCAGTTGCTCCGGATTGGGTTTCCAATCCGTGAACTCCCGCGGCATCACTACGCCTTCATCGTCCACCTGGTCTTCCATGGTGACGGTCTTGT
Source organism: Terriglobia bacterium (assembly GCA_041481635.1). Taxonomy (GTDB): domain Bacteria; phylum Acidobacteriota; class Terriglobia; order UBA7540; family UBA7540; genus DASYXZ01. The sequence continues at coordinate 27,277 of JBGPCF010000040.1, read as the reverse complement.
CGGCCCGCCGCTTGCGCAACTTCATCAACCCTTCGTTTACGCCGATGCGCACCAGCCAGGTGTAAAAGCGCGCGTCCTCGCGAAACTCGGGGAGGTGCTGGAAGGCCTTCAGGAAAGTCTCCTGAAGCACGTCTTCAGCGTCCTCGGGGCTGCCCGTGATATTCAGGCCAAGCCGGTAGATTTTTTTCTCGTACCGGTTCACCAGCTCTTCGAACGCCGGATAGCTGCCGGCCTTCGCCTCCGTCACCAAGGCGGAGTCATCTTTCATCAGTGCGGTTTGCGGGGAATCAGTCATGAGTTCGCGGCAAAGATTATGAGATTCAAGACCTGATATGTGACCTTTGATAAACCAGGCTTATCTGAACCGCTTCATCCCCACGTCCCCCAAGCGCTCGAGCGGTGACCCTACCCGCCCGCCAAACAGCTATCTTTTGGATGATGCGGCCCTCCATTACGTTACATTGAAGATGAGGGTCGCACAACAAGAAATTTGAACCAAAGCCATTGCCCCATCCAATTCTTGCCACGCAAGCGCTCCTCAGTGCACAATAGTCCGCTCGTGCAAATTCGGGACACCCATGTTTGTGAAACCCATTCAACCGTTCAGCTTCGCACAAACACTGCGCTTTATCCTTAGCCCACCCGCGCTTTTGAACGGGCGCCAGTTCGCGCCTCTTCTTGATTACTTTGAGGAAGGCGAGTATCGCCGGGTTGCCGAAATTGGCGAACAAGCGGTCCTCTTCGGAGTTGCAGAAGAGCGGCACGGGCGAAACGTGGGCCTTCGTCTTCGAATCCTCGCCGGGCCTGACGATTCGCAGACGCAAGAGGTGATTCGATCCCTGGTTGCACGCCAGTTCTCCACTGATCTCGACGTGAAGCCTTTTAATCACCTCGCTGCCTCGGAGCCCGTCCTTTCCAAGCTGGTCGCACACTTTCGCGGCATGCGGATTCCCCAGGCGCCTGAGGTTTTCGAGACGCTCATCTCTGCCATCCTCGAACAGCAGGTCAACCTGAGCTTCGCGCACCAAGTGAAACTGGCGATGATCGAAAAGTACGGTCACGGGGTGGAATTTGAAGGCCGTCACTACAACTCGTTCCCTCAGCCCGCCGCCCTGGCCATCACCACGCCACGCGAGTTGCGCCGCATCCAAATCTCCGGCCCCAAGGCCCGCTACATCATCGCCATCTCACAAGCCACGCTCGATGGAAGCCTGGACATGGATGGCTTGCGTCACGGATCTCCGGAAGAGGCCTGCGAGCGCCTTTTGCAATACAAAGGAGTGGGGCCATGGACCGCAAACTACGTGGGGATGCGTGCCCTTGGCCATCTGGACTGCCTGCCGGCCGCCGATGTTGGTTTGCAAAAGGCGATCCAGCGGTTTTACAGACTGCGCAAACTACCGTCACTCAAACGAGTGACCCAGTTGGCGCGAAGGTGGGCCGGATGGCGTAGCTACGCGACATTTTACTTGTGGCTCACTTATTGGGAGAACGCCGCCTGGCGGGAAAGATTGATTCAGGAAATCCACTCGAGCCGCCCGTCACCGACTGAGAATGCTTAGCTTGAACCTGTGTTACACTTTTCAGATTGGATCCAATGCACATCTAAGGAGAAACGAATGGCTGATAAGAGAATTATTGCAGTGGCAGGGGCAACGGGGGCGCAAGGAGGAGGATTGGTCCGTGCCATATTGAGCGACCCCAGCAGTGGCTTTGCGGTACGCGCGCTGACCAGGGACGTGAATTCCACCAAAGCGAAGGAACTGGCCAAACTGGGCGCTGAAGTGGTGGCCGCCGACGTGGACGACCTGGAAAGCCTTAAGAAGGCGTTTAAGGGCGCCTACGGAGCGTTCTGCGTCACCTTCTTTTGGGCCCATTTCTCGCCCGAACGAGAGGTTGCCGAGGCCACCCACATGGCCAAGGCGGCCAAAGAGAATCGCGTGCAACACGTCATCTGGTCGACGCTGGAAGATACGCGCAAGCTGGTCCCTCTTAGCGACAATCGCATGCCCACCCTCAATGGCAAGTACAAGGTGCCGCATTTTGACGGGAAGGGTGAGGCCGACCACGTTTTCACTGACTTAGGCCTTCCAGTAACTTTCCTTCTGACTTCATTCTATTGGGACAATCTAATTTACTTCGGCTCGGGCCCGAAAAAGGGGCCGGACGGCAAGCTTGCGATAACTATGCCGATGGGCGATAAGAAACTTCCGGGGATCGCCGTGGAGGACATCGGAAAGTGTGCTTTCGGCATCTTAAAGAAGGGCCACGAGTACATAGGTAAGAGGGTGGGAATCGCCGGCGAACACCTGACGGGGGCGCAGATGGCGGCTGCCCTCACCAGAGCTCTCGGCAAAGAGGTTCATTACAATTCCGTGCCACCCGACGTTTATCGCAGCTTCGGATTCCCAGGGGCGGAGGATCTCGGCAACATGTTCCAGTACAAGCGCGATTTCGAGGCGGAGTTCTGCGGGGCGCGCAACCTGGAGTTCTCACGCTCTCTCAACCCTGCGCTCCAGACGTTTGACCAGTGGCTGGCAAAGAACAGCAGCAGAATCCCGCTCGAGTAGGAAGGGGCTAGCAGGCCGCACCTTGTGCAACTGAATGGCTAAGTAGCGCCCGGCAGGACAAGGTTGCTTGTAAAGCACTTAGATGATCGGGGTTGAACGTCGGTGACCATGGGTAGGGGAGTGTGCCTAGATTGGCGAGGATAGCGGACTTGGAGTCACGGCTGGAGGTCTGTTAAACCTTCCGCATGCGGCCAAAAAAAGCGAAATTAGCTGATGATTTTCAGGAAGAGATAGTGTTATAATCAAAGGAGTTAGATTCAGCTGGCCAGAAAAGTAAATTCTACTCTCGAGGGAATATGCAGAGAAGAGTTAAAGAGAGCCTGAAATTCGATAAGGCCCATCGCTCACCCCGCTTTCCCGTCAAAGCTCCTTGCCGATTCCGTCAGCCAGGCCAAATTGACTGGCTCCAAGGCATGACCGCAAATGTTAGCAAGTCCGGAATTCTATTCCGTGCTGACCGCCAAATGGAAGTTCAAACCACGCTTCAGATGAATTTCGAACTTCCTCCAGAAATTGCGGGCGGGAAGGGCGCGGAAGTTTTTTGCATGGGCAAGGTCGTCCGGACAGTAATGCCAGCTGCGAACGACGATCAGTTGCTCCTCGCCGCCAGAATACTGGCCTCCAAGAACTCCGGAGCCGCTGAAGACGAAACTTTGCTTCAGTAGGCCACGCTACTCTTAGTTTGATCCCGCACCGCTCACGGCCCTGCCTTGGACGCAGATATCGTTCCTTTTGAACTCCCCGACCCCAGCCGTATTTTTCCTGGGGGTGAGCACTATTGTACAGACAAGCGCGTCTCCACCCAGCTACGCTTTAACCAGCATCGAATTCCAAAGCGAGGTATCGGCAGGGCATCCGGTTCAAGTCGCGCTTCGTCAGGGTGCACCTTGGGTCTGGAAGGACAAGAACTGGGGATAGAAGAGAATATGAAAAATCTGATAGATCCATTAAGACGGATGAATGGGAATAATAATGGAAAGAAGAACGTGACACATCGAGCGAACGCCAATGTTTTTGCGCAGGGAGATTCCGCGGACGCTGTTTTTTATGTTCGGAATGGCGCCGTGAAGTACCTCGTCCGGTCAAAAAAAGGGAAGAGGGCCATCATTGCTGTTTTCAATCGCGGGGACTTCTTCGGCATGGGAGCGATCGCGGGCCGCGCCTTTCGTGGGGCGACTGCAACGGCGATTACGGACTGCTCCCTCACCAAAGTTGCAGCACCCGAAATGCTCCGCTTGCTTGAAACACAGCCCAAATTATCGCAGTTTTTTACACGGAATCTCCTCTCCCGTGTTCATCGATATCAGGAGGACTTGACAGATCTACGCATTAATTCCAGCGAAAAACGCCTGGCTCGGGTTCTTTTATTGCTTGCCCAATTCGAGAAGAAAAATAGGACAAAGGATATTGTCCCCAAGCTTAGCCAGGGAGACTTGGCGGAAATGGTGGGCACTACCAGGTCGAGAATCAATCATTTCATGAACCGGTTCCGCAAACTGGGCTTGATCGACTATCATCGCGACATCAAGGTCCACAAGTCCCTCCACGATCACGTTGTGTTCGACCATGCAGACTCGCGGGATGATGGCTTTTGGCTTGCCGCGCCCCGTCTCGCGACGGGCATCTTGCGAGGGTAAGTCTTTTCTGTTATCAGTAAGTTCTAGGGTAGGCCCACCGCCTACGTTGAGATCCGGCAATCCGAAACTCGTAGGACCCCGGGCTCGCTGGATTTGCCCCCTGTTTGTCTCGAACTGCTCTTCGAGCAGAAGACAACCGTCCGCGAACTGATCCGCCGAACCGTAGAGGAAAACGTCAATGCCCAACTGCGCCAGTCACGGGGCAAGCTCAAGCGCGGTCAAATCGATCTGGACGCGCTGGTGCGTCGGGCCTGGGAAACCATCAATTCTCCCCGACCACAGATTAGCCGGCTCCCAGAAATCGAAGCATGAGCAGAGTAATGTCGTCGGCTTGCGGGGCGCCACGGGTGAAATCCTCCATGGCGGCAAGGATTGCGGCTTGTAGGTTTTCCAGCGTGGCGCCGGTATTTCGCTCGACCACGCGCTCCAGCCCTTCAAATCCGAACCGGTCGTGCTCCGGGCTTATCGCGTCACTGATCCCATCGGTGAAAAGCACCAGCGTGTCGCCCCGCTCGAGTTGGGCGATTGATGTTTTGAAATGCTCTTCCTCAAACATCCCTACTGGACAGGATTCTGCGGGAAACACCCGCTGAACGCGATTCCCCCGAATCAGCAACGGAAGAGGGTGGCCTGCATTGGCGTATTCGAGATTGCCGTCCCTGTCCAGGATTCCGAAGAAAAGCGTCGCCGGGCGTCCCACGTCCGGATGGCTGCAGAGAAAACGGTTGATGTGGGTGATGACGCGCGCGGGTTCCTGGCCGAGCGTGAGGGCGGAAAAAGTGCCTTGCAGCAGGGCTGTCACCAGGGCGGCACCCAGCCCCTTACCTGCGACGTCGGCAATCAGGAAGGCGGTACGGCCGTTCTCTAGTTCGATGAGATCGAAGTAGTCGCCGCCCACTTCGAGGCACGATTGGTTGATCCCGGTCACCTGAACATGGGGCAAATTTCCGAAAGCTTTGGGGAGCAGCGCCTGCTGGATTTCGCGAGCGATGGAGATTTCGCGCTCCAGGCGCTGGCGCTCGCGGTCCTTCTTCACCAGGCGCGTGTTGTCGAGGACGCTGGCGGCTTCCAGGGCGAGTGCGTCCAGAATCTGGCGCTCCAGTCCGGAGAATGCGGCCGGGCGGCGACTATCGAGATAGAGCACGCCGAGGAGATCGCCCGGCGCGGGGGCCGAGCCCGGATTGGCCGAGATGACCGCACTTTGTGAGAGCAAAGGGATGGCGATAACCACGCGGAGCTGCTGTCCGACCACGCTCACGGCGTTGCGAATGGCGTCCTCGGCCAGCGATACGTCACCTTCTACTACGCTGGAACGCCGAGCGACTGCATGCGCAATCGCGGTCTGGCTCGGCTCGATGCTCGCCAATTCCAGGGGCAAGGAACCTGCCTGCCGTGCGAACAACGGACGCATCGTCGGCGATCCATCGGCTTCCAAAAGCAACCCGCGGTCTGCATTGGTAATTTCGATGGCGCGGTCAACCATCGCGCCCAGGACTTCCTCGAGCGGCATTCGTGATTGCAGGAGCGAAGTCGCCTCCAGCAGCAGGCTCAACTGGCGAAGGTCGCGCGAGCCCGCTTGTAGCGTGGCAGCTTGCTCCAGCCGTGAAAGTATTTCGGGAATGGATTTTTCCGCACGCCCCACATGAAAAATTAATTGAATGGCTTCCGTCGCGCCAAAACTGATGATGTCACCATCGCTCAAAGGGCAAACGCTGGCCATCTTCTGGTTGACGAAGATTCCCAGACGTTGTCCGCGATCCTCCAGGCGGAATTCCCCGCCCTCATAGATCACGGCAGCGGAGGCGCGTGAAATGCGCTTGTCCTCGAGTTGCAGATGGTTTCCCAACTCAATGCCACGTCCGATGAGGAAAGGGGATTGGTCCACACGAACTTCGCGATGGTCGCCGCGAGGGTCGATGACCTCCAGGAAAGCCTCGGGTAATGTCGGGTGGTCGGCCAATTCGGGAGGAGGCATGGGTAGAATCTTATCACGCGAAGATGCGAACGAGTGCAGGGGGATGCACGCCAGGGAACCTGAGGCTAGGGCGGCAACCCGATGCGGCGCATCAGATCTTGAAAACGCGGGTCAGCGCGCAATCTGTCGAAAGTCGGTTCTCTCCGAAGGTAAACCAAATAGTCAGAGTGGTCTTGATAAGCCTTTTCCAGCCATTGGAGCGCCTGGTCCTTTTCGTTGAGGCCGGAATATACTGCGGCCAGGTAGATGGCGGGGAGATATTTCCGCTTCCCAATCTCCAATAATTCGTCGATCACTTTACGCGCATCTCCTGCCCGGTCCAGAAGAGCCAAGGCGTGCCCAAATGCTGTGATGGTCTGCGGTGTGTCTCCTGAAAAGGTTCTTGCGTTCTGATGTTCAGCGAGAGCTTCCGCGAACATACCCTTTTGTTCGAAGGCGCGCCCGCGCTCGAAATGAGCCAGGGGAAAGCCGGGAAAGACTTCAAAGACTTTCTGGCATTGTTCGATGGCCTGATCAAATTGGCGGGCAAAATTATAGACGAGCGCGGCCGTGGTGTTAATAACCACCGACAGGGGATCATAATTCTGGGCGATCTTGATTTCATCGATCGCCTGTTCCGTCCTTCCCATGGCGGTCAAGAATAGCGCGAACCATTGGTGCGCGGTGGGGTAGCCGGGATTGAGCGCAATGGCTTTTTTGAATTCTTTCTCGGCGTCTTCAAAATCCCAGTCGTAAGAAAACATGATGTAGGCGAGGGAGGCGTGGGCCTCGGCAAGGGATTTATCAATGCTCAATGCCTTCACCGCGGCGTCTTTCGCCCTGGGCATGGCCTCGCGAGGGGGCAAAGCGTCATAGGGAACTGTTCCAAGCAGGGCAAAGCTGTCCGCCAATCCCGCATATGCCGGGGCATAATTCGCGTCAATGCGGATCGCTTCCTGAAAATAATGGATGGCCTTGTCGAGGCCCTCCCCAGTCCTTTTATTCCAGTGATAACGCCCCTTTAGATAGGCTTCGTACGCAACGGGATTCATGCGGGAGGTATTCTTCTTAAGGCCGGCCTTCTGCTTCTGTGTCAGTTTAAGCTGGACACCCTCGGCGATGGCACGCGCCACATCGCTTTGCAGGCCGAGCACGTCGGTCATCTCTCGCTCGTAGCTTTCCGACCAGAGATCCCGGTCCGTCGCGGCGTGGACCAGCCGTGCGGTGACGCGCACCCGCTGCGCGGCACGCAGGACGGAGCCTTCCACAATCGCGTCCACATCCAATTCACGTGCAATTTCCGGGAGTGGTTTCCGCGCCCCTTGGTACACCATGACTGAAGTTCGAGAGATCACTCGCAGGGCGCCGATTTTGGCGAGGCTCGAAATCAGGGCATCGGTCATCCCGTCGGCAAAGTAATCTTCCGACGGGTCCCGCGACAGGTTCTCGAGGGGAAGAACGGCCACGGCTTTGATTCGTCCCGAGGGAGACGGGCGCCGCCGCCGAAGATCCGCACGCAGCGCGGAAGTGGATAAGCTGAGCTGCTCAAGATCGGTGAGGAGTTCCTGCGCCGACTGGTATCGCCGCGCGGGATCCTTCTCCAGAGCTTTCATGATCGTCCGGTCGAGGGTTGGTGAAATGTGCTGATGGATTTTGCTCGGGAGGGCGGGGAGGCGATTTAAAATGGAGTCAATCAGTTTGGGCGCGTTGCTCTCCGGGAAAGGACGTTGGCCTGTCGCCATTTCATAAAGGACGACTCCGGCCGCGAAAATGTCCGTCCGCGCATCGGTGGTCTCACCGCGCAATTGCTCCGGAGCCATGTAGGGCAGCGTCCCTGCATCTTCAGGGGCAAACTGAGTCATGCTGGAGTTGACGTCTCCTTTGTTTTCGGGCCGGAAGATTTTGGCAAGGCCAAAATCCAGTACCTTCAGGCGACTGTCGGGCGTCACGCGCAGGTTGCCGGGTTTCAGGTCTCGATGCACCAAGCCCAGTTCGTGCGCGGCAGAGAGCCCTTGGGCAAGTTGCACGCCGAGACGGATCACTTCCTTCTCAGGAATCGGTCCGGCCTCCAGTTTCTCGCTGACCATGGTCCCCGGAATGTATTCCATCACCAGGAAATCAATTCCGCCCTGGGAATCGAAGTCGCGAACCGTGGTGATGTTGGGGTGGTTCAGCTTGGCCAGCACCAGGGCTTCTTTTCGGAATCGCTTGCGAGCCAACTCGTCGGCCAGCGTGCCGGGCGGAAGGACCTTGATGGCCACATCGATGTCAAGTCGTGAATCGTGGGCCTTGTAGACCACACCCATCCCACCTCTTCCGATTTCTTCCTTGATCCGATAATGACCCAGCGTTTGGCCAATCAAAGGTGGGACCTATTTCTCGCGAGGGCCATCTTAGGCTGGACGGTCCGGCGCGTCAACTGTCTGGAGGACGATTGTCTGGAGGACGATGATTCGCAGAGGGGTGGACGCGCGCAGGCTGGGCACAGATGCTTTCCAAATGGCAAATTCCCGAGTATAAAAGATGCCCATGGTATTAAGAATTGAGAGGGGAATCGAGACGGTTTAGACTAACGAACGATGGTGAACCATGGGCGAGTGATTTCCTAATCTTGGTTTCACAAGTTTATCGAACTTCAGCCAACAGGCATCCACTCGTAATCGTATGAGCCAGTCGCAATCTTTAATTCGAAGCGTTTCAGATACGGCGCGCTGGGTAGCCGTATTTCGAGCGCGGGAGAGCGAGCGGCCCGATGCACTTTTTCGCGACCCTTTCGCCAGGAGATTGGCCGGCGATCATGGCGAACAAATCGCCGGCCACATAGAGTTCGGCAATCGCAGTCAATGGTCATTTGTGATGCGTACGTACTTGTTCGACCAATTTGTGTTGGGCCAGATTCAAGAAGGGCTCGATTTGGTAATCAACCTTGGGGCGGGCCTCGATGCCAGACCGTACAGGATGCCGCTGCCGGCATCGCTCAGGTGGATTGAGGTGGACCTTCCACAGATTCTTGAATACAAAGAAAACGTTTTGGCGCGTGAAAAGCCGGCCTGCGCGCTGGAGAGAGTTTCCTTGGATCTCTCCAAGGCTAGCGCACGGCGCGAGTTTTTCACTCAAGCAAGCTCTAAAGGGAGCAAAGCGCTGATCATCACTGAGGGTGTGCTTGCCTATCATGCTGTGGAAGAAGTGGCTGAACTGGCGCGTGACCTTGCAGGCCCGCAGAATTTCAGGCGGTGGGCGCTGGATATTGCGTCGCCCGGGCTTTTGCGCATGATCCAGCAGAAAATGCCCGAGCTAAGCCAAGCCGGCACACCTTTGAAGTTTGGTCCCAAAGAAGGTCCGGAGTTTTTCGTCCCTTATGGATGGAACCCCATCAAAGTGGCATCCATACTCAAGTCGGCGGCGCGCGCCAAACGCCTGTCCTGGGGGATGCGGATGCTCGCGTTGCTGCCCGAGTCCCATGGCACGCAGGGATCGCGTCCGTGGTCCGGAGTTTGCCTCTTCGCGAAACGATAATAAGTTGTTGGGTCGGCCCTTCTGGAAAACTTCTGGAAGGCACCGATGAGCGACCCTGGGATTACACGTTAGCGGCCAAGGCGAAAGCAGCCTGCCAGGCGGCGAGCCCGACCAATCCAGCTTGCTAGTTTAGGGCCAAGTAAGCGCAAGCGAAAACGGAAAGTCATCGGACGGGCGGTGGACAGGCACAAAAACCTGGCCCCGCCCGTTTTTTTTGGCAACCAGCCTGTGAATCTGGACCCCACTGGATCTTCAGCGCCCGAATCCCAAGGCGATTTTGTCAGAGACCAATTGCGCCAGGTCGCACTTTGGGCGGCTAGAGCGTGAAAGGCTCGAAGGGATTTTGAAAATTTCAAGAAGTGGGCGATGGTCGGGAAACAGGATTCTGCTCTCTATCTGCGGACCATGCCTCAATTATTGCGGGCCTGCAAATTCCGCCTTTACGCGATGGGGGAGCAGTCCCTTTTCGTGGCCTCGATCGAGGAGCGTCTGAACGGCTTTGCGGCCGCGCTCGCCATAGTCGAGAGTCCATTCATTCACGTACATGGAAACAAACCGGTCGGCTGTTGGTGTATCGAGTCCCCGGGCAAACTGCAGCGCGTAGGCCAAAGCTTCTTCACGGTGATCCAGGCTGTATTGGATGCTATCTTTTAGCAGCTTGGATATTTGCTGGATGGTCTTCCGTTCGTGGGAGCGGCGCACGACATTTCCTCCGAGAGGTAAAGGGAGTTTGGTTTGTTCGTACCACCACTCCCCCAGGTCCACGACTTTCCTCAGGCCTTCAGTCGCGTAAGTCAGCTGGCCTTCATGGATCACCACGCCGGCGTCAGCCTCGCCTTGCGCGACGGCGGTCAGGACCCGGTCAAAGGGAACGAAATGCGGCTCAAACTCCGGCTCATAAAGTTGAAGCGCCAGGAAAGCGGTGGTCATTTTCCCGGGCACAGCCACGCGCTTCCCCCGCAGGCCGCCCGCGCCGAGGCGTCCGCGGGCAACGACCACTGGCCCATAACGTTCACCAAAACTCGCACCGCTGGGCAGTAGGAGGTACTGCTCCGCCAGGTAAGCATAGGCGTGGAACGAGATCGCCGTGATGTCGTACACGCCGTCTTTTGCCTTTTGGTTCAGCGATTCAATGTCTTCAAGGACGTGCGTAAATCTCAAATTGCCCGTTGAGATTTTCTTCGTGGCCAGGGCATAAAACATGAAGGCGTCATCGGAATCAGGGCTATGCGCGAGCTTCAGGTCGATGGTTCGACTTCGCGCGGTATCAGGTTTTCTTGTCGATGAGGATTGCATGGTTCCCTCAACGTGCTTCTTTCAATTGGTTCGAAGCAATCGAGTTTAGCATATCCGCGGGAAACCCGCCAATTTGGGCAATTGCTTGCGCCATTAGCGGCTGATGTATTTTTAATTGTACTTTCCGAGTGCCTCGATATAAGGCGGTGTGGCAGAATGGGATCGTGGTTCCTCGAGAATCCTTATTGGTTAAGCTGTGAGGACCGCAATTGCTGGAGTTTCGTTCAATGCGACGACGTTGGCTCCAAACTATCGCACTCGTGCTGGGTCTGTCTGTGATTTATCTTCGCGGGGTGGGCCAGGGGCCTCCAACCGGTCCTCGGGGACAGCAAAGCAACCACACCGAGGGGTCGCCTGAGGACGTCCGACTTGCCCATGAAGCCCAGGAGGCCATGCAGGCAGGGAATTATTCTAAAGCCATCGAAGATCTGGAGAAGTTGGTGAAAGATGCTCCGGGAATCGCAGAGATTCACACCAACCTCGCTTCGGTCTATTACACGGTGGGACGCTTCGACGACTCGATCCGGCAAGCCCGGGAGGCGCTCAAGTTGAAACCCTCATTGGGCAATGCGCACGAGATTCTGGGTTTAAGTTTGGCCGAAAGTGGTGACTGCAAGGAAGCTTTGCCTTACCTCGCGCAGGACTACCGGCGCGCCCTTAATCCTCCCATGAAGCGCACGATTGGCACCGACGCTGTCCGCTGCAATCTGAATCTGGATCAGGCGGAGAAAGCCGTTGAACTCCTGAGTTCCCTTAACCGGGAATTCCCCAATGATCCGGATTTGCTCTACCTCAGCAGCCATGTTTATTCCGACCTTTCCACTCGGGCCTCACAGCGCCTTCTGAATACGGCCCCAGAGTCGTATCAGGCGCATCAACTCAATGCGGAAGTTCTGGAACTCCAGGGGAAGAACTCGGAGGCTGCCGATGAATATCGCAAGGTCTTGTCAATCCGTCCGGACTTGCCCGGAATTCATTACCAACTCGGGGAGCTTCTGCTGGCCGGCGCAACGGGGACAGAAACGCAGGATCAGGCGCGACTGGAGTTCGAGGATGAGCTGAAAACCGATCCTCGAAACGCGTTGGCGGAATACGAACTGGGGGAAATGGCCCGCCAGGCGCGCCAGTGGAATGACGCCATTGCTCATTTTGAGAGGTCGTCGAAACTGGACCCAGGTCTTGCCGATGCGCTTATCGGTCTGGGCAAGTCACTGGTGTCTGCGGGGCGAACTCAGGACGCCGTACCTCCGCTGGAGCGCGCGGTCCATTTGGAGCCGGACAATCCCAACGCTCATTATCAGCTTTCCTTTGCCTACCGTCGCCTGGGACGTGAAGAGGACGCAGCGAAGGAGCTGGCGGTCTATCGTGAAACACATGAAAGGCTCCAAAGCACCAAGCTTCGCATCCGGAAGGGGATTCAGGGGAACTTAGCCCAGCCCCAAACGGACACTCCTCCCGAGTAGGCAGGAGCGAGTAAACAGGATGCGTCTTACCCGCAGGGCATTCCTCAAATCCGCTGGTGCTTCCGGTCTCATGGCTTCTGCTGCCGCTCAACTGGCGGGGCAGGGGATGTCGTCGCGTCACGTCAAAGCGGCAGCCCGTCCCAAATTTTCCGGAAAACCCTGGCCAGTTTCCTTTACCGACGTCGCCCCGAGCGCCGGCCTGACTGCTCCCACGGTTTATGGCGACGAGTACATGAAGCGATACATCGTGGAAGCCAACGGTCCCGGCATCGCCTTCTTTGATTATGACCACGACGGTTGGGTGGATGTTTTTGTTCCCAGCGGCACACGCATGGAAGGATTCCCCGCTGGCCAAGCCCCAACGGGCCATCTCTATCACAACAATCGTGACGGAACATTCGCGGACGTTACTGCCAAATCCGGGATCGCGCACACTGGCTGGTGCTATGGCGTTTGTGTGGGGGATTACGATAACGACGGCCGTGATGACCTGTTCCTGACCTTTTATGGGAAGAACGTTCTCTACCGTAACAATGGCGACGGCACTTTTACTGAAGTCACCCAAAAGGCGGGCCTGGAGGGATCTAGAACGCGGTACGGGGCGGGCTGCACATTCCTGGATTATGACCGGGACGGTCATCTGGATTTATTCGTCAGCCGGTACATTGACTTGGACCTGGCGAAAACCCCAGTGGGGGGCGCCAGCCGGTACTGCAAATACCGGGATGTCCCCGTCAATTGCGGCCCGCTCGGATTGCAGCAGGAGACTTGTACGCTTTATCACAACAACGGCGATGGCACTTTCACCGATGTTTCTGCCCAGGCCGGCATTCTGAAGCCAGGCAGCCGGTATGGATTGACGGCCCTGGCGTTCGACTACAACAACGACGGCTGGCCGGACATCTTCGTGGCTTGTGATTCAACTCCCAACCTGCTTTACCGCAACAACCATAACGGGACATTCAGTGAAGTGGCAATGGAATCCGGATGCGCAGTGAATGGCGACGGGCAGGAACAAGCCAACATGGGCGTGGGGATCGGCGACTTTGACGGCGATGGTTGGTTGGACATGTTTCTTCCGCACTTCACCGATGACACGCCCATCCTTTACCACAATCTGAATGGCGAATTCTTTGACGATCTGACCAATGCCGCCGGGCTTGCCGTGAACACCCAGTATGTCTGCTGGGGTGTGGACTTCGCCGACTTCGACAACGACGGCTGGCTGGACATCTTTCACGTCACCGGTACGGTATATCCCGAGGTAGAAAAAGTCTTCCCGGATTACAAATTCAAAACGCCCCGGGTGGTCTATCGCAACCTGGGCAACGGTACATTCGAAGAAGTGTCGGAGAGGTGCGGGCCCGCGGTACTTGAGGCTCACTCCAGCCGGGGCTGTGCCTTCGGCGACTTCAATAACGACGGCAACATCGACGTGCTGATTCTGAACATGAGCGAGCCGCCTTCGCTTCTGCGCAACAACAACCACAGCGGCCACCACTGGTTAAATGTGAAATTGATAGGCACGCAATCAAACCGCTCGGCCATCGGCGCGCGCATCGCGGTCACCGCGGGCGGGCGGCGCCAGATCCGTGAAGTCCTCAGCGGGTCCAGCTACATTTCGCAGAGTGACTTCCGCCAGCATTTCGGCCTGGGTCCGCTTAGAAAGGTCGATCAAATTGAGGTGCGGTGGCCTAACGGCAACGTGGAGCATATTCCCGGAGTGGATGCGGATCAATTCATCGTGATCGAGGAGGGAAGGGGACTGCGGAAGTCGTGATCCACTTATTATTTGGTGACTTTTGTGGCTTTCTGCTCTTTTTTAGGTTCGGGGCTAGTCGCGACCGCAGGGCCGAAGACCTGGCGTTGCAGTTGGTTCTTGCCTTCTACAATCAGATAGAATTTGTCGGCCGCGATATTGCGAAAGACTTGGTGCTGTCCACTTGGCCAACTCACTTCTAATTCCTCGGCGCTGGGATGGCGCCCCAACCCGAAATGGGCTCGCAGGTCGCTCTGGGAGAGATAGCTGCCCCCACCGGCGATTTCTCGGATCTGTGAAACTCCACCGGCGCGAAGACGCAGACGAGCGCCCATGGCGTCACGATTGCTCTTGGTGCCCACCAGCTTAAAATTCAGGAAGTGGTTCCCGGTTCCGCCGCCATTGTGGAGAAGCAGTGGCGGATCACTGTCGTTGCCCACGACCAAATCCATGTTCCCGTCGTTGTCAAAATCCGTGAAGGCCACTCCCCGGCCGGCGTGGGGCGTCACAAATCCGTCGCCGGAAGTCCTGCTTACCTCGGTGAACTTTCCCTTGCCGTCGTTGTGAAAGAGCGAGTTGATTTCTTTGTAGTGAATCTCAGCGGAGGAACGGTCGATCTCCGGATAAACGTGGCCGTTGGCTATGAAAATGTCCAGGAACCCATCGTTGTCATAATCAAAGAAACCACCGCCAAAACTCAAGACTTGTTTGGTGGAGAGGGTAATTCCGGCGACATCGCTGACTTCATCGAAGGACCCTTTGCCGTCCGCGTGCCAGAGGTGATCTCCAGCCCCCTGAAAATCTGAAATGTAGAGGTCGAGGTGGCCGTCGTTGTCGTAGTCGCCGAGGGAAATGCACATGGCGGCCATCGTGTTTCCATCATTGGTCAGCGCCACGCCCGACTGTAGGGCGATGTTGGTAAAAGTCCCGTCGTGATTGTTGTGATAAAGGTAGGCCTCCAGGCCGTCGTTGGCCACGAACAGGTCTGGCCACCCGTCGTTATCGTAGTCGGCAGCGGCCACGGAAAGATTCAGCCCTTTGGGCTGATAGATGTTTGACGCTTGGGTGACATTGGTAAACGTCCCGTCGCCGTTATTGTGATAGAGCAAGTTGGGCGTGCCGCCGTAAACCATGGGAGGGCAGCTCGATCGATAACGTATTTCTGTGGTGCAGAATTGTTGACTTTCTTGTGAGAACTTGGCGTACCCGCCCACGTAGAGGTCCAAATAGCCATCTTTGTCGTAGTCAAAAAACGTCGCGCCCGTATGGAATACGGTGCCGAAATCCATCCCGCCGACACCTGCTTTATCCGTAAAGTCGGTAAACGTTCCGTCGCCATTGTTGTGATACAGGATGTTTTTTCCGTATTGCGTGACATAAAGGTCCGGATGGCCGTCATTGTCGTAATCCCCCCACACACAGCCTAGCCCGTAGGCATTGCCGGGGACGCCCGATTTCTCCGTGACGTCTGTGAACTTGCCGTCTCCATTGTTGTGATAAAGCGCATTGCGCGTGACGATCCCACGTTTATAGAGGTCGCGGCCGTTGACAAAATAAATGTCCTGGTATCCGTCGCCGTCATAATCGGCAACACAGACACCTGGCCCTGCCTCTTCCAGGATCGTCGAGGTGTCGAGGGTCCCTTTGAAGTGGGTGTGAGTGATTCCTGCCGCCTTGGTGACGTCCGTAAACTGCACATGATGGGATTCGAGTGTTCCGGCATGGACGGATGATGGTGTAAAGAGGCGCCAGGCGAGCGGGCCGGTACTTAAACAAACAACAACAAGTATCACGCACCGAACCCGTGCCAAACGGGCGAAATCAGCTCCCATTCGCAAAATCTCACGCCCTTGCTTTGATGTTCCCCACGGACCGGCCTACCCTGCTACCCGCTAGGGCGTGGGTCCAGAAGGTGGCGGCAACTTGCCAGAAAGACCCTCCGCTTGTTTTTGGCGGGCCTCCGTTTGATATTTCTGCTGCTCGGCAAATTCCTTTTGAGCCTCAGCGCGCATCCCCGCTTTGAGATAGGCCCGTCCGAGCTGGTAGTGATGGTTGGCGCTTTCAGGTGCAAGGGCGAGGGCGAGCTTCAGGAAAGAAATGGACTCCTGAACGTTGCCCTGGCGCAGATAAGCCTTGCCGAGTCCCGCCAGGGAGTCCGGCAGTTTGGGGTTGAGCGCCAGCGCCTTCTTTAAGAGAGGAATGGCGTGGTCCGCATCGCCCCCATCCAGCCAAATGATCCCACGGGCCTCGTAACTCCAGGGTTCGTTCGGTGTGATCTGTATTTCCTTATCGTACTCCACTGCCGCCTTGTCAAGCTTGCCGAGGTGCTGATAGAGAACGCCCAAATCGTAGTGTGCAAAGGGCAGGTTGGGATTCCCTTCCACGGCCTTCGTGAGTTCTTCCTGCGCCTTGCCATGTTGGTAGAGATCAAGATAAGCCTTCCCGAGCAGCAGATGCAAGTGAGGAGTATCGCCACCTGCGATGACCAGTTGCTCGAAGGTTTTCTTTGAGTCGTCGTTGCGCTTCAATTGTTGATAAGAAATGCCAAGCATATAGAGATAGTCGAGGTCGTCCGTTTCCTCACTTCGAATGGGTTCCAGCGCTTCCACGGTCGGGGCGTACTGCTTGACCATGAAGCACGAAACGCCCAACAAGTAGTGTGCCTGGACGCTCTCGGGTTGGGAGTCAACTACGCGTTTGAAGGATGGGATGGCGTGGGCGAAATCCTGCTTTCGGTAATAGGCGAGCCCAAGGTTCAGATCGATCCCGACCATTCGTGGGTCGAGTTTTTTTGCCGTCTCCAAAGCCCGAATTGCCTCTCCCAACTTTCCCGTCCGCAGGTACACCACGCCCAGGTTGGTGTACGCCGCAGCCGAGTTGGGATCGAGCTTGAGGAATTCCTTAAAGCCCCGCTCCGCTCCGGCATAATCTTGCGCCATCAGTGCCTGTTGGGCGCGCTCAAATGCTGATTGCAGTTTGTCTGCGGCGGCTTGGGGAAAGGGCGCGCCGGCAGGCGAGGAGCTTGGCCACCCCTGACCGGGCAGGGCAGCCGTCAAAAACACCAATAGCGCGATCCTGACAAGGTGGGCGCTTTGTAGATTGAGCCAGATTCGATGCATGGATGCCTTGCCTAACCTGTCTACGAGGCTATTCCTTAGAATACACCATGTTGGTAGGTAGGGTCGACCCTTGTGGTCGCCCCTTTTTGGGCAGGCAGTCGCCGCGGCGACCCTGCTGCTACTGGGGGGAAAAAAATCGGGCGTCCCGATGGGATTGAAATTCCCTTCGAGACGCCCGGTTGAAATACAGTTCAGTTACGCGTCGGCTAGAAAATGAACTTCAAGCCGAGTTGGATGTTACGAGGCGCCCATGTGCCATTCACCTCGCCAGGGCTGGTGTTGTTGGCAGAGGCGCCGCAGCCTACGCCAAACCCGTTGCTACCGCTGCATCCGTAGTTAAAGCCACTCCATTGCGTGTGATTAAAGGTGTTGAAGGTCTCCAGCCGGAACGAGATAGTGGAATGCTCACCACTGAACCAAGGCAGGCTGAAGTTCTTTACGAGCGCCATGTCGAAGTTGTTCCGGCCAGGACCGGTCAGCATGTTGCGCCCCATGTAGCCGAACATACCCGGCTGGTTGTTGGCCGCGAGTTGGCTGAATAACGGCTGAGTGACAACGGCGGGATCCCACCAGGTTGCGGTGGGCCCGTACTGTGGGTCGGTAAAGGTTCCCTTTTGGATTTGGACTTTGCCGATTGTGTTGCAGCGAGTGGAGCTACCGATGCCGCTGCTGTACCCGCTCGGTCCGCAGTTGAAGTCAACGGGTTGTCCGGTGAAGAAGCTGCCGATGCCGCTGAGCTGCCATCCTCCAAGCGCCTGTTTAGCAAAGGCGTTTGAAGAGTTCTTGAAGAACGGAATGGCGTAGATATAGCTCACTTGCAGTATATGTGTACGGTTTTGATCCCCCGTACCATACCAGCGGTAAAGTGTGTAGTCGTTGACGCCGCCCGAAGTCTGCGAGTAGGTGCTGGAGGAGTTGTCGAGGGCGTGCGACCAAGTGTAAGCTGCCTGCAGGGTCAGGCCGTGCGATGTATGTCGCAAGCTAGCCTGCAGGGCGCTGTAGGAGGAGACCGCGGTGTTCTGCTTATTGGTAATGTTACCGTATCCGCGGAAAGGAACGAAGAACACACTCGGTAAGTCGTGGAAAATCAGTGCGCTCTGGACATCGCAATTGCCCGCGAGGTCGCAAATGGTCGAGCCGTTATTGCCGGGACCACCCTCGTGACCACCGTTTCCTCCGGTTTTCCCAGTGCCCACGAAAGCGGGCACGTTCATGGTAGTTGCTCCAGGCACCACCGAGTTGACGTTTTGGGCGCGTGCCAGGTGCCTACCCAGAGCTCCAACGTAGGCCAAGGTCACCACATCGTTGTTGGAGAACTGGTGCTCCACGGTGAAGCTGAATTGTTGGACGCTGGGCCACGATTGGCTGTAAGGAAAGTTCGTATAGCCGCTGGTGCCAATGTTGCCGGTTGTTTGCAGGCCCGATGTACTCACGACCTGGTTGTAACCGTTGAGGTTAAACACGGACGGGCTAAGAGACACGGGCGGATTGCCCTCACCACCTTCGGCTTGGGCTTCGTTTCCGTTCCCGGACTCATAATAGATCCCGTAGCCGCCACGGATGGAAGTGGTCGCTTTCCCAAAGGGATCCCAAGCAAACCCTATCCGCGGAGCGATATTAGCCCCCGTATTGGCAAGCTGGCAGCCCTTCGGGATGCCGTTCCTGCCGCACTCAACCAACCCGTTTCCAAAAGTCTGCCACGTGTGGCCCGTCCCCAGGATCAGGTTGCCATCTGAGTTAAGCTGGGCTTCATTGGCCGGATTGTACTGGTTTGCAAGGAAGCCGGAATCAACCGTCGGCCGTGAAACGTCGTGAATGCGGCTGTAAATGTAATACCGCACGCCGAGGTTCAAGGTGAGGTTCGGCCTCACTTTCCAGTCGTCATTGATGAAAGGCTCCAGGTCAGTCATCTGCCAGTGGCCCTTGGGATAGCCGCCCACAGGAACGCCGGCCACTGCCATTGTCCCCTCTTGGTACTGGGCGATTCGTCCCAGGAACATGTTCGCCATGGCATTTCCGGTGCTCAGGCTGCCGCCATCAAAGGTCAACTGACCCTGGGTTTGGGTTCCGAATTGCTCGCTCTTGCGGTAGTTCTCCAAGTAGAAGCCGATCTTCGTGGTGTGATTCCCGTGCACCCAGGACACGTTGTCCTTCCAGGTGATGATGGGATTCGAATTGAACCAGGGGAAGTTGCCTGCATATTCGGCGGCACAGAAACCATTATTCTCGCACCACTCAGCCGCAGGCAAAAGCTTGTTAGTTGCGTTCGCTGCGAACAAGTGATTCATTTGCCATGTGCTCGGAGCATTGATGGACTTTGCCACATCCGAAACACTCGTACCTGCCACTGGGTACAAGAGGATGTGGTCGGTGGTGTAAGCCGCCACAAATTCGTTCATGAGGGTGGGCTTGAAGGTGTGGGTAATGTGGAACACCGCGCTTTCGCCAGGGCCGCCGAACTGAGTCTTGATGGTGTCATAACTGGCCCATTGCCAGAGCGAGGGGACATTGACCGTGTTCCAGGTGTCCTGCGTATAGCGGAAGAATACCTGGGTTTTGTCACTGATGTTCTGGTCTATGCGGATCTGCTCCTGGCGCCAATTGGTGGGGGCGCTGGAGGCAAGGAACCAGTTGTTGAGCCCACTATTGGGCAATGGAATCAAGGCGTCCTCGAGGGCTTTGCCGTTGG
Source organism: Terriglobia bacterium (assembly GCA_041481635.1). GTDB lineage: Bacteria > Acidobacteriota > Terriglobia > UBA7540 > UBA7540 > DASYXZ01. The sequence goes on along the minus strand of JBGPCF010000040.1, from coordinate 7,274 downwards.
CAAAGGCCTGCGCATTAAAGCCCGGCATCGCCTGGACAGTGTCGTATGATACCCCGCCCAGAGACGGCAAGCTGCAACCGCTGGCAACTATGGAATTGAAATTGGCGGACGCAGGATCGCACTGGGAGAAGTCGCCGTTGCGCTCCAACGGCGTAGGCACGCCACCTCCGAGTTCGTTCCCTTTCCGGTAGGTGCGCCACTCTTCTGACCAGAAGAAAAACGTCTTGGTCTTGTCGGTGTTGTAGTGGCCGGGGATATAGAAAGGGCCACCGAAGGTGTACCCATAGTCGTTGTTATTGAGGAAGGTCTTGGGAGCATTTTGGCCCGGTGCCAATCCATAGCCTCCGTTCCGGTTAGCGAAAAAGGAGTTGGCGTCATAAGCGCTGTTGCGATTGTACTCGTACGCGTCTCCGTGGAAAGTCCTTGTGCCACCCTTGGTGGCGAGCTCGATGTTGGCGCCCGCGTGTTTGCCCATCTCGGCGCCGTAGTTTGAAGTGGAGATACGGAACTCGGCAATCGTGTCAAGGCTCGGATAAGTGTTAAACGTGGAGGCCGAACCTTCGTCTGTATTGTTGCCGCCATCGATTTCCCAGTTGGCATACTGCATGCGATTTCCATTGAAGGAAATGCTGTTGTTGCCGTAAACGCCCACGTCAGTTGTGTTCAGGCCGTTATCGGGCGCTGCGCCTGGGACCAACAAGGCCAGTGTGACCCAGTTCCGGCCATTCAGGTCCAGGTTCTCAATCTGATTTTGAGTGACGACGGAAGAAATTGTCGCGTTTTCGGTCTGCACCTGCTGCACGTTGCCGGTGACGCTCACTTGTTCGGTAACTTGTCCGACCGTCAACTGCATGTCGATACGTTGGGTCTGGCCCACGCTCAGGGCGATACCGGAGCGCACCAGTTTTTGGAAACCCGGCGCCTCTGCCGTTATCACATAGTTGCCGATAGGGACAGCCGAAAGCGAGAAGTAGCCCGTTGATTCGGTGACTAAGTCGCGTGTAAAACCCCTATCCGGGTTTGAAATACTAACCTTGGCCTTGGGAATCACCGCGCCGGTCGAGTCTGTGACCGTTCCCACGATGTTGGCCGTGTCCTGGCTCCAAGCGTTGATCGACAACGCCAGGAGGATCGCGCCAAAAAGAAGTACAACCTTTCTCATTTGATCCCTCCGGGGTCGGAGTGTCACTGGGGTCCCCCCCACTGACAGCCGATTGATTTTTTCTTTCGAGAAGTTTCTGGATTAGCTGTTCAACAGCTTTTTGTTTCTTGAACGAAACAAAAGGTTAGTCCCCATCGACGCAAGAAATAAGGTTTAACTTAGTCGGAAAGGCTACTCAGCGCGACTTGACAAGAGCCCCGCTTTTGACTGGCCGTAACCGTTTCGTCGAACCTGCACCTTAATAGTGACGACGCGTTCCCAATTGCAAGACTGCCTTAACATGACCTGAAGATTAGACTACCACTCGACGCAATGAGCATAATCTAAATCTATTACGAATCGTTGTCAAGCTTTATTTTTACTTATTATTAGCCATCCATTTTGGCGCTAGATTTGGCCATCATAGAGATCCTCCACACCAAGATAGAATCCTGGGCCAACCCCGTAGACACTGCTTCTTGCGGGCTTCCGCCTAGATCGGCATGCTTTGGGATGCCGGCGGGGTACCTCCACGGCGGCAGGCTATAGTCCCCTAAAAAAAGAGATGGACTAATTATTTTATATTACCTATTCATTTCGGTTTAGAGTACAATCTCGGACAATGGCGTGGAGGGCTCCAAGCCATGCTACTCCTCATCAATGGCGCGATCGTCCGAAGTCATAAATCACCACAAGTTCTTGTGGTTTGCCGCCTGCTTCTATATGTGGCCGCATTGTATACGTTCGGGGTCTCGCCTCTGCTAGGTCAGGGAGGGTTTGTGGCTGTGGAAGGCAAAGTGCGCACCGACAGCGGTGTGGTTCCCAGCGGAGTAACCATTCAGATTGACAATGAAGATGGTGGGATCGAGGCACAGAAAATGGCCAGTGCCAGCGGGGGTTTTATATTCGAGACCATCCACAAGAAAATTTGCACGCTGACCGCCACGGCAGAGGGATATGAGACCTCGCAGCAATCCCTGGATCTTACGCGCACCGCGAATACCGTATTCGTGACGGTGATTCTCATTCCCACTCACAATTCGAAACGCACAACAGACCTTCCCGCCCTCACTGACTCGAAGGCGTCCAAGAACGCCCAGAAAGAGTTCGAAAAGGGCGATAATGCTCTGAACGCCAGGAAACTCAAGGAAGCCGAGGAGCACTTGGAGAAGGCCGTGGCGGATTCCCCTTGTTATGCCCGTGCCCAGACGGAGTTGGCCACCGTGCGCGCCGAGCAACAGAAAATGGTTGAGGCCGAGGTGGCGGCAAAGAAGGCGCGCGATTGCGATCCGGACTTCATAGAGGCCTACCTCCAGTTGGGTATGATCTTCAACAACGAAAAAAAATTCACTGAAAGCGAGGCGGCGCTTCAGGAAGGGATTCGGCGAGCGCCCTCCCACTGGCTGTTTTACTATCAAATTGCAGTAGCGCACTACGGCCAGGGCAAGTTCGCGCAGGCGCAGCAGGATTACCAGCGGGTGCTATCCCTTAATTCCACACCGCCCGCGGAACTTCACGTCAAGCTCGCAGATGTTTACCTGAAGGAGAACAACTATGATAAGGCCTACGATGAGATGGGGGGGTACTTGAAGGAAGAACCCAACGGCCGTTTCGCTTCAAAGGTCAAAGGCATCATGCATCAAATGCAAGCCGCGGGAGTCGTGCAGAAGGACAAGTTAGAATCGGTAGCGACCAAACCCCATCCCTGATGACTACCGTAGGGTCGCCCGGTACCATTCCACCGTTCGCCGCAAACCTTCCTCAAATGGAACCAGGGGTGTGTATCCGAGAATGGCGCGGGCACGCGAGATGTTTGCCAGAGACTCACGAACGTCCCCGGGGCGGGGGGGCGCGTAGTTCGGCTTGACGTCGCGCCCAAAGATTTTGTTCATCATCGCGATGATCTGGTTGATGGAGTGTTGCTCGCCCACCCCAACGTTAAAAACTCCCCCGGACGCTCCCGGCGCGATGCAGGCGCGCAGGCTGGCGTCCACCACGTTGGCCACATAAGTGAAATCGCGCGACTGTTCTCCGTCGCCATAAATCATCGGTGTGGTCCCACGAATGTAAGCGGCGTTGAAGAGCGAGAGTACGCCGGTGTAAGGCGAATTCGCATTCTGGCGCGGGCCAAAAATATTGAAATAGCGGAGAGACACCGTTTCCAGGCCGTAGATGTTGGTGAAGACCTTGCAGTAATACTCCCCCGTCAGCTTCATCAATGCGTAGGGCGAAAGCGGGCGTGGCTCGTGCGTTTCCACGCGAGGCAGAACGGGGTTGTCGCCGTAGGCCGAAGAAGACGCGGCAAATACCACCCGCTTGGCCTTGGCGTCGCGTGCCGCAACCAAAACATTCAACGTCCCGTCCACATTGACCGCGTTGGAGGTAATGGGGTCGGCGATGGAGCGTGGAATCGAGGCCAGTGCGGCGAGGTGAATCACGTAATCGACTCCCTCAAAGCAGGGTCGCATCGCCTCCAAGTCACGGATGTCCAGTTGGTAGAACTTAATGCGCTCGCGCACCTCGGCCAGGTTCACCTCCTGGCCTGTCGAGAGGTTGTCCACCACCCGGACATCATCGCCCCGGCGCAAGACCTCATCGACAATGTGGGAGCCAATAAAACCGGCGCCGCCAGTGATCAGATAAGTTGCCATAGTTTGAGCCCAAATGAATTTACCGAATCAGTTTATCACGGAGTCGGGAGGGAAGTAGGCAGAAAGCAGAAAGCAGAAAGCTGAAGGCAGAAAGCTGAAGGCTGAAGGCTGAAGGCTGTTACATCCTCCCGAGCGGAAGTTCTAAATTCATAAGGTAAATTTCAACCCAATTCCAAAATTCACATTTTATCCTTTACCCTTCAACCTTCACCCTTTCATTCGACTGTCACGCTCTTGGCGAGATTGCGCGGCTTGTCCACGTCGCACCCGCGCAGCACGGCGCAGTGGTAGGCAAAAAGTTGGAGGGGAACCACAGTCAGCAGGGGGGTGAGGACTTCGTGGTTGCGCGGCACTTCGATGATGTCGTCCACCAGGTCTCCGAGTCTCGAGTTTCCCTCGGAGGTCACCGCGATGATCTTTCCTTCGCGGGCGCGAATTTCCTGAATGTTAGACGCAATCTTGTCGTACGAACCGTCTTCGGGGGCCAGGGCCATGGTGGGGAACGCCGGGTCAATGAGGGCGATGGGCCCGTGTTTCATTTCGCCCGCCGCATATCCCTCGGCGTGAATGTAAGCAATTTCTTTAAGCTTGAGGGCGCCCTCCAGCGCGATGGGATATTGATATTTCCGCCCGATGTAAAGGAAGTGTGACGCCTTCGAATACTTCTGCGCCAAGTCTAGAATGGCATCTGATTGCTTGAGGATGGTTCGAATCTGGTCCGGAATCTTTTCCAGCCCGCGCAGTAGAGACGATCCTTCCTCGTAGGAGAGGTCCCGCCCGCGGCCCACCAGCAGGGCCATCAGAGTGAGGATAGTAAGTTGGGAAACAAATGATTTGGTGCTGGCCACTCCCACTTCAATGCCCGCATGCGAATAAACGCCCGCGTGCGTCTCGCGGGCAATCGAGCTGCCCACCACGTTCACCAAGCCCAGCACGAGAGCGCCTTTGCGCCTGGCTTCGCGCAACGCCGCCAGGGTGTCTGCCGTCTCGCCTGACTGGCTGATGGCCAACACGACGGTGTTTTGGCGCAGGTTCAATTTTCGGTAGCGGAATTCAGAAGCCAGCTCGGTTTCCACCGTCAAGTCAGTGAGGGCCTCGAAAACATAGCGTGCAAACAGTCCCGCGTAATAGCTGGTGCCGCAACTGATAATGATCAAGTGGCGTGCTTGCTGCAGGCGGTCCATCACGGACTCCAGCCCGCCCAGTTTCGCCACCCCTTCGGAGTGGCTCAAGCGTCCGCGCAACGCGTTTTCCACCGCTTCCGGCTGCTCGAAGATTTCCTTCAGCATGTAATGCGGGAAATGGCCGCGGTCCATTGCTTCCCGGCTCACCTCCAATTGCGTCGTGCTCCGGCTCACCGACTGGTTGGCCAGTGTCGTGATAAAGAATTTGCCCGCTTCCAACCGCGCCACCTCGTTGTCTTCCAGATACACGACTTGATCGGTGTGCTGGGCGAGCGCTGAGGCGTCCGAGGCAGCGAGCGATTCATTCTTTCCGATCCCGAGGACAATCGGACTTCCGCGGCGCGCCATAATCACCTGGTCGGGATGATCGGCATGGACTACCGCGATGCCGTAGGTTCCCTCAACTTGCGATAAGGCCTTCTGCACCGCCGCTTCCAGGTTTCCCTGGTAGGCGCCCTCAATCAGGTGGGCCAAAACTTCCGTGTCAGTCTCGGATCGAAATTTGTGCCCCTCGGCCAGCAAGCGCTTTTTTAGCGGCTGATAGTTCTCAATGATTCCGTTGTGGGCAAGATACAATTTGCCCGAACAGTCGGTGTGCGGATGTGCGTTGGCTTCAGTAGGCTTGCCGTGCGTGGCCCAGCGCGTGTGCGCGATGCCCACTTTGCCCATGGGATTGTCCTGCTGGACGTGTTGCTCCAGCATCGCCACTTTGCCGACCGCGCGGGCTAGATATGCCGGTGAGTTTAAGATGGCAATTCCCGCCGAATCGTAGCCGCGATATTCCAGTCGCTTCAGCCCTTCCACCAGAATGTCGCGGGCGTTTTGTTCTCCGACATAAGCCACAATTCCGCACATGGTTGCTCCCGTGAGGTTCGATCGGTTTTGGATGACAGGCTTGCTTCGTCAGACCAGACTTCAAATCACAATTCCACATTATAGATGAGTTTGAGATTTGCGTATTCAGAATGACGACACTTCGTGGGCCTTCGTAGCGTTGACCTTCAGAGCCTGCCCCGAGTGTAACGAATGGGTCGGCATCTTGGACGAATGCCCAACTTTAGGTCGGCATCGATCGTGAGTTGCTCAACCGGCAGGCCTACGGGCCGGCGCTACGTCATACCCAGAAGATCTACGGCCATCCTAACTTTCTTGCTGTCCACTTGCCCAAGAGACTCCTCTGGAGTTCGTACGGCGCGGCCCAGATGAAAAATTCGGATGCCCGTTGCGTCGCGCAACGGACGAATCATTTCGAGAGTCACGTTTCCTCCGGCAATCAAGGAACGCTGGGAGCCAAAGGCATCGCGCAATTGCACCAGCCGCTCGATTCGTTTCTCGAGACTCCCCGCGCCCCCGGACACCAGCGCGCGATCGACGTTGGGAAAATTCCGAAACGTGCGCAGGGTCATAACGGGATCGGCGGTCGCTTCAATCGCGTGATGAACGGTCACTCGCAGTTTGGGTGCGGCGCTGGTGATCTTTTCCAAAGCCGCCAAATCCAACCGGCCGTTCTTGACGTGGCCGGTGACCAATCCTTCGATACCTCCCTTTTTCTTTTTGCCGGCTTTCAACGCTACGAACTCGCGTGCCTTCCTCGCCAGGATTGCCAATTCTTCGCTCCCGCCAACCAAAAAATCCCTCCGGTCGCGCAGCATCACTCGAATGGGCAGAGGCACGCTTTCGAGAATCTGTCGAACCATCTCAAAGGGCGGCGTCAGCCCGGCGTGGTCCAGCCGAATTGTCACTTCCAACCGGCTCGCCCCGCCGCGATAAGCTTCCATGGCGTCTTGCAAAGAGCAGGCGATCACCTCTAATTCATTTGGATTCTCTTGTGGCTGAATTGGTTTAGGCGTGGGCATCTTGACTATGCCATGCCAGTCTACATCCACGTTCTTTTCCACCAAGAAATATTTCTCAAAGGCTCTCCACAAAAATTCGTCATAGCCAAGGCCGCGAAAGCTTGGTACAATATTTTGCGAAAGTTAACTATGGGCAAAGATTTGAAATCCTCAGTCGAATCGCGATACACAATCGCGCCGCTTGCTCCGTCGTGTCCCACCACGGCAATCGTCTGTTGTAGCCACATTTGTTGAACCTGGCGCACCTCGAAGTTTTATAATCAAGACCTAATCCATCAGAAGGAGACAACCTGAAATGCACGATCATTTAACTCCGCCGCACGGCGGGGTACTGGTAAACCTTATTGCACAGCCGGAGCGCGCCTTGGAGCTTCGGTCTCATTCTCGCGAGTGGCCGTCTTGGGATCTGACCCCGCGCCAGCTCTGCGACGTTGAGCTGCTT
>JBGPCF010000039.1:0-46520 GCA_041481635.1 Terriglobia bacterium | reverse complement strand
TTACGACCCAGCGGAGCGAGCAGATCCTCAAGAAAGGCTGTCAATCTCTGATCGAGAGCTTTCAACTCCCGTGGCGTCATACCCGAAGCTTACCGCCGCGAGAAAGCACCGTCAAGAGAAACTTAACTTAGTATTATTAGGGCGTACCGATAGTCGAGTCCGCCCAGCACCTTGGCCGTGGCCTCCACCTGATAGCGGTGGAACATATAAACGGGAACGAGCACTTCCTCGAGGCTGTTGAGCGGCTCGCCCTCACGAATATTGTTTCCCCCAAAATGGCCGAGAGCCGTCGCACGAATCTTCATCACGCGCGCGAGCTCATCAATGGCATTCGGCCCGTTGTCCCAAAGGTGTGCGGAGGGATGAGCGCCGCCTGGCGGTCGGGCATCGGCATCGGAAATGAAGAAAAGGCCGTGCGTGGCTGCCTGGGTGAGAATACCGTCCAGGGCTTTGTTTTCGTCAGTCGCTTGCGGAAAGTCCTGATAGCCGTAGGCGATCGCCACCTTATCCCACGCGCCGATACCGGCCTCGTAGGCATGAGAAACATCGATCTGGCCGCCGGCGTTAAGGCGGACCATCGGGTGCGGATAATCCATCACTGACGCATTACCTTCGGTGCTGGCGGCAAAGTTGTGCGCGAGTCCGAGCGTGTGACCTACCTCGTGCGCCGCCAATTGCCGGGCGCGCCCCAGCGCCAGGGCCTCGAGTTCCGGAGCTGGAGGTTTTCCTTTTTCATAGGGAGCGAGCAGACCTTCGGCGATCAGATAATCCTGGCGTAGCCGCGAGGAGTCGAGGGTCACTTTTCCTTTGAGGATCTCCCCTGACCGAGGGTCAATCACCCCGCCGCCGTACGACCATCCTCGCGTGTCGCGGTGCACCCACTGAATGAGGTTATATCGGACATCCATGGGGTCGGCGCCTTCAGGCAGCATCTTCACTTGAAAGGCGTTGCGATAGCCCGCCGCCTCGAACGCCTGATTCCACCAACCGGCGCCTTCGAGCAGGGCCGAACGAATGGGCTCGGGCACACCACGATCGAGGTAGTAAATGATGGGCTCCACGGGATCGCTCAGCCCGGCAGAGGGATCTTTCTTCTGAAGCCGGTGGCGGGAGATGGATCGTTTGACCATGCGCTGGTCAATCGGGGAAGCAAAGTCCATGTAGCGGATCCCGAAATATCCGGCACGCGGATCAAAGACGCGAGGCTGGTAGCCAGGTCCCGGAAGTTCGACGAAAGAATGGTGCTCGCGCACCGTAATCGCATTCGGGCTGGGGACGACTTCTCTTACCCATGGCCCGGGATTTTCGCCCACCAGAGTCAGAGTGGCCTCGACTTCAGTGTTTTTGGGAAAATTTTTGGTGCGCGGGAGATAGAAGGCGGAGCGCGAAGCGTCCAACCGGCAGTCCCCTTGCTTGGCGCGCTTCAGAGTCTCCGCCACATGATGCGTGTCGTGGAGGAAAAAATCCGTGGCGTCTATCAGCGCTCGTGTGCCCTCATCAGCTTCCACTATGAATCCCCACAGTGTGGATTCTGCAAACGCCTCGCGCACCGAGTCGCGTTCTTCCGGACTGTCCGTGGTGGCTCGAAAATTGTAGTTTGATTCAATCAGCAGTACCTTGGGCCCGCTGCGCTCAAACCGCACGACGCGGGAGGCGCCCAACTGGCCGCGATCCAGCCCAATGTCGTTCGAGCCAATACCCACGGGCAGTGATTCGATGTAGAGAAATTCCGTATTCCATTTGTCAATCTCCAGCCACATCTTTCCATTCTTGGCGTCCCAGAAGAGAGGGAAGTAACCAGGGAGCGCCTCGAAGCCTTTCGTCTTCTCCGCAATAGACGGGAAATCCCTCCCGCTGCTCGAAGCTTGCGCGGGCTTGGAGTCCGCCTGCATCGCTGCAGTGGCGAAGATGGCCGCCGGCGTCACGCCTTCGCGCGGCGATGCGATGATGGTCTGGCGAATCCAAGAGGTCGGCAAGATGAACAAAATAAGGACCAGTGCAATTCGCGGTCTCATGCTGGCTCTCCTTTGGGGGATAAGCCCGCGGGTCGAAGCGGCGGGCAGGGGGCGCATTATGACAGGTTCTTAAAGTCGACGCGTAGGATTCGACCCGCGACGCACTGGCTCATCGAATGCCCTTCAAGCTGCGAAATATTCGGAGGGGTTGGCTGGAGAAGAACGGGATTCTCTCAAATCAGGAGAAGATAGTGAGCGCAATCCACTGTTAGGATTCGGCTTCGAGATGAAAGCTCAGGACGTTTCGGTTGTCCACCCGGCTATAGGAGATGGAGCGCGCGATTCGTTTCACCAGAAAAATTCCCAGTCCGCCAATTGGCCGCTCGGCGAGGCCAAGGCGCAAATCAGGTGGGTCCTTGGCCAGAGGGTCAAACTCCCGGCCTGCATCGCTGACTTGAACGAAGAGTTTTCCCAGCCCTTCAATGGCGTAACTCACCTCGATATTTCCCGGTTGTCCGTCGGGATAGGCATAATTGATGACATTCACCACCACTTCTTCCATCACCAGGTCGAGACGGTCGAGGTCGCTTTCGGGAAAATTCGCCAACTGGGCTCCGCTGTGTACAAACTCCGTGATGGTGCGAAGCGAGCTGATTTCAGCAGGAAGTTGAATCTGTTTCAGCTGGTTGAACATCAGGCGATACTCTGGCAAGCTGCGTCGGTAGAGTCAAAGACGGGGAAAACTGTGATCAGGCGGGTCATTTCAAAAACTTCTTTAACCAGACCTTTCAGGCCGGACAGGAGCAGCGCCCCCCCTTTTTCCTGGGCGCGTTTGGCGTTGCGCAAAAATGATCCCAACCCTGCACTATTGATGTAATTCAGATTCGCGAGATCAATCACCAGGAAGACCGAACCTTCTTGAACCAGCCGCTCGCAGGCCGCATCAAATTCCTTATTGCTATCCGCATCCATGCGTCCGATTAGTTTCACAACGACTGCTTTGCCTACTTTATTCGATTCGATGGTCATGTGCGATTATGAATCCTTTGTGGTGATCGATCCGTTCCGGATTGCGATTGTACACTATCCCGCCTTTGTAGCGTCACTCGAATCGGTGATCTCCCAATGGAAAACCCGATTCCCAATCGCTCTATGGGATGAATAAGAGGCCCGGCCAAGGGCATGGGCCGGAAATCGGCCACCATACTACTACATGTTGTCAAGTGACGCTTGATTCCGAAGGGTGCTATATGCTAAGAAAATGGTTGAGCCTCCATGCATGCTGGGGGGCTTTTGAAGGGCGGCCAGCGGGTTTCGACCTCCCGAAACGATTTCCGCTGGCCGTTTCTGCACTCTCTGGAACATTGGGTGGTCTTCCCGCCGATTTGGTTACATTAATTGTTAGTTTTTTTTGACTCCTCCAGCCGGTTGCAGACCTGGTGCGATGCTTTCCGCTTACCAAGTCCCTTGACCTGCTTCTCTGACTGCGCGAAAATCAGACTTGGGCTGGCCAACCGTGTTTTGGGGATCGCACTCAAGGAGAGGGAATTCATGGCTCGTGGGCACGATCCGAAGCCGAGTACTCCTCGATCGCGCGCGCGCCGGTTGAATACCGGATCCAATTCTCCTGTCCAAAGTGAGTCCAACCCTTCCACACGCCCCTTTGATACGTCCCCAGATAAAAAACACAAGCCTGATGCGGGAATCAGTAGCGAGCCCAATCGCCTCCATAACTCAACTTCGGCTTCGAGCAAAGAATCCCCCCCCCAGCCAGACCCCATCCCGGAAAAGCTGGAAGATGTTCTGGAGGCTGCCAACATTGGCACCTGGGAATGGAACATTCAAACCGGGCGAGTGCGTTGGTCGAGGAACATGGAGAAAGTCCATGGCCAAGCACCCGGGTCGTTTGGCGGAACTTTTGAGGGTTTTCTCCAAGGCGTTCATCCCGAAGACCGGAACCGGGTGTTGAGCACTATCCAGGAATCCCAGGCGACGGGCCATCCCTACCAGGTTGAGTACCGCCAATCTTCCCCAGACCACCGTGTGATGTGGATGGAAGCCAAGGGTCAGGTCATATTCGATGAAGCTCATCAGCCCGTCAAAATGATGGGTGTCTGCACCGAGGTAACGGAGCGCAAACGGCGGATCGAGCTCCTCAATTTTCAAGCCGATGTTCTATCGCAAGTAGACGATGTTGTGTTCGCAATGGACCATGAGGTTCGCATCACCTACTGGAACAAGGCGGCGGAGCTTTTATACGGGTACACGGCAGACGAGGTCATTGGCCGGAAACTACTGGATTTTATCCGCTTCCGCTGGATAAAGCCGGAGGACGAGGCTGCGTGTGCGAATTCGCTGGCGACTTCCGGTTCGTGGCACGGAGAGGCAATCCAATTCAAGAAAAACGGTGAGGAGGTTTGCGTCGAGGCATCGGTGAGCATGGTGAAGGGCGGGGAATCGAGCGGCAATAGTTACCTCGCCTTGTTGCGCGACATTACGAAAAGGAAACGCGCCGAGCTTGAACTACGGAAGGCTCATGAGGGGCTGGAAGCGCGAGTTCGGGAGCGAACTGGGGAGCTCCAAAGCGCCATCGATGCGTTGCAAGCCGAGGCGGAAGATCACCGGCGGACTGACCGGGCGCTCCGGGAGAGTGAGCAGCGGTTGGAAATGCTTATGGATTCCAGCCCGGCGATCATATTCATGAAAGACGTCCACGGCCGTTACCTCTATGTGAATCCCGAGTTTCAAAAGCTCTGCGACTTGGATCGGCACCAAATTGTGGGCAAGACAGACCACGAATTGTTCCCGGCTGAGCAGGCGGAAGCTTTTCGCGCCAATGACTTGTTGGTGCTCCAAACCGGCGTCCCACTGGAGTTTGAAGAGACGGCTGACCAGTCGGATGGTGTCCACACGAGCCTCGTCACCAAATTCCCCTTGCATGACACGAAATCCAGGGTTTACGCGATCTGCGGCATCGTTACCGACATCACCGAACGGAAACGGGCCGAGGAGGCTTTGCATAACAGTGAAGCCCGTCTGCGCGCCGTGATCGAATCGATGGATGACATCGCGTTTGAGATCGACGAGCAGGGCACTTATTTGTATGTCTGGACGGCCAATGAACGCCTCCTGGCGCGCCCCAAGAAGGAATTGATCGGCCAGCGCCTCGATTCCATTTTTGGCAAGGAATCCACATCGCAGTTCTTACAAGCGTTCAAGCGGGTCCTTTCCACTGGCCGGCACGAGACCATCGAGTACTCACTGGAATTGCCCAGCGGGAGGCGGTGGTTTTCCGGGAGGATGAGCCCCATTTTGACGGAAGACGGTAGTCCCGGGAACATATGCCTCGTGGTCCGCGAAATTACGGATCACAAACAATCGGAAGTGGCGCTGAAGGAAAGTGAGGAACGATTCCGCCTGCTCCTGGAAGGTGTAAAGGACTACGCCGTGCTGATGTTGAGCCCTGAGGGCAATGTTCTGAGCTGGAATCTGGGGGCGGAGCGAATCATCGGTTATAAGCGCGAGGAGATTATCGGCAAGCATGTTTCAGTCTTCTATCCTCCCGAGGAAATCCAGTCGGGCAATGCGGATCGCGCTCTGAAGACGGCGGTCGAAGAGGGACGGGTCGAGGAGGAGGGGTGGCGGGTTCGCAAGGACGGCACACGGTTTTGGGCTAACGTGGTCCTCACTGCGTTGCGCGATGAAGCTGGAAATCTCCGGGGACTCTCCAAGGTAACCCGCGATATTACGGAGCGAAAGAAAGCTGAGGATTCCTTGCGCCACCTTTCCGGATTGCTGCTTCAATCGCAGGATGAAGAGCGCCGCCGCCTGGCTCGCGAATTGCATGACAGCACCGGGCAGATTCTATCGGCCCTGGCACTCAGCCTTTCGATGGCTACCGACGTTCCGGAAGCGAACCTTCACCCTCAGGTCTCCAAGGCCATCTCCGAGAGTGTGGATTTGGCCAATCGGGCCTGCAACGAAATTCGCACGCTCTCTTATTTGCTGCACCCCCCACTGCTGGACGAAGCCGGATTGTCCCACGCCCTCCGCTGGTACGTGAATGGGTTTGTGGAGCGGACAAATATCCACGTCGATTTGGAAATCACGCCGGAGTTAGGGCGTCTATCGCGCGATCAAGAGTTGGCTCTTTTTCGTGTGGTGCAGGAGAGCCTCACGAATATCCATCGTCACTCGGGCAGCTCCACAGCAGAGATCCACCTCTTTCAGAGTGACCACCACGTCAGCTTGGCAGTGCGCGACCACGGGAAGGGTCTGCCTGACGCTATCCCCGGGAAGCCTCCAGGCACGCCGGCTCATTTTGGGGTAGGCATTCGAGGCATGCATGAACGGATGAGACAACTTGGAGGGCGGATGGAAGTTAGTTGCGCCCATCCGGGGACGATCGTCCGGGCAGTGCTCCCTTTGTCCGAGAGCGAAGATCAGAACTGGAAAGCCTGACACGCGTGAGGTATGATGCTGCGCGCGGGAAACTGCGCCTGGGCTGTCATGAATATTGACACGCCACCTAGCGGCGATTAATTAAGGGAGCCATTTCATATGAACCTTCCGGTAGGGCCCGAAGACGTCACCACTGTTCAAGGTGCCAGTGGCAAAGGATTGCAGGTCACCTGTGTTTGTGGCGCGATCAATTGGAGTCACTTGGAAATGCGGACGGCCTTGTGGCCCTGCCGGAATTGCGGGCGAGTCCTTAGCAATTTTTTTCCAGGCTTGGTTGAAAAAGTGCTGAAACTGCAAAAACCGGCCCCCGAAGCCCAGCCTCAACCTGCCTCCACATAAAACCCTCACATCGGAATCTGATAGCGCGGCGTGAAGTTGGACACGGCATAATTCATCAGTCCGTCCAGAAGGTACGTCGCGTACGGATCCGTCCCATACGATGTGCCCAACGAATAAGTGCACACCAGCAGCTTGCCCTTGCCGTAATTTGCTTGGACCAGCGCGCCCACGTTTGTGTGGATCCACCCATAGAAAATGCCCGATAGAACATCGTCATAGTTCTCCGGAGGCACACCTTTCAAAACGGTGGCTGGAGTGACCGCCATGGTTTCGAAACCCGCAAGAGTTTCAAACCCGATTCCCTTGAACGGCTCTTTCTCTTTGTGGACCCAAAGGAAACTGGAGATCCAGTTGCCGTCCAGGTTGTCGGCAGTGCGCGGCAACACCTGTAATCCTGGCGCGATTGTCACGGGATCACTGGCCAGGAGGATTACGCGACCACCGTTGCGCAATGACTTCTTCACTTCGTCGTCGAAGGTGGAGGTGATCAGGACGGGATAGGCCTCGGCGCCGGAAGGGGCCTGGTAATTTCGCGCGCGCATTTCCAAGACCAGCCGCCGCAATCGTCCGGCGGGATCGTGGAACGCAACCGCGGGCGGAATTTCGGGTTTGCGGGGCGGAAAGAAAAAGAACGTCAGCCCGATCGGGTCTTCGGAGATCACCTGTGCGCCGGAAGTGACTTTAATTTTCAAAAGCCTACGTGTCGGTGACTTAACAGAGGGAACAACGAAATCCGCAGTGCCCACTTTGGCGCTGGAGCCCGCCAGTACGGCAGGAAGAGCGAAGTTGCCGTTGAGAGAAGTTCCCTCGACCTCCCACGAAACATTGGCGCCGGATATCGCGGCATCACTGTAATGTGAAAAATAGATTTCTGCCTGCGCCTTATCGCCCGAGGTAAAATCGCGTTGGTCGGCGCGCGCCATCACCAGGTCGTCCTGCTGGAGTTTGGCCAGGACGCTGCCAAAAACCTTGGGCCGCCGCCACATGTCCATCAGGCCGTTGCACTCCCAATTGAGGTCGGTGAATTCCGTGATGATGTAACCCTGCATCTCTGTGTGCGACCGGATGCCTTCAATTTCGTATTTGAGCGATTGGTATTCGTGCCATTGGGTGGCATCGGCGAGCGCGTCGAAATCATGGAAGAGCGAGCCGTACTGGTAGTCTCGAAAACGTTTTTCCACGTCATTAGGCGAAGTGATTTCCTGCCCGCCAAAATCCCTCGAAAACCACCACGGCAGAGGATCGTGCAGGCGGGGCAATCCCCAATTCCCGAATTCCGAAAGCACCAGGGGTTCGTTCCCTTTCGGTGACGCGTCACCATACGGACTAAACAGGGAGCCCGGCCGGGTCGCCTGGTCTGCAATCAGGCGATCGAAGTTGGCGGGGTAATCCGGAATGGCGACGTATTGATGAAAATCAGCGATGTCCGTCGCGATATGGAAATTGTCGCAGCAGGCGCTGTTATCTTCCACCAGCCAGCCGGGGACGAGCTTCTTCGCCTCGGCGTAGGCGCCCCTTAACCAGCCGCGGTCGGCGGACTCCTTCAGGTTGGCTCCCCAGCTTTCGTTGATGATGCTCACCATGACGATGCAAGGGTGATTCCAGTCGCGCTCCACCATGCCGCGCAAGGTGGCCATGCCCCGCGCCTCAGAATCCGCGGTTAATTTGTCCCAGTTGGGAATCTCATACCAGATGAGCAAACCCTCCTCGTCAGCGGCTTCCAGATAGCGCGGGTCAGGAACTTTGATGTGGCAGCGCAGCATGTTCAGTCCCAGTGCCTTGGCCTTACGCATTTCGTCGCGCAGATAATCCAGCGACGGCGGGGTGTAGATCGTGTCAGGATAAAAATCCTGGTCGAGCGCGCCGCGCATGTAAACTAATTTTCCATTTAAGTAAAATTTCCCTCCACGTGTCTCGAAGGTCCTGAAACCGAAGCGGAACGTTTGCGTTTCACCCGAGCCCAATTGAACCTTGAGCGTATATAACGCGGGGTTGGAAAGACTCCAAAGATTGGGGCTGACGAGCCGGCCGGTAAAATCATAGAAGCCCTGATTGGGTTCCACTACGTGAGAATTCTGCCAGACCTGTTTTCCCGTCAAATCCAGAATGGCCGCGTCCACGGTGGTTCCCGGAACATTCTCATTGAGGGGAGGTGTGACTACTGACACGCGAATATTGAATTGCCCGTCCGCGCCCGCTGTTACGTGCACGGGCCCGAGGTGGATTCGCGGCCGGTAGTCGAGCTCCACACTTTGCCACAGCCCGCTGGTTTGGACATACCAATTCTGTTTGCCGTGGGGAATCTCTGTGTACTTAATGCCCTCAACAACTTCGTTTGGTTTTGCTCCCGGATCGACCACGCGCACTGCGATTTCGTTCTCGCCCATGCGCACGAAAGACGTGACGTCAAACTCAAACGGCAGGTACCCACCTTCGTGCGTCCCCACTTTCTGGCCGTTAACGTAGACCTCGGCCAGATAATCGACTGCACCAAATCGCAGCAACGCCACCTGTCCTGCCACGAGTGGATTCAGCGCGACGCTCCGCCAGTACCAAGCCACTCCGGCATAATCACGCATGTCTGGAAACTGCGCCTGCCAGGATCCGGGGACTTGGATGGGCCGTACAACAGGGCCGGTGGGAAAGTCCCCGATCTTCATGGCGCCAGTTTGGTCGGGAACGAAACTCCACACGCCATCCAGGGAAATATCGGTTGCAGTCGCGGCTATTGCGGGCGTGCTTGCCGCAAATGTGAACAGGAAGAAGAAAATGAAGGAATGCGGGACGATTGTTCGCATAAGTTGAATTCCAAGATTTGCTGCGATAGGAGCGGGTCTTATGAATTGCGCTGCTGTTCTCAAAAACGGTTTCCTTCAGGCTCGTTCAAGCCAACTATATTTCTGACCGCGTGAGTTTATTCGGTCCACGCCAGGAAACGCAAGAGGAGGTTTGCCGATCAGCCGGCGCACTCTTGACAGGTGTGCAGGAGAAATCCAATGCGCCGGGCTCAGGTTCCGCTTTTGCTTCCCACATCGCCTATGCTAGGATGAGTTGCTTTTATTTTGAATACGAAGTCTATAGAGTATCCAAACCATGAGTTCAACTGCCACGGCCAGTCAAAAAGGCGAATACTTGATTCCTCCGGATTCAGCTCTGGAAGAATCTGGCGAGGGTCAAGCTTTTGATCTTGGCGGGCAGGCGGGAAAGCCGGCACTGGTGGTGCTCCGCGTCACCGATATTATTGAGCAAGAATCACTCCTGGTTTCCGTGTGGGGCTCTGCGGACGGGAAGGACTGGGGAGCCAAAGCCCTTTTCCAGTATCCCGAGCGGTTTTATCGCGGCGTCACGCCTGCTTCGCTCGATCTTTCCCAACGCCCCGAAGTTAAATTCCTGCAGGCGCGGTGGGCTGTCAATCGGTGGGGGCGCGGCTATCCCCGACCTTATTTTAAAATCTCTTTGGAGTTTCAGGCGTTGACCAACAGTTAGTTGATTTTCGGCGTGAGGCTGCTTTCGATGGAAGAACAAGGTAGGGAGCTCATTACCCCGGAAATTGAAAAGCGACAACATCGCAGGGCCAGGCTGATCACTGAGGTCAAATGTGAGGCGATGGACCGCGATGAAGTCCTCGTGACGCGCGACGTTAGCGTGGGTGGCATTTTTGTCACCACCAAAAAGCCCTTCCCTTTGAATTCAAAAGTGGCGCTGGACTTCAGCCTTGGCCCGGGCCAGCCATCCATCTCATGCAGAGGCAAAGTAGTGTATTCCATGCAAGATCTGGGTATGGGCATCGAATTTTCTGAGCTGAATGAAGAAACCCACCTCTCAATTGAAAAATTTGTAGACGAAGCCCTCTGAACCCTGCCATTCTTCTTTCCTGCAAGATCTTCAGGAGGCCTCATGACCCTGCTTTTTAGAATTTGCCGGAGTGCTTTTTTCTTTTTAGCTTTGGTCTTGATGTTACCCGGCGGCCAGGTCTCTGCCGCGAAATCAGAAAGGCAGGCACCACAATCCACCACCCAAAAGCCATCCACACCTGTCACACCGCCCGACGTGGAGACACAGAAGATCGAAGCCCCGACCGAATCATCCAAGCCACCCGCCACATTTACCAACGATACGGGCTCGATGCAGGCGGCGGATGTGAAAGCATTGTTGACCAAAGTCCGTTTCTCGGAATACCGAATCAATGATTTGCTCACTGATGTACGCCCGGAACGCTGGAAGCTGGCGGATGCGACCATGGAGTCCTTCAAACAATCGCTCCAATCGCTGCACGCCCGGGTGACAGCACTGGAAGAGTGGCGGGCACAATTCGAGCAGCGGACGGACAGCCTTTATTTGGGCTTTCAGATTTACGCAGCGATTAACTCCGTGCTGCCGCGCCTGGACGGTGTGGCGCGCAGCGTAGCCGAACATGAAACTGCGGGCTACGCGGCGCAGTTCAGTGCGGCGGGCGGCCAACTATTCGACCTTCAGCAAACGATTGGGGGCTACGTCGGTTCGCTGCTCAAGAATCAGGATCAGCTTCTGTTGGGTTACCAACACGATGTGGCCTCGTGCCAGCAAGATTTGAGCGTGGCCATGCGCGGCCAGGGAGAGCGCGCCAAGCCGATGCGAAATACCCAGCCGGTTCGCGCGCAACGTCGAAGCTCACACGAGGCTTTGAAGAAGCCGGGTGGGAGCGGGAACCCACCCCAGCAGGGGGCCAAGCCCGGTAACAATAAATCCAACCCGCCAGCGAAAGGTGAGCAGAAGAAACCGTGAAGGCTTTCACGGATTCAAGTAATGGTCCAGCCACCCCAGGACTGTTTTGTACCAGAGTGCGCTGTTCTGCGGCTTCAGGACCCAATGCCCTTCGTCAGGGAAATAAAGCAACTTGGAAGGCACGCCCCGCCGCTGCAGCGCAGTAAAGAGTTGGAACGCCTGGCCGTTGGGAACGCGGAAGTCGAGCTCGCCTTCCACAACCAGCATCGGCGTTTGAATGTTCTGAACAAAATTCGAAGGCGACCATTTTTCATAGAGCTCGGGTTTTTCCCACGGCACGCCTTTATATTCCCACTCGCCAAACCAAATTTCTTCGGTCTCGCCGTACATCGAGCGAAGGTCGTACACACCATCGTGGGAAACCAGCGCTTTGAAGCGGTTCGTGTGGCCGGCAATCCAATTGATCATGTACCCGCCGTAACTCGCGCCCGCCGCGCCGATTCGGGTCTTGTCCACGTAAGGCAGCGACTCCAGCTGGTCGGCGGCCGCCATCAAATCCTGATAAGGCGCGCCGCCCCAGTCGCCGGAAATCTCTTCCAGAAAACTCTGGCCGTAGCCAGTCGATCCGTGGAAGTTGGTCATCATCACCACATAGCCGTGTGCGGCAAACATCTGAGCGTTCCAGCGGTATCCCCATCCATCGTTCCAATCGCCTTGCGGGCCGCCGTGGATCAGGCAGATGGCGGGGTATTTCCGGTTGGGATTGAACCCGGGGGGCTTCACCAGAAAACTTTGGATATCGTCGTGCATGTCTCCTTTGGTCACCAGTGATTCCACCGGATTCATATCCAGGTCTCCGAGGAGCGCGTCATTCTCGTGCGTCAACTGCATGGGGACTCCGCCGGGAATTAGGACCCGATAGATTTCCTGCGGCTGAGTCAGGCTGCTGCGCGACACTACCAGCGCCTTCCCGCCGGACATTATCTGGAGTTCTTCATTCTCACCGTCCAAAACTTTTTCAACCTTTGGATGGCTGGCCGAAGTTTTGAAAACCGGCGAGCGCCCGGCGACCGGCGCGGTGAAAAAAATAGTGTCGCTGTCTTCGGCCCACGCAAAACTGGCGACCCACTGATCGAAGCCCTGCGTCACGTCTGAAATTTTGCCGGTTTGGCGGTCATAGGCGCGCAGGCGAATCAGGTCCGATTCATATCCATTTCGCGCCTGTGACGTGTAAGCGATGTAGCGGCCGTCCGGGGAATATTGCGGCGCTGCGTCTGAGCCGGGATTGTCCTTCGTGATGTTTTTGGCTTCGCCACCGGAAGTTGAGACTAGGTAGAGATCATTGTTCGTTGTCCACGCCGGTTGCCCGGTTCGATTGGAGGTGTAGCAAACTTCGGTCCCGTCGGGAGAAATATCGTAGCCGTCGGGCGCACCCAAGAAGAACGTAGGCGAATCGAAGGCGCCGGGCGTCAAGTCGCGCGGCCCTCCGCCCTTGGCTGAGATCGCAAAAAGGTGCGTATATTTTCCATCGCGCCATTCCGTCCAGTGGCGGAATAAGAGTTCATCGATGACTCGCGCCTTCACTTTGCTATTTGCCGCTTCATCTACTTTTTGTTTGTTGCATGCCTCGTCCGCGCAGTCGGGATAGACCTGGGATGTGAAGAGCAACCAATCGCCTTTCTTCGACCAGGTAACGCCGTCAGCGCCAGTGGAGTTGGAAGTGATCTGTCGCGGCTCTCCGCCCTGGGAGGGGATGATCCAGATTTGAGAGTCTCCGTGGTGATTATAAATGAAAGCGATTTCGCGCCCGTCGGGTGACCAGCGCGGGCGGGAGTTTGAATCGGATCCCATAGTCAGTCGGCGGGGCTCGCCTCCTGCGGTTGGAACAATCCAGATGACGCCGGTCTTTTTGTTGGCCTCGAAATCCACTAAAGTTACCACATACGCAACCAAGCGTCCATCGGGGGAAACCTGCGGGTCGGAGATTCGCTTTACCTTCATCAGGTCGTCAAAGGTGATGGGATGCTTGCCTTGCGGCGATTCGGCAAGTGTGTAATTCACGTCGATCTGGGTGACCACCTCGACTGCTTCGCCATTGAGCAGCGTAGGCTGGTACTTCCACTGTTCCACGGCATCGAGCGCCGAAACCGCCAAGATGGGATTCCCTGATATAACCTTTGAAATCGTAACTGAGCCGTCTTTGCTGATAATCGCTTCTAATCGCACCATGCCTTCGAGGTGTGTTTCCTTTGCCACGGGCGGGTAAATCGGAGCGACTTTCTTGATCAGCTTCGCTGTCGCAATAGGGCCGTCGAGTCGAACGCGCTGGGGGGGTAATTTCGTCTCCTCCTTCTGAGGTGGCGCCCCGGCCGCCGCCGGATTGGGTTGTGCCCAGCTAAGGCTCGATACAAGCACCATCATGACCGCTAAACCTGCTTTCATAATCTTCTCCCTCGGTTTTTTCATGAATCTACACAAGAATATACCTAATGTCACGTTGCTGCTGGAATTTGGGCAGAAAGGGTTATTCCCCAGTCACTGCGGTACATGACTTGTTTCTGGTGGACTTTCCATGCGCAATTGTAAGGTGCCGTTGCGTCGACCGTAACGGTCTACTTATCCCACTCTGTGTGAAATACGCCTTCCTGATCGATGCGGCGAAAGGTGCGCGCGCTAAAGAAATCGCGCTGCGCCTGGAGCTCGTTTGGGCGCAGGCATTACGTCTCTACGAATTCGGCCTGCGTTTGGGGTTCAGGGATGGGAAGACCGTCCTCGCGCAAACCTTCAACATGCATGGTGATTGCGGAGCGGATATTTGAGTATGTCTCTTCTAAGGTTGAACCAGTGGCGATACACCCGGGCAAGTCAGGTACGTACGCGGCGTAGTTGTGTTTGGCTTTTTCGACCACCACCAAATACTTCACTTTGAATCTCCCTTCCAACCGGCCTGCTTGCGGATACTGTTGAGTGTGCCAGGCGGCAAATCGTCATTCGGATGCCCGGCGACCGTCACGCGGCCAAGCTTCGATGGATGCTTGTATTGCCGATGACTGCCCTTGGTCACAATCAAGTACCATCCCTCATGGGTCAATCGGCGGATAATATCCCTAACTTTTAAACTATACCACCCACGTTATCCGTTTGGTAGTCGCGAGAAGCTACCAAACACAACTTACTTATCCCAATCCGTATGAAACACGCCTTCCTTATCGATGCGACGATAGGTATGCGCGCCAAAATAATCGCGCTGCGCCTGGAGCAAGTTGGCAGGGAGGCGCTTCTGCCGGTAGCCGTCGATATAGCCGAGCGTATTGCTTATGGCGGGGATCGGCGTGCCAAGGTCGGAGGCGGTGCGCACCACCTCGCGCAGGCTGTCTGAGGTTTGATTAATGAGTTGGCTGAAATAAGAATCGAGCATCAGGTTCTTAAGGTCGGACTTGGTGCGGAACGCGGCGCGAATGGGATCGAGCAGCTTGGCACGGATGATGCACCCACCCTTCCAAATACGCGCCACCTCATCAAATTTCAGGCCGTACTTGTATTCCTGCGATGCCACGCGTAACTGCTCGAATCCCTGGGCGTAGCAGGCGATTACGGTCAGCTTAAAGGCGTCGCGCATGCGTGCGATGAATTGTTTCTTGTCGCCGGAAAATTTTCTTGCCGGTCCCTGGAGAATCTGCGCAGCGACCTGCCGGTCCTCGCGGGCTCCAGAGAGAATTCGAGCGATGACGGATGCATTCAGAGTAGGGATGGCCACGCCCAGGTCCATCGCATCCTGCGCCGTCCACTTGCCCGTGCCTTTTTGCTCGGCGGTATCGAGGACGAGGTCTACCAAAGGTTTTTTCGTTTCAGGGTCGATCTTGCCCAGTACCACAATACTGATCTCGAGGAGAAACGAATTCAGGTCGGCGCTATTCCACTCGCTAAAAACTTCTCGTGTTTCGGGCGAGGTGAGCCCGGCAATATTTTTGAAGACGTCATACACCTCGCAGATCGTCTGCATAATGCCGTACTCGATGCCGTTGTGGACCATCTTCACGTAGTGCCCGGCGCCGCCCGGCCCGAGATAAGTGCAGCAGGCGCCGTCAGAGGTCTGCGCGGCCATTTTGGTGAGCAAGGGTTCCAGACGTTGGTAGGACTGCTCATTCCCACCCGGCATCAGGCTGGGGCCGTGGAGCGCGCCTTCTTCGCCGCCACTCACGCCCATTCCGAAGAATCGCAGACCAGAGAGGTCAAGGTCTTTGGCGCGCCGCTCCGTATCCTTGAAATAAGAATTGCCGCCGTCAATCACGATGTCGTCTTTTTCGAGTACGGGCTTCAGATCACCGAGGACTGCATCCACCGGCTTGCCCGCCGGGACCATCATCCAAATCTGCCTGGGCCTTTCCAGCGCCTCCACAAATTCGGTGAGCGAACTGGTGGCCACAAAATTTCTGCCCGCCGCCTGCGCGGTCACGTCCGACGTTTTCTTTTTGTCCAGGTCAAAGCCGGCAACCGAGAAGCCTTTACTCTCCGCATTGAATCCCAGATTCTTGCCCATCACGCCGAGACCGATAATACCGAGTTGTTGTTTGCTCATATTTTTGACCTCTGGTAATTTGATACGTCTTCTAAATTGAATTGCGAAGAATACCAGAATCCGGGGCTTTTGGGATGCGAGAATCTTTTGACCCGTTTCACATCTAAAGATATATAATGCGCCCTGTAACTGAAAACTTGGGACTGCATCCAAAACACGATGGAGGACATTTCCCGTGGCTGGTGAATCCGCGACGCAATCTCGACAGGCTCTCCCGAAACAAGCCGAACTCGACCAGCTTTGCATCAATACCATCCGAATGCTCTCCGTGGATGCCGTCCAAAAGGCGAATTCGGGGCATCCGGGATTGCCCATGGGCACTGCGGCGATGGCCTATGTTCTTTGGACTCACTTTCTGAAAGTCAATCCTGGGAACCCCAAGTGGCCGAATCGCGACCGCTTTGTTCTTTCCGCCGGCCACGGTTGCATGCTGCTGTACAGCCTGCTGCACTTGACGGGCTACGACCTGCCTCTCGACGAGCTGAAACAATTCCGCCAATTTGGCAGCAGGACGCCCGGGCATCCCGAACACGGCCTGACGGCCGGAGTTGAAACTTCCACCGGCCCTTTGGGGCAGGGAGTGGGAAACGCGGTGGGGATGGCGATCGCGGAAAAATATCTCGCCGCGCACTTCAATCGGCCCGGACACGAGATCGTCAATTACAAGATTTACGGAATTTGCAGTGATGGCGATCTGATGGAAGGCATTTCAGCAGAAGCCGCATCTCTGGCGGGGTTCTTGGGGCTCAACAACATCGTCTTTCTTTACGACAACAACCACATCACCATTGAGGGTCCCACGGAGATCGCTTTCGCCTCTGAAGATGTGGGCAAGCGTTTTGAGGCTTACGGCTGGTTCGTACAGAGTCTTCCCGACGGCAATGATTTGGAAGCCGTGGACCGCGCTCTGCGGGCGGCGCAGGCGGAAACCGCGCGGCCGTCCTTGATTGTCTGCCGGACGCACATTGCTTTCGGAAGTCCGAACAAACACGACACCAAGGAAGCTCACGGGGAGCCGCTGGGCGAAGAGGAAGTGAAGCTGACCAAGCAGAATCTGGGCTGGCCCGTCGAGCCTGCGTTTTTGATTCCCGGCGAGGCGCTGGCGCATTTCCGAGGAGCGGTGACCCAAGGCGAGCGCTCCGAAAAAGAATGGCAAGGTCGTTTGGACGCTTGGAAGCAGGCGTTTCCGGACCTCGCTCAGGAGTGGGATCGCTACGTGCGCGGTGAATTGCCGCCCGGCTGGCAGGCCAAGATTCCGGTTTTCGCGCCCACCGACAAGCCCATTGCCACGCGCAACGCTTCAGAAAAAGTACTGCAAGCCATCGCCCCTTTGTTGCCGACCTTTCTGGGCGGCTCGGCGGACCTCTCACCTTCTACAAAGACTTACGTGAAGGGTTTGGGCGACTTCAATAAAACCAATTATGGCGCGAAGAATTTCCACTTTGGTATTCGCGAGCACGCCATGGGCAGCGTCATGAACGGCATGGCGCTGAGCGGGCTTATCCCTTATGGTTCCACGTTCCTGATTTTTTCCGATTATTGCCGGCCGACTATCCGCCTGGCCGCCCTGATGGAGCAACATTCCATCTTCGTCTTTACTCACGACAGCGTATTTGTGGGCGAAGACGGCCCCACTCACGAGCCCATCGAGCAGGTTCCTTCGCTGCGGGCCATCCATAATCTGTCTTTGATCCGGCCGGCGGACGCCAACGAAACTGCGGTGGCCTGGCGCGTAGCCATCGAGCATCGTGGCGGCCCGGTGGCCCTGGCCCTCACCCGGCAGAATCTGCCCATCTTCGACCGGACGAAATATGGATCTGCCGAAGGCCTGACCAAGGGCGCATATATTTTTGCCGACTCCAAGGGCAAGACGCCGGAGATCATCCTGATCGCCACCGGATCGGAAGTAGAGTTGGCGCTCCAATGTTATGACAAGCTGAGCGCCGAGGGCGTGGCCGCTCGCGTGGTGAGCATGCCCAGTTGGGACCTGTTTGAAAAGCAGCCCCAGTCTTATCGGGACGAGGTTCTGCCGCCCAACGTTACAGCGCGCCTGGCCATTGAGGCCGCGGCGCCTTTCGGTTGGGAAAGATACGTGGGGCTCAATGGCGCGGTAATCGGCATGACGCGCTATGGCGCCTCCGCTCCCTACAAGGTCCTGGCGGACAAATTTGGTTTCACATCGGGAAACGTTTTGCAACACGCCCACAAAATGTTGGGCAAAGCTTAGTTCAGAATCGGCACTCAACACTCAATTCTAATTGGGGAGGAATTTATGGCGACCAATCCTTTGCGTGAACTGAATGCACTCGGGCAAAGCGTCTGGCAGGACAACATCCGCCGGGGAGAGCTTCGCTCCGGCGCTCTGAAAAAACTGATCGATGGGGACGGTTTGTCCGGCACTACTTCAAACCCCACCATCTTCGAAAAGGCCATTGAAGGCAGCAAGGACTATGACGATGCGATTGCCAAGCTGGGCCATGCCGGCAAAACTGCCGTGGAGATTTTTGACGCCCTGGCCATTGAAGATATTCAGAATGCCTGCGATTTGTTCCGCCCCACCTATGACAAAACCCAGGGTCGCGACGGTTTTGTGAGCATCGAGGTTTCTCCCACGCTGGCGCACGACACTGCCGGGACGACGGCCGAGGCGCGCCGTCTGTGGAATGCGGTGAACCGTCCCAACGTGATGATCAAGATCCCCGGCACCAAAGAGGGCTTGCCCGCGATCGAGCAAACCCTTTCTGAGGGGATCAACATCAATATCACCTTGCTTTTTGCGGTGGAGATGTACGAGCAAGTCGCGCACCGTTACGTCGCGGCGCTCGAGAAGCGGGCCAAAGAAGGGAAGCCAATTGACCGGTTGGCCTCTGTCGCCAGCTTTTTTGTGAGCCGGATCGATACGCTGGTGGACCAGCAATTGGACGCGAAGGCAAGCGCGGCGCAATCACTCGCAGATCGGGAGAAGGCAGAGGGATTGAAAGGCAAAACCGCCATTGCCAACGCCAAGGTGGCCTATCGCAAGTTCAAGGACATTTTTGGAAGCTCGCAATTCAATGCCCTCGCGGCAAAGGGCGCCCGCGTCCAGCGCGTATTGTGGGCGTCGACGAGCACCAAAAACCCCAAGTACCGCGACGTAATTTATGTCGAAACCCTGATCGGTCCTGCCACGGTGAATACCCTCCCGCCCGCGACCATTGCGGCCTTCCGTGATCACGGAGTGGTCCGTCCCACGCTCGAGGAGGATTTTGACGGAGCTCTCCGCGTCATGGCCGAACTGGCCGAAGTGGGCATCGATCTCAGAGCCGCGACGCAAAAACTGGAAGACGATGGAGTGAAATCCTTCTCCAACGATTTCGCCAAACTTCTGGGCGTGGTCGAGGAGAAACGAAAGCAGGTCCTGGAGGTTCAGAGGATATGACGACGTCCGTTTTTGGCTCGCTGCCCGATGGCATTTCGGACTCATTCGACAAGCTTGACGCCGAGAATTTCTCCCGTCGCCTTTGGGAGGGCGACGCTTCGCTTTGGAAATCCGAGCCCCAGCACCAGAAGATCATCCACAACGCACTCGGCTGGCTGACGGTGTCCCAAGCCATGCTGGACCACATCGACGAGTTACTCAGTTTCGTCGAAGAGGTAAGGCGTGCGGGCTTCAAGCACGCCGTGGTGCTGGGCATGGGGGGCAGCAGCCTCTGTCCGGACGTTTGCCGCGCCACCTTTGGTACGGCGCCCAATTTTCTCAAACTGCAAATTCTGGATTCCACAGTGCCGGAGCGGGTCTTAAGAGTGGAGGAGTCGGTTGACCTCGCCCACACTCTCTTTTTGGTTTCCAGCAAATCGGGCGGCACAGTCGAGCCCCTTAGTTTCTTCAAGTATTTTTATGACCGCGTGCACAGTGTAAAGGGCGACGCCGCGGCTGAGAATTTTGTGGCCATCACTGATCCGGGGACATCGCTCGAAAAACTGGCTGGCGAAAAGAACTTTCGCAAGATTTTTCCCGGCCAGCCGGATATTGGTGGACGCTACTCCGCCTTATCGAATTTCGGCATGGTGCCCGCGGCTCTGGCGGGCGTGGACGTTCGTGCTTTGCTGGCCCGCGCCGAGAAGGCCGCCCATGACTCGGCGGCGTCTGTGCCTGCCGAGGAAAGTCCCGGAGTCTCGCTGGGCGTCATAATGGGAGAGGCGGCGCGCGAAGGGCGCAACAAATTGACATTTGTGGTTTCCCCCGGAATCCACACCATCGGCGATTGGCTCGAGCAATTGATTGCCGAGAGCACCGGCAAGGAAGGGAAAGGCGTAATCCCGGTGGCGGGCGAGGATTTGGGCGCCCCGTCGGTCTACGGAAACGACCGGCTGTTCGTTCGCCTCCAGCTTCGAACTGAGTCGGACCCCTCTGTTGACCAGAAACTTAAGGCGTTGGGGGTGGCGGGCCATCCCATCGTGCGCATCGAAATAAACGATAAACTCGACCTCGGGGAAGAATTTTTCCGCTGGGAAGTTGCCACCGCCACCGCAGGCGCTCTACTCGAGATTGACGCGTTCGATCAGCCCAACGTTCAAGAGAGCAAGGACAACACCAACCGCTTGCTCGCCCAATTCATTGCGGAGGGCAAGCTGCCGGAAGAATCGCCGTCTGCGACATCCGGCGATGTATCGCTCTTTGCCCAGGCGGGCGATTCTGTGGGGTCGGTTGAAGATGCCCTGACAGATTTCCTGAAGCAGCGTAGACCGGATGAGGATTACGTTGCCATCATGGCTTACCTGGAGTCGACGTTGGAACACGACGCCGCCCTCAAGAATATTCGCATGGCGATGCGTGACGGCCTCGGTGTGGCCACGACTCTTGGCTACGGCCCCAGGTTTCTCCACTCCACTGGGCAACTTCATAAGGGTGGACCCAACGACGGACTTTTCATTCAAATCACCACTGACGATGCCGTCGATGTGCCCATTCCCGGCGAGCCATATACCTTCTCAGTTCTGAAGCGCGCGCAAGCGCTCGGAGATTTGCAATCGTTGCATGGCAAGAACCGGCGAGTCATCCGGCTGCACTTGGCCAAGAATGTTGGCGCCAGTTTGGAGGCTTTGTCCGCCATGATTGACAGCGCGGTCAAACGGGTAGGCAAGCCGGCTTCGCCCCAGACGGCTGTCCAGAGGTAAATATTCCCTCTTATTTCAGGACACTACATGTCTGATACACTCACTCTTCCCAACCCGTTGAGAGAGGGAATTCGGATGCACCGGACCCCCGATCCCTGCGCTGTGGTGATTTTCGGCGCTTCGGGGGATTTAACGGCGCGCAAGCTCGTGCCCGCTCTCTATCATCTCGCCCGTCAACACATGCTGCCGGCGGGCTTCTCCATGATCGGCTGCTCGAAGTCGAAATTCACTCACGAGCAGTTCCGCGACAAAATGCGCAAGGCTGTGCGGCAGGATTTGAACCTGACGGAACAAGACGACCCGGTCCTGAACAGCTTCACCCATAATCTTTACTATATTTCTGACGATTTCGGCGATCCCGCGGCCTACTCGCAGTTGACCGCATTCCTTAATCAGCTTGATCGGGAAAAGGGCACGGCGGGCAACCGCCTTTTTTATCTGGCAACGCCTCCCAGTTTCTTCCCCGTCATCGTCACGCATCTGGGTGGGGCAGGACTGGCCAAACCGGAAGACCCGGAAAAGAATTGGGCGCGAATCGTTTTGGAAAAACCCTTTGGGCGTGATCTCCAAAGCGCGCGCGAACTCAATCGCGTGGTCACCGGCGTTTTCGGCGAACAAAGCGTCTACCGCATCGATCACTACCTGGGTAAGGAGACGGTCCAAAACCTTTTGGTGTTTCGGCTGGCCAACGGAATTTTTGAGCCCGTGTGGAATCGGCGGTATATCGATCACGTTCAGATTACCGTGGCCGAGGAGTTGGGCGTCGAAAACCGGGCATCCTATTTTGAAGAAGCCGGATTGTTCCGTGACATGATTCAGAGCCACGTACTTCAGGTGCTCAGCCTGGTTACCATGGAAGCCCCGGCGCGATTTGAAGCGAGGTCTCTGCGCGATGAAAAAGCCAAAGTGATGCGCTCGTTCCGACCCATCACTATTGACGAAGTGGATAAGTACGCGGTCCGCGCGCAGTACACGGCAGGATTTGTCTCCGGTAAAAACGTTCCCGCTTATCGGGCTGAGCCAAATGTGAACGCAGCTTCATCAACTGAAACCTACGCCGCACTCAAATTGTTTGTGGATAATTGGCGCTGGGCGGATGTGCCTTTCTACATTCGTTCCGGCAAGCGGCTGGCCAAGAGGGTTTCCGAAATCTCCATTCAATTCCGGCGAGTTCCCCATATGCTTTTTGGTGGCAAAGGTTCAGACTCCATTGAGCCCAATCTGCTCTCACTGCAGATTCAGCCGGACGAAGGCATTTCTTTGAAGTTCAGCGCGAAACTCCCGGGGACCACCATGCAGATCCGTCCGGTTAAAATGCAGTTCCAATATGGCGAGTCCTTTGGCGGAGTTTCGCCCTCCGCCTACGAGACCCTCTTGCACGATTGCATGATGGGGGACAACTCCCTGTTCACGCGCAATGACGCGGTGGAAATCTCCTGGGAATTTGTGGACCCGATTCTCGATCGATGGAAGCAGGATGCGCCAAAAGGTCTTGCCTTTTACGAAGCAGGTAGCTGGGGCCCGGCTGAGGCGGACGCCTTTATGGAGCGAGATGGGCGGCGGTGGCAGAGACTGTAGAAGGCTGAAGGCTTAAAGAACCTTTGAAGAGTCCCGTTCGACCGGGAAGCGGAGAATTTCTGAGTGAGCCAAAATCTTGAACCAGTCACACTGGGTGAACCGCGAGAGGCGAACGTGGCCTCGCTTTCCGCGGAGCTCGACGCATTGTGGCGCTCTGCCTCAGGAGATTCCGCGGGTCATGCAGCTGTTACACGAGCTTGTGCACTGACCCTCCTGGTCTTCACGGAGAGTGAAGAGGGCGCCAGCGATTTTAGCAACCTGCTCGGCACCCTCACCCTGCAAAATCCTTGCCGCGCCCTAATCCTGGTGGTTCGACCGGAAGACCAACCCGCGGGGGTGACGGCTTGGATTTCGGCCGTTTGCCAGCTTCCCGCGCCCGGCGAGAAGCAAGTTTGTTGTGAGCACGTCACGATTATCGCGCGCGGCGACCGGGTTCTTGACCTGGACAAAGTTGTGGTGCCGCTGATGGTCTCGGGTCTACCTGTAGGCCTTTGGTGGCGGGTCGGCCGTGCGACTCAGATTGAGCAATTCGAAAAAATCCTGCGTTATGTAGACCGCGTCTACGTGGACTCGGAGTGGTTTCCCGATCCTGAAGCCGGCTTGCCTGTGCTCGCTGAGGTGATTCGGAAATCCTCCGGCCGCACCACAATCACTGATTTGAACTGGGCGCGCCTCACGCCCTGGCGTGAGTTGGCCGCCGAGTGTTTTGATTCGTCGGACACTCGACCCTACCTCAACCGCATCAATGAAGTCTGGATTGAATACCGGAAGGGCGCCCCCAAAGTGAATCATTGTCTTGGACAGGGATTATTGTTTGCCGCTTGGATGGCCGGCCGGCTGGGTTGGGAAGCAGGAGGGGCATTGCCAGGGGGAGAGGGTCGGCCAGGGACAGTGGAGGGGCAGGGTAGAGCGTTTCGATTTCAAGGCCGACCTGGTGAGATTCGCGTCCATCTTGTTCCGCAATCGGGCGGCCCCGCTTGCTCTTCGGGCTTCCTTTCAGTCGAACTCACCGCGACTGGGAAATCTGCCTCTACATTCTCATTGATTTGCGGCTCGGACAGCAGAAGCGTTGTTACTCGTATAACGCTCCCTAACCGTCCGCCGGTGGAGCGCACCTCTTGCCTCGAAGTTTTTGATGAAGTTGGATTGTTGAATGAGGAGCTCAAATTTGCAAGTCGCGATCGAATTTATGAGGAGGCACTTGTCATGGTCGCCTCCATGACGCGATGAAGATGAGTTTATATATCGGCGGTTGGTGTTCATAGGTCGGCGCCGCGAATGACCTCACCCGAAATTAAAGTGTTCGCCAATTTGGAAGAGTTGAGCCTCCAGGCCGCGCGCCTGTTTGAAGATTTGGCCGAAACTCGCGCGCGCCAAAAGAAGATTTGCTCCGCGGCCCTATCCGGCGGCTCGACGCCCAGGCGGCTCTATGAAATGCTGGCGGGCCATCAGCGGCAAATTCCATGGGAGCATGTCCATCTTTTCCAGGTGGACGAGCGATGTGTTTCCCCGGACCACCCGGAAAGCAACTACAAAATGATTCGCGCGGCGCTCCTCGATTATACTTCCATCCCACCGCTGAATTTCCATCGCATGGTGGCAGAAGATCCGGACCGGGATACTGCCGCGCGCCACTACGCGCAGGAGATGGCGCAGGTCCTCAATCCGGGGGGCGCACAGTGGCCTCAGTTGGATCTGATTTTTCTGGGGATGGGCTCCGACGGGCATACCGCTTCTCTCTTTCCGGGCTCGCCGGCCCTCGATGAAAGAGTGCTTTGGGTTCGCCCAAACTTCAGCCAAAGGTTGGGGGCGTTCCGGCTGACCTTGACCTATCCGATATTGAACGCCGCCGGCCACGTGGTTTTTCTGGTTGCGGGGGCCGACAAGGCGGAGACGCTGCGCGATGTGCTGAAAGGACCGCAGCGGCTCTCCCTTCTGCCTGCACAAGGGGTCCAGCCCGCCGGAGGGCGCTTGACCTGGTTACTGGATCAGGCGGCGGCGCGCTTGTTATGACATTGAGAATAATAATTTAGATAGACGCTGGACAGTTTCGCCTTCTTATTTTCGGTCCGGAATGGATCATGGCCGGCCACCAGTTCTTTTCGGGAGGGGATCTTGCAGATCCGAATCGCGCCCTCAATTTTGTCCGCTGATTTCACCCGCCTCGGGGAAGCGGTCCGAGCGGTCGAAGCGGCGGGCGCCGACCGCGTTCAAATCGACGTGATGGACGGCCGCTTTGTCCCCAACATTACGTTCGGCGCGCCGGCTTTCCGCTCTCTGCGTCCGCTGACACGCCTCACGCTCGAAGCTCACTTGATGGTCGAGCCTCCGGAAGATTTCATCCAAGAATTCGCCGCCGCGGGCGCGGACACGATCATTGTTCATCAAGAAGCGACGCCGCACCTGCACCGGGTTATTCAGCATATCCACGCTTTGGGAAAGAAGGCGGGTGTGGCCCTGAATCCTTCCACGCCGGCCGCCATGCTCTCTGAAGTTCTGCCCAGCCTGCAACTCGTGCTCGTGATGACCGTGAATCCGGGATTTGGCGGTCAGGAATTTATTCCCGAAACGCTGGGCAAGATTCGCCAGGTCAGGAAGTCCATTGAGCAATTGGGGATCGATTGTGAGGTCGAAGTCGACGGCGGCATTAATACTCGGACCGCGGCGCTGGTTGCGGAGGCGGGCGCAAACGTGTTGGTGGCCGGCTCGGCTGTATTCGATTCCAAAGACGGCGTGGCCGCCGCGATCCAGCATCTCCTCTCCAGTGCGGCAGCCGGGCAGGGCGCAACTTAGGCAAATTTCTGAAGCGGCATGAAAGGGATGGCGAGGGAATTGTGGGGAGGCGGGAGTTTCGCTGCCTCCCCACAATTCCTGGCCTGTTTCGTTTGAGGCAGGCTGGTTAGTGCGGAAGGAATTTTGCCAGGTAGGGAGAGTTTCTTTCCGAACCCACTCCCGAACGGCGGTAGTGGCCGGACGGTCCCTCACCCAGAAACTCCGAAAACCACGCTTCGTGCTCGATCTCTTCGTGCAAAATCGCCAAAGCCAGATCGTAGGTCCGGTGGTCCTTACCCGCAGTGTAGTTGCAGACCGCGGTGTACCCGGCAATCGCGCAGCGCTCGGCAGCCACCAGTATCTGCAGCATGGCTTGAACGTCCGTGGGGTCCTTGGGCAGATTGGCTGGCGGGCAGGCTGAAATATCGTGGAACTGATTCATGCTGTCGGGCAGCCGCCCGCCCAATTCGTATATGCGCGGCACGAGAGCCTCAAAGTGGTTCCGGTCCTCAATGCGTGCGTCCTCGGTGATTTCTTTCAACCCTTCCCCATCAAGGCCAATGAGGTTCACCCGCAGGATGGTGTAATAATAATAGGTGGTCAGTTCGGCGGAAGCGTTGCGCAAAAGCATATCCAGCAATTTGGCAACGTCGATTCCCGCTTTTTGGACTACTTCCCGGGCAACTCGACCCATGGTCATTCCTCCTTTTGGGATAATGTATATTTATCCATTTTAAAGACAATATCCGGCCCGCCATACTTCCGCTGCGGGAAACGGCGGGCACTCTATTACCATGTCCCGCGGCAATACTCCGCGACTGTCACTCTGCCAGTTTTTCGCGACAGGAGGGAAGATTGCCAGATTGCGTGCGGCGAGTCAAGGGTGCTCAATCGCGGACTCCCTCTGGTATTTCTAAGCCCTGAAAGAGCAAAGTACGGGTAGGGAATTCCGCTCACCCACTGCGGGGAAATTGTTCTCGCATCGACCATTAGCCGCAGAATACCTAAAAAGAACTTGACAAGGGTAATTGTGTGAAATAGACTTCACGCGGGCTCAAGTCGTGAGCGCATTTTCGATACAAGCCCTTCTGTTTGGTTACGAATTGTGACCCGGGGTCAACTCAAATGAAGGAGTCTTAGCCATGTCCGGTAAAAGCTTCAAACTTTCATTCTCTCTATTGGTGATTCTCACTATCCTGAGTGTGGTACCCATGTTTGGCGCGTCAGCCGTCGTCGGGTCCGTGGCGGGGGGCACCAACGCAACCATCGGGGGGCAAGTGTTGGTTCCGAACACGACCCTCTTCAGTGGAGACAGCCTGCGCGTGAGAGACGGGGCGGCGGTCGTGGCCATGGGCATGGGGAGCCGGATGGTATTCGGTCGAGAGACAGAGGCTTCGTTTGAGCGCGGGGCAGATGAAGTGACCGTGACCCTGGGACAAGGCAATGTTTCGATGTATCACCCGGAGAACGGGATGTCGATGCGGGTGAAGGTTGGAGAAATCTCGGTGGTGGCGGAGAAGGGTTACAAGACGCTGGGCGAAGTGGCGATGGTGAACGGGATGGTGGTGGTGACGGCGAAGGACGGGATGCTGAGGGTGCAAGGGCCGGATCGGACGATGGAAGTGACGAAGGGGAAGACCATCGCGATCACGCCGAAGACGGCACGAACACCACAACCGGACCAGGCGGGCGGCGCGGGAGCCGCGGCGACGCACCTGACCACTGGCCAATGGGTGACCGTGCTGGGTTTGGGGGCGGGCGTCACGGGAGCGACGACGGGATTTGTGAACCTGCACAAGATCAATCAGACGAAGACGCAGGCCGCGCAGGCGGATGCGGATGCGCTGGCGGCGAAGGCATCAGCGGACGCGGCGCAGCAGGCGGCGGCAGCGGCAGCAGCGGCCGCCACGTTGGCGAACCAGAACGCGCTCGCGGCATTGGCAGCGGCGAAAGCAGCCTGCCAGGCGTTGAGCCCGACCAATCCGGCCTGCTAGTTTAGGGCTCAATAAGCGCAAGCGAAAACTTAAAGTCATCGGACGGGCGGTGGGCAGGCATAGTAACCTGACCCCGCCCGTTTTTGTTTTTCCTGGGTTCTGTTTTGGACTGATTGAGTTCCACGCCTCGCATCGCTTAACTGGGCGAAGGGGGCTGTGGGACTTTTGCGAAGGTCAACTGGCTTCGGAGATTCGCCTGATGCGGGCGCCGACTTTCTTTAGTTTTTCCTCGATCCGTTCATATCCACGATCGATATGATAGACGCGGTCGATCAGTGTCTCGCCCTCGGCGGCGAGGCCTGCCAGCACCAAGGATGCGGACGCGCGGAGGTCAGACGCCTGCACCATCGCCCCGCTCAACGGGGTCCTGCCTTTCACCACCGCTCGCCGGCCATCCACCGTGATGTCGGCGCCCAAGCGCACCAGCTCAAGCGCGTGGAGAAATCGGTTTTCGAAGATAGTCTCCGTGATTACCGAAGAGCCGTCGGCCTGAGTCATCAGGGCCATATATTGGGCCTGCATATCCGTGGCAAATCCCGGGTATTCCTGGGTAATCACATCCACGGCGCGCAGCGTACCCGTCGCCTGAACTTCCAACTGATGCCACTGCTGGTTTGTTCCGCCAGTCGACGGAGGCCTGCTCATCTTTACGCCCACATCATTCAACTTGGCCATCACCGCGGTGAGATGGCCTGGCTCGACATGATCCACGGTCAGATGGCCGCCGGTGATGGCAGCGGCCGTGAGGAATGTCCCTGCCTCGATGCGGTCGGGGATGATGGTGTGATCGGCGCCGTGCAACTTGGCGACGCCGCGAATGAGGATCTTGCCGGTACCAGCGCCCTGGATCGAAGCGCCCATTTTGTTAAGCAGGTTGGCCAGATCTTCCACTTCCGGCTCGCTGGCGCAGTTCTCCAAAAGGGTTTCGCCTTCCGCGAGCGCCGCGGCCATCATCAGATTCTCGGTTCCAGTAACAGAAATGGTGTCGAAGTAGAATGGCGCGCCGCGCAGCCTGTCAGCCCGCGCATTGACGTACCCGTGGTCCATTTCCACTCTAACGCCCAGAACTTCCAGTCCCCTTAAGTGCAAATTGATGGGGCGTGCGCCGATGGAGCATCCGCCGGGCAGGGAAACGCGGGCTTGGCCGAAGCGCGCCACCAGCGGACCCAGCACCAGGACCGATGCGCGCATTTGTTTCACCAGCTCGTAAGGCGCCAGCGGGTTTTCCAATTTTCGGGTCTGAATTTCCACGCGGTTGCCATGCTCCCCGTGCTCGACGGCGGAGTCCACGCCCAACTCTTCCAGCAGGCTGCGCATGGTGCCGATATCGCGCACGCGCGGGATATTCCGGAGCACTACGCGCTGATCGGTGAGCAGGGCTGCGGCCATGGCGGGCAGAGCCGCGTTTTTGGCGCCGCTCACCAGGATTCGACCTTCCAGCGGCCGCTTGCCTTCGATTAGAAATTTGTCCATCGGGAGATCATCGTCCTTGTCTCAAGTATGGGCTCTACCTGCTTTAACGTCTACGCCGACCCGATTGCCGCGCGCCCTCTTACATAGGCTTGCCTCACCACAAAGTTCTTATCCAACACTGCCAGGTCGGCATCGTTTCCGACTGCGAGTACACCCTTTTGGTTTTCCACGCCCAGCAAACGCGCCGGATTCAACGTGGCGCAGGGCAGGCAGTCCTTGAAGCTAATTCCGGTAAATTTCGAAAGATTTCGCACTGCCTGCTCGAGGACGATGCTGCTCCCTGCCAGGTTGCCCTCATCGGTCCGGCAAACGCCGCCCACCACGTTGATGGTGAACAGGCCCAACTGGTAGCGCCCGTCGGGCATCCCCGTGGCGCTCAGACTGTCAGTGATCAAGATGATGCGGCTAATGCCTTTGGCTTTCACCACTAACCGGACAGCCGCGGGTTCCACGTGCAGGCCATCGCAAATAAGTTCGACGCACAGGCGGTCGTCCGTCAATGAGGCCCCAATGATGCCCGCGTCGCGATGGGAGAACGGCCGCATGGCGTTGTAAATGTGCACGGCATGGGTGGCCCCGGCAGCGATGCCGCGCTCCGCTTCCTCGAAGGTGGCATTCGAATGGCCAATGCCAACGCGAATTCCCTGCGAGCGCGCATATTCCAACACCTCCAGCCTTTCGTCCAATTCCGGAGCGAGGGCGAGCACGAGGGCTGTGCCGCCGGCGGCTTCAATGAATTTCTTCAGCGATTCAAGATGGGGCTTTTGAATGTCAGCCGCAGGATGAGCGCCCCGCCGGATGGTGTTTAGGAACGGCCCTTCGAAATGCACACCCAGAGGCTCGGCTGCCACTGGCCCACTGGCATGATCGGATGAGCGATATGCACGAATAATTTGGCCCAGTCCCCGCGCTGCCTCGACAACCTTTTCCGCGCTCGCCGTCACCGTCGTGGCCACGTAGGAGGTGGTGCCGTGGCGGGCAAGAAATGTCCCGATCTCAGCAATGGCGGCGGGCGTTGCTTCCATGAAATCGTGTCCGGCGGCGCCGTGAATGTGCATGTCAATAAAGCCGGGGGTGACGATTCTGTCCTGATGATCGATGACCGTGGCATCCGCAGGGAACTTGACCTTGCTCGCCGGCCCGACATTCACAATGCGACCGGCCTCGATCAGAATCGCGCCGCTTGTGATTTCCTCGATCGGAGTAAGAATGGTCCCGGCCAGGATCGCCGTGGTGGTCATTAGACGCGCCTCCTTGCCATCCCGGATTTTTTCCGTAGCGGCTGACCGTTCCATTCGGCCTGCGCCTGGCGAAGTACTGCGGCGGGATTTCTCCCTTCCTCCAGGAGGCGATGTGCTTCGAGGCGGCCCACATTTTTCCAAATCATAAGGAGTGCCACGGGAAGATTTCCGCCAGATGCTTTCAGGGTGCGCGCTGCTGCGGCGGGACTCGTTCCCGTGGCTTTGGCTAGCATAGCTTCGCCGCGCTTCCTGAGCTTTTCACTGTTCATCCGCAGGTTCACCATCCAACTGGAAAGCACGCGGCCCACACGTACCATGCTGGCTGTGGAAAGCATGTTGAGCACCATTTTCTGCGCCGTGCCGGCTTTCATGCGCGTGGAACCTGCAATAACTTCCGGACCCACGATGGTGGCAATGGTGACTGCGGCCAGGCGGCGCATGGGCGCCCCGGGGTTTGCCGTGACCGCCAGGACGGTTGCGCCCAATCGCCGTGCGTAGCGCATGCCCGCCAGGGCGTAGGGCGTCCGGCCGCTGGCGGAAATACCCACCAATACATCCCGGCGATTCAGTTTGATCCTTAACAAATCGCGAACCGCCTGGCGCGGGTCATCTTCAACCCCCTCGATGGGCTTGTACAGGGATTCCGGCGCGCCCGCCATCACACCCACCACACGATCGGTGCCGAAGGTGGGAATGCACTCGGCCGCGTCGAGCACGCCCAGTCGCCCGCTGGTGCCCGCGCCCAAATAAACCAGCCGACCCCCTCGCTCAAGCGCCTGGACGATTAATTCCACCGCGCGGGCGATGGCGGGGATTGCGCGGCTCACAGCTGTGGCCACCCGGTGGTCCTCTCGATTGATGATGCGCAGGATTTCGCGAGTTGGCTTGGCATCGAGCGAAGCCGATGCAGGATTTTCGCGTTCAGTAATGCGCAATGGGGCAGTCATGGGTTGAAGTGCCAGGGCCGAAGCCGATTAGGGAGGAAGAAAAAAACCAATGATGAATAATGAACACTAGATTCGAAATACTTCAAGCTATCGGTTTTAATTCATCATTCATAATTCATCATTTCCTTTACTGGTCTCCCCTGCCGGAAAGTGTTTCCCAACCACGGCGCGAAAGATCCCAGTAGATGCCGTAGCCTGCGGCCGCTGCGATCGCCAGGAACAGCACGCCGGTACTCGCCGAGCCCAGAAGCAGTTTGCCGATTCCGAACATGGCCATATAAACCATTAGGCAGCCGAGCAGCCAATCCATCAAATTATACAAGACATCGTGGACCGGTGCGATTTCCGGGGCCAGCGCGGCAATGGGTTTCCAGCCGGTGATTCCAGGCCGCACGCGCTTGTAGAATTCAAGCAGCTTGGATTGCGGCTCGGGATCGGTCGCGAACGTCACCACGATCCACACTACCGAAGTGACAACGATGGTGAGCAACAGGGTTTTCGCAAACACCTCCGAGGATGTGCCGGAGAATTGAATGAGCGCTTCTCCGTTAATCTTGATTTGGAGGAGGGCCGTGGTGAGCGCCGCCGCCGTCATGGCAGAAACTTCTGACCAGGCGTTGATCCGCCACCAGTACCAGCGCAGGAGATATACGGCGCCCGTCCCCGCGCCCACTCCCAGGAGCAATTGCCATGCCCCG
The DNA here is from genome assembly GCA_041481635.1 of Terriglobia bacterium. Lineage (GTDB taxonomy): Bacteria > Acidobacteriota > Terriglobia > UBA7540 > UBA7540 > DASYXZ01. The sequence continues at coordinate 14,622 of JBGPCF010000039.1, read as the reverse complement.
GCCACGGAGGTCATCACCAGCGAAACCGCCGCGCCCAACACCGCGAGTATCGCCGTCGCCACTTTGGATGCGGAAACATAATGGCGGTCCGGCTCTCCCGGTTTGACAAAGCGCCGGTAGAAATCGTTGACGATGTAAGACGAACCCCAATTGAGCTGCGTGGCGATGGTGGACATATAGGCCGCCGCAAAAGCTGCCAGCATCAGGCCGCTCCAGGCGTGGGGTAGGTAATCCACCCACACTTTGATGAAGCCGATTCCCGTCTCCTTATGTTCGAGATTCGGATAGAGAATGATGGAGGCGAGCGCGGTGAGAATCCACGGCCAGCTTCGAACGGCGTATTGGGCGATGTTGAACCACAGTGTGGCGCCGAGCGAATGCTTTTCGTTTTTGGCGCAGAAGATGCGTTGGGCAACATATCCGCCGCCGCCCGGCTCCGCACCAGGATACCAGTTGGCCCACCAGCTCAGGCCCACGAAAGCGCAAAAGAGTGTAAAAGGCATCCAGGCGGAGTGTACGTCGGGAAGGAAATCCAGGACGGACCCCGTTCCGCCCTGCGCGGCCCGCTGGGCTGCGTCAACCGCACCCAGCTTTGCGATCAGGGCGTCGATTCCGCCCACCGCGCGCACGGCGTAAAATGCAAGCACCGTCACCATGGTCATCTTGAGGACAAATTGAATGAGGTCGGTCCACAGGACGCCCCACAGTCCGGAGATAAAAGTGTAGAAGCTAGTGATGGCGATAATTCCGAAGATGACCAGGACAGATTGAAAGCGGGTGAGGCCGAGCACGGTGCCGAGGATCTGCTCCATAGCCAGGTTTACCCAGCCGACGATCAGGCAGTTCATCAGGATTCCAAAGTAGATTGCCCGGAATCCGCGCAGGAATGCCGCAGGCTTGCCGGCGTAGCGCAGTTCCACCAACTCGGCGTCGGTGGTGATTTCCGCCCGGCGCCACAGCCGCGCAAAGAAAAAGACAGTCATCATTCCGCTGAAGCACATGCTCCACCAGAACCAATTTCCCGCTATGCCCTGCGTCGCGACGAGGCCCGTTACGGCGAGCGGCGTGTCGGCGGCAAAGGTGGCGGCCACCATTGATGTGCCCGCGAGCCACCAGCTCACTTCACGCCCCGATAAGAAATAGTCTCCGGTGCTCCCACTTGCCTTCTTGCGGTAATAGAGGCCGATCAGCAGATTGACGAGGAAATACGCGGCAACGACCAACCAGTCTCCAAAAGTTATTTTCATTCAATCACCTGAGCCGAAGCGCTCTAGATAGAAACCGCGCGCCAGTATATAGCAGAAGATGTTGGGCTGGAAGTTGAATATCAGGGAATCGGGCAGGGCGGGTGGAGATTTAAGAGACCTGGGCTGGAGGCATTCTGGTGTAGACTCCCATGCGCCGGAATTGCCATCAACGAATTCCGGAAAACTTAAAGCGACAATAAAACTTATTTTCTTTTCGAGGAGACTACGATGCGAATGCTTGTCCAGGTTAAAATCCCGCACGATACATTTAACGCGGCAGTGAAAGACGGCACGGTAGGAAATAAAATGAAGCGCATACTCGATGACCTGAAACCAGAGGCGGTCTACTTCACAGAAATCCGAGGTCACCGCGGCGCGATTTTGATCGTTAACGTGGAAGACCCCTCCAAGGTCCCGATGTTTGCGGAGCCCTGGTTCCTCCTGTTTAACGCTGACGTCGAGTTTCACGTGGTGATAAGTCCGGAAGACCTGGCGAAGGCCGGCTTGGATGCGCTCGGCAAGAAGTGGGCCTAAAGTCCTGGCACGACCGCGTTTCGCATCCATCGCTTTCGTGGCGATGCATGCAGCCGCGTGTTCATGGGAGGCATGGAATCATCCCCCGAGAAGTGGGGTGATCTAAAGCTTGGCTCGCCCCGCGGCGATGGCCGGCGAAGTGAAAATCTGAACTCGCGCGGCACTACAAGCGAGATTTCATCTGGACGAACTCGGGACTTGCCTGCGATTGCCGGGCATTGGGCAGTATTTTCCTGATTTCCTCCTTTGCTTGACCGATGCGCTCCGACAGTGGAGGGACAGCGCGAAAAGCATCAGGATGACCCTGGGAATCGGCATCTATCGGCGCAAGTTTTTGAAGAAGCACAATGTATTCGCTCGGATCGTACCCAGCCTTGTACACGTACTGGAGCCCGAGGTAATCGGCTTCCAGTTCATCGTTACGCATGACCTTGAGAAACATGAGCGGCACGTCGTCAGAGCCCCGGTTGGGAAATCCCGCACAAACGGGTGGAGCACTTTGGCTGGAAATTGTTGGTGACTGCGTGTGAGCGCCCGCATCCGTGGGAACAACGATTAATGGCACCAAGGCGTATTGCGCGATCATCACCTTTGTGATTTGCAACGCCCAGTGCCTTGCCGCAGCGTGCGCGACCTGATGAGCAATCGCCCCCGCGACCTGGTCGTCATTGTCTGCCGCGAGCAGCAGGCCTGAGGTTATGAAGATGTGCCCTCCCGGTAATGACAGGCTTTCGATTTCCGGCGACCTCAACACCTTAACCGCCACTGGACCTTTTAGATCTGAGTTGCGGATCACGTTCTCGGCCAGGGTGGTTACGAATTGCTCCACGACTGGGTCCTGAACAAGAATCACACTTCTTACGAATACCTCTGCAAGCTGCTCACCGACCTTGTGTTCATTCTCGGGTGAGATGACAGCCTTATGGGCCACAGTGCGATGCCCGATCTTGTCAGGTTGATCTATGTTTTTCTGAGCGTGTACAGGGAGCGCGGTGTGCAACACAATCGAACCGATTGCCACGACGCCGATGAGAAGGGGCTTAAAGTTCGGTCGCATTTAATTAATCACCCAATGGAGTGGCTGGCTTGATCCGTCACTCAGACTGCTAATCAATTGATGGATGGTGGAGCGGTAGCGGTTGCCTGCGTATGCCCACAAAACATGGTTGGCTGACGCACTGACGCACAATCCGCGAAGAGGAATGATCGGATGGCTGCCCATGCTAATAGAAATCAACTTTGGAGATTTCTTAAGCTGCCTTAGGGTGACTTCAAGTGTTTTCTATTCGAAAATCAGGATCTCCCCGATTGACCTTAGTCAGTAAACTGTAGAAAGTAGACGGTAGAGTGAGGAAGCAGGTGGAAGTTCATTGGCAGTACGTGGGGGCGGAAACCAAGGAGTCAGAAGGAACAAAAGGTTTAGTTCTCAACTCCAGTCCTTTGTGATACAAAACTATTGGCCCATGTGTTCCGCCCGGGCCTGGAATGCAAAGCGAAGCCGGAATGTCCTTTAGAATGAACAGATGGAATAGAAGCTCGTCCTATTCCCGCTTCATGCCAACAGTCATCTCGGCGCTTTTGCTGGGCGCATCTCTGGCGCTCCATGCTCCGCCATGTCTTGCCCAAGAGTCTGCCGAACAAAAGCTCTCCGCCATCGCGCCGATAATCGAAGAAGCGATTGCGGCACAAAAGTGTCCGGGAGCCGTGGTCCTGATCGGGCACGATGGGAAAGTGGAATACCGCCGCGCCTTCGGCAATCGCACTCTCGTGCCGCAAAAATCCGCGATGACCGCCGCCGTGATTTTCGACCTCGCCTCGCTCACCAAAGTGATTGCCACCACGACGGCGGTGATGCAACTGGTGGAGCAGGGGAAGATTCGCCTGGAAGACCCGGTGAGCGAATACTGGCCGGAATATAAGGCCAACGGCAAAGAAGAAATCACCATTCGCGAATTGATGACGCATTATTCCGGGCTGCGCGGAGACCTGCCGCTCGAACCCGACTGGTCGGGCTACGACACGGCGCTCAAATTGATTATCGCGGAGAAGCCCATCGCTCTGCCTGGCACGCGATTCATTTACAGCGACATCAACTATGAGACGCTGGGCGAGCTGGTGCATCGCCTTACCGGGCAGACGTTGGACGTCTATTGTGCCGAACATATTTTCAAGCCGCTGGGGATGAAGGACACGCGGTTCAAGCCTCTGGAATATCCCGGCACGGACCGCGAGCGCATTGCGCCCACGCAATATCAGAAGGGAACGACGGGCAAAATGCTTTGGGGCGAAGTGCACGACCCAACGTCCTACAACATGGGCGGAGTGGCCGGCCACGCGGGCTTGTTCTCCACCGCCGATGATTTGTCGATTTTCGCTCAGATGATTTTGGGCGGCGGATCATTCAACGGTATGCGAATTCTCAGCGCCCCCGCCGTGGAAAAAATGACGACGCCCGCCACGCCCGCCGGTAAAACCGTAGTGCGCGGGCTGGGATGGGATATTGACTCGCCTTACGCCTCCAACCGGGGCGAGCTTTTTCCCGTGGGGTCATTTGGCCATTCGGGCTTCACCGGGACTTCCATTTGGATCGATCCGCTGTCCAGAACCTACGTGATCCTGCTGGCTAACGCGGTGCATCCCATTGGCAAGGGCAACGTGATTGCCCTGCGCTCCAAAGTCGCCACCATCGCCGCCGCGGCGTTTGGGTACACGACGTCGAAGACGGTAACTGCTGATTGCCCAACTCTCACTGCCTACTGCGAGATGACGAACAGCTATCGCCCGCGCGCTCCTAAGAATGGCAAAGTGCAAACCGGGCTCGACGTGCTCGAATCGGAAAACTTTGCCGCGCTCAAGGGCCTGCGCATCGGACTGGTGACGAATCATTCGGGCCTCGACTCTGAGGGTCGCAGGAATATCGATTTGCTGGCCCACGCGCCGGGCGTCAAACTGGCGGCGCTATTTAGCCCCGAGCATGGGCTGGCCGGCGTGGCTGACGAGCGCGTTGCATCCTCAGTGGAATCCAAGACCAAGTTGCCGATCTACAGCCTGTACGGGGAAACCGACCGGCCCACGGAGAAAATGCTCGAAGGGCTGGACGCGCTGGTGTTCGACATCCAGGACGCCGGCGTGCGCTTCTATACATATTCCACAACTCTCGGCTACTGTTTGGAGGCGGCGGCGAGAAAAGGGATTCCAATCTTCGTGCTCGACCGTCCCAATCCGATCACCGGTTTCTATGTTGAAGGGCCGGTGCTGGATTCCGATCTCCATTCCTTCGTCGCCTACTTTGATTTGCCGGTCCGCCACGGGATGACCTTCGGCGAGTTGGCGGAAATGTTCAATGGTGAAAACAAGCTGGGCGCGAAACTTCATGTAGTGAGAATGCGCGGCTGGGAGCGTGCGGCATGGTTAGACGAAACGGGGCTGCGCTGGATCAACCCCTCGCCCAATTTGCGCAACTTGATCGAGGCAACCCTCTACCCCGGCGTTGGAATGGTGGAAGGCGCCAACGTCACCGTGGGGCGGGGCACTGACACGCCGTTCGAAGTGCTGGGCGCGCCGTGGATGGACGGGGCCAAACTGGCTGAGGAGTTGAACGCGCGCCAGATTCAAGGTGTCCGTTTCCTCGCCATCGATTTCACCCCGCGCGAGAATCGCTTTGCGGGTGAAATTTGCCATGGCGTTCAATTGGTTCTTTTGGACCGTCAGGCGCTCGACTCTCCGGAGCTGGGCGTTGAACTCGCCGCGGCGCTTTACAAACTCTTTCCCAGCCAGTTCCAGTTGGACAAGACGCTCGCGCTGGTCGGCTCGCGAGCTGTTTTGGAGGGAATCAGGCAAGGGCGCGACCCGCGGCGTTTGGCATACGAATATCAGCAGAAGGAACTGGAGCAGTTTCGCCGCATGCGGGAGAAATACCTGCTCTATCCGTAGCCGCGGCAGTGCGAGGAGGAGGGAGCGCGAACCGCCGCTCATTTGATTTTACTGGCGCTGCAATACTATAAATTAAATGTCCTTGAACCAACTTATTTGGCTTTATTCCCCGGGGGAGTGTATGATTGACTTTTGGGGTTTCTCCCGAGTGCCGTCCGGCATGTCAACGCAAATTCAAACTGCGTTGAGGAGTTCGATTTGAGAGAAAAGAAGATCCTTCCGTCGCGCCTCCTGATGGCGGGCCTGGCTGTGGTTCTAGTGGTGGTAAGTCCCATCGGTACGCTCGGCGCGAAAGAAAAAACTCCGCCCGTTGATCCCAATGATGTCACGTCCCGCCTTTTCCAATTGCTGGATGAAAGCCGCAACGGCAAGCTCACCGATTTCTTTGTGCTGGCCGACATCTATAAAGATAAAGATTCCAAGGATCCCAACCAGGAATTCCAGCGCGTTCTGCTTGTCGAATACGACAAAAGCCGGAATTTTGGAAAACTCAATTTGCACCTCCGCTCGGTCGGCAAACTCGACCCGGAGCAGCTGAAATCGTACAGCCTGAAACAAATTTACGATTTTGGCGTCGACGACCTGGAAAAATTTGTGAAGTCCGAGCCGGGACAGTTTGGGCGCACGGGGGATCTTTACCTCCGCTCCGCCAATGACCTCCCCATCGCCACCGCTCCCATCACCGAGGATACGCGCAAGGCGTATGAACTCTACCTCTCGCAATACGTAATCCCCGCCCTGCAGAAGAAGTAGTCTGAAAGAGGGAGTCACGCCCCGCTGGCTCTTCATGTCCTGCATAAAATTCTCTGCGTTATTGCTTGCTTGAATCAATCAACACTAGGCGTTGATAAGTCGACGGGTTTCCAACATGCACCGGGAAAGTGGGGTCCACTTTTGAGCGGAAGAGGATGCGCGGGATTTCTTCCGCCGGATTCACATTCTGCGGATCGTGAGGGAGGGCTTTTTGTGCGCCCAGGGCCAGGCCGATTTCATACCCCGCCTTGAATTTTCCTCCGTCAAACCACCGGACGGGACTCGCGATGTCGCCGGAGTATCCGGTGGGTGTTTTCTTCCACGCGGTTTTGATTTCCTGGTTGTAGTCGTGAGGCTGGGACCGCAAGGGAAGATAATCCTCCTCTGAATAAATACATGGGTTGACGCCGGTAAAATTTCCCGGGCTGAAGAGTAGCTGGTATTCGTCGCCATTGGCGGAGATGTTGTAGAAGTTCTTGCGGAAGGCCGGTTCGAGAATCAGCGAGACTACGTCGCCCCCGGCAATGTCGCGCCCGGTGAATGGCTGGAATAGGCTGGGGTCAGTCACATCGGCGCCGAGGTAAAAATTCTCGTCATCCCAACCCAAAGCGAATCGGGCCGAGAATTGACCGGCATCGTGCCAGAGTTTATGCCCGGCAATAATTTGGTTCGGCTGGTCCAGGACGTAAAGCGGACCGGACCTCCACTTGGCGAAATCGCCATCCAGGATGGGCGGAGCGCTCACGCGCGGTGCGTAGAGGATCAGGTAATCGTCGCGCCACGTCAGCTTTCCATCGGGCTCATGACGATAGGCCGGTGTGTCCAGAACTTCCGCCACGCGCTTGGTGTACTTGGGCAACAGGGGCGCGATTTCGTTCATCAGCGCTCGATAGCGAGGCTTCTTGCGTAGCGCGGTGGCCGTGGTTTCGAGAAACGCAATTCGCTGTTTGATCTCCGGAATGTCGATGATCTTTCGCTCCTCGACATAAAGTCGTTTGAAGATGTTGTCATCCCACCAGTAGTCGCCGTAGGTGGAGAGGAACGGCGCCAGGTCCTTCATCGCGTCGCTGCCGTACTGCTCGGTCATGGCGCGTCGCTGCGCGGCTTCAGGGTCATAGGCCGTCGAATTCCATAAGTACTCGGCAATCGTCTGGAGAGGAATCATCGAGGCGTGAGGCTGGTTCATGGGATTCGAGAAAAAGCCACGGACCGCCCCAGGCAATCCAGGATCCCGGCCCTTTATGGGGCCCAGGTTGACGCGCCAGCGGATGCCATCGTTGACAGGAAAATTATCCCAAAGGAGCGGCTTTCGGTGGAGCAGTTCACTCCACTCCTGGGCTTGCGTCAATGTGATGGTTGGAGAAACCACGTGGGGGCCGGTCCAGACGATTGGGATATCGGCATTGACGCCGGCCCCAAGCTCGCGAATGTAATCCCGGCTGCCCCATTCGTTCGTGTAAGTCGTGGGAGTCACCACAAGCCGGTTGTCCGGGGAGCGCGACTTCAGGTGCTGGTAGAGCTTGTTGATCACGAAGACGTGCGCCTCAGCCAGAGTTTTAAAGCGAGCTTTGTCCTGCGGGCTCTGCAGTTCTTGCGGAACGTCATCAAGAAAAAGGGCGAAGCAAGACACGCCGAGTTGGGCTACGCCGTCGAGCTTGGTGGTGAGATCGTTGAAGTCGGTATCGCTCGAATAGGTCATCGAGAGCCCCGGACTGATGGCAAAGCAGAAGTCAACGAAATTGGCGCGGGCCGTTCGAGCCAATTCCTTCAGCCGTTTCATGCGCTGAGGTGGGTAGGGTTTGCGCCACAGCGGACGATGGTAGGGATCATCCTTGGGCGCGTAATAATAAACATTCATCGCGTGCTTGCCCTCAAAGCGGAGCATCGCCAGGCGGTCCTGGTGGCTCCAGGGCTCTCCGTAGAATCCCTCGACAATGCCGCGTTCGGGGAAGGAAGGGAAGTCCGTAATCGAAAACATGGCAATGCGTCCAGAGGTTAGAACCGACACAACTTTTGGTGGGGGCGTCAATTTGTCCGCATTATTTGAGGTCCGCGCGCTCAAGAACAGTTGGGGGATACGCATGAATGCATTGTGAAATCCGCGTGCGCTTGCGGCCATGATCTGGATGCTCTCCGGGCCGGACTTATATACAGAGCTAGCTCCGAGGGTATAGCCCTCACTGGCTTGTTCATGAGTCAAGCCCTTTGTCAGTTCGCCGGGTGATTGGTTTAATGTATCAAAGAATTTATCAAGGCTCACCGCCTCGCGAAGCTCGATTTTGACGTTCCCCCCGCCTGCTTTGCCGGATCGAGTGGTTGAATAGGAAGGCACGAAGCGAAGGGTTGCACGTTCCTGGCGAGCGAGACTCTGTAGTTGTCGGACTAGTCGAGCGTCAAGCTTCTTCGGCGCGGCGACGTTCCAGACCCCTCGTGCGGATAGGTTGGCCGTCGCGAAGGTGCTGAGTAGTATCAGGAGCGAGGTTCTTAAATGACAAGAGCGCATGAAGGATTTCCTATCGACCGGTTTGGTGTGCTCGCTCCTTGGTTCTGACTTGGGAGTTGAGCCTTCTAGTTTTTTGGGGTTGGGTTTTGGCACGGCGCTTTTTGGAGGCGGCCGGATGAGACTGGCGGAGCTGAGCCCGAGTCTGAGGAGTTTTCTCTTCGTCTGCGAGCGGCCAGAACTCCGCGCCCTCGTCTCCCAGTCGCCACGCGGCGAACCCTCTGAGTTGGTATTGTCGCATCAAGCTGATTTTCTCTTTCAGGCTGCGCGTATCCTCGAACCAAACAGTGCGCAACGCTGATCCGTCATTGTACTCAAACCAGGGAGAGCGCCATTTGGCATTCCACTGGACGATGACCTCCGGCCGTTCGATGAGTTCTCGGACATCTTTGGAGGTTAGCGAGCGGCTGGCCGAGCCCTCATCATCATTGGCGGTCCATTCTCTTCCATACAACGGGACTCCGAGCAACAACTTGGACCGGGGAACGCGGCGGACGGCATACCGGAGGGCGCTCTTCACCCACCCATAGCCCGCGATGGGGCCGGGCGGGCCGGTTCGGACGGAGTGGTCATAGGTCATGAGAGTAATGAAGTCGGCATACCGGCTGAGCGCGCGGTAGTCAAAAGCCGCCGACCATTCACCCGCGGGAATTTCTCCACGCCGATGAGTGCCGGGGCCGGCGTCTGAAAATCGCGGCGTCACTGCGACGCTCAGGAGGCGGCCGTTGTAATGGAGACGGGCGGCCGCGCGTTTGACGAACTGCGAAAACAATCGTTGGTCCGCGGGGTCGATGTTTTCCAGGTCAATTTGAAAGCCAACTACGTTATCGCGTTTCGCCAGATAGCCTATGTACTCGACCGCGCGTTCCTGGGCCGCCTTGCTGTGCAGCAATGCTGTCACGGTGGGGCGGTCGAAACCTTGATTGAAGACCAAGGGCATGATGGCCAGCTTGGCATCGCGCGCGGCCGCCAGCGCCCGGGGAGGAAGGGCCCCGTGGATGAAGCCATCGCCGTCTATCGGAAAACACTGCGGCGCGAGAACCGTAATGCCGGAGGCGTGCGACTGAAGTGATTCAAAGCCACGCGTGTCATCGAAATAATAAAACATGCGGAGGGGTCGGGCCCCCAAAACCCGGCCACGAAGAAGTTTTTGAGCTGCCACTTGCTTGCGCGCTGCCCTTATTTCATCAATCGATTGTGTAGGAGTGCGGGCAATGCTCTTCTCAGCTGCAAATGATAAGTTAGCAGCCAACAGGAGCAGCAAAGTCGCGTTACTGACGCGACCACACCACCGAGTCAATTTGTTCTTTGTCGCCATAATTTCCAGAGAAAATAAAGGGGAATCCCGCTGCCCACTAGTGCCAGGCCCCAGAGGGAGTCGGTCCTTTGTTCGAGAAATGTGTTGATCAACAAGAGTACTGAAAGCCCCACAAAAATTGCCGGGATTACGGGATATCCCCAGGTGCGGTAGGGGCGGGGGAGATCGGGTGCGCGACGCCTAAGAACGAAAATTCCCCCTGTAACCAGCGCATAAAAAAGAAATTCAGAAAAGATTGCTTTGGTGTAAAGCGTGTCGTACTGGCCGCTCAGGGCAAAAAGGCCCGCCACGATGGCTTGGCTCATGATTGAAACGGCTGGCGTGCTGAACCGAGGATGAAGTTTAGCCAGAGGCTGGGGAAAGAGCCCATCGCGCGCCGTGGCGAATGGAATTCGCGACCCGGAGAGAATGGAACCGTTCAGTGTCGCAAAAGTGGAGATCATCACCCCGATGGCGACAAATGCGCCGCCCGCTCTTCCCAGGAAAACTCGCGCCGAATCTGCCGCAACGGTTTGCGTGCCCGCGACGGCAGCGGGCGACAGAACATAAAAGTAGGCCAAGTTCACCAGCAGGTAGACGCCGATCACGAGCAGAGTTCCGAAGATAAGCGCTACAGGTATATTGCGCTGCGGATTTTTGACTTCCCCGGCCACCATGCTGAGATTATTCCAGCCGTCGTAGGCCCAAAGCGCCGAGACCGTCGCGACTCCAAATGCCGCGAGGGTGCCTCCGTGAAACTCGGCCACAGGCTGCGCGCGGAAGTGGTCCCACGCGCCGTGCCCCAACGTCAGGCCGAGCACAATGAGAACGGCAAGGACGAGAAGCTTTGAGGCAGTAAACAAAGTTTGCACTGCTCCGGCGCGGCGCACGCCCAGGACGTTGATACCCGAGAGAAGAAGAATCATCACCGTGGCGCCGAGTTGGAGGCCAGTCAATTTGAATGTCGTGGAATGGCCCGCTAAGGAGAGGTCAGTCTGCCAGACCACTTCAGTGAGGCCGGGGAAAAAATAACTCAGATAGAGCACAAACCCTGTGGCAATGGCTGCAATCGACGTCGACTTGGCGATCACGAATTGCGTCCAGGAATACAGGAAGCCCAGCATGGGCGAGTAAGCCCGATGGATGTAAACGTATTCGCCGCCCGCTTCGGGGAGCGCGGCGCCGAGCTCCGCGTAACCCAGCGCGCCGAAGAGGCTCAGGACGCCCGCGCAGACCCAAACGAGAAGGACCATCCAGGGCGTCCCGACAAGGCGGAGCATTTTGCTGGGCACCACGAAGATCGCCGTGCCGATCATCGTGCCGGCCACTACTGAGGCGGCTCCGTAGAGGCCCAAACCTTTGACGAGTTCGGTGCGTTTCTCCATTCGTTTCTAGCTGGACCCGCCGGCTGCTTGAGCCTGACGGGCAGGCAACCAACTGGTGGCCCATCCGGTGAAAAAAGTTACCAACGTTCCGATAGCGACGTACCACGTCCAGGCGATACTCGTGAATTTCATGACATAGAGCAAAGTCGCGAGGCCCAACAAGGCTCCGAACAGGGCGTGAGGCGCCATGACGCGCTTCGTTAAAACGCCGAGTAGGAAAATTCCGAGCATCGCGCCGTAGGCAACCGAAGCAATGGTCAATGCAAGTTCCAGGACGCTCTGATGGAATTGCTGCGCGACCAGTGCGACGAGGACCAGCACGACTCCCCAGAGGAGCGTCACGCCCCTCGATACTCTCATGTATTCTTTTTCGTCCGCGTGGGGGCGCAGAAATGGTTTATAAAAATCCATGACGGCGCTGGAAGCCAGAGCATTCAGTGCGGCGCTCAAATTTGACATTGCTGCGGCAATAATTGCCGCAATCAGAAGCCCTGCCAAACCTCGCGGAAGCTCATTGACCACAAAGGTGGGGAAGAGCTTATCCGGGGTGGAGAACGTGGCCGTGGGTGGGAAATGATAATAATAGGCGGAGAGGGCAACACCCACCACGAGGAACAATGTGAATTGAAAGAGGATCACCACGCCACTTGAAAGCAGAGCTGTCTGGCTTTGTAGTTTGTTTTTTGCCGCCAGTAGACGCTGCACGATTAACTGGTCAGTCCCGTGGCTGGCGGTGGTCAGAAATGTCCCGCCCACGATGCCTGACCAAAACATGTAAGGTTCTTTCCAATTAAAATGGAAGTCGAAAACCTGGAGTTTGTCTCCACCCACATGTGCCAGCCTCGAGACCTCGTGCCATCCTCCGGGAATGGAGTGCAGTGCCACCAGAAGCGCCACCACTGTGCCGGACAGGTATATGACCAATTGGATGACGTCCGTCCAGATGACCGCGGTCAGGCCGCCCCTGAAGGTGTAAAACAGGGTCAGCGCCGTAATAATGATAACCGAAGTTAGGACACCCGTCTTAAATATGACTTCAATAACGATGGAGATGGCGAAAACGCGCACTCCTTCCGCAAGCGCCCGGCTGATGAGGAAGAGGACTGCGGTAAAGACTTTCAGGCCCCGGCCAAACCTCCGTTCAACAAGTTGATAAGCCGTAAATAGTTCACCGGCGAAATATCGCGGGATAAAAATGAAACTGACCACCACCCGTGCCACGAGGTACCCGAAAACCAACTGCAGGAACGCCATGTTCGACCGATAGGCGATTCCAGGGGTGCTGATGATGGTCAGAATGCTCGTCTCGGCGGACACGACTGAGAACGCAATGGCCCACCAGGGAAGGCGGCGGCCACCAAGAAAATAATCGTGCAGGGTGCGTTGGCTTTTCCCAAAGTGAGCCCCAAAAATCGTGATGGCGATGAGATATCCGACCACGACGAACAGGTCGAGCCAGCTAAAAGCCACGCAGTCTCCTTAGTTCTATGCTCTTGCCGCCCGACCGGCGAGTTCCAAATGATCAAGTCGGAGTGACCGTCGACAACCCGAGACTAATGGCCAATCTAACGGAGGGTGCGAGGGGTGTCAAGCAAACGAATATGCCTATCCGGTCTGGGGCCGGCGGCGTGGATTCGCTTTCAGCCGGGCAGCGCAGTAGGCCTCGATGTATTTGCGAACGTGTTCCGGCATTCGGTGGTCGAGACAGATCTCGCGGAGGTCGGTGACGGCCAAATCGGGCAAAAACTCCAATACGCGCTTAAAGGGTGTCAAAGGAGTTCGAATCAGCGCCAATCGAACCTGGTAACTGCGGACCCATTTTTCGTGCAGGGTCAGCATGTCCACGACTTCAGGCGACAGGTCCTCCCGCGGCAGAATTTTCAGGACCTGGGCTTCGGTCAGGTAAGGGTTATCCAGGATGGCTTGGATCAGGGCCCGGTCCTGAGTCCTGAGCAGCCCTGCAGCGACTCGCCCAGACCCGCGCCGGGCTAAATTGATTTTCTCGCCTCGTGGGATTCGCTCCGCCCTCTTGAGGATCGTTTCCTCGACCACATACTTTACGTCTGTTGGCACAGCGGGCGTCTGGCAGACACGCACCAAGTCAAAGAGGTGCAGAAATTTCAGTATCGGAAGTGTTACCAATCGAGGTGTCCTGGGATGGCGGACGAGAGCCAGCTTCACCGTATAACTTCGCAAGGCCTCCTTGTGCGCCGCAATTTCACGGAGCACTTCAGGGGCTAAGTCCTTTCGTTCGAGAAGCCGGAGCAGGTCACGTTCCTGTAAGTTCGGGTTTCGGGCGAAGGCAAGCAGAACTTCCTTGGCCCGCTCAGCAAAGAAACGCTCAGTTTGGTGCCGGGGGGCGACGGCGGCCATTCCTGCGCGGTCGGCTAGAGTGTCGGCTGGACCAGTTGCGGACATCTCCGCCTGATTTTAATGATCTGGGCACGAACCTGCAAGCCTGGCTTTAGTATTGGGGGGCGACATCAAGGGCCTGTTTTGCATCCTACCCTAAAGGCAGGCGGGTTATCGTGGAAGGAGTTGCCGAGGACCAACAGATTTTGCTTGCAAAGTCCTGTGAGTCTTGATATCTCAATGGTCGCACTCGAAGGCAGTCGCGAGGTCAAGCGAGCAACTGAGCCTCTCGGTAATCCGTCCAGGCGGGCCGGTGCTGGTACGGAGCACGTCCCGAAACTGTGGGGCTCACACCCTAATAAATTGAGGTAGTCAACCCATGAAGAAAAGTCTCGTGTACATCGGTTCAACTTTGTTGGCCAGCCTGGTGTGTGTTGCAGCCATGGCCCGGCCCATGAAGGGTGTGGGTAAGACGTCCTTATTGAAACAGGCTAATGCCTGGGCGGCTCCTCAGCAAGCCGCCGGCGAGAAAAAGGGGCCTCAATGGAAAAGCACGGATGAGTACAATGCTTTCCAAGCGGCTGCGAACGAGAAGGACGCTCACAAGAAGATTTCACTGGC
>JBGPCF010000038.1:0-47647 GCA_041481635.1 Terriglobia bacterium | reverse complement strand
GTCCACCGTGGATTCCACGAAACCGGCCTCGCGCAGCACTCGCAGGTGCTTTGACACGGTCGGCTGCGGCATACGAAGTTGACGCTCGATCTCTCCAACCGACCGTTGTGACGAGACCAGGAGGCTCAATATCGCGCGGCGGTTCGGCTCCGCAAGGATTTCGAATACAGATTCCACTCTCTTAATATACTCCACAGAGCATATGCTTGTCAAGGTATATAAACCAGAATTTCCGTTTTCAGTTTTCGCCCTGCCCGAAATCTACATCCGTCTGCCTCTAATTTCAAAGTCCAGTCGGGCTTTCAGTGCTTTGTGCTTCCGCCGGCTCTGGAACGGGCGGGTTTTGTCTTTCCGCAGAATCCCAAAACTCGAACCTGGCCCTCTTTCGACCTGTGCCTCGGACACTTTTCCCGCCCCTGCATCTCTTGCCGCCAAAATCCGCTTCCGTCTGCGATCCGCCGGACCAGGCTCCCAAACAGTCGTCGAGTCAGATGGCTCTCGGCCAGGAGCAGCCAATAGTACCGGGCATGCTTGACCAAACGTCCGCCGGTCTTCACCAGCCGTTGTTGCAAACTCGATAGCGACCAGTTCTCGATCTTCTTCGGCAGCACCAGCCGCCGCCACAGGTTGCCCAAATTGTAGGCGAGCACGCTCAGCCACGGGCGCACTTCGTTAGACCGGAACCGGTGGCAACTCAGCCGCGTCATCTTCACTGCCTGCTTCCCCTCCTTGATCCACTGCTCTGCCGTTCCTCGCTTGTTATAGAACCGCACCACCGCCCGGCTTGGGAGAGTTAAATTGGTCACGATGAAGCCCACTCGCGGGAATAGCTCCCCCGCATGATGCTCGACCTTCGCTACCACTCGCCGGGCCGTCTTCCAAGTTGCCGCCTGGTAGAGAAACCCCTTGTATTCGACCAACGGCTGGTGGCTGGGCCTCCCCAACGGGCGCGGCAGCAGTTCGGCAATATCTCGTTCCAGGTTGTCGTTGGAAGGAATCCGGATGGCATATTTCACGCCCCGCTCCTCCAGAGCTACGTAAATCTCCGGCTTGGCAAAGGCGGCATCGGCCCGAAAGGCGACTTCCTTCCCCATCTCCTGCTGGCGCTCGATCTCGGGCAACAGAACCTCTTCCCAGCCTTCAGCACTGTGAACGTTGCCGGGCCGGAGCTCGGCCGCCAGACAGTCCCCGTCGCCGTTGAACAGCAGTAGAGGGTGGTAGCAGGTCGATTCGAAGTGCCCGTTGTAGGCGCTCTGCTCTTGCTCCCCGTAGACTGGGATCTCGGTCGAATCCATGTCCAGGACCGTGCGGTAACCTGAATCCATCACTTCCGCTTTGCCGATCAACGCCCGGTTGAGTCGTCCCAGTCCAGCGAAGTTCTCGCCCTCGGCCAGCATCTCGGTCTCGAAGGTCTGCAACCGGGAGGTCAGAGCGGCGCCTCGATCCCAGACCTTCTCCGAACCGATCAGCCGGAAGGTTGGGTCCTGGGAGAGCCTTTCGGCGTCGTTAAGATCTTCGTAACCAGCCAGGCGGCTATAGACAGATTGCCGCAGCAGGTCCGCGAAGGGAAACTGCGTGTTTTTGCCACGGCGGGGGTCCGCCAGATGTTCTTCGATCAATTCTCCGAACCCGAGCCGCTCGTCGAGTTCGCGCACCAGGATCAAGCCGCCGTCCGAGGTGACGCGAAACCCTTGGAAATCGATCCTGAGAGAGGCGTTGAAAGAGGGCTGAAAGGGCTGATTCTGTTTCTCACCCATTGGGTACTGACCTCCGAAGCGTCCTCGATCGAGTTCAAAATGGAAATGTGGGCTAAGAATCTCCTTGTCCTGCCTAACTCAATCCGCCGTTATAAACCACACAGTCAAGCATCCAACCCGCCAATAAAATTGAAGCCGTTAAACCTCCCTCGGCATCTAAGCTGTTGCCTTAGAAATTGAGAGCGCAATGCCATTCCTTCTGGAGCACGTTGCAGAGGTGGTATCGGGGATGATGATTGTCATCCTCACGTGCTCCGTCCTGATTATTGGCTTCACCCTCCTGCGCCGTCGGCGTCGAGAAATTTACTTCCAACGAATCGACGACCTGCGCGAGCGCTTCAGCACCCTGATTGCGGCGCTGCTTGACGGGACGGCAGATTATGACCAGGGGTGCGATGCCCTGGATGCCATCACCGGGCGGGATCGCGTTCATGCTCTCGAGTTACTCCTCCTCGAGAGGAAACCGGTCCCCGGCCAGGTGCCCATTCTGCGGCGGCTTTGCCAGGACTTGGGCCTGGTGGCCATTTGGCAGCGTCAATTGACGGGCGAGAATGAAGGGTCATCTCGCGGCAGTTGGAGAAAAAGCACTAGCTCTCCACTGGGTTATTTGATTCGGGCCGCCAGCGCACAAAAACTGGGTCGCATCCGGCACCAGCCAAGCTGGCCCCTCCTCGTAAGAGCGCTGAACGATGCTCACCCCGACGTCTGCTCGGTCGCCGCAGCGTCGCTCGCCGCCATCGGCGAACCGGAGAGCCTCAAGGCCATTCTGGACCGCCTGCACACCGCGATTCTCAGTCCCGCCAGTCAGGTGTCCATACGGTCGCTCAAAATGGCGTTAATAAGTTTCCCGCTCGATCAAGCGGACAAATTTCTGCCATCGCTCCAGGAATCGCAAGGGCAAATTCGTTTCCTCGCAGTGGACATTCTCCGGGAGATGACGGAACGCGCAGCGACATTAGGTGAAAATTTTGTTCTCGACAGCCGAACATTCTCTGCGAAGCTTTCAGAAACATTTCTCACCAGGCTCTGTAAAGATTCGAATCCCGACGTGCGCGCCCGCAGCGCTCCCATCATCGCTTACATGGACAGCCCGCGCGCGATTTCCGCGCTGCTCTATATGCTCGAAGATGAACAGTGGTACGTCCGATTGCACGCGGTGAGGGCACTGGCCAAGTACCGGTTCATCTCACGCGCCGGTCTCATCTCTAACCGCCTGACAGATTCCCAGTGGATGGTCCGGGAAGCCGCTGCGCGGACCTTGTTGAGCTTCGGTCGGGTGGGCTTGGATCAGGTATGGGCGCACCTCCTGAATACGCAGGATCGCTACAGCAAGGAACAAATTGCCGACGACATCCAGCGCGCCGGGCTGATCCCCGCCATCCTGACCCAGTTTGGCAGTAATGGCGAATGCAAGGAGCGGCACGTCCTCGAACAATTGGCGGATCTGGGCAAGACCAGCTACCTGCTAGCCACCCTCGCGGGCAGTTCAGACCATACCCTACGTATGAAATTCCTGTCGAATTATGGACAGCACCCCGACCCCCAGATCCGGTCATGGGTTAAGAGCCTCGCCGCCCGAAAACACGATGCGGATTTGGGCCCCAGGATCTTACCCAAGGACGCGGCTTGAGAAACGGGAGGATTTCGACCTTATGGAATGGCGACAGTTTTTCTATCACGCCATGAATATGTTCAACGTGGTGATCGTTTCCTACTTTTTCGTGGCCAATGGCGTGTACACGATTCTTATGTTGCTCTCCCTGGCTTACACGTGGATTCACACACGCCGGCTGGCTTACCAGGGACTGGATGAGCTTCGCGATTCCGTGGTGACGCCGCCGGTCACCATCATCATGCCGGCATGCAACGAGCAGGACGTCGTGGTGGAATCAGTACGCTCGATTCTAAAAACCGACTATCCCAACCTCGAGGTTTTCGTGGTCGACGACGGCTCCACGGACGAGACGCTTGCCCGGTTGGTCGATGCCTTTCGCCTGGTGAAGATGGATTTGATTTACCGCGCGCGCATGGCCACTCACGCGGTGAGGGGTTTCTATGCCAATCCACGGATCCCCAACCTGCTGGTGATCAGCAAAGAAAATGGCGGCAAACCTGACGCGCTGAATGTGGGCATCAACATGTGCCGCACGCCTTACTTCTGCACGCTCGATGCAGACTGCATCCTGGAGCGCGACGCGCTCCTTCGCCTGATGCGGCCCATCGTCGCCTCCCCCATCAACACGGTGGCGAGTGGCGGCATCGTGCGCATCCTGAACGGATGTGAAGTCCGCGATGGCCGTGTGGTCAAGGTGGGCCTCCCCAAAACCATATTGGAACGCTTCCAGGTGGTGGAGTACTTGCGCAGTTTTCTTTACGGCCGCACCGGATGGAACGTGATGCAAGGAACTCTAATTATTTCCGGCGCCTTCGCAGTATTTCATCGCGAGAGCGTGATGGATTCGGGTGGATTCGGGCAGGATACCGTGACCGAAGACATGGACCTCATCGTCCAGCTTCACCGCTGGGCAATGAAAAAGGGCCACCGTATAAAAATGGTTTTTACTTCAGACCCGGTCTGCTGGACCGAATGCCCCGCCACATTAGCCAACCTGGGACGCCAACGCCGCCGCTGGCAAATGGGCCTTTGCCAAACACTCTGGAAAAACTCCGAAATCCTCTTCAACCACCGGTACGGCGTGGTGGGCATGGTGAGCTTTCCCTTCCAGCTTTACGTGGAAGCGCTGGGGTCGGCGGTGGAATTCCTGGGTTACTTCATGGTTCCGCTGGCCCTGCTCTTCGGGATGGTACCTCCCATTCTGTACATCCTATTTGTCGGACTTGCGTTGTTCTACGGAGGATTCCTCTCCATCGGCGCCGTTCTTCTTGAAGAGTTAACTTACCGGCGCTACCCGAGGTTCCGGGACCTCATGACCCTTTTGATGTTCGCCGTACTTGAAAACATCGGATACCGCCAGGTCATTCTGTATTACCGCTTTCAGGGAGTAGTGCGTTTCCTCACTGGATTCCGCAAGTGGGAAAAAGTGATTCACGTGGGAGCCGAGGCTTAAATAAACCAATGCCAGGATTCAAGAACAGAATTACTCTCTCGTTTATCGCCATCTTTTGCGTGGCCCTGGTTTGGGAGTTTTGGATTAGACCCAAGACCAGCCCGCTCTATACTGAAGCGGTGGTGCAGTACCGCGCGGGAAACTACCAGCATTCTCTTAAACTGTTAATCTTTGCCTATCGGATTGATCCCAACGACTCCGCTGTATTGAGCCTCCTCGGCTGGAACTACCTTAAGATGAACGATCCCGCGCATGGCGAGCCTTACTTCAGACGCGCCCACACTCTCGCTCCCAACGTCACTGACCTCTTGTTGGGTTATGCCTACACCGAGATTGCCCTGGACAAGTACAACGAGGCCTCGGGCCTTCTGAAAATTCTGAGTAATAAAGGAGTGAACACCGTTGATGTCCACATCGCGTGGGCCACGCTCTTCCGCGGGAGGGGGCAATACCGGGATTCGGTCCGCGAATTCCAACGCGCGCTGGCTATCGATCCATCGAGCGAACTCGCGGCCAGGAACTTAAGGGAAATCCTGAATACCACAGGCGACGTGAGCCAGTTTCGGATGGATGATCATCCTCAAGAACGCCCAGCGCAATTGGCCCTCGCCGCTCGAGTGGAAGGCGACCACTTCGCCTGGTTGGAGCCACATGGCTGGCAGCCCACCTATCTTGTGGGCGTCAATTTGACGCCCTCCCTACCCGGCCATTTCCCTGCCGATCCGGTTACCGATCCCGCCATCTACGATGACTGGCTGATCAAAATTAGCGACTTGGGCACAAATACGTTGCGCATATCCACCATTCTTCCCGCAGCGTTCTACCGGTCCCTGTCCCACTTCAACAACAACTCCGGAAGAACACCCTTGCGATTGCTTCAGGGGATTCCCCTGGGCGACGCGCAGGGCGATGACTTCCTGAATCGCGATTATGAAGCGACCTGCCAAAAGGAAATTCGCGACACCGTCGATGCGATACATGGCCAGGCTGACCTGGCACAGACTCCAAATCACTCGGGAGGAGTTTTCACCAACAACGTTGCTCCCTGGATAGCCGGATTCCTGTTAAGCCAGGCTTGGACCTCTCACTCAGTGATCTCCAATAACCAAATCCACTCCGACCTGCGAAGTTTTCACGGCAAATACGTGGAGGTGCCTTCGGGCAGCGCGTCGGAGGTTTTCCTGGCGCAGATGATTGATTATGCCGCGGAGTATGAAGAGACCAAATACAATTGGCAGCACCCTATCGGGTCCGTCAACCTGCCCATCTTCGACCCGATGCGCCACATCACCGATAGCACGTTCTACGAAGAAGTTTCGCTTCGTCGCGCGGAGGGCGAAAGGTTTCCCATTCCGGCAGGCCCTCACGACGATGATGATGCCGTCACGATTGACTCGATGCACCTCCGTCCACTCCCGCGTTTCCAAGCCGGTTATTTTGCGGCGTACAGTGTTTTTCCTTATTACCCGGACTTCATAACCCGTGAATCCAAGTACAGCGCCACAATAGACTCCGAAGGGAACAACCCATTCCTTGGCTACATCCGGGACCTCAAGGCTCATCATCCGGGCATCCCACTGGTAATAAGCGAGTACGGAGTTCCATCCAGCCTGGGGATCGGCCATTTTGCCGGCGCAGGTTTCGATCAAGGCGGGGCAACCGAGGCCCAACAAGGTCAGGCACTTTCGCGCATGACGCACAACATCTTCGACGCTGGCGCAGCCGGCGGAATGGTTTTCGAATGGGTCGACGAGTGGTCCCGGCGAAACTGGATTGTCCGAAATTTCGAAGTTCCGGAGGATCGCAAGGCGCTTTGGCCCAATTTCATGGACCCCGCGGAGGATTTTGGAGTGCTCGCCGCCGAACCCCACCTGAGCTCGATCCACCAACTTGAGGGCACATCGCTGGAGTGGGCGAACACGCCTCCCCTTTACTCCGAGACCCGCCCGGGTCTCGTCCGGAGGGAGGGAGACCCGTTTGACGCCGCTCGCCATCTCAAAGCGCTCTACGCGGATGCCGATGAAGGCTTCCTTTACTTGCGCCTGGTCGTCGAAAAGTTGGACAACGATAACGACGGTCAGCCCGAATGGAATAATGTAAATTACCTCATCGGAATTTCCACTGCACCGGGTCAGGCGGGCCTCACGCATCTTCCCTTTATTGCTCCAATCCGTTTTCCGATGGGTATGACTTACGCGATTCAGCTTTCAAGCCGGGACTCCAGCCGCATCTGGATTGCCTCCAATTACAATCCTTATCAGATTGTGCCGGTCGAAAGCATGCCGGGCCAAACGACCCTGAGCCTCAAACTCGGCTGGCAGGCGAGAGTCTCGGAGGCGGGCACCTTTGAATCCCAGGTGATCGAACCCAATCGTCGCCGCTTTGGCCGCAATCGGGAAGTCTTCCCGCCCCAACGTTATGACAGGGGGATCTTGCGTTACGGCAGCCTCGATTCGCAATCGCCCGACTTTGATTCGCTCGCGGAGTGGCATGCCAACGTGCGAACCAATACGATCGACCTGCGAATCCCATGGAACCTCCTGAACGTGACCGACCCCTCGAGTCTCAAGGTGTTTGCCGGCACAGACCACGACGGCACAGTGAGGATAGCGGACACTCCTGGGTTTCTGATGGCGGTCTTCTCCTATCGCCCCGAAGAAGCCTCTCGTGTGCGCCCCATCATGGACCAACGCCATCCTGTCGCCGATGTCCTGCCCGGCATGAGTAGGGAAGGAATCGTCTCGGCCGCACCGTACAAATATTTTCTATGGAAAAAATGGGACGTCCCGCAATACGTCTTGAGACCCAAGCACTCATACGCCATCTTGCGTCAGGCCTTCCTGACTCTACAACCACTGCACGCGGCGGGCGCGGGAGCATCAGAGCAAATTACGCAAAGCCTCCCTCCAGTGGGCGTGCAGACAGTTCCGTCAACCAAGGAGCTCAACCAAAAGAACCAGGGTCATTCTCCAACCCCCAAAGAGGCAGCGCGAGAGGACAGGAAACCGAAGAGGTGATCCGTGCGGGGCTTGGCCCCCGCCGGAGGGCTCACATGAATTACAAATTTGGCAGGCTGGTGGGGATCGGGATCGCTTTGGCGGTCTTACTGGCAGAAACTGGCGCTTTCGCTGCCCAGGCGAATTCACACTCGTCGCACGCCAAGCTGACTTCAATCCAACTCCTTGAAACTGCCCGCAGCCTTTTCGATCAGGGCGATTTCGAGAACGCCCGGAAATTATACCTGGGTGCGCTGGATGCCTATCCGCGCGATTTCGATCTCCTGAAGAACCTGGCCTACTGTTATTACGTGACGGGACCGAGCGGGCGCACCCAGGCCCTCCACTTTTATTTGCTGGCCCACAAGGTCGATCCGGATTCCAGCGAAGTGGCGGAACAATTAGCGAGATGTCTGATGGACTTGGATCGGATTGCCGAAGCGGTGGTCATTCTCCGCAAACTTGCCGACCAACCCAATGCTGCGCCCGAGTCCTGGAAAAGCCTCGCGGAGGCCTGCTCACGCGGGCAGCGTTTTCCCGAAGCGTCGGCGTCCTATGAGACTTATCTCCGGGACAGGCCAACTGACCTCGAAGCGCGCGCTAAACTGGGAATACTGTACGGCCGGCAGACAGCCTACACGAAGGCTCTCAAAGAATTTCAAACTGTTCTTTCCCAGGATCCGGATTTCCAATTGGCGCTGATTGGGAAGGCTCGCATCCTTTCCTGGCAAGGGCGCTTCGACGAGAGCTTGCGCCTATACAGTCGCGCACTGACCGCGGATTCAGCCAATGGAGATGCGGCCTCTGGGAAGGCGTTTGCATTGCTTTGGGCTGGCCGGGATCAGGAAGCTGAGGAGCTATTCAAACAACTCCATCAACGATATCCTGCAAACAAAGAACTCGCCAAGGGACTTGAAGATGCTCAATCGGCCCGCCAGGCAAAATTGTCCGGGGCTGGGCAAAAGGAGCCACCCCACGACGAGGCGTATTTTCGCGACCGCTTAAATCATGACCCATTGGATGCTGCAGCACTCAAGGCCCTCACGGCGTTTGCCTCCACTCCACAGCGCTGCGCCGAGAGCATTGAGTTTGGCAGGCAGGCTTTCAAGCAATCCCCCGACGACCAGGTCCTGGAACTTTCACTGGCCAATTCGCTCGCGTTTTGCCGGCAATACAATGAAGCCGTCTTGCACTACCGCCATTACCTGAAGGCCCAGCCCAAGGCAGAAGGGGTGTATTTTGAGTTGGCGCAATCCTTGCTGCGCTCACGGCAGACTGCGGAGTCGATCCAAGTGCTCCAGGACTTATTGCAACTTGATCCGGCAAACAGTGATGCACGCCTGAGCCTGGCGCAGGCCCATGTTGTCCTCGGCCAATACGCAGAAGCTGCGGCGCGATATGACGAGGTTCTGGCCGCCTCGCCGGAGAATTATGACGCTCTCCAAGGCAAAGCGTTTATTCTTTACTGGACAAAACAATTCGCTCCAGCCCGAAAAATCTTCCAAAACCTCAGTGCCAGGCGGCCGGCCGACACGCAAGACAGCGAAGCCTTGAACGGCATCGCGCGTGCCGAAGAGGAAGCACGTTGGGAAGCCCTCCGCCCCTTGCCTGGCTCGTCTGCCGAGGAATTTGCACGTTATTACCAAAAGCGCCTGGCGAGTCATCCCGAGGACGCTGACGCACTCAGGGGATTGGCGGAGGCCCAAGCTCACATGCAAAACTTTCCCGCCGCCATCCAAAGCTACCAGCAGCTGGCTCACATGTTCCCCAAAGATACGGACACGCGCCTGGAGTTGGCGCGCCTCTGGCGCCTCAATCGCCAGCCTGACGAGGCCATTAGCCTCTATCAGGGAATTGTGAAGGACAATCCTTCTGATGTGAAAGCTCTCACCAACCTGGCTGGCGCCTATCTTGAGTCCAATCGCCCTAAAGAGGCGGCGGCGGTTTACAGGGAACTTTCGTCGGGATACCCCTCCAACCTTGAATATAAGCTTAAAGAGGCTCGGCTCGACTTGGCGGTCAAGAACTATCCCGCAGCGCACGAGGTCCTCACGTCTGTGCTCTCGTCGGACCCGCGCAATCACGATGCGCGTATTTGCCTCGCTCAACTGGAACTGAGCGAAGGGACATGGGAGGCCTCTCTCAAACACTTCACCCAATTATTGAAAGAAGACTCTGAGGACCCTGACGCGTTGATGGGGAAAGCTCGCATTTCATTCTATCGCGGTGACCTCCAGGCGGCTCAATCGAACGCGGAAGCGGCAGTGAAACAGCGGCCAGCCGATCTTGACGCTCTATTTCTCCTGGCCAATATCGAGCACGCACGCGGCAATCGACGCAGGACTCTGGCATTGCTCGACCAGGCTGCTCAGGTAGCCCCGACTGACCCCCAGATCGTGGAAATGAAAAATCGAGTGAGCGAGGAGTCGAATGTCACCGTTACCACCACGGCTGTTTACGCGCGGGAAATCGGACCGCCCACGCCCTGCACAAGCCCACAGGGGTGTAACCAGTTGGACCTCCACGAAGACCTGCGAACTTACGCCTACGGTACAACTATCAAGATGCACATTCTTCACAACACGGAATCGTTACTCTCGGTTACCTCGCTTCCCTCGGACAGCCCTATGGGCCGCAACTCAGGCGGTTTCCCGGTTTCAACGGGCATCAGCGGAGCCGTGGCGCCAGAAATGTTTCTCTACCGTCAGTCCACGCAGCTGTCCTCGCGATTCACCCTGCGCGTCGGCGCGGGCTGGACAAGATTCGGGCGGGGATCGCTCGTCAACCTGCCCGGTCAAGCCAAGCCGATCGTGTCGGCGAAGTCGAGTCCATTAGCCCAGGGCGGAATTAGTTTTGCTCCATCGAAGAAACTCCGCGTCGATTTGGATTTGAATCGCTCCGCCATCTATTACACGCCCACCGCCGTTCGCCTGGGTGTAATGGAAACTCGCGCGGCAGGGAGTTTGAACATCTTTCTTACGCCGCGCACCGAGTTGAACGCGGATTATTTCTACGCCGCTTATTCGTCAGGACAATACATCCACGCAACGGACGTTCACGGGCAAATCGTCCCCCATAGCAAAAGCGACCGTGACCAAGGCCACGGCATCACGGTGAATGTCGATCGGAATGTCATACAATCCGCCCGCATTTCAATCGACGCCGGCTGCGCTGGTAAATTCCTTGGCTTTACCGGTGGGTCCCGGCAAACCTATATGGGCTTTTTCAATCCGGGCTTTTATCAAAGCCAGATGATGACTGCACGTTTCCGGGTAGGTCCAATGGGACCTTTGACCTTCGATTTTGCTGGAGGGGCGGGCATTCAGCAGATTGAGCACGGCGGGGCACTCACTCGGGCTCTGAATCTGAGTCCGGGAATCACCATCAGGATGAATCGGAGATTCTCACTGTCCATGGGCTACACGCACTACAACTCGGCACAGTCCCTGGGGTATTTGAGCGGCAATGCCGTCCGATTGTCCACCGAATGGAAATAGTAAAGCTGCCTGAACCAACCTAATCTTCGTCATCCCGAATAACTTTGTGCCGAGGCTTGGGCATGGGTTGATTGCCTTTCCGGTCCCTCCACAAGATGGCGTTCAAGATGGAGGAGTCGGCCGCATCGGCGTGGGAAAAATCCAGCACGGCGGATTCCTTCGAGCCCGGCGCGTGAGGCGGGTTGATGCGGTAAATGAGTCCGTTGTCGCGGTTGCTGAAGTCGGCTGAGTAGGCTGGCTGGTTGCCCGCGCCTGCGAAAAGCGGAGCCATGACCGGCGCCCACGCATCGTTATTGTTCATAGGCGGCAAACCCAGGAGCGACTCCATAGTTCGGACCACGCTGACCGTCGTATAAAAATGATGGTCGATTGCCGGGTTGTCGGGGGCCCCCGGCGAATATTTGCTGATCACAAAGGCGATGCTGCGATGGGCGTCCACATGGTCCGGCCCATCTTGCGCATCGTCTTCCAGGATAAATATGGCCGTGTCGTCCCAGTAAGGACTCTTCGAGACAGCTTCAACCACCCGCCCCACAGCCAAATCATTGTCTGCAACAGAAGCGACAGGCTGTGGCGCCCCGGTTCTTGTTCCTGCCGTGTGGTCGTTCGGCAGTCGCAGAATCACAAATTGAGGAAGTTCCGTCCCGCTGTTTTCTTTTCGCGCCTGCACGAAACCGTCGAATTCATTCAGAAATTCGTCGGCCCGCAATTGGTCAGGATAATCCAACTGGAAGTCCGGAAAGTGAGGATCATAGTGACCCTCGAGTTCCGGCTTGGTGGCAACATCACGGGAGATCAGCGGGATCGCCCATGGCCACGGGCTCGGCGAGCCTTTGGGCTGGCCGACATTGGCAGGGAGCACCTCCCCTTTACGGATGACGGCGGGCACACAAGGCTGGCCTGATGGCTCTGGCGTCCCTTCTTTGGGTGATTGCGACGCCGGCTTTGTCAAGCCTGATTCCCCACACCATTCCGTAGCGACGAATTCGCCGTAGTTTCGATGCGTCAGTCCGTGTCGCGCCACATTTGTCCAGATGTACCCTGTGCCGGGCTCGTTCACATCAGGCTGCCCCTCATGTAAAGGATTTCCGTTCGCGACTTCACCCTCATAGTCGTAAAGCCGTTCAGCGCCACGGTAAGCAATCTCCCACGTTTTTTCCGTGTAGTCGCTGGTAATCGCCGCCGTCGACCACACGTGCCCGTTGCCGGAAACCTCCCCACTGTCATAAAAATTGTCCAGGATGCCAAACTGTAAAGCGAGCTTGTGTTCGTTCGGAGTGATGTCGTCCCCATACAGGCAGAGGGATGGGTCGCCGTCGCCATGCTTCAGGTCCCCCAAAACCTGATCGTAGGTCCGATTCTCTTTGATGATGTAGATCACGTGCCGAATCGGATTGCCCCCGGCTTGAAATTGAATTGTCCCGGGCTGGGTCAGCATTCTGTTACTTTCCAAAGCCTCATGGGTTAGGTGGGCGAGCGCTCCTTCCGCCTCACGGATGCTGACACGCGCCACCGATCCGTGAATGAGCGCGGCAATGTAAGGGTGATGGGTTCGAGGATCGTCCCCGGGTTTACGATCGGCAAGGGGAAATGCGGAGTTGGGACCTGTCCCTTTTCCCTTGCCCGTGGCAATCAACAGATCGCCTTGGTTCACAGCAAGCGCCGTCGGATACCATTCGGTAGGGATAAATCCCATTGCCAATTGGGGCGGAGAGTTACCCTGGAACGCTGCCTCATTGAATCGGGTCATATCGAAGACAGCGACGGCGTTCGCCGATGCGTCCGCCACGAACAAACGGGAGCCATCTGCCGTTTGCGCCAGCGCGTTGGGATAGACCCCTCCATATTGCTCGCCCGGCAGCTGCGCTGATAGCAGACCTGCCAGCTCGCCGGTCGCGGTCTTGATGGCTTCAACCACATCGCAATTGGACAACGTAACGTACAAGTATTTTTCGTCGGGGCTCAAGAGCATGGCTGTGGGATGCGAACCGGCGGTGGTGGGAGATGGTGGGGCCAACAACGGAATCCTTCGGATCACTGTTCCCCTTTCCAAATCCAATACCGCAACTTGCGATGCATTCCAAAGACTGCAATAACCCCGCTTGCCGTCCTTGGTTGCGACCACGGTGTATGGATACGAAGCCGGAACCACGTCGTGAGTACTCAGGTCGAATCGGTGAATAATCCTGCCACTCACCGCATCAATCAGGATCGCGTCATCAGACAGATTGTCGGCGATGAGAATCGTCTCTCCCCCACCCTGCTTTACTACGGCCAATCCCGCCGGATATGGAACTGCATCACCAGGCTGGGTCTTCCCAGAAATTTTTGCGGAACGCTGCTTTGAGCCCACGGGTTGCAGGGGGACCTTAAGGAATCTTTGCGGAGTGGGACGGCCATCCTCAAATCTATAGATAGCAATCCCGTTGCCAGTGTCACCGGAAGCCTCGCCTTTGGGGTCAGTCAACGACGCCACCGATGCGTAAAGGCGCTTCCCGTCAGCGCTAAAGGCCAGTCCGAGGAAATAAGTTTGGCGGCCCTTCTTTCCCAGGCGAGAGTCGGGGTAGTCATGGATCTGGTTGGAATTCAAATCAAGAACGGCGATAGATTGCTGCTCCTTGGACTCCGGTGTTCCATAGCCATTATTTAGAATGGCCAAATAATGTCCGTCCGGACTCAGGGCCACCGCCATGGGAAAACTGTTTGTCCTATGTGGATGTCCGGGGACTGTCGAAAGAAGAACTTTACTTGAGGGAAGCGGGATCAGAGGACGTTCGACTTGGCCTTGTCCTCCGCCCTGGATGATTCCGCCAGAAAATATCAGGCTCGCGGACCAAGCGAAATAAAAACGCAGTCTCATTCTCCGTTCCTCTCGATGTTGTGATTCCTTATGGTCACCCTCAGCCGTGTCACCCAAGTGATTTACCAGCGATTTTGAACTCGACTCGATCACACCGAGGATCTTTCGAATCGTTGGGGAAATCAGCCTCCGATCCCCTGCGCCATAAAGCCGCCATCCACAGAAATCACTTCTGCTGTGACGAAACTGGCGGCGTCGGAAGCAAGAAAAATCGCTGCTCCCCTGATTTCCTCCAGATTTCCAAACCGTTTCATAGGCGTGTGCGACATGATGGAGGCCTTGCGGTCCGGTGCGTTAATCAGGGCGCGATTCAGGGGAGTTTCAAAAACGCCCGGGGCGATGGCATTCACCGTGATGTTGTACTTTGTCCATTCTGTGCCGAGATTCCGCGTGAGCATCACCACTGCGCCTTTACTCGCGGAATAGACCGTCGCTTCATACAAGCTCTGGAAGCCGCCGATGGATGCGATGTTGATGATGCGACCATACATCTGATCTTTCATCCGGCGGCCCACGATCTGGCAGGCGAGCCAGGTCCCCTTCAGGTTGATATCCATCACGCGGTTCCAGTCCTCGTCGGAAAGTTCCAGCGATGGAATTTTCTTGGTAGTCCCGGCGGAATTCACCAGGATATCGATGCGACCCAAATCGGCCACCATGCCATCGACGACCTTTTGGATGTCATTGCGACGCGTTACATCAGCTGTGAGTTCGAGCGAGCGCCGGCCGAGGGCCCGAATTTCCGAAGATGTTTTCGCAACCTCCTCCGCACGGCGGCTGACGGGCACCACGTCCGCACCCGCTTCCGCCATTCCCAGGGCAATCGATTTTCCAAGCCCGCTCGTTCCACCGAAGACCAACGCCCGTTTGCCTTCCAAGCTCAACCCTTTGTAAGCCATCTGACGACACCTCGCGAACAAATATTGGAACGCCGCATCCTATCACTTCGCAAAGAAAAAATCAGGTGCGACCTTGGGCTATGATTTGCGAATCGATTTTTTTCAAGGATGCATAATCTCATCAACGAAAGAGCTGGGGAAAAAGCTAGTGGTTGATCGCATCAAGGAAAGGAAACGGAAAGGGCCGATGGAAAATGCTAAACCCAATCCAGCGCGCCGCGTTTCCAGAGCCAGAAGTATCCGACTATCAGGATGCCAAGGAACACCAACATTTCGACTAGCCCGAATAGCCCCAATTGCTGATACTGGACTGCCCACGGAAAAAGGAAAATGGTCTCGACGTCGAAGATCACATACAGGATGGCGATAATGTAAAACCGCACCGTGTACCGGCCACGCGCATCGGATTCGGGGGTGATGCCACACTCATAGGGCATAAGCTTTTCGGCACTCTGCGGTGGCTTGGGACGAAGGAAACTCATAATCCACAAGGTGACCACGGGGAATGCGGCGGCGATCACCAGGAAAATCAAGATTGGGCCGTAAAGATTAAGCATGTCGTTTTCGTCCTCGCACTGGCAGTGGAAATCTTAACACAAAATTCAAATTCGGTTTCTTGGTTATTTCGTAATCCGGGGCTTTTGTCACTCGGTATGCTCAGTGCGCCCCTGGACGAGGTCGATGGCATGAGGAAGGAGTTCGAGGATAATCTCGAGCGACTCTCGTGCGCCACGCACGCTGCCTGGAAGATTGACAATCAGCTTTCCCTTGCGAACACCGGCCACCCCTCGAGAGAGCGCAGCGCGCGGCGTTTTCTTCGCGCCTTCGGTGCGCATCAATTCCTCGAGGCCCGGGATGTCGCGCTCGATTACAGTTCGAGTGGCCTCGGGCGTGACGTCTCGCGGTCCAAGACCAGTCCCTCCAGTGGTAAAGACCGCGTCACAGTCGTCGGTATCCGTCATGGCCTCCAACCGGCGGCGAATTTGCCACGCCTCGTCGGGCAATACTTCGCAATCAACAACTTTCCAGCCGCGATTTTCGAGCACCTCGCGCACCACCAAGCCGGAGAGATCCTTGCGCTCGCCGCGAGCTGCCGCATCGCTCAACACCATAATTTTTGCGCGGAATTGGTGGGCCATCAAGGATAGGACTGGAGCCCGAAAGTCGTGCGTTCCAACAAAGAAGTGGCCATGGCCGGGCCGTACACGCGCCACAGGCCGCCCGGGAATTTAACCGGCGTCGCGGTTCGCTTCGTCGAGCAGGCGCAGGCCCTCCATCATTAATCCCTGCGTGGACATCGTGGTAGTCCGCTCGGTGGAGGTCTTTGAGAAATCAAGCTCCCAGTCGCCCTCGGTCCATCTCAGGACTTTGAAAACAGCCTGGTCACCTTTGAGATCGCCATATACAGCGTGGCTCACCGAGCCTTCACTAAAGTAAATTGTGCACTGGTCGCTACCAGCGCGGAGGACGAGCGCGCACGTTTTGCGTCCCTGTTCGAGCGAGGTCATCCAGTCAAGCAGGTTCATTTCGCTGAGCCGCCCGGTGACTGCCCCTCCACGGGCTCCCATCTTTTCCATTTGCTCCTGAAGGAGTCGCGACGTAATGCGGCGGGCCTGCCTTGCCAGTTCGCGCACGAAAAACGGCTTGATAAAATAATCCTCCACACCGTCCACTATCATGCGCAGGCGTTCGTCAATTTCTTTCTGTGAGGCGAGGAAAACGAAAGGTATTTTTTGAGTTTCCTTGCGGGCGCGAAGCTTCTCAAACAAGGCGCGACCGTCCATCACGGGCATCATCAAATCAGAGACAATCAGGTCCGGTTTGATCTCGATCGCCTTCATCAAGGCGTCGGCGCCGTCGGTGGCGGTAATCAATTCACCACATTTCTCCATGCTCTTGCATAGCAGGTTCAAAATGGTGGGGTTGTCGTCGACGACGAGAATCTTCAGACCCGCTGCCATGGTTCGTGAGCCTTCCCCAAAATATCAGGTGGTGCGATGCAGTCCCGATTTGCGGGCGCGGTAAATCCCACTCTTGCCGCCCCTCTTTTCCAGAAGTCGAAGCCGGGTAATTTCGATTCCCCGGTCGAGGGCCTTACACATATCATACACAGTCAAGGCCGCCACGGCGGCAGCCGTCAAAGCTTCCATCTCAACGCCCGTCGGCCCGGTGGAGCGGATCCTCGCTGATATCAATACCCCATTCTTGCACAACTCCGCTTCCACATCAATATGGCTCAAAAGAAGAGGGTGGCAAAGAGGAATCAGCTCCGCCGTCCGTTTGGATGCGGCAATGCCCGCGATCCTGGCGATTTGCAGGGGATCGCCTTTGGGATTGCGCCGGATCATACGCAAGGTACGCGCATTCATCTTCACAAGAACGCTCGCCACAGCACTGCGGTCGGTTTTGGTCTTTTCCGACACATCCACCATCCGAACCCGGCCGCTCGAATCGTAATGGCTCAACTTCCGCGGTTGATTCTTCTGGCGAAAAGCAGACTCAGTCATCGAGAAATCTTCCTGCGGCCATTCATTGCAATCCAGACCCGGGGATTATATACGATGTGACGCAAAGGAGTGGGTCTCATTCATTCCTTCGCAAAACGTACGAGGCCGCGGAGGATATGCGGTTTCAATTCCCTTTCCAAAGGACGTCCACCCAATCCCCGGCGGCCAACTCGGTTTGCGCGGGATGAACGACCAAAAAACAATTGGCTGTGGCAACCCCAACCAGGTCCCCAGATCCCTGCCAGCCGACCATTTTCACCACAGGATCGCCGCTTTCGACTTCAACGCGAGCTGGCACAAACGCCGTCAGGCCGGTTTTCTGTTTGAAGGGTATTCCCAAGCGGGCGCGCAAAAAGCTGGCAAGTTGATAATCTGCTCCTCCCAGCATGGCAATGGCGGGGCGCGCAAAAAGTTCGAACGTCACAAAGGTCGAGACCGGATTGCCGGGCAATCCGAAGAAACATTTCCCGCGCACGCGACCAAAGACCAATGGCTTTCCCGGCCTGATGGCGACCCCTTGAAAATAAAATTCCGCACCCAGTTCATTGAATACTTGGGGAACCAGATCGTATTTGCCCATGGAAACGCCACCGCTCAACAGCAGCAAGTCCGCCTGCAATCCATCTTCAATAAGCTGCCTCAAAGGCTCCTTCTGGTCCGGCGCGATGCCCACGATGTGAGGCACGCCCCCGGCTGCGGCGACCTGTGCGGAAAGTGTCACCGCGTTACTGTTGCGGATCTGGAACCACTCGGGCCGTTGCTCAACCGGCACCACCTCATCGCCGGTCGGCAGGATGGCGACGCGAGGCTTCTCGAACACCTTTACTCGAGCCTGCCCGACCGAAGCGAGTAGCCCCAACTCAGCGGGGCTTAATCGCCGCCCGCGCGCCAGGATTCGATTCCCTGAAGCCGCTTCACTTCCCCGCCGGACAACATTATCGTAAGGATTGACCGGCCGCTGGACTGCCACTTCGTTTTCGTAAACGCGCACGTGCTCAATCATCACCACTGCATCCGCGCCTTGAGGCATGGGCGCTCCCGTCATGATTTCGATACATTGGCCGGGCTCCATATTGCCGTCGAAGTGCTCGCCCGCGCGAACCTCACCCACCTTTTTGAGCCGGGCAGGAAGCGTGATCAAATCCGAAGAGCACACGGCATAGCCGTCGCGAGTGGCACGGTGAAAAGGCGGATAATCACGGTCGGCAAAAACATCCTCCGCGAGAATTCGGCCCAGAGTCTGGTCGAGCGGCAGCACTTCTTCCGCAGGGCTCGATTTAGCCTCACCCAGTTTTTCTTTCACCGTATTGAGGGCTTGCTCGTAGGTGAGCATCGTTGCTGAAGCTCGTTGTCATTTACATTTCAACTGGAAACTGACAATCAGCCGGCAGTAACCACGTCCGCGAATCTGGCTTCATCCATCTTGATCACTTGATCGCGAGCCGGGCCGGTGGAGACCATGGCGATCTCAACCCCTACATGTTCGGAAATGAAACGCAGATAGTCGCGAGCCTTTTGAGGAAGCTGGGCCAAACTCTGCAGCCCAAAAGTGGGCTGCTGCCATCCGGGCAGAACCTGATAGCGAACTTTGACTCGCGCGAAAACATCAATTTCCGCAGGAAAGTCCGAAGTCTTTTTTCCATCGATTTCATATTCGACGCCAACCGGGATTTCTGCGAGGTGATCGAGGATATCAAGCTTTGTAATCACGAGTGAACTCAAGCCGTTCACCCGCGCGCTATAGCGAGCCGCGGGTACGTCGAACCATCCGCATCGACGGGGGCGTCCGGTGACGGCCCCATACTCGCCGCCGCGCTCGCGAATTTTTTCACTCTCCAGCTCGTTTGCCTCGGTGGGAAACGGTCCACTCCCCACGCGCGTGGCATATGCCTTTGAGACACCCACCACCACCCCCAACTTTGTGGGGCCAACACCCGTGCCCGTTGATGCTCCTCCAGCGGCGGCGCTGGAAGAAGTCACAAACGGATAGGTTCCGTGGTCAAGGTCGAGGAGTGTCCCTTGGGCTCCTTCAAACAGGATGCGTTTCCCGCGATCCATTTCGGAGTTGAGGTATGAGGATATATCGGTCAGGTGGGGGACAATCCGGCGGGCCGTCTCGAAATAGTTCTGAACCACGTCGGGCCCATCCAACATTCCGGTCCCAAAGAGCGCCTTCGCCAATCGATTCTTTTCTTCGAGAACACTCGCGCATTTGCGGCGGAAGACCTCAGGGTCACGCAAATCGCAAGTGCGAAGGCCGCGCCGGCCTGCTTTGTCCTCGTAAGTCGGGCCAATGCCTTTTTGCGTGGTGCCAATTTTACCCACTCCACGCGCCAACTCCGCGGCCGCTTCGTGCGATCGGTGGTATGGCAAAATGAGATGGGCGCGATCGCTCACGCGAAGCCGGTCGCCTACTTTCACTCCTGCTTTCTCAACTGTGTCCAGTTCCTTGAAGAGGGCTTCAGGGTCAACGACAACGCCGTGGCCAATCACTGCAATTTTCCCGGGGCGCAGTATTCCGCTTGGAAGAAGTTGAAGAACAAATTTCTTATCACCAATCACCACCGTGTGGCCGGCGTTGGCGCCACCCTGATAGCGCGCGACGATATCAAAGTGTTCGGCCAGGGCGTCTACAACTTTACCCTTGCCTTCATCACCCCACTGAACACCCACCACCACCATGTTCTTCGTCATACTCTTACCCGTTTACGAGGGGCATGATTTCAGCACACTATTGTAGCCCTGCGAGTGAGTTTTAAGCAGGTTTTATGGCGCGGGGCGCACAGCACCTCCGCCAACCGCAAAAGACTCTGAAGCTTTTTACGGCATCATCCGCTTTGAAGACTAACCGCTTTAGAGATGTTTGTCGATCAATTTGGAGATGGCTTCTTTGGAGGTGGCGCCCACAATTTGCTCCTGAATCTGGCCATTTTTGAAAAGTAGCAAAGTGGGAATTCCGCGAATATTGTAACGGCCGGTGACCGAAAGATTTTCGTCGACGTTCAGTTTGCCGACTTTGGCGCGATTGGCATACTCATCAGCGACGGCCTCGACGGCGGGGGCGATCATGCGGCATGGCGCGCACCACGTTGCCCAAAAATCCACCAGGACGGGCTTGTCTGCCTTCAAAACTTCCTGCTCGAAATTTTGGTCGCTGAATTCCAATGTATTGGGGCCTGACATTTTTTCTTCCTCCGATAATTAAAAACTGCTCAGTTATTTGATGCGCGCGGAGCAATTTGGGCGCGTACTTTTCCCTGGTGCAAGGCCTGATAAATCTTCACATATTGCTTGGCCGAGGCGCCCCACGAGAAGTCCTTTTTCATGCCATTTAACATCAACTGGCGCCAGACCTTGGCCTGGCGAAAACCCGCTACGGCCTGGTTAATACATTCGAGCAGTGCTTCCGCCGAGTATTCGGTGAATTTAAATCCTGTCCCTGACTTGCCGTCAAACGACTGGATGGTGTCGTCCAGCCCGCCCGTCGCTCTGACCACCGGAACGGTTCCGTATTTAAGACTATAGATCTGATTGAGCCCGCATGGTTCGTAGCGCGAGGGCATCAGGAACATGTCTGACCCGGCCTCAATCTGGTGCGCGATGTTATTGTCGTAGGCGACCTTCACCAAAAACTTGTCAGGAAACCGGGTGGCCATGGTTCGGAACAATTCCTCGTACTGTGGTTCGCCCGTCCCCAGAGCTACAATGTAGAGGTCCATCGCCATCAATCTTTCAACGATGCCGGCGATCAGGTCAAAACCTTTTTGGGCTGCAAATCTCGAAACAATGCCAATCACCGGGCGCCCGAGCACAGGATTGTTCACGCCCATCTTTTCCAGCAGCCCTTTCTTGCATGCTTCTTTTCCTTTTAAATCCTCAGGTGAAAAGTTGGCGGGGATAAGCTTGTCGGTGGCCGGGTTCCAGTCGTCGTAATCCACCCCATTGATGATGCCCTGCAGCCGATCGGCGCGGCTCCTCAGCACACCATCCAGTCCGTAACCGAACTCCGGCGTCTGTATTTCTTCGGCATATTTCTGGCTGACCGTGTTAATGAAATCGGAAAAAACAATTCCGCCCTTCAGGAGATTGACCTTGCCGTAAAACTCGAGCGTCTCCATGGTGAACAGCGCCGCATGGAGTGAGATCGCAGGCAGGGTGTGCGGCGGAAAAAGTCCTTGATAGCCGATATTGTGAATGGTGAAAAGCACAGAAGATTTCTGAAAGAAGCTGTCACCTTGATAGAGATTTCGAAGATATACCGGCACGAGCGCTGATTGCCAGTCATGACAATGTATGACGTCGGGCGCGCCGGCGCTGCGCTTCATGAACTCCAGACAAGCCAGCGAGAACGCCGCGAAGCGAGCCGCGTTGTCCGGATAATCCGCACCTTTGGCTTGATAGAGCCCCTCCCGATCGAAAAATTCGGGACAATCAATCAGATAGGTATGAACACCCGCGGCGACTCCGGCGTCCTGAATGGCGGCAAAGCGGAATCCAGAAGAAAGGGGAATGGTCACACTCTGGAACGCGGACATGGCTTTACCCGGCTTCGTGATGCGGTAGCGGGGCAGCAGCACTTCCACCTCGTGCCCGCCGGCGGCCAGGGCTTTGGGCAGTGCGCCCACAACGTCAGCCAGCCCGCCTGTTTTCGAGAACGGGACCCCTTCAGAAGCCACAAAGGTAATTTTCATTGTGAATCTCTGGCTTTCGCCGGCGAACCTTATGAATGACTTAAGTTAGAAGATGGGTTCTCCAAAGTCAAGGCCAAGCTGCGCGTGGTATTATGCCTTGCGGAATTCGCGGGCGCACGCTCCGCGATTCCGGCGATGAATCGTGTCTCAAACTCACCGACCAAAACTGGGCCAGCATTTTCTTGCCGACCAAAATTTCAGTCGCCGCATTGCCGATTCTATTGGTCTCCATTCGGACGACTTGGTTGTCGAAATTGGACCAGGGCGGGGCGCGATGACCGGCCTCCTTGCCGGGCGCGCCAGACAAGTCGTCGCAATTGAATTGGACCGGGCGCTTGCCGATCAACTCAAGGAAAAGTTCGAGAGCGAATCACGAGTCGAGATTCTCCATGGGAACATCCTTTCCACCGACCTCGCGGCCATGTGCAGCAGCCATCAGGCGAACCGGTGTTTTGTCTTTGGGAATATACCTTACTACATAACCTCGCCGATCCTCGAGCACGTGAGACATTTTCGAAATTCAATCCGGGCCATGGCGTTGCTTGTTCAGCGGGAAGTCGCGGAACGGATTGCCGCGACACCCGGCTCGCGCGACTACGGCTACCTTTCGGTTTTCGTCCAACTGTTTTCCCGGCCCCGCATTCTGTTTGGAGTTCCCCCGGGAGCTTTCTCACCGCCACCCAAGGTGCACTCCGCCCTGGTTGAATTTCAAATGGAGTCCAGACTGCCGGAATTAAGTGGGAAAGAACTTGATGAATTGCTTAGATTCATCAAGGTTTGTTTTGCCAAGAAAAGAAAGAATCTCATCAACAATCTTTCGCAGATAGCTTCGCGAAAACGAGTGGAACAGGAACTTGACCGCCTCCACCTCGCCCCCACCATTCGAGCCGAACAAATGACCATCGAACAGTTCGCCGATCTTTTCAAGCGGCTAGGCTAGTGCAGCCCGGCGGCGAGAGACGCCGCGTCCCTGCCCATCGGCGAGATATGCTACGATAGGGCACACTGTAAGGAGGCATGCTATTTCAGAAACCAACGGTAAGTTACGAGCCATCCCCCTTGGCGGTCTGGGCCAGTTCGGGATGAACATGATGGCCTTCGAATTTGGGGACCACATGGTGATCGTCGATTGTGGAATCACTTTTCCAGACGCAGAGTTGCTTGGCGTTGACATCATCATTCCGGACATCACCTACCTGCGCGAGAATCGCAACAAGATTCGGGCCATCCTGCTGACCCACGGCCATGAAGACCACATCGGGGCGTTGCCCTATGTTTTGGACGAAATAGACGCGCCCGTTTACGGCACGCCTTTTACGCTGGCGCTAGTGCGCGCCAAACTGGTGGAGCACGGACTGTCGGAGGTCGTCGAACTCCGCGAAATGCATCCCAAGCAGCCTTTTGACGTCGGCCCTTTCCACGTGGAGTTCATCCACCTCACTCACAGCATTATCGAGGCGGGCGCGCTGGCGCTTACCACTCCGGTCGGGACCATCATTCACACGGGCGATTTCAAATTTGATCCCACTCCGACCGACCAGCACGTGAGCGACCTGCACACCTTGGCGGATTATGGCCGCAAAGGCGTCCTGGCACTGTTCTCCGACTCGACCAACGTCGAGCGGCCGGGCATGACGCCTTCGGAGCGCGCGGTTCGCGAACGCTTTGCGGAGATCATGGCGGAAGCCAAGGGACGCGTGTTGATTTCCTGCTTTTCTACTTCCCTGCACCGCCTCCAACTGGTCACCGATCTCGCCTATGAGCATCGCCGCCGGTTGTGTTTTAT
The DNA here is from genome assembly GCA_041481635.1 of Terriglobia bacterium. GTDB lineage: Bacteria > Acidobacteriota > Terriglobia > UBA7540 > UBA7540 > DASYXZ01. Next base: position 23,586 of record JBGPCF010000038.1, on the reverse strand, counting down.
TGGACGAAGCATGCACCAGAATTCCGAAATCGCTCAGCAAATGGGCCGTCTTAAAGTTCCCGACGGGCTCCTGATCCCGCCGCAGGACCTTCGCAAGTTACCGGCCAATCAGGTGGCGATAGTCCTGACGGGAAGCCAAGGTGAGCCAATGGCGGCACTCTCGCGCGTTGCCGTCAAGAGCCATCGCTTCGTCACTGTCGAGCCCGGCGACGATGTTGTGATTTCCGCCCGTATCATCCCCGGCAACGAAAAATCGATTTTCCGCATGATGGACCACCTCTACCGGCGGGGTGCTCACGTCCACTACCAGGACGGTGGCCAACCACCCGTTCACGTCTCCGGGCACGCCAGCGTGGAAGAACTGAAGCTGATGCTGAACCTCGTCATGCCCAAGTACTTTGTCCCCATCCACGGCGAGTATCGTCAGCTCTTTCGTCACGTGGAGACGGCCCAACAACTGGCCGCGGTCTCGGGAGAGACCTTCTTGCTGGAAAGCGGAGACGTTCTGGAATTCGATTCCAAGGGGGCGCGCCGCGCCGGACAAGTGAAAGTCGGGCGCGTTTGCATCGACGTGGGGACGTTCGACGAAGTGGGCGATGTCGTTCTGAAAGAGCGCCGCCACATCTCAGAAGACGGTTTTGTAATCCCCATCCTGGCCATCAATGAGCATACCGGCGTTCTGGAGGCTGAGCCGCAAATCATCTCGCGCGGTTTTGTGGCGCTTGATGAGGCCAAAGACTTGATGGCAAGTGCCCGGGAAGTGATTCTGAAGACCATCGAGGTTTCCAACCTGGAAGAGGTTGGCGACTGGGGCGTGATCAAGGAAAAAATTCGTACCGCCCTTCGCCGCCACTTCAACGAGGAAACCGGCAAGCGGCCCATGATTTTGCCGGTGATTCTTGAAGTATAGCCGCATTCTCCAGACACCCTTTCTGGCGAAATGAAAATTGACAAAAAGGCCCTCCGTATATACAATGTGGATACATTGATGAGACTGGAGTGGAATTAAGGAGGCGAGTTCATGCGAGCTGCACTTTCAAAGTGGGGAAACAGTCTGGCCGTCCGCATTCCGAAGGCGCTGGCGGACTCCGCCCGCTTGCGCGAAGGCGAAGCCGTTGAACTCAAGTCCCTGCGCAAGGGGGAAATCCTCATTCGCCGCCGGAAGAGCCTGGAGCAACTAGTCGACGCCATCACGCCCGAGAATCGCCATGATGCCACGGATTGGGGACCTACTGTCGGCAAGGAGATCTGGTAAATGGCGCGGGCTGAGTATGTGCCTGAGGCGGGCGACCTCGTTTGGATTAATTTCGACCCTCAAGCGGGTCGCGAGCAAGCAGGGCGAAGGCCCGCGCTGGTGCTCTCACCAGCCAACTATAATGGCAAGACTGGCCTTGCTCTCGCATGTCCCATTACTAGCCAAGTCAAGCGCTACCCATTCGAAGTCGTCCTCCCCAAGAACTCGAGCGGAATTCAGGGCGCTATTCTTGCTGACCACATCAAGAGCCTCGATTGGCAATCGCGCCGCACTCAGCGCGCTGGGCGTGCTTCTCCTGAAGTTATCGCCGAAGTTCGAGAGTGCCTTTTCACGTTGCTTGGCGAATAATGTGTAGGAATTCGAATCAACCGGAAAGGCTGCCCTCTTGAATGAGGGGATTGTTTTCATAAAGTATGCGCTCCAAGAGAGTCAGACGCATAAGTAAACGTCAGCCGCAGTTATTTTGTTTCGTGGTATGACCTAAAGCAAAGGGAAAAAACCTTAATCCAAAATCGGGAGCTTCATGCCACTTTATCAAGCCGTAGTCCTAGCCGTCGTTCAAGGGCTTACGGAATTTCTGCCCATCTCCAGCACCGCGCACCTGGTGCTTTTCCCCTGGTTGCTCGATTGGAAGGACCCAGGTTTGACCTTTGACGTCGCGCTGCACGCGGGAACGTTGATTGCAGTCCTGCTCTACTTTTGGAGAATGTGGATCAAGATGCTTCTGGCAGCCGCAGGAATTGGTGATTCAGGAGATGCCAAGGTCCTGCAGGACCGGCGGCTGTTCTGGTTTCTGGTCATCGGAACCATACCGGGCGGGCTCGCGGGCTATTTTTTTGAGCACGCCGCCGAAGATCAATTTCGGACGCCCGTCGTCATTGGCGCAGCGATGATTGTGGTGGCTATCCTAATGTGGGCCGCCGAGCGTACGAAGGCTAGCAAGGGACTGGACCAGGTAAACATGATGGACTCCATCCTGGTGGGCATCGCGCAGGCTTTAGCGGTGATTCCCGGTGTCTCCCGCTCCGGAGTTACCATGACAGGGGGATTATTTCGCGGCATGAATCGCGAAACGACTGCCCGGTTTTCATTTTTGCTCTCCACTCCTTTGATTGCCGGTGCGGTCCTCAAAAAAGGCCTGGAGATTCGCCACGAGGGGCTTCCGCCTGACATGCGCCTCCCTTTCCTGGCCGGGGTCATCGTGTCCGGTCTGGTCGGCTACCTGGTCATCGCCGTCCTCATGCGCTATCTCGAGCTACGTACGTTTAAAATATTCGTTGTTTACCGCCTGGCATTAGGCGTGATAGTATTAGCCCTCGGATGGGGATTGCGTCACTGATGGGCTGGTTACAGGTGTCAGCGCCCAGATAATTCTGACACTTGCGACTCTGACCCAGGCGCTATTTGTACGCCGGTTCGGTGCTGAGAGGCGCGACCATGCCCATCCTGTCTTTTGCGACACCATCCAAGGCACGAGAACCCAACACTAAACTTTCCGGCTCCAAGCCCCGTCTTCTCGACAGACGGCGACAATCCGAGCTCTTGGGTTTCCTGCTTTGCGTCGTGGGATTGTTGTTCCTCCTCAGTCTTACCTCTTTCGTTAAATTCGACCCCTCGCTGAATACCTCGTCAAGTCAGGCGCCGACCATCCACAATTGGGTGGGGCCCGCGGGCTCCTACACCGCTGACTTGCTCTTTCAGGGTTTGGGCTGGGTCGCGTACCTGATTCCCTTGTCGCTCTTTGTCGTGGGAGCCCGGCTGTTGATGGTTCATCCGTTTGAGGCACCTTGGACAAAGGCCGTGGGGCTCTTGATGCTCGCCACCTCCCTAAACGCCCTGCTAGAACTTCTTCCTGTCACTCCGCCCATTGGAGGCTTGATTCGTGGCGGCGGATTGGTGGGCTACCTTCTGGTGGCTGGGCTCGTGCAGATTTTCAATCAGGTGGGCGCCTGGATTGTGTCAGGGGCCCTTTTCCTTTCGTCACTCTTCCTCGTGACCAAATTTTCTTTTATCTCAGCATTTGAGTTTCTGAAGGCTCGATTCGCTTTCGTGAAGGGGTTAAAGGCGCGTTGGACCGCCTGGCGTGAGGCGCGCCAGGCTGCGGCGAAAGAACGCCGGATGAAGCGTCAACTGGAAAGGGCTAGAGCGGCGGGAAAGCTACCCATCGTCACCCAACAGGCTTCAACAATCTCGGGCTACACGACTCCTCAGGCTGCGACTTCTGCGCCGAGCGTCATGAGGAGAGTAGACCCCCATCCGATTCGAATGGTGTCTGCAGCCTCGGCCCCGGTCTCAACTTCTCCCAAGTCAAAAGAACCTCTCCCACCGGTGGTCCGGGCGCGCGGACTGGAGGATGAAGTCGAAAAAGCTCCCCCGCCGCCCAAGATTACAGGCCGGGGCGGGCACACCACGTACAAGCTGCCGAGCGCTACACTCCTTCGGCCTCCCGAGGATCAGCAGAGCATTGATGAGAATGAGCTGAAAGAACGTGCCGCGCGGCTTACGGAAAAATTCGCCGAGTTCGGGGTAATGGGGACGGTCACCCAAATCCATCCCGGCCCCGTGGTCACCACGTATGAGTTCAAACCCGAAGCGGGTATGAAATACAGCCGCATTACCAATCTGGTGGACGACTTATGCCTTGCGATGAAAGCGGAATCGATTTTGATCGACCGGATTCCCGGCAAGTCCACGGTGGGTATCGAAGTGCCCAACGTCCGCCGCGAGATCATCCATCTGCGCGAGCTCGTCGAGTCAAGCGAGTTTGCGGCTTCGCCCTCCAGGCTCACACTCTGCCTTGGAAAAGACATCACGGGAAAAATGAAGGTCTCCGACCTTGCGGCGATGCCTCACTTGCTTATTGCCGGCTCCACCGGCTCAGGGAAAAGTGTTTCCATCAACGCCCTGATCGTTTCCATCCTCTGCAAGTCGACGCCTGAAGAAGTGAAGTTCATCATGATCGATCCCAAGCGGCTCGAATTGGGGCTTTACGATGGCATCCCCCATCTGTTTACGCCCATCGTGACCGAGCCGAAACAGGCTGCGAATGTTTTGCGCCGCGCTACGATTGAGATGGAAGATCGCCTGAAAAAGCTGGCCGAACACGGCGTGCGCAACATTGACCAGTACAATAAAATCTTCGAACCGGATTCCACACTCGACCTCTTTGACACCAACGGCAAGCCCGAGCAGCCGCTCCCTTACATCGTCATCGTCATCGACGAGTTGGCCGACCTGATGATGGTGGAACCACAGGGCGTGGAGGAATCCATCACGCGCCTAGCCCAAATGGCGCGCGCGGTCGGGATCCATTTGATCCTGGCGACTCAACGGCCTTCGGTGGACGTCATCACGGGCCTGATCAAAGCAAACATGCCGTCTCGAATTTCGTTCCGCGTGGCTTCCAAAGTCGATTCACGGACCATCCTCGATTCCAACGGCTCCGAGGCACTGCTCGGCCGCGGCGACATGCTCTTTATGCCCCCGGGCACCGCGCGGCTGCTCCGTCTGCATGGTCCGTTTGTAACTGAAAAAGAGATCGGCAAAATCGTTGATTGGTGGAAGGCGCAGTCAGAGCCCCATTACAACGAGGAGTTCCTGAAGCCCTTCCGCGATAAGGAACGCGATCTCGAGTTGGACGACGAGGAAGAAGATTCCGCGGAGCTGGACGCCGTGTACGATGAAGCCGTGCAACTGGTTGTGGAGTCGGGCAAGGCTTCCACATCCCTGCTGCAGCGTCGTTTGCGACTGGGATATGGCCGCGCGGCGCGGCTGATTGACATGATGGAGCGGGACGGCATCGTCAGCGCTCCGGATGGCTCGAAACCACGCGAAGTCTTGAAACGCCCGGACTGGCTCCAGGAGGTTAAGAGTTCATTGCGTTAATCGGCTGCACTTGGATTGCGGCCCATGCCTTACTACAATTCTTCTGAAAGGATGTTCCCCCTATGCCCACGGACCCCGCACCCGAGCGGCGACGAAAGACGCGTGTACCGCACAAAGCGCGAATCATCATGAGCGGGCTGGATGCTGACGGCTACAATTTCGCCGAGGATACCGAGACCGTGACCGTGAGCAAGAACGGCGCGGCAGTTCGAACTGCGTACACGCTCGCATTGGGCGCGGAACTTTTGGTGCGCATCATTGAAACGAATCGCGTGGGACATTTCCAGGTGGTGTGGCTGGGTAAGGCAGGTACGCCGAGCGAGGGAAGAATTGGGTTGGAGTGGGTGGCCTCCAAGCGATTCTGGGGTATTGAATTCCCTCCGGAAGATTGGGAGCACGAATAGAAGCTGCCAGTGTAACGGGCAACGGTCCATCTACATTTCCCTGGTCATTACTTCAATTAGGCTGCAGAAAAATCTCCGAGAAGTTTCGCCCTCTCAAAATTGTAAATCGCGGACGTACTCCGCCAAGGCCTCTGGCCATGGCCGCGGCAGCTCAAATCCGGCCTGCTTGAGCGCTCTCATTTCCATCACCGCATACTTTAATCTTGGCGCGCGCCGCCCCATCTGGTCCGACGGTTTGCCAATCACCTTGCGCATATCAAGCCCGGCGAGTTCAGCCGCGTGTTTTGCCAGGTCAAATCGGGTGCACGGACCCTGGTTTGAAAGATGATAGAGACCCGGGCGGCGGGCTTCCACCACCTCCATTATTTTTTGCGCCGCGTCGAGGGTGTAGGTGGCTGACCCCATTTGATCCGATGCCACCACCACTTCTGTGCCACTTCGAATCGAGCCCAACACTCTTTGCACGAAATTTGTTTTTCCGGGCCCGAAGAGGGCTGAAACTCGAAAGGCAAAATTATCCGGATCTTTCAGAACAAACTTTTCTGCACGGAGCTTTGTGCGCCCATAAACGGTGGGAGGAATTGTGACGTCCGATTCCACGTAGGGCGTGTGCCCCTTGCCGTCAAAGACTGCATCGGTGGAGATAAATGCTACCGCCGCGCCTACTCCGCGCGCCGCCTCCGCCAAATTACGTGTCCCGTGAAAGTTCACAAGAAATCCAGTGGCAGGATCGGACTCGCAAATGTCGATGTCCGGAATGCCGGCGGGATGGACAACGACTTCAGGGCAGTTTTTCTCGAATGCAGCTCGAACGTCCTCGGCCGCCGTAATGTCCAGGTCGTGGTGAGTCATTGCAATCACTTTGTGCCTGGCACGGAAAGCCCGCACCAACCCATGCCCAAACAAACCCGCCGCTCCGGTAACCACGACTACCATGGAGACCTCAATTCATCCTCGGCGAAATATGCTACCACGAGGTCAAACCTTGGCGTGTTGCATTGCGCAAAGCCCAAATCTCAACCGTTGATTTTTTGGCGGTATCCTCGTAAGCTACATCAACTAGTCGTCGCTGCGAAAGTCTACCCGAAGGAACCCTTCCTTTCCGGTGTGACGTTTTTCTCTGTTCCCCAGTCGCCTGCTCCGTATCTGTCTCGAGCCACTCGGCCCGGACAAGTAACAAATAGGACGCTGGAACCCCGCGAAGGATGTATGCTTAAAAGCGGTTGGGGGCGAAAACGGAAATATTGGAGTAGATCAAAGTTGCTGCCATTCTATCGTCGAGGAAGCGTGGAAAAATGAGCATCAGCCAAATGGCGAGATCCATCAAGCAATCGCCCACCTTGAAACTGAACGAGACCGCGGCGCGGCTGCGCGAAAAGGGGGAGCCGGTTATTCACCTGGGCGGTGGCGAGCCCAAAAGCAAGGCCCCCATCGATGCGGTGGTCAACTGCGCCACTCAGCTCAACACGGGTGATGTGAAATACGCGCCGGCCGATGGCATCGCCGACTTGAAGAAATCCATCATCCGCTACATGGAGGACCACTACCATCACGTGGTTTCGCCCAATCAGGTTGTGGTATCGAGCGGCGCGAAGCAATCGATTATGAGCTTGCTTTACGCGATCCTCGAACCCAAGGACGAGGTTATCTTCCCCGCACCCTATTGGGTGAGCTACCCCGAGATGGTAAAACTGGCGGGCGGTGTGCCCGTGGTGGTGACGCCAGAGGACGGTTCATTCCAACCTAAAGTGGAAGAAGTTGCGGAAGTCATCGGCTCTTACACAAAAGCCATCATCCTGAACAGCCCGAACAATCCGTGCGGGGTGATGTACTCGAAGGAATTTATCGCGGAGATGGTGACGCTTTGTGAGAAAAAGGGCCTTTACCTGGTGATGGACGACCTCTACAACCGGCTCGTGTTTGACGGCAAGACGGCGCCCAACTGCTACGAATTCGCACGCGCCAAGAGCGATCACTCCAAGCTGATCGTGGTGCAGGGTGTCTCGAAAATGTACGCCATGACGGGATTCCGCATTGGCTGGGCAATTGTCAATCCGGAAGTCGCGGAGGCCATGACGAACATCCAGTCCCACCAGACCTCGGGCCCCGCCACACCTTCTCAGTGGGCGGCGGTGGGGGCGCTGAACGGAGTACAGTCCACCATCGAGAGCTTGCGCCTGACGATCGAGAACAACCGGAATGTCATGGTGCGCCGCCTTCAGGCGATCGAAGGCATTAAGGTAAACAAACCCGACGGCACATTCTATTGCTTCCCCGATTTCAGCGCCTTCCAGCGGGACTCCCAGAAGCTTGCCGAGTTCCTGTTGGAGAAGGTTCGCGTGGTGACCGTTCCGGGCAAGGAGTTCGGCATGGAAGGTCATCTGCGGCTCAGTTTTTGCGGCACGATGAAGGAGTGCCTGGAAGGCGTTGAGCGCATCCAGTGGGCGCTTGACCCGAGCGCGCCCAACGAACTGTACCTGGGTGAAAGGAAAGTGGTGAGGGACTGGCTATGAATATCTACCTGGACGTCCAATCGCCTGCGGTCAAAGAAGCCACAGAACACGCGAGTATTTACGGTCTCGCCAATCACGGCCTGTCGAATCTGCGTCGAGTGTACTGGAATCTCCCCACGGCCGCGCTTTACGAGGAGATTATTCATCGCTCGGAAGGCCGGCTCGCCCATCTGGGGCCCATCGTGGTGAATACCGGCAAGCACACGGCACGCGCCGCGGCTGACAAATTCATAGTGCGCGAGCAGACCACCGAGGATCACGTCTGGTGGGGCGAGTACAACCGGCCCTTCCATCCAGAGGCCTTCAGTACGCTGCACGCGCGGCTCTCCGGCTACCTGCAAGGGCGCGACGCCTTTGTCCAGGATTGCTATGCCGGCGCCGACCCGGATCATCAGATCGCCGTCCGCATCGTCACGCAGAAGGCGTGGCACAGCCTTTTCGCCCGCACCATGTTCTTAAAGCCAACGAGCGCCGACCTGATGAAGCGCCACATCCCTGACTTCACAGTGATTGCAGTGCCGTCCTTCTCCGCGTCACCACTTACCGACGGCACGCGAACCGACACTTTCATCGTCATTAATTTCCGCGAGAAGCTGGCGCTGATTGGAGGCTCAAGCTACGCCGGCGAAATCAAGAAAACCATCTTCACGGTGCTCAACTTCCTGCTGCCGCTCGAAGACGTGCTGCCGATGCACTGCTCCGCCAACGTGGGGTCTGATGGAGACACAGCGATCTTCTTTGGACTCTCCGGCACCGGCAAGACCACCCTCTCTGCCGATCCAAGCCGCCGCCTGGTAGGCGACGATGAGCACGGCTGGGGTGACAACGGTGTTTTTAATTTTGAGGACGGGTGCTACGCCAAGGTCATCCGGCTTTCCCGTGAGGCGGAACCCCAGATTTACGCATGTACGCAGCGGTTCGGCACAATTTTGGAGAACGTGGTCTTCGATCCGGTCTCGCGCTTCCTCGACTTGGATGACGAGTCCATTACCGAAAACACTCGCGCGGCTTATCCGCTTGCCTATATCTCGCACGCAATGCTCGAAAAACGCGCCGGACATCCGCGCCACGTCGTTTTTCTTACCTGCGACGCGTCAGGTGTGATGCCGCCCATCTCGCGCTTGACCCCCGAGCAGGCGATCTATCACTTCATCTCCGGCTATACCAGCAAGGTTGGTGGCACCGAAATCGGCTTGGGTAAGGAGCCGGAAATTACCTTCAGTACCTGTTTCGGCGGCCCCTTCATGGTGCATCACCCCTACGACTATGCCCAACTGCTGCGCAAGAAAATCATCCGGCATGGCGCGCAGTGCTGGCTGGTGAACACTGGTTGGACCGGCGGACCGTTCGGTGTGGGCCAGCGCATTAGTATCCGACACACTCGCAAACTTTTGAACGCCGCGCTCAGCGGCGCGCTCGATGACGTGGAATACTACAAGGATCCGGTCTTTGGCTTCGACGTCCCCAAGAGCTGCGATGATGTCCCCAGCGAGATTCTGGACCCCGCCAATACCTGGAGAAATCGCGACGAGTACAACAAAAGGTATGACGGCCTTGCCGCGCGCTTTATCGAGAACTTCAAGATGATGATGGATGAGTGCCCTCCGGAGGTCGTCGACGCCGGGCCGAAGCGCCTGGTCACTCATCAACCTGCACGTTAGGATGAAGGTTCGCGACCCCGCCACCCTATTAATTTCGGGCTCAGGCCCTTTTCTCGCGCCGCCCGAAAGCCACTGGAAGCCATCGCAAGGACCGAAACTTTTCAAGGCGTGTTGGGTTCAATAAATGTGGTCAAATGAAATTGTAGACGAACAGAGGAGAAACCCATGGCCATCGAGATTCGAAAATGGCTTTTTACTGCAACATTAGCCGTAGCGCTCGTGGTGGGTGCCGGCGTGTCAGGAGCGAAGGGACAAAACCCCAATGAACCTCATCCGGGATCACAAGCCGACCAGAGGGAAGACAACCGGGAAAGGCGGCAACTCAAGTTGCAGGTTGAAGAAGACAATCGCAGGCTGCAAGCCGACATCAATCAGTTTGGGAGGCGCAGCCCGCAGGCAAGGGATGACCGCCATCGCCTTCGGGAGGACAGGCGAAGATTACGTGCGCTTCGCCGCGACGGACGGCGCGATAAGCGTGTTCGAGAGCGTGGGGAAAACTAAAACCTGGCGGGCAGAAATCTCCTAGATTGGGTAAGGGCTGGCGCGGCCTCCGGTGAGGATGTGCAGATACGTCCCCACCTGGGCGCGATGATGTATTTCGTGCTCGTTGATTCCAAAAAGAAAAACGGATACACGCCGGCGGATATTAAATTGTTCGTTCGCGCGTTCTTCCTGCCAACGCTCCTGGGGAAATGCCGCGGCTTCCCGCAGGGTGTCCTGATAGGTCTTTTCAATCTGAGCGATTTCAGCTTCGAGTGATTTGACCTCGCCCAGGATGGCGAAAAGTCCCTGCGGCACGCGTTTCTCGTAATAATCCCATTTCCCTTCCAGGGCCGCGCGACGAATCCCTTCTTCCGACATCCAGACATGTCGCGTGATTTCGCCCAAACTCAACATCCCCTCGGCGGGCCGCCATGTAAGCTTGTCAGGTGGAATCTTGGCCATCACGTCGAGCGTCCCACGATGTGTCGCTTGCCTTTGTTTGAGGAAGAATTCCTTCAAGTCCATGGGTAAGCCATTGTCGCGCGGGCTTCAAGCGGAAGTACTGCACCCTCAGGCAAGTTTCTTCAACTCATCGAGGATTTCGGAGAAGGCCGGAGCTTCCGCGATGTCGTACACCTTTGACCAGGCAATCTTGCCTGCCTTGTCCACAATAAACACGGCGCGATCGTTCATGCCGCCAAACGTGTGTTTGGTTGCGGGAAAAAGGCCATACGCTTTCGCCACCTCCGCATAGGGCCAGCGGTCGGAGGCAAGCGGATATTTCAAACCACCGAGGGACTTCTGGAATTCGATGTGGGAAAAAATCGTATCGGTGCAGATACCCACCACCACGGCATTGTGCTCCGGAAATTTGGAAAGGTTCGCCTGGAATGGGGGTAGCTCAACGGCGCACACCGGGGTAAAGTCGAGGACGTAGAAAAGTAGAATTACGTTCTTCCCCTTGTGACCCGAAAGCTGAAACTCTCCCTGTGTTTCACCTGTCACCGCAGGCAATTTGAAATCAGGAGCGGCGTCGCCGATCTTTAATGCCATATGATCCCTCCAAAGCAATATTGAGCGAGGATGAGAAAAAACCGCCCCCGTCCCTACATGAACACACTAACATAGGCCGCACAATTTTTGCTCCCGTCCAACTTAAATATGGAATCTTGGCGCAGAGCGCCAGCCTTGATACGATCATGAGTTATGATGAGACGTAACCGCAATGAGAGAAAAATCGTGCCTCTGGTCATTTTGACCTGTCCATTGCTTCATGTACGAATCCGTGCTCCCGAGGCTTTCGGTGCGAATGTTGGCGATGGCGGATCTTCACGGTGATCGCGGAATTTACCAGTCCGTCCCGCGACTCGTGAATGAACATAATGTACAAGCATTGGTGCTGGCGGGCGACCTTCTGAGTGCGCCCGACGGCTTCCCGACGCTTGAACTCGCCCAACGGGCCAGCGCACAATACGCGATGGATGTCCTTTCGACCTTAAAAGTTCCCGTTTTCTACATTATGGGCAATGACGACTTTGTGGAATTGCAATCCATCCAGACGCATGTCCAATCCGTCCACGGCCGGCGTGTGGATTTAGGCCGGTATAATTTTGTCGGTTATCAATATTCCCTGCCCTTCATGGGGGGCATCTTTGAAAAGACGGAGAAAAGTATTGCCGCAGATCTTTCCACTCTCGAACCTTTAATGGACGAGCAGACGGTTCTCGTTACACACAGCCCCGCCTACGGCATCCTAGATTTGGGCATCCTCGATCGCCATGCGGGAAGCCCTGCCATTCTCGCTTCGGTGACCCGGCGGTCAGTTCGTGCCCACATTCACGGGCACATTCATGAGTGTTTTGGGCGGGAAGGACGCCATTTCAACGTCGCAGCGGCGGGAAGGCCCCGGGCCATCGTGGTGGACCTGGCGACGATGGAGCACAATACGATTACGTGGAAAATCTCCGGTTAGATGCGCCAGTCACCGTCAATCCGTGGGTCAATCAAACAAAAACCTCGCGCTCTGGAAAACTTTCCCGTCTGGGAATCGCATTGCGGTCAAAACACCTTTGGAGATTGTGTCTAACCCGAAAGTCCGGTTTTCATTCACGCAGGGCCAAGGCCATCCGTCCTTGTCTTCAACAGCGTTATCCCGATGCCCATAAACGACAGCGTCGCGACCCTGGTAAAGGTCGGGAAATCCATCCGGTCCCCATATCAGGTCGTGGCTATTCTGCAACCGTACTGGTCGCCCGTCCAGCGCAACGCCACCGTGAACGCAGATGACGTCCTCTGTCTGATGGTAATACTTGAGGCCATCGAGGAGCTCCAAGTGATCCGGCGGCATCGCATTGAAGAACTCTTTGTAGGGAAGAGGGATTTCTTCAGTAATCAGCCTTGGGCCAAACCGCTCAATTTCACGATCTATAATAACGCCCGCTTCCCGTGAATAACTCTCGATGGTCGAAAATCCTCCCGCCGCAAAAATCCAGCTAGGGCGGGTTGAATCGCGCCGACTGCTAAGCATCCAATCCTCGTGGTTGCCGGTCAGAGTGACGATTGAAAACGGACTCTCTTTTTTCAATCGCACGATTCGGTCCAGACACCCGCGAGAGTCAGGTCCGCGGTCGACATAGTCTCCGAGGAAAACAAGGACGTCATCCCGACTCAGCGCAGGCACAACTTTACCCAGCAGATCCTCCAGGGCAGGAAGGTTTCCGTGGATATCTCCGATTGCGATTGTAGCCATAAAAACCGATAGACGCAGGAGAGGCTGGCTTAGGTCCGTTGAGAGGAAACGCTGCGCTTGAAATCACCGGAGGAGTCGCAGGCCTTTTCAGTACTTCGGCATCGATGGGTCAACCTGGTCAGCCCAGGCGAGCACCCCGCCCTTGAGGTTATGGATTTTGCGGAAGCCCGATTTCATCAAGAGTTCAACGGCCTGGGCGCTGCGCATCCCGGACCGGCAGTGGACCACAATCTCGTCGGCTGAATTGAGCTCGTTCATGCGCTTCGGCACATCACCGAGCGGGATAAGTATTGACCCGGGGATCCGGCAGATTTGGAATTCGTGCGGCTCGCGAACGTCCACGAGAACGAAGGGTTTCTTTTCATCCATCATCTTCTTCACTTCGGGGGCCGTAATCTCAGGCACTTTGGTCGGGGGCACGTGTTCCTCTCCTCGGATACCGCAGAATTGTTCATAGTCGATCAGCTTCGTTAAAGTGGGGTGCGTACCGCAAACCGGGCATTCGGGATTCTTGCGCAACTTGAGCTCGCGGAACTTCATGTTCAAAGCGTCGAAAAGGAGCAGTCGCCCGATGAGCGAGTGACCTCGGCCAAGAATCAGTTTGATGGTCTCAATCGCCTGGATGCAGCCTACGATCCCCGGCAGGACGCCCAGGACGCCGCCTTCTGCGCAACTGGGGACAAGCCCGGGAGGGGGTGGCTCCGGGTAGAGGCAGCGATAGCACGGCCCTTCTTTGGCGTAAAAGACGGATGCCTGGCCTTCAAAACGAAAGATGCTGCCGTAAACGTTGGGCTTGCCGAGCAGCGCGCAAGCGTCATTCACCAGGTATCGTGTGGGAAAATTGTCTGTGCCGTCTGCAACAATGTCAAAGTCTTTGAAAATGTCGAGGGCGTTTTCGGAGGTCAATCGCGTTTCAAAGCCTACCACCTCAACGTTGGGGTTGATGTCCGCGATCGTCTCCCGCGCCGAGGTCAGCTTGGGCCGGCCTACGTCATTCGTGTCGTGGATGATCTGTCTTTGGAGGTTCGTGAAGTCGACGGTGTCGAAATCCACGATGCCAAGCTTGCCGACTCCCGCCGCGGCGAGATAGAGCGCCAGCGGAGAGCCCAGTCCGCCCGCACCGATACAGAGGACTCTGGCTTGCTTGAGCTTAAGTTGGCCGTCCATGCCCACTTCCGGCATGATCAGGTGACGGCTGTAACGCAGCACTTCGTCCTTACTTAACTTTGTGGCCGGGCTTTCAATTAATGTCGCCATTTTCTTGACCTCTAATCGGGATTATTTCGTACAAGGCATTCACTGTTCAAAGTCCGTGGTCAATACAACCGACCACGGACTACTGACAACAGGCGCCCATATTTTCCCGAGGAAGACCGCCGGCGATGGAAGGAACAATGCTGATTATGTCGTCCGAGACGAGGGGGGTTTGTTCTTTTTGGAGATAGCGAATGTCTTCGTCGTTCAAGTAAATGTTCACAAAGCTTCGCAGCTTGCCTTGGTCGTTGTAAAGGTGTCGCCGAAGGTCTGCGTATTGAGCCGTTAAGCCGGCAAGCGCCTCTGCGACGGTCTTCGCCTCCAATTGCACCGAGTCCTTGCTCGCCGTGTATTGTCGCAATGGAGTAGGTATGATCACTTTAACCGGCATTAATTCTCCTCTCTAGCCTCCAGCTCTATATTTTTGCCCAATCGCGCGAATAAATCGCTTCAACAAGATTCGAGTCCCTAAACTCCCATACTGGATTTGATGCGGAAGCCGGGCTAAGTATTCAAGACTTCCATCTGTTCTGGGTCAAACCGCGACCGATCATCGGACAAGACCCACGAAGTCATTTCTTTTGGCTCGCCCTTCTGCACCGAAACGATAACATAAGAATACCACGGCCAGGCGTGTTCCCGGTCATATTCGGAAGGGCGGGCGGGATGATCGGGGTGCGAATGATAATAGCCCAGCACATCCAAATTTCGGGCGCGCGCGCTTTTTTCCACTCGCAGTTGTTCCAACGGGTCAATGAGGAAACGGTTTCGCTCCGATTCCCTTCCCGGCGATGCGAGAGGCAGTAACTCCTCGGCGCGAGCCGGGTCCAGGCGAAGGTTTTTGAGCTGCACCACTTCCCGGACCTCTTTTTCCACGCCTTGAGCGTTGCCAAGCAGAATTCCACAGCACTCATTGGGATAGTCCGCAGAGCCGTGTTTCCCAATCGACCCCCATTGAACTTGGCTGAGACGAAGTGGCATGTTTGCCCAACTGAAGATCTAGACTTCCTCCCAAAATCTCTCACTCAAGTACTTATCACCACTGTCCGGAAAAACGGTAACAATCACGCCGCGGCGAGCTGCCTTGGCCACGGTCAGGGCAGCGACCATGGCCGCCCCCGCAGAGACTCCAACCAGCAATCCCTCCTCGCGGGCCATTCGCAGCGTCATCGCATAAGCATCTTCGGTCGAAACGGCAATGTCCTCATCCGCAACGCTTGGATCGTAAATTCCGGGAACGATGGCAGTGGCCATGTGCTTCATTCCTTCGAGGCCGTGGAAGGGAGAATCCGGCTGAAAGGAAATGCAGCGAATATTCGGATTCAGTTCTTTCAGTTTTCGCGCCGTACCGATAAAGGTTCCGCTAGTGCCGAGGCCGGCCACGAAATGCGTCACGCGCCCTGCCGTTTGGCTGAAAATTTCCGGACCCGTACCTTTGTAATGAGCGCCCCAATTGGCGGGATTCTCGTACTGGTTGGCGTAAAAATATGCATCCGGAGTATCCGCCACCATTTGCCGGACTTTTCGGATCGACCCGTCCGAGCCTTCCATTGGATCGGTAAAGACGATCTCCGCGCCAAACGCCCTGAGGATGCGCTTGCGCTCCACGCTGACATTGCCCGGCATGCAGAGCTTCACACGGTAGCCCCGCGCGGCGCAAATCATGGCGTAGGCGATGCCGGTGTTACCCGAGGTTGAATCGATCAGGACCTTTTCTTTCGACATCAACCCGGCGCGCTCGCCCTCCAGAATGATATTCATTGCAGGCCGGTCTTTGACAGACCCACCGGGATTCGTCCACTCGGCTTTAGCGTAAAATTCCACCTCCGGAAACTCGCGCCCGATTCTCTGGATGCGGAGTAAAGGAGTATTCCCAATCAGGGACAGGACATCCTGTGGGCCCTGAACACCGCCGGGAGTCTGTTCGGTGAGTGGCCTTGCGTTCTGGGTCATAAGTCAAATAGACTATCAATTCTAGAGGTCAGCAATCGAAAGTGTCAACTTAGCGAGGACAGAGCACATGAGCTCAGCGGTGAAGGATGCCCTGGACATACGCAAGCAATTCGAACAAGCGAGCTTTGAAGTAATAACAGGCAGGAACGATTCTTCGTCATTTGAAATCAAGAAAAACAACTGTAGCCGAACGCTGGCGCGCGACGCGAGCGGCGAGTGGCGCCCCTCCGGCCCTCCCCATTTCGTGGTCCATGGATTGAGATGCGAGCTTGAGGATCGCGGTTACCAGAAATTCTGGTATCTCGACGGAAAGCGCTTTCCCATCCGCCAGGGCGACCTGAAGGCTCTCCATCAATTTGACGAGGAAATCCGGGCGATCCTCGGGGTCAAAACGCTCTATCACGAATCGCTGGGAACAACGTCAGCCCGTTCGGTCTATGACAGGCTCCACGGCCGCCCCGACAAATAGGAATGGAACAGGTGTGCACATCAGTGTGTGGCTTTTTCCAGTCCAGCAGCGGCTGACTCAATAACCCTTGCCTCCTCCTCAAACACTCTCCCCACTACATTAATACCCTGGTCAGCCTCCCGCCATTGCTTTTCTTCGATGGCCTCTCGAACCGCAGGAATTGTTTTTACTCCGTATCCCGTATAAAACCCAGGCGCATAAATTTCGTGTTTGAACCACGGCCTGCGCGGTAGGCCCTCTGAAGTGGTTAATGCGCGCTCGGTTTGAATCAGTCTTTCGTTGACGGATTGCAGCGTCGCGTTTACCAACGCCGCTCCGCCATTGGCGGATGCCTGCTTGAACGCCCGCTGATAATGGTTCGCTGACCGAGTGATCGAAGCAAGCCCGTTTTCCAGGGGAGCAAAATTCAAATAGGGGGGGACTTCCTCGGGTTGTGGCGGGACGTAAGTCTTCTTGGGATCACTCGTCGCGGTGAATACACCCTCTTCAATTTCACGGTTTCGTTCGCGGGCTTCATCCTGCTTGTCTTTGAGGAGAGTCTGCAACTCACTCACATATTTCTTCAACGTATCCGCAAGGTCGGTGAAGTCATAAGGCAAGACCTCTGCGTCCGCGAGGCGCATGACGGCAGTCCCAACGGTCTGCGCCAGGGCTCGTCCGTACACAAAATCGGTGTCGGAAAAGTGGGTATACCAATAGAAATCGTCGTAAATCGAGTGATAGATTCCGCCCCCATCTTCGCCGCCATAGCCCAGGTTCATAGAAGCGATGCCAAGATGTTGCAGGAAGGGGGTGTAATCTGAACCGGACCCGAGCGCGCCAATTCTCAAGTCCGCCCGCTCGCGAGCTTCTTTGCGTTCATCAGTGGAGGTATTCGAGGCGCGACGGCCCATTCGGCCTTCTGCCCCAATCAATCGCAATTGTTCGCGTTTCCATACGGATATTTTTTTCTCAGGGTCCTGGATGTCGCGCGCGACACTGTTGATAAACTTCTCCAGGCTGTGGGACCCTCCGATGCCAATATATCCACGCCCATTCGAATCGCTGTTAATGTATACTGCGGCGTGTTGTTGCAACTCCTCGGCGTGTTGCTCAACCCATTCCGTCGAGCCCAGCAGGCCCTCCTCTTCCCCGTCCCATGCACAGTAGATAATAGTCCGTTTCGGCTTCCACCCCTCTTTGAGCAACTGGCTCAGACCACGGGCTTCTTCCATCAGCGCCACCTGTCCTGAAGTCGGGTCCTCTGCTCCATTAACCCAGGCGTCATGGTGATTGCCGCGGATAATCCACTCATCGGGTTCCGTCGAACCCGGAATCTTCGCGATCACATCGTAGAGCGGTTTCGTGTCCCAGTTCGCTTTGACTTTCAAATGCACTTTAGCGGGCCCGGGCCCAATGTGGTATGTGAGTTGAAGCGCGCCACGCCAATCCGCCGGCGCCACCGGACCTGTCAACGCGGCAAGCAGCGGCTTGGCGTCTCCATAAGAAAGTGGGAGGGTGGGGATTTTAGTAATCGTCGTGACATCTTTGATGTCCAACCGTTTCGCCCCCGGCGTCGCGCCCACGCCGGGGGTAAGAGGATCTCCGCTGTAATACACCATGTCCATCACGCTTCCGCGCTGGACCCCATCCTCCGGGCGCCATGCGCCTTGCGGGAAAACGTCGCCTTGGTAGGAACCGTCATCGCGGGGGTCAGAATAAATCAGGCAACCCACCGCTCCATGTTCTGCCGCAACTTTGGGCTTGATCCCCCGCCAGGAAGCCCCGTAACGTGCGATGACGATGGCGCCTTTTACCGAAATACCCAATTTGTCGAGCACCTCATAATCTTCAGGGATGCCATAGTTGACATAGACGAGCGGCGCTGTGACGTCTCCATCCGCCGAGTAGGCGTTGTACGTGGGAAGTTGTTCACTTTGCTGGTTGGATGTCGGATCGACTTTCACCGGTGGCTCCTGCAATTTGGCGACGAATTTTCCCGGCTCAACCAATTCCACAGCCCGCTCTCTGGGAGTCGGAAAAAGGACATCAAATGTTTCAATGTGGGCGTCGAGCCCCCATTCTCTGAACTTCGAAAGAATCCATTCCGCATTGTCTTTGTCGTACGCCGAGCCGACGTGATGGGGGCGTGCAGACAATCGTTTATCAAACTCGCGAAGATTCCCTGTGTCCGGAATGGCCTGGAATTTCGCTTCCCAATCGCGCTCCGCGCGCGCGGCGTTATCCGAGAACCCCCTCAGAGTTACAGCTTCCTCTGCCCCGACTAATGGAATCAAGACACTGAACAAGCAGAATGAGACTGTGAGACTAATACGTCGCATAAAATTCCTCCTTGGAAGTCAATTGAAGGTCAGTAATAATGGGAAGGCCGCCCGTTCCCGACACTTTAGATCAGTTCACTACACTAACCTCGAGGGGCCGCTTCAAAATCCTAGTACGATACGGCTCATTTTGCATTTGTCAAGCAAATCGTCTGGACAGAGCTGCTCAATTTTTTGAAAGACCGTTCAATCTCAAGGTGCCCCGGTCATTGTTCCGGCCACAACCGGTACACCCCCACTTTTTTCACTGTCACTATGTTTGAGCCTGAATTTGGAGTATATTTCTTCAAGTTGTGGTTGATGATTCATAAAACCAGTGAGTCAGCTGCGCTTTGCATTTGGGCGCACGGTGAAGCGAGTGACGGGACCAATCCTAACAGTCGTTGACGACCTGATCTTCCTTTCGAAGATTCAGGAAACCGCTCATCAAGTGGGCGTACCGCTGGAGGTGGTCGACCCCGGGAAGGTCGAGGCGCGCATTGCGGAGTTCGATATTCATTCGATGATCCTCGATTTGAATCACAGGTCAGGAAAAGCGGTTGAAGTGGCGCGGGCGGTCAAAGCTAATCCGGCCACCCACCACGTGCAGGTCATGGGGTTCCTCTCCCATGTTCAGAGCGACTTGGCTGCGGCCGCCCGCGATGCCGGGTGCGATGTTGTTTTGGCTCGTTCGGCCTTCGTCCAACAACTGCCTCAATTGCTGTTGAGCCTCGCTGGGTGATCCCGCCTCAACAAATTTCCTGCCGCGTGAATTGAGAGTGAAATCGAGATTTCAAAGCATTATCGAGGTTGGCGCGCCAATGCGTGATATAATTCCTTCCCAGAAAATCTCTAATCCAGTTGGGGAGTGTTGATGACGAGCTCCAATGCCAACGTCCTTGCGAATCACCTTACGCCGGAGCGCAGTTCAGTGCTCAACGTTTTGTGGGTGGTGGGATTCACATTGCTCACCGTCGCGTTGGCTCAAATCCGCATTCAATTTCCCGGGATGCCAGTGCCGCTCACCGGGCAAACATTCGCCGTGCTCCTCAGTGGCGCGGTCCTCGGCAGTCAGCGCGCTTTCTGGAGTCAGGCGCTTTACCTCTCTGCGGGCACGATGGGTTTGCCCGTCTTTGCAGGAGGCGGATTTTCATTTGCCTACCTCATTGGGCCAACAGGGGGATACCTCTGGAGCTTCCCACTCGCCGCAGCATTGCTGGGTTGGCTGGTGGAGCGCGGTGCAAGTCGCAAGTCCTTGCTTCTTGCGGCATCGTTGATTGCCTGCGACGCGCTCATCCTGACCTGCGGCGCCTTATGGCTTCACTTGATCTTTGGATTCGCCTATCGCCAGGCTACTCTGTTGGGATTCTATCCCTTCCTCATCGGGGATATCCTGAAAGTTGTTCTGGTCGGCCTCACACTCCCCCGAATTCTGAAATGGTCTGGACCGCTCAACGAAGTGTGAGCAAGCGGTATTCGAGTCAGATTTTCACGTGAAGGAAAGGGAACGCCAAATCTCCCCTAAAACCAGGCTCTCGAATTGGGTTCCACGATGCCCGCGCAAGCCCGCCTTGAGACTGATGAACACGAAGTTTTCGCGGCCAACCAGGCTTTCTATCAAGCCATGGAGTCTCTCGACCTTCCCAAAATGGAAGCTGTGTGGTGGCATGAGGACTGGGTGAATTGTTTGCACCCGGGCTGGGACTTGATCAGCGGATGGGAAGACGTTTTGGAAAGCTGGACGAACATTTTTCGCTCCACCCTTCAAATGCGCGTTACAGTAACTCGCGTGCTGATTCATGTTCTGGGGGACGCTGCCTGGGTATCCTGCATCGAAAACGTTACCTCCACTTACGAGAGTGGATTCGAGACCGCCCTGGTTGAATCCACCAACATCTTTGTGCGGCGTCAGGGCGTGTGGCGCATGGCACACCACCACACCACACCCTTGCCTGGCCGCGTCCCGACGGGGACCAGCCGCAGCATCCAATAATCCTTCCGCCCCGGCTTCCGATTCTGGAAGATAATTTGCGCCTATGGCACACTCGACTCGCTTTCGGAATAGTGATAAGAATGATGATTCGACGTGAGAATGATTCTTCGCGAAGAGTCCGGCACCGCGGTCAAGCTGGCATTTTGAGTCCGCAATTGGACTGTGAATTCGCGAAAGGGAAAACCTAAGTCGGTGGGGCTCCATTATGGCCAATTTCTGCATAAACTGTGGCAGTCCGGCGGTAGACAACCAGAAATTCTGTAACAAGTGCGGCGCCCAGATCGGAGCTACGGGAGAACGTTCAGCTCCGGCAAGCACTCTCGCGGTAACGGCAGCCCCGCCAGCGAGCGCCACGCAACCGCCGACCCCTGCTACGAAGACGCCTGGAGGCGCCGTTGCCGCTCCGGAGAAGAAAGGGAGTTCTGCCGTAAAGATTATCATCGGCATTGTAGCCTGTTTGGCGGTCGTCAGCGTGCTCGGAATTGGAAGTTGTTTTTATATTGGATACAAGATCAAGCAAAAAGCCATGTCCATTGCCGAGAGCAGTCGTGTGACGACAGCAAGTTCGAGCACCCCTGAATTGCACCTCTCTGAAGGAGGTGCTGGCTCGAGAGCGGCAGCGTCTGCCACGGTCGATGTCCCGCCTTATCCCAATTCGACGCCGACCGAGTCCGGAGGAGAACTTTCTGCGGGACCCGCGGGAGCAGCAAGTGCACAGGAATACCAGACCTCTGACGCTGTGGATAAAGTCGAATCCTTCTACAAAGATAAATTCGACTCGAAGATCACCCTCGTCGAAAACGAGGGCAAGGTCATGTTCAATTACCTCAGCAGTCAAGGAATGACGACGGTCACCATTACGCGCGACGCAAGTGCCGGGAAAACCAAAATCAATATAGCGCGCATCGGAAAATAGGAGGGCCCGTCTCGGGGCCAATTGAATTCGACTGTTTGCCCAGCATGAGGGAGGATACTGCGGTCGCGATCACAAACATGGCATATCCCGGCAAAGGAATCATGAGGAAATTTTCCATTTTGATGTGTTTTTCTATCTTTCTTGTGCCTGTGGCGCTCCCAATAGTGGCCGCTGGCCAAGCCACAACAACTGCGACGGAGCCCATCAAGAGCCCTGACCCCAAAATCCGGGCGAAGGCGGCGCGGGAGTTGGGTAGAAGCGGCGATGCAGCCTCCATCCCTTTGCTCAAAGGCGCGTTGATCGACCCGAACGTAAATGTTCGCCGCGAAGTCGTTCTCGCCCTGGCGGCGATTCACAAATCGGAATCACTCGAGCCGCTTGCCGGAGCTTCGCGCGACGCAGACCCCGACATTCAAATCCTGGCGATCCAATCTCTGGTGGGCTACTACACGGGGCGGACTCCGGAGGCCGGGTTCACAGGGTTTATGAAGAAGAACGTGGCTCGCGCAAAGGGCTTGTTTGTCGAGGACGACACACGGATTGACCCCGGAATCGTTGTCGACCCCGTTGTTCTCGCGGCTCTCGAAAACGACCTGTCCGACGCGCGGTCTGTCCAGGTGCAGCGCGAGGCCGCCCGAGGCCTTGGGACTTTGATGTCGCGGCAGGCCGTCCCCAACCTGATCAAAGCGGCACATTCCTCGAATGATGATTTTGCCCGCCAGGCACTGAACTCGCTTGCAAAAATCATGGAAACCTCCGCCGGCCCTCCCCTGCTTGACCTCCTCGACTCCGCGAGCAAAGACGTAAAGAGAGACGCAGCCGAGACGGTTGGCATCCTACACGCACAGGAAGCCGTCCCCAAACTGCAATTGATGTTTGAAAATAATTCGGACAAGAAGATAAAGGAGAAAGCACTGCAGGGATTAGCCTACCTCGGCAGCCCAGTCTCACTCCCTTTGTTTGATCGGGAACTCTGGAGTGCCAACAAATCGTTTCGCATTTCCGCAGCGGAAGGGATGGGGCGGGCTGCAGACAAGAAAAGCATTCCGGAGCTGCAAAAGGCAGAGAACTCCGAGAAGGATGGAGACGCCCGCCTGGCCATGGAGTTTGCACTCGCCGCTCTGGGCGAGGACGATTACGTAAATACGCTCATCCAGGAGACGGATACGAAAATGCACGGAGACTCCGCGCAAACCTACCTGGTGGAGCTGGCCCGGAATCCGGCATTCCTAGCCAAGCTATATCCCTACCTTGGCAACCAAAACGCCACGATCCAAAGAAAGCTGGCCCTCGTGCTCATGTACTCAGGCGACAGCACCAGTATCGCGCCGCTCGAAACGCTTTCACACGATTCAAATACCGATGTGGCCTCAGCAGCCATTCGGGCTTTGAGGGCCGTCCGGGTGCGCGTCGCGGAAAAACGATGAACATTGTTCAGTGTCCGATTGCAATTCGAATTGCTGGGCCCGTGAAAATTGTTGGTGCGAAAGGGGGGACTCGAACCCCCACCCCTTGCGGGACCAGATCCTAAGTCTGGCGCGTCTGCCAATTCCGCCACTTTCGCTCAGAAGAATCTTCCTGTTAACTCAATAACTTATATTCTTTTGTTTGTCCAGTCTCTTCCGTGATTTGTGTCAAAGCTCTTTAGAAATGTCCCCTTTCTTACCTCGTTAGAAGTGTCCCCTTTTCTTGTTTTTGGTTTTTGCCTTTCATTTTGTTTTGGTTCTTACTTTTGTCGTTGGCCTCGCCCG
>JBGPCF010000037.1:0-47694 GCA_041481635.1 Terriglobia bacterium | reverse complement strand
TCTCAGCTACCCGCGAACGGCGATGGCCGCCAATCTGAAAACTGGTGCGTGTGCCCGTTTTCTGCTCCCGTCCCCGAACCTGGTAAACCCAGACGCGACTGACTTCCAGCCGCCGCGCAATCGCCGTCGGCCGTTCTCCGCTATCCAATGCCCATAACACCCGATCCCGCAAGTCCTGTGAATAGGATTGCATCTCCGCCTCCCCTCTACCGGCAGAGGCATCATAGCATATATTGTATACACTTAAATTAAAAACGCTCTAGCCCATATTTATGCGGTCATATTGCCAAGTGGTGGATTTGGTAGCGCTACCGGGAATCGAACCCGGGTTTTCAGATTGAGAATCTGACGTCCTAACCCCTAGACGATAGCGCCGCGTTGGAATTACAACACTCGAACGGTGGATTACTTCAGCCTATGACCGCGGGGCACGCTCAGCCGTCGCACTATCTTGCGACATGCCATGCATAATCATTTTCTGTGAACTCAATGAGATTATACGAGATTCGTCATTTTTTGTCTTGCCCGGATTCAGATGACTGGCACGCCCTGCTAAGGCGCCTCGCGCTGAAGCACAACAACCGTTTCGTCGTCCCGACGGTGAGCGGAGCCGCGAAAGGCCTGGACGCCGGCTAGCAGGGCCTTCCCAAACCCGACAGGCTCCTCCACATTTAGGTGGCGCGCCAGGTCCAAAAGTCCTTCTATGTCGAGCTGCCGGCCCGCATCGTTCAGTGTCTCAGAAATCCCGTCGGTATAAAGAACGAGCAGATCGTTCGGACCCAATCGGACCGCGGTTTGCGAATAGTTGGTACCCGCAATTACGCCCAGGGGCAAGTTTTCAACAGTTTGCGCAAAACGCGTGCTCTCTTGAAGAAAATCCCAGGTCTTTTCTTTGGCACAATACCAGAGGGCGGGAGGGTGGCCCGCATTGGTAAAAAGCAATTCACTTGTCTCAACATAAAATCCGAGCACGGTGGCTGTTGCGAATTGCCCGCGAACTTGGCCCTCGTGAAAAGCGTCGCTCAACTCTCGCATCAAAAGGGATTGGTCCCAGCTATCGGTGTGGGCGCGCAGCAGGGCGCGCAGCCTTTCGGCGACAGAGCTAGCCGAGGGCCCATGACCCGAAACGTCAGCAAGGGCGATGCGCGATACCATCCCTTTGCTACAGACTGACACATAATGGACATCACCCCCGCCCGCGCCGGGCTCCAGGGGAACAGAATGAATCCAACCCATCAGACCTGGCAGCTCGACGGGAATTTCCGCTATTCGGTTCCCTCCCCATTGCTCGAAGCACGCCAGCCGTGAATGGCGATTGTCCATCATGATCTTTGGGATACCCGGGTCTGCCGTCAGTTGCGCCGCGGACGTTCGCGACAGGAGGTTGAATTTAAAACTTGGTAAGGGAAGAAAAATTGAAGTCGCGCACTTTCATGGCGGGCACAACCATATCAAATGATTCCTCGCCCGAGGTGCGTTGGGGCGGGCCCAGTGCCTCGACTTGGTTCAGCATTTCAATCACACTCTGGTTAAACCGGAAATTCTTCACCCCATAGCGGACTTCCCCGCCCTCAATCCAAAACGTTCCGTCGCGAGTCATGCCCGTGAGGAGTTTTTGGTACGGGTCCACATCCCGGATATACCACAGGCGCGTGACGAGCAAGCCACGGTCGGTGGAGCGAATCATATCCTCCACAGTCTTTTTGCTGCCGCCCATCACGATATTCAACGGCAATTCCCCGTATTCGTTGGGCAGCGGAAATCCGTGTCCGGTGGGCTCCACACCCGCTTTGTGGGCGGTGGAGCGCGCGTAGACCAGGTTCTTGACCACGCCTTTTTCGATCAGCTTCACGCGCTTGCGGGGCATGCCCTCGCCGTCAAACGCCGCACCACTTTGGGAAGGGTGAAAGACATCATCATGGACGTTAATGTTTTCGCCGAAGAGTTTTTGGCCCACGCGATCCGTTAGGCAGCTTCTTTTTTCCTGGACTGAAAGCCCGCCAAAATCGAAGAACAAAAACCCGAGGAGATCGAGGACAGCAGCGGGCTCAAGGATCACCGTGTACTTACCGGGAGGAATTTCGCGAGGTTCGCGGCTTGCCAGAGCTTTGGTCGCTGCGCGGTCCGCCAGCGCTTCAGCACCGAGTTCTTCGCATTGGGGCGATGTCCGCTTCGCCCAACCCGAACTGGTGTCCCCCATCATCATGGTCACGGAAAATTCGGACGATGTTTCCTGGTGAAACGCTTCCAGGCCGCGCGAATTAAAAAGGGCGGACGCCGAGGCGCCGCTGGAGAAAACACCCGCCGCCGTCAGATTGTCCTTTTCGGCGCGCTCGATGGCCTTTTTCACGGTCGCAGCGCGAGCGCGCGGGTCGAGGGCGGCTGTCTCCTCGAAAAAGCGGTTGGCAGCGCGATAAGTCTGCGGGCCGGGCATGGGCAACATCTCCGGGTCGGGCGGCTGCAAGCGCGCCAAGGTCAGCGCGGCTTCACAGACCCTGCGAATCGATTCTTCGTCAAATTTATTGGTGGTGGCGCGGGCTGTCCGGCGGTCACCGACGGCGCGAACGGAAAGGTACGCCCCTTCTTCCGCCACGTTTTGATGGATGATGTTATTGGCGAAGCGCGTTAGCGAAAAGGCGGAGGAACCAATCATGGCCTCGGTTTCTTCAGCGGTCGAATACTTGAGGACCTTCTTAAAGACCTCTTCCGCGCGTTGGCGAGTCAAGATCATTGTCGATTTTCGATTGAGAAAACTTGTCCTTGGTCAGTTGTCCGTCGCCGGTTGCCTGCCATGGATCGTCGCTCCAGATCCGCTTCTGGCCACGGACAACGGACCATGGACAACTGGCGTCGCCTTCAGGCCATCAGTCGCCATACGCGACACCGATTTTTACTTTCCTGAAACGTGCCGGCGCGGCGCCGTGGCCGGTGCCCATCACCTGCATGGGCTGGCCTTTGCCGCAGTTGGGCGTTCCCCAAAGCGTCCAGAAATCGGGCCCGCAAATGGCATCGCACGAATTCCAGAACTCGGTCGTAATACCGCCATAGCTGGGATTCTTGAACATACGGGTCTTCTTCCCACCCTTAATTTCCCAGCCAATCTCCGTTCCAAACTGAAAATTATAGCGGCGATCGTCAATCGACCAACTTCGGTTGGTCTCAAAATAGATGGCGTCCTCGGTGTCGGCAATCAGGTCATCCAATTTCCAGGTTCCGGGGAGGAGACTCACGTTGGTCATTCGGATCAATGGAATGCGATTCCACCCGTCGGCGCGCATGGTGCCGTTGGAGCGAGGCTGGTCCAGCGCCGCAGCCGTTTCGCGCGACGTGAGGTAGCCGACAAAGAGCCCGTCTTTGATGATGGGCGTCGACTGCGCCGGAACACCTTCATCGTCGTATGCGAACGTTCCCAATCCGGGGCCGTGGGCCGGAGTGGCATCCGCCACCACATTTACGATGTCGGAGGCGTATTTCAATTGGCCCAACTTTTCCAAGGTGAGGAAACTCATGCCGGCAAAGTTAGCTTCCGTGCCTAGAACCCGATCGAGTTCGATGGGGTGTCCGATGGATTCGTGAATCTGCAGCCCAAGCTGGGAGCCGCCCAGGATGATGTCTTTGACGCCCGAGGGGCACAGTTCCGCTTTGTGGAGCGCTACCGCCTCCTCGGCGATTCGCCCGGCATTGGCCAGCAGGTCGAGTTCTTCCACCAGCTCGTAGCCCCGCGTCTGGTACTGCCCGCCAAAAGAGTTGGGATAGGAGCGCTTCTGGATTTCATTGTCTTCGAAAGAAGTGGCGGCAAAGCCCGCGCCGGTCTGAGTTTTCTTCTGGTAAATCTCAGACCCCAAGCTGGAAAGGAACAACTGCTCGATGCGCCGGAAGTCCATCAGCGACTCAGTGTGGGTGACTCCTTTCACGCGGAGCATTTCCGCGTCCACTTTTGTCATCAAGTCGATGCAGGTCGAAACGGGAACGGTGAACGGGTCAATGCGGCAGGGACCATTCCAGCGGTCCACAATTTTCTCTTCCGGAGCAAGCCGTACCGCCTCCTTCTTGCACAGAGCGCTGGCCTGAGCGATTTCAACAGCCTTCGCCGCGGCGCCCTCCGCACCCTTACGAGTGACATCATCGGTGGCGGCAAACCCCCACGCACCGTCGGCGACCACGCGAACGCCCAATCCGAACGACTCGGATTCACGCACTTGGGCCGGCTGGGCGTTTTTAGTGGACAAATATCGCTGGCGGATGTCGTTCACGCGCACTTCCGCATAAGTGGCCCCGCGAGATTGTGCGGTTGAAAGCGCCCATCCGGCAATGTCTTTCATAGAAGAAAGTAGACAGTAGACTGTGGGCAGTAGGCTGGAAACACAGCGCGGGCAGAGTGGCAGACCGAGTGGAGACGCCTGGCTGCCGTATACTGTCTACAGTCTACTTAGTTAGGTTCCTTCCGACCACGAGGCAAGGTACTCTTCCTGCTCTCGGGTGAGCTTATCGATGGCCACGCCCATCGCGTCCAGTTTCAAGCGAGCCACAGTCTGGTCGATGTCAGTGGGCACGGCGTAAACCTTGGGCTCGAGCTTCTTGTGGTTCTTCACCAGGTGTTCCACAGACAACGCCTGGTTGGCGAAACTCATATCCATCACCGCGGCCGGGTGGCCTTCTGCCGCCGCCAAGTTAATCAAGCGCCCTTCGCCCAGCAGAAAGAGCTTGCGGCCGTCGCGCAAAGTGTATTCCTCCACAAACTCGCGCGTCGTCCGTTTGCCAAGCGTCATCTTCTCCAGAGCCGGGATATCAATTTCCACGTTAAAGTGCCCCGCATTGCAAATCACAGCGTTGTCTTTCATCACTTTGAAGTGGTCGCCGATCAGAATCGATTTATCACCGGTCAGGGTGATGAACACATCACCAATCTTTGCCGCCTCACCCATGGGCATTACCCGGAAGCCGTCCATCACAGCTTCCAGGGCTCGCGTCGGATTGACTTCGGTGATGATGACGTCCGATCCGTGGCCCTTGGCGCGCATGGCGACGCCGCGCCCGCACCATCCGTACCCGCTCACCACCACGCGCAGACCCGCAAATAGAATATTCGTGGCACGGATGATGCCGTCCACAGTGGATTGGCCGGTCCCGTAACGATTGTCGAAAAGGTGTTTCGTGTCCGCATCGTTAATGGAGATGACGGGAAACTTCAGGACGCCCTCTTTCGCCATGCTGCGAAGGCGAATCACGCCCGTCGTGGTCTCTTCCGTCCCACCAAGAATCTTGGGGATCAACTCCTGGCGCTTGGTCAGAATGGTGGTGACCAGGTCGGCGCCGTCGTCCATGGTAATCTGGGGCTCATGATCCAGGGCGGAGACAATGTGCGAGTAATACGTGCTGTGATCCTCGCCTTTAATTGCGAATACGGGAATATGATAGTCCTCCACCAGCGAGGCCGAAACATCGTCCTGGGTGCTGAGAGGATTGGAAGCGCAGACTACGACTTGGGCGCCTCCATCACGCAGCGTAATGGCCAGATTGGCGGTTTCCGTAGTGACGTGCAGGCAAGCGGAAATTCGAATACCCTCCAGCGGACGCTCCTTGATGAACCGCTTACGAATCAATTGAAGGACCGGCATCCACTGGTTGGCCCATTCGATGCGGATTTTGCCTTTAGGGGCCAGCTTTGAATCCTTCACGTCACTCGAGATCTTTTTGGCCGTGCTCATTTTGCTCGCCATTTATATTCCCGCCTCCTGCCGCAGAGTTGCCGCTTTATCGGTCTTCTCCCAGGTAAATTCCGGCTCCGATCGGCCGAAGTGTCCATAGGCCGCGGTCTTCCGGTAAATTGGCCGGCGCAGATTAAGCGATTGGATGATGCCCCGCGGCGTTAGATCAAAATGCTTGCGAATAAGTTCGATTAAGCGGCCATGACTGACGCGCCCGGTGCCATAGGTGTGCACCATCACCGAAACGGGTTCCGCCACGCCGATCGCGTAGGCCAGTTGGACCTCGGCTCTCTGGGCGAGGCCCGCCGCCACAATATTCTTGGCGATATAGCGTGCCATATAGGCCGCTGACCGGTCCACCTTGGTGGGATCCTTGCCGGAGAAGCACCCACCGCCGTGGTGAGCGGAGCCGCCGTAAGTGTCGACGATAATTTTTCGCCCCGTCAATCCGGAGTCGCCCACCGGGCCTCCAGTAACGAAACGTCCGGTCGGATTAATGTGGTATTTCGTGTTCTGGTCGAGCATGTGGGCGGGCAAAACCGGCTTAATCACACATTCGAGAACGCCTTCGCGAATCGTCTCGTTGGTGGCCGACGCGGCGTGCTGTGTGGAAATCACCACCGCGTCCACGCGTACAGGTTTCTGACCTTCGTATTCCACTGTGACCTGGGATTTACCATCGGGGCGGACGAAATCGAGGATGCCTTTCTTGCGGGTCTCGGCGAGGCGCATGCAAAGCTTGTGCGCCATCATGATGGGGAACGGCATTAGTTCATCGGTCTCATCGCAGGCATAGCCGAACATCAGGCCCTGGTCGCCTGCCCCACCAGTGTCCACGCCCTGGGCGATGTCCCCGGCTTGCTGCGTCATGTTCACCGTCACATCACAGGTGTCGGCAGTGAAACCGCCGGCGGGGTCGGTGTAACCAATCTGTTGTACGGTATTCCGAACGAGTTTGTCGAAATCCGGCTTGGCGGATGTGGTGATCTCACCCATCACGTAAACCGTATGGTCTTTCACCATGGACTCACAGGCTACACGCCCGGTGGAATCGGAACTGAGGACGGCGTCAAGAACCGCATCCGAAATCTGGTCGCAAATTTTGTCGGGGTGCCCCTCGGTGACGGATTCCGAGGTAAAAAGGTACTTCTCTTTGGGGTCAGCCACGCAGGCCCTCCTTGGCTTGTGCTCTCTGTGTGAAGTTTGTCATGTTAGGCAAACTACAGATGTTAACATGCCGTCTGGAAAAGCGTCAAACGAATGCGCACCATGGGGATTTCCAACCATGTGTGGACAATCGAAGAAATGATTCAGACTGTGGAGCTCAATGGAAGCTAACATGATTATTCTCAAGTTTGCTGCTGTAACATGCGCATTTTATATGGTGGCAGCCCTCCTTCTGCAGATATCCCTAATCGAGTTAGCCCACCTGTCGGGCATGTCTGGGGTACTTGCAACACGAATAGGATGGACGCTGATTTTCGGGATTGTTTGGCTCGCCTCCTTCCTTCTGGCATGGCATGTGGTTATAAACCCACCTTCTTCCAGAGCGGCAAACTGAGACTCTAACCGTGTTTCGGTGGTGGGTCTGACAGAAATCCCTGGCAGTTGAGGCCTGAAATAGTTTAAAGGACGAAAAAACTCCTCGTTTTCCGCTAGGGTCCCGATCTTTACTTCAATTCCACCCTGGAAAATGCTTCAAGCATTTGCCCTTCTGTTGGGGGTTGCGGGACGTTGTGCGCCGCAAAATCTTCAGCTTGTGGATAATTCGTGCCTCGAATGCGCTCAGCAGCTTTGGCGAGTTCGTAGGCCGTGTGCCGAAATTGAATGTCGGGTCCAAGTAAGAGCCAATAGGCGCCTGGTTCCCCAAAGGGCATCCCCACACTGCCGGCATTCACAACCCGGGTCTTCCCAATCGTCCGGTCAAACTGCATGTGGGTATGGCCACAAACGACCACAGGCACGTTGAGTCCTTCAAAGACAGGTAAGAGGCGGTCTTCAGGCGTAAGACGAGTGAATATTTCGGTGTCGTTTCGCGCTGTGGCATGGCAGAACAGCACCTCACCTAACCCGCCTATTTGGACAGGGATTGTCGCAGGCCAACTGGCCAACAACTTTTCGTCTTCCGGGTTGAGCTGCTGCACCGCCCAGCGCATGACACCTCGAAATTTTTCCGGGACGGTGCCAGTCTCCACGCCTCTCATCAGGGCAAGCACCTCACGGTCGCCATTGCCTTGGATGAATTGAACCGGAATGTCGAGGTCCAGCAAACACTGGATTGTTTCTCGCGGCATGGGGCCGGGCAGCACATCGCCCCCGACCACTATCCGGTCTACTTCTGCTTGATGAATATCCTGAAGTACGGCCTCGAGTGCGGGGAGGTTGCCGTGAATGTCATAAATGGCGGCGACCCGCATAAATGACCTTATTCCCTGCCCGGCTGCGCCTCATTGCGGCGCGCCGTCAGGTAGGATTTGATAAAGGGATCGATATCCCCATCGAGGACGCGGTCCGCGTCGCCTACTTCCAGCTTGGTTCGAGTGTCCTTGACGAGCCGGTAAGGATGGAGTACATAGGAGCGGATCTGGCTGCCAAAGTCGATTTCCATTTTGGCGTCTTCCTGTTTCTGTGAGGCCTCGCGCCGCTTCATCAGTTCCAATTCGTATAGCTTGGATCGCAGCATCTTCATAGCCATTTCTTTGTTGCGGTGCTGGGAACGTTCATTCTGGCATTGCGCGACGGTATTGGTGGGAATGTGGATGATGCGAACCGCGGAGTCGGTGGTATTGACGTGTTGCCCGCCCGCCCCGGTGGAGCGATAGGTTTCAATCCGCAACTCATCGGGCTTGAGTTCCACATTGATGGTCTCATCAATTTCGGGGCTCACGAAAACCGAAGCGAAGGACGTGTGCCGACGCTGCGCCTGGTCAAAAGGTGATATCCGCACCAGCCGGTGGACGCCGATTTCAGAAGTGAGAAGTCCATAGGCGAATTCGCCCGTCACCGTGAAGGTGACCGACTTCAAGCCCGCCTCTTCTCCAGATTGATAATCGTTTACGGTGAACTTAAAGCCGTGCCGCTCCGCCCAACGGCGGTACATACGCATCAACATTTCCGCCCAATCCTGTGATTCGGTCCCCCCGGCGCCGGGGTGAATGGTGACAATGGCGTTCAGGCGGTCGTGTTCAGCGGGAAGGAGCGAGGCCATTTCCAGGCCCTGCGCTTTTTCGGCGAGCGAGTTCATTTCAGACCGCAGCTCGCTGCTGACGCTTTCCCCTTCGCGCGCCAGCTCGAGATAAGCCGAGATATCAGCCAGTTTCGCGGCCAACTGCTCGTCTGTCTCGATGGATTCTTGGAGGCGCTTTCGCTTGACGAGGATTGTTTGGGAACCTTCCTGGTCCGACCAGAAATTGGGCTCGGCTAGTTGTTTTTCGATGGCTTCGAGCTCGCGGCTGCGTTGAGGGGCGTCAAAGAAAACTCCGCAAATCGGCGACTCTTTTCTTCAGTGCTTCAAACTCGCTTTCCAAAATCTCAATTCCCTCTATCACGGTGGCTCCTTTAGAGTGTGTCAGTATTTCAGATTGTCAGTACTTCAGTCGGTCAGGCCATGAGCGTACGCAGGTCTCAATAAGTTTCTTTCTGATCAGAACACTCCTTCAACCTTTATCCTTCATCCTTCAACCTTCACCCTTCTCCCGCTCATTGCCAAAACTGGCAGAATCACTGCGCAGATGGCAACACACATCCATGCAAAAACATCGCCGTGGGCAGTATAAAACGTCTCCTCGGTGCGATAGCTGAACCGTCCCGTCAAAACCTGCCGAGTGTGTTGAGGCAGTGTGGCCAGCACACGCCCGTAGGGGTCAATCAGAGCCGTGATGCCGTCATTGGTCGAGCGCAGCAGGAAGCGGCCATTCTCAATGGCCCTCATTCGCGCCATTTCGAGGTGCTGGAAAGCCGCGGAAGAATCGCCAAACCATGTGTCGTCGGAAATCGTCACCAGCACGGTGG
Source organism: Terriglobia bacterium (assembly GCA_041481635.1). Lineage (GTDB taxonomy): Bacteria > Acidobacteriota > Terriglobia > UBA7540 > UBA7540 > DASYXZ01. The sequence goes on along the minus strand of JBGPCF010000037.1, from coordinate 37,975 downwards.
CGCCCTGGGCAGCCAAGCGCCGCACCAGTTGCGGGAAAATCGCTTCGTAGCAAATGAAAATCCCGATGGCTCCTTGCGGCGTGCCAGCCACCTGATAACTCGACCCGGCGACGAAATCGCCCACTTCCAGTGTAATCTTCCCTATCTTGCCCGGAAAAGCCCACTCCGGCACGTACTCACCAAAAGGCACCAAATGAATTTTATCATATTGAAGCAGCTGGAGGCCCTGCGGGTCCAGAACGATAGCGCTATTCCTGGGTCGGCCGCCGTCAGCGGGATTGGTGGTCATCGTTCCCACCACTACGTAGGACTGGGTTTGGCGCGCCATCTGTTGCATCGCCTCCCGAAAGACCGGGTCGCGATCGAAATAAAACGGCGCAGGGTTTTCCGACCAAATGATTAATGGAGGCGAAGAGGAGGCCGTACCGGCTCCCTCGCGCGCCTTGGCGCTCATGGCCACCAATTCCTGGAGTTGGGCGGGATCGCGCCAAGGCGCCCAGTGCTCCAAGATGTTCACGTCCAATGGGACATCGGGTTGAACAAGGATGGCCGCCGTGCCCTCCGCGGTTATGGCAGGCGGAGTGGCGAGCCAATTGGCAGCAATCAACATAGCCAGCCAACTGATAAGCACAACTTGTCCCCGCCGGTGGCGCGGTTCCATGAAAACCCAAACGAGCATGGCGCTCGTCGCCACAGCTAAGAACGACAGTCCGTACACACCCGTCAAGCTGGCCAGGCGTTGCAGACCGATGGCCTGCTCGGCGTACCCGAGGAGGTTCCAGGGAAAACCGGTCAGCACATAAGTCCGCGCGATCTCCATGGCCACCCACAGGAATGGGCTGAGCGCCAGTGCATAACCCGGTGAGGTCCGCGCCATCCAAGTCACCAGCAAGCCGTAGACGCCAAAGAAAATGGAAAAAACCAGGATAAAAAGCAGCAAGACCCCGATGGCCAGCACTGGACCCAATCCGCCGTGGCGCTCCATCACGTAGACAAACCAATAGCAACTCCCCGCAAAGAAAATGGCGCCACTCACGTATGCCAGGAAAAAGCCGTGCCTGGGGCGGCGCTCAATGGTGAGGGCCGCCAGCAAAGGCATACAGGCGATCCAAACGAGCAAATTCCAATTGGGCAGTGGGAAGCAGACAACCAGGAGGGCGCCGCTCAGGAAGCTCGCCGCATACCGGTAGGTGGGTTTTTCCAGTGGATTGGATTGCAAATTCACAGGCAACAGTTGCGACCTAATATAATCTCTTGCATGCCTTAATCTTTGACATTGAACTTTCGTCTTTCAAATGTCCTTCTAATGCTTGATGAACGGCTGTTTAAATCCGTCATGAATGAGCCGGGCGCGGATTTTCTCCGCGATTTCGCGTGTGGCATATGGTCCCACCTGGACGCGATAAAGATTGTCGCTGGCATGGGCCCGCTGGGGTGTGACCAAAATCGCTGGGTAGCTGAGCGATTGGAGGGCCTTCACCATTTTTTCCGCGTCCACCTTGGTCGCTGTCGCGGCCACCTGAATCATCACCCCTGAGGCGCTGGGTCCTCCGGGGGTTGCATGCGGAGTCCCGCCCGCTGCCGTGGCTGGGCTGGCCCCTTTGGAAGGCATGACTGCGGGAGGCAGTCGAGGCTCCAATTCTGGTTTTGTTTGGGCTTCCGCCACCTCGGTGGTGGGCAAAGACCTGGGCTGCGGCCGTAAAGGCTCGGGAGGAGCCTGGCTTGAAGCTGATTTATCTTCTTTGCTCCCTTTTCGGGGAAACTCACCGGCCTGTCTCGGCGAATCCTGTGTCACCACCGGGGGGATGTCTGAAGGCTCGGTCAGCTTTTCGGTTACCGGCGCCGCCGTGGATGATTTTTCGTTATAGCCTACAATAAACCCGGCCGCAAAAAACAGCGCGCAGACTGCCGCGCCGGCCAGGAACAGTGTAACCATCTGCCCCGCTGAAAGGCCCTTCGCAATGTGTTCCGGATTATTGCCGTCGTCCATAATCCTCCTCTGGTAGTCTGCTTTACGTCATTGCCGATGCTTGCCCCTTCCCGCTATTTCGACAGCGTAGCTGGCGTGCCAGGCGTTGCCGGCCAATTTGTTCCAGCTGGTTTCCCCAAAATGGCGCCCAGGAGTTCGACGGGCAGAGGAAAAACGATGGTGGTGCTCCGCTCCGTGCCCAACTCCGCCAGTGTCTGCAGGTAGCGAAGGGTAATGGCCACGGGCTGCCGGGCGATGACCTCCGCGGCTTCAGCCAATTTGGCTGCCGCCTGAAATTCGCCGTCGGCATTGATAATTTTAGCGCGGCGTTCGCGCTCGGCTTCCGCCTGGCGGGCGATGGCGCGTTGCATGTCTTGCGGGAGATCCACCTGCTTCACTTCCACTTTAGTTACCTTGATGCCCCACGGCTCGGTGTGCTCGTCCAAAATCCCCTGCAAGCGGGCATTCAATTTTTCGCGTTGGGAGAGCAAATCGTCCAACTCGTACTCGCCCAGCACTGACCGCAGCGTGGTCTGGGCCAACTGTTCGATGGCATAGCGGTAGTTCTCCACCTCATTGAAGGCCTTCTGCGCACTGATGACGCGGAAATAGACCACCGCGTTGACCTTCAGCGAAACGTTGTCGCGCGTTATGACGTCCTGGGGCGGAACGTCCCAGGTGACGATGCGCAGCGAGATTTTTACAATCTTGTCAATGGGCCACAGGATGAAGAACAGCCCCGTTTTGTCAGTGGGCTGAAGGCGGCCCAGCCGGTAGACGACAGCGCGTTCATACTCCCGCACTACATTCACGCAGGCCATCACCCAAAAAAAGAAGATAACCACCACGACGATCAGCGCGCCACTCATAGGAAACTCCTTTCGAACTTTTTGATCGGATACAAAGCCATCGGATTTTTCGCCGGCAGCCTTAAGGTAGGCGATGTGAGAGGAAAAGGCGTTACACGAAATCTTATGCTGCCCGCCCTCGCTCTTAGTCTAATGGTTTCCAGAGACAGGTTCAACTACCAAGGTTAACCCTTCCACCGCGCGCACGCGGACGCGCGCGCCTTTCGGGATTTTCCCCGTAGTTCTGGCTTCCCAGATTTCTCCATGAACAAAAATCCTGCCCGCCGGCTCAAGGTCAGTTTGCGCGGTTCCGACTGAATCAATCATCCCCACTTCGCCTGTCACAATTTTTCGCCTTCGAGAGGCCAAGGCAAACCTCAGGATGATCACCAGGATCACTGCGAGGGGAAAGGTCACACTCAACGAAGTGGCCAGCCTGATCCTCGCCCCCGGCATGGGGGAATCAATCAGGATGAGGGATCCGATAACCATGGCCACAACGCCACCCGCCGCCAGCACGCCGTGAGAAGGGGTCTTCGCCTCGATAACGAACAAGGCCAGCGCCACCACAATCAAGAGAACTCCGGCGTAATTGATGGGCAACATGTGGAAGGCAAACAGGGCCAGCACCAGGCAAATCGCACCCACCACTCCTGGCGCAACCATACCGGGATGGGTGAATTCGATGTAGAGGCAAAGCACGCCCAGCGCGCCCAGAATAAAGGCGATGTTGGGGTCGGCAATGGTGGAGAGAAAGCGTTCGCGCGTGGTCATCAAATAAGGATCAATCACCGCCCCAGCCAGGTGCAGGGTGGTGGTGGAATCGTCAAACCGCTTGATCGTTTTGCCGTCATATTGCGAAAAGATGGCGTCCGGCGAGTTGGCGATGGCGTCAATCAGCTTTCCATTGAGCGACTCTGACTCCGTAAAAGACTTACTTTGCCGCACGCCCTCCTCAGCCAGCTTGGTATTCCGTCCACGCTTGTCGGCAATGCTGCGGATGTAAGCTGCGGCGTCGTTCTCAATTTTTTCTTCCATCGTTTTGCCAAGATCCGGGCTCCCTAAAACCACGGGGTGCGCGGCGCCAGTGTTGGTTCCCGGGGCCATCACGGCAAGGTCCCCCGAAATGAGAATATAAAACCCCGCCGAAGCGGCGCGGTGGCCGCTGGGCGCCACGTAAGTAATCACCGGCACGCGCGAAGCCACAATCGCGCTGATAATTTCCCGCATGGATGACTCGAGACCGCCGGGTGTACTCAGTTCAAGCAGAATCGCGCTGGCATGAATCTGATTGGCGTAGGCGATCCCCCGGGTTACGTATTCAGAAGTAACAGGTTGGACGACATCATCCAGATTCACCTCAACCACCACGGGGCGGGATTCGGCCCGACCCGGAGATGCAATGCCCAGCAGGCAGAAGATGATCAGCGCGCCCATCCGGCTCGTCGCCCGGACGAACCCTGGAATTTGAAACGAGTTTGGCCATCTGCGGCTCATGGTGATTTCCTCCCCGGCGGTGTTTGGGCCTGAATTTGTCCGATTAACTGCGCCGCCTCCCGGTTATTGGGATCCAGACTCAGCGCCGTCTTACTTTGGGCGAGGGCCACATCCATCCGGTTCAGGGACAAGTAGACTCGGGCGAGCAATAGGTGGCCAGCCGAAGTGTCATTCAGTTTCAGCGCAGTTTCAACCTCCGCCCGCGAGTCCTGGTGTTTTCCCTCCGCCTCCAGCACCTCGGCCAAATTGAGGTGCGCTTGGTCGTTCTCTGGAACGAGTGAGACGGCTTCTTCCAATTCACGCTCTGATTCGGCCAGGCGGCCTTCCGCAAGAAGAATGCGGCCATTCGACAGGTGAGCCGCGGCATGCTCAGCGGGCGATTTTCTGGCCAGACTTTCCTCCTCCGCGTTATGAACGGCGAGGGCCAGCAGGCGGAATGCCCTTCCGTCATAGTGCTTCTTAATTCTGGCCTGCGGCTGAACGTCTTCCTCGGCGATCCTGGTAACTGTCACACCTTCGTGGTCGGTAAGCCATTTCAGCTCGGCCTGCTGCCCACTACTGTCCCCCAGCTTCTGCGAAACCAGGCCCAGCAAAGTATGCGCTCCCACGTCTTCCTCGTCTTTGCTCACCGCTTCTTTCAGATATTTCGACGCTTCCGGAAGGCGTTTGAGGTACCACATGCAGACGCCCAAATTAAAGGCAAAGTCCGGGTCGGACGGGTCAGCCTGGTAGGCCCGTTGAAATTGGACCAAGGCATCGGGATAGTCGTGCCTGCGAGCTTCCATCAACCCCAGGTTGTTCGTCACTTCGTTGAGGGGAATCTGTCGGGCCAGCCCAGCAAAGGCTTTTTCAGCCGCCCCATCGTGACCAAGGAAATACTCACTGACTCCAAGAAGAAACTGAGCTTCCAGGTAATTCGGGTCGCGTTCGTCGAGCTTTTGCATCCACGGCACGGATTTCGCATAGTCTTTTTGGTCGTAATAATATAGGCCGAGTTGATATGCCGCCTGGTGGGTCAGGGGGTCACGCTTGTCGGCTTCCATTAGAAAGCGAACTCGGCTGGCCTCGTCGGTGGCAAGAATTCCACGGATGTAATTTTCAAACGCGTCCAAGCGTATTTCCGGGAAGCGTCGGCGGAATTCGTCCATCTGGCCGACGACAAAATCGGAGTCATGTGCCGCCAGCATCCTCCAAGCCATTTGGGTCTGCAAATCCACAAGGTCGGTTAGCTCACCCGTGGCTTCAATGGGGAGTGAAAGCTTCAAGCCGCGGGCGTCCAGGAGTTGCGCCCTCGAGGTCAGCCGGTGGCCTACTACGTCAAAGCTACCCACCACCGCCCAGTCCACGCCGAGGGTCTCAGCCACTTTGTAATCGCTGGCCAAGGTCAAGGGGGTTCCAGGCGCGAGCTCGATTTGGGCGTAAGCGGCGTCGCGCTCCTCCCGCCCCAGTACATACCGCTCCGGAGCCGCCAGCCTCGCCGAAAGGATAGAAGCAATACCCTCAGAAATCCAACTGAGGTCTGTGCGATTGCTCTGATTTGCGAAAGGAAAGACAAGAACAGTTCGGGCTGTGGAAGCGCCGTAAAGCGGGCTCGTCAGAAGCAGCAGAATCGGGATGATCACCGGGCGGGTTGTCTTTTTCACGGGCCGTAACCCACAGGGACAAGTATAGCACTTCGTCCGGAGAAAACCCGGCAGGTCACAGGACATCGCTCAATTACAAGTTATCGGCTGACTTAAGGTCATGGGAGGGCCTTAGTCCCGAATCGGAATGGGCGGGTTCTTGATGAGTTCAATGTACTCGGGGTTCTTGCTAATTTTCTTTATGTCCGGGTCCTCCTCAAGTCGCTTGTCAACCTTAAACCCTTCTTCGAATGCCCGGCGCAAATAGCGGATCGCTTCATCGGCTCGATCCTGGCGGGCAAACGTTTTCGCCAGGAGGTAATAAAAATTCGCGTCGGCGCCCCGGGTTTGCATCACCGTCCCTCCCGAGGACCGCTCGGAAAGAATAGCGGGGTCCAGCGTAAGAGCAGTTTGAAACTCATCCACGGCTTCCTTATATTTCTTCATTTTGTAGTAAGACGTGCCTAGATTCATGTGGAAGGAGGAAGAATTGGGGTTTACCTTGATCGCGTGCAAGTAATATTTAACCGACTTCTTGGCCTTGTTAAGCAGGTAATAGGTCGTGCCCATATTATTCCAAGGCTCTCCAAAGTCAGGACGAAGGCTTATGGATTGTTTATAAGCCTTGCGCGCCTGATCGTAATTTTGTAATTGCTGGTAAGCGATCCCGAGCTTATTCCAGATAGCTCCCTTTAGTTCCGCCGAAATGGCGGGCTGTTTGAGGGCACGCTGATAATAATCGACAGCGTCATCGTAGGACTTCCGCGCCATGAATATATCTGCTCGATCTTGCAGAGACAGGTTTGTCTTGGTGGGAGTGCCTTGGGACTCGTTTTGTCCGGGGTTGGTGCTGGCGGGTATATCCTGGGCTTTGATGGCGGGCAAACCGATGAAGATCACTCCGGCAACGATCGCCCGACCCAACACAGCTCTCATCAGGATCTTTCGAACGATTTTCAAGTTTGTCATAGTTTACCCCCGCATGGGGTACCTGACCGAAGGATACTCTCCGTAAATCAAATGCGCAACCTTACTGGGGTTCAGTCTTCTTGTCAGGTGGGGTTGAGGGCGGAGGAGGAGGTGGTGATTGGCTCTTTCCTTTGAAGACGGAAAGGAATTTGCCCAACACGCCCTTCCCCTTCGGCTTAGCTTGAGGATCAGTGGAATTATTTCCTGCAGGAGGTGTCTGAGTTGCGCCTGCCGCGGGCGTGGCTTGAGCGGGCTCAGCGTGGCTTTTTCCGCCATGAAGGATTTCACCGAGAATTTTAGAAATCCCCGACGGCTGGTTGTCCTTATTGGTTTCAGCCATTCCGGGCGCCGGGTTTCCTGCTGCGGCAACTGTGGGCTCAGTCCCCTCTATAAAAACTTCGTCGCGAGCGGAGCTTGAACTTCCCACGGCCACCAAGTGGGTAATGTTGTCGATGGGCGCGGTGACAATGCCCGACGGCATGGGGAAGGGTTGGACGTTCTGGTAGGCGGGCAGCTTCGTCGCGGATTTCATAAAATTTGTCCAGATAGGTAAAGCTGAGGAAGCGCCCGCCAGATTCAGCTCCCGTGCGTCATCGTAGCCCACCCAAACCACGGCGAGCAGATTGGTTGTGAACCCCGCGAACCAACCGTCGTGTGAAGTTCCGGTCTTGCCCGCGGCGGGGAGGGTGAACCCCCGAGCTCTCGCGGGGTATGCGGTGCCGTTATTGATCACGCTTTGGAGCAAGTTCACCATCAGGTAGCTGACGCGGGGGTCGAGAACCTGACGAGTGGTCAAGGGCGAATTCCAAAGCGTGTGGCCGGCGGAATCGTTGATTGACAGGATGCACCGCGGCCCAACGTATTTGCCATTATTGGAGAATATGGTATAGGCCTGTGCGATCTCCAAGGGCGTGGCGATATAGGCCCCCAGCGCAAGAGCCGGGGTGGAGCCGATGTCCTTGTTGATGCCTGCATCCACGGCCAACTCTCTCACCTTTGCATACCCAATCATTTCCGCCAGACTGACCGTGGCGTTATTGAGCGACAGCATCAAGGCTTGCCGCACTGATACGTCGCCGTGGTATTCCTGCTTGTAGTTGTTGGGTTCGTAGGGTTCATCGCCAAAGTCGAATGTAGTGGGTTCATCTTTCAGGATCGTAGCAGTGGTGATCAGGGGTTGGGAACCGTCCACTCCCGAAGTCAAAGCTGCGGCATAGACAAAGGGCTTGAATGAGGAGCCGGGCTGGCGCTTGGCCAGGGCGTGATCCAATTGGCTCACGCTGTAGTCCCGTCCACCCACCAGCGCCTTTAATACTCCCGTGTGAGGATCCAAGACCACCACCGCCAACTGGGGTTGGTTGGAGTCTTCAGGGGGAGCGTTCTTTCGCCTGCGCTTCTTTAGCTCCTGGTCCACTTCCGCGATGCCTGTGCGGGCTCCTTCGGAGGCGGCTCGCTGGAGATCCATGTCCAATGAAGTGTATACGCGATAGCTTTGGCTAAGCAGCTCATGTTCCGAAAACTTGTCCAGCAATTGCTCCCTCACCAAGTCCACAAAAAATGGGGCTTGGTTACCCTCTACGTTACGAGTCGTGAGTCCAAGGGGCGCTTTCACTGCCGCCTCAGCGTCCGGGCCACTAATGAATCCCACTTCCGCCATGCGCCGAAGCACATAGTTGCGCCGCTCGAGTGCCCTGTCAGGGTATTTATATGGGGAGTAAAGATTAGGACCTCGAATCAATCCGGCCAGCAACGCGGACTCGGGCAAAGTCAGGCTGCCGATGTCCTTGTTGAAATAGGCGCTGGCGGCTTCCCCAAACCCATTTACGGAGAAACTTCCGCGTTGCCCCAGATAAACCTGGTTCACGTAGAGCTCGAAGATCTGCTCTTTGGTCAAGCGTTGTTCCAGCATCAAAGCGAGACAGGCCTGCTTCGCCTTGACGCTCCAGGTGCGCTGGCGGGTTAGGAAGAACTCGCGAGCCAATTGCATGGTGAGCGTGCTGCCCCCTTGCAGTCCGTGGTCGCCGCGGAGGTCGGCGAGCGCCGCCCCAAAGATGCGATAGATGCTGATCCCATAGTGGGAAAAAAAGCGGTGGTCTTCCGCAGCCAGGATTGAGTCTACTAGCACCTTGGGTACGTCCTGGTAGCGGACCAGCAGACGCTTGGTGCGGCCGCGGTCAAACACCGTGGTGAGGACGGAGGGCTCGAGCCAGTAGTTTTCCAATGAGGTGGGACGATCGAGAGTCGTGATAGACGCAACGTGGTCGTCCTTGAAAACGATGGCCGCCGGGCCTTCCTGGATCTGGTCCCCTCGGAAGAAAGAAATGGCGCCAGGGTAGACTTCCATCCGGTTGCCCGACACCTTGTAGGTGCCGACGTTTGAGCCAGTGTCCCCTTCGGCGTAGAAGGCTTTGCGCAGACGTGCGGCGATTGCCGACGGCGTACCCGGCTGTCCCACTCGAACCTCCGTGGGCGCGGCATAGATCAACGACGCGTTGGCGAAGACGTCGCCGCTCAAGCGCGCGTCAATGATCCGCGCGTACCGAACATAGAAATAAGTGAAAACGCAAATCCCGGCGAGGAAAGCGAGCAGGAAGGCGCCCACAAGAGCTTTTTGCCACCACTTCCAGCGGGCGGCGAACGAGTGGATCGGCGTAGCCCGTGAGCGTTCGGGCCTGGCTGGCGTGCGATTCGCAGATGATGGCCGTTGAGGCACGGTTTATAACTGTTTGTTCGCGGCCGAGGGTGTGAAATGGAGCTGGAGCATGTAAACCTTTAAATCGATGGGCACCGTATAGTCAATATCGATTGCCACTTCGTTCCCAACCCGGACGGTCACATTTTCGCGTTTAATCGGGAGGCCGAGGCCTTTGGCATATTCCAAGACCTTGTTTTGGACACCTTCGGCCGAACTGCGGTCCACCGTGGCTTGGATCGCAAGCTGCCGGATGTCGTCGTTCAGTTCGTAGTTGTTGACGTAGACTGGGATGACCTTGATGGCAATGAACGCCACTATTGCCAGGAAAATAAGGGCAAAGAACAGCTTAACGTTACCCACTCCCTTTTCCGGTAGTCGCATAGCTTCCTCCGATTCTGAGATGAAGGGATGGTACTAGCGGAGGTCCTTTTCCTTCAAAAACCGCACGGCATTTTCCAGCTTAACATCCTCAAATCCCTTTGTCGAGCGTTCGAAAACCTCCACCAGCCCCTGGTCCAGCTTCCGCCTGCCCAACGTAATCCTGTAAGGCACACCGATCAAATCGGCGTCTTTGAATTTGACCCCCGGCCGCTCGGCACGGTCATCGAAGAGGACGTCGAGCCCCTGCACCTGCAATTCCGCGTACAACTTCTCCGCGGCCGTGCGGACCGGCCCATCGTCCATCTGAGCCGCGGTCAAGATTAGGTCAAAGGGCGCGATGGCGCCCGGGAGGATCATCCCATCCGCGTCGTGGTTCTGCTCGATCGCAGCAATCAGAATTCGCTCCAGGCCGATTCCGTACGACCCCACGACCAGCGGCACTTCCTTGCCCTGCTGATTCAAGACCGTGGCCCCCAGCGCTTCGGCTTTACTCCCGCCGACCTTCGCTAAATTGCTCAATTCAATGGTTTTAGTTACGTGAAGGTGATTGCCGCAGCGTAGACACAAGTCATCCTCGGCCGCCACTCGAATGTCCCGGGGCTCGGCCGTAAAGTCGCGCCCCGGCGTAACATTGCGGAGATGAGTCTCGTCCTGGTTTGCGCCGGCCACCAGGTTCCTACGGCCATCCAACGAGCGGTCTGAAATCACCCGGGCGCCGCTCAAACCCACTGGGCCGAGTGACCCCAAGTTCGCGCCATGCAAGCGGAGAGCTTCTTCGGGCATGGCAGGGCGAAAGGCCTCCGTGCCCAGCACCATGGCCAGCTTGGGCTCGCTGAGCATGTGGTCGCCGCGCAGCAAGAGCACCACCGGCTGGCCCTCCGCAATGTAAACCAGAGTTTTGATCATCCGCGTGGGACTCTCTCCCGTAAAGCAGGCCAGATCGTCGATGGTCTTGACGCCGGGGGTTGGGAAAGCCTCCGGGGGGCCGTCCCCGGCCTTGTCGTGTGCAGGTGGAGCCTTGGCTTCGGCCATTTGGAGGTTGGCGGCATAACCGCAATCGCAAACCGCCACGAGATACTCTCCTACATCGCAAGGGGCTGCAAACTCGGACGACAGATTCTCTCCCGTCAGGGTTGAGTGTGTTCGGGCGTAAACGAACTTCAGCCCGCAGCGCCGAAATACGCGCGTATAGGCTTCCGCATGCCTCTTATAACTGGCCTCCAGGCCCGCCTCGTCCAGATCGAAGGAACAAGAATCTGCCATCGCGAACTCTCGCAGGCGCAACAGGCCGGACTTGGGGCGGGGCTCGTCACGAAACTGGCGCTGAACTTGGTACCAGATCTGTGGGAGCTGCTTATACGAGCGCAGCTCTCCGCGCGCGATCTGGGCCATGGCCTCTTCCGGCGCCGCTCCCAGATACAACTCGTGTTGATTGCGGTCACGAAATTTGAAGAAGTCGCCGGAGACCTCCCCCCGCCCGGTTCCCTTCGCCGGCGCGCTCGGACTCAGAACGGGCAGGCCAATTTCCTGGCCTCCGATGCTGTCCATTTCCTCTCGAATGATGTGCGTGATCCTCAGAATTGATTTCTGGGCGAGCAGGAGGTGGGCAAATACTCCCGGGGCCACTTGGCGAATGTACCCGCCGCGCAAAAGAAGCCGGTGACTGGCGGTCTCGGCGTCAGCCGGCGCCTCGCGCAACGTCGGTATAAATGCCTGGCTCCATCGCATAGTTAGTTTTCAGTCCTCAGCTGTCCGTTTTCAGATCTTAATTCTTAGCTCTCAGTGATCAGTCTTCAGCGTTCGACCTTCATCTATTGTAATCTGCGTTTTTTCTTTACTGCCAACTGATAACTGAAAACTGTGAACTTTGTAATTGTTGTGGAGGAATGTTTTATTTGTCAAGAATGAGACAAGAGTGGGATGCAATTAGGGCGGACAGCAAACGCAAACAAAGGATACCCAGGAACAAGGAAACTCATCAGCGTGTGGAGTAAATGTCCAAACCCGAGAGCTCTCCTTTGGCGGTGAACTCGACGTCGAAGCCGAAATCCCTAAACCGGGTGGAATCGGTGTACATGAATTCGGGATCTTCCGGGTCATCATCGCGTTCTTCGGGCTCACCGACGAGCTTGATAAAGTCTTCTTTTGTGGCGGCGAGCGCCGACAACCTATTGCCCCTCTCAAATCGAATAGTCCCTGTCCACGGCTTCAAACGCTCTTTCCAGCCGGGACAAATTGAGTACGAGGCCTCCTCTCGCACAATGATGTAAATCCCTTCCAGGATTCCCTCTTTGGACGAATCAAACCACACCCCGAATTCGGGATAATGCCATTGCTGGCGATATTTCCAGCGCTTCCAATTGGCGGGGGCGCCTAACAATTCTTTCAATTTTCCTGTGGAACCATTAATGGAGAATTGCCCCAGAGCCCCGGCCGACAAGTCGAGGGTCAGATCAAGGAGCAGTCCGCCTTTGTGCGGCTGCGGCCAGTCACGGAAAAAAATCTTCTCCAATAATCCCATGGAGTTCGCTCCTCTCTGATTCCGAGCGGCGTTGAAGTTTGACCACCCTGTAATGGGCCCAGTCTAATGGAATGCACGCTCGATTGCCAGCGGAAGTGGGCCCGCGCCAAACATTGCGCCATGCCACCATCTTCGTTAGAATGTTTTGGACCGGCAATCATTGATGTCCTTGCCCGTGACGCGGCCCGGTGGCCGCATTCGAAATCGGCGATGGCTAAGGTGGGTTGGGCCGAATGCAAAATTAAGGAGAAAGATTAATGAACTCATCTGGAACGGGCCATGTGAAATCGCTTGCCGAGGTCGATCCTGAGGTGGCGCGGGCCATCGAACAGGAAATTGACCGGCAGGCGCGTACCATTGAGCTGATCGCCTCGGAGAATTTTGTGAGCGAGGCGGTGCTCGAAGCCCTGGGATCGCCGCTCACCAATAAATACGCCGAAGGCCTGCCAGGCAAACGCTACTACGGCGGGTGCGAGTTTGTGGACGTCGCCGAGACTCTTGCCATCGATCGCGCCAAAAAGCTCTTCAACGCCGAGCACGCCAACGTGCAGCCGCACTCCGGCGCCCAAGCCAACCAATCGGTTTACATGACGGTGCTCAAACCGGGCGACACGATGCTGGGCATGAATCTGGCCCACGGCGGGCACCTGACCCACGGGCACCCGCTGAATTTCTCGGGCAAGATGTACAAAATTGTGCCCTACGGGGTGCGCAAGGATACCGAGACCATCGACTACGATGAGCTTGAACGCCTGGCGATGGAGCATAAACCGAAATTGATCATCGCCGGCGCCAGCGCCTATCCGCGCGTGCTGGACTTCGAGCGCTTCGCCGCCATCGCCAAGAAATGCGAGGGTCTTTTGATGGTCGACATGGCGCACATCGCCGGACTGGTGGCGGCGGGCCTCCATCCCAGTCCATTTCCCCACGCCGATTTCGTCACCACCACCACGCATAAAACACTGCGCGGCCCGCGGGGCGGCATGGTCTTCTCCAAGGCCCAATACGCCAAAGAGTTGGACAAAATTGTTTTCCCTGGCATTCAAGGCGGCCCGCTGATGCATGTGATCGCCGCCAAGGCGGTGTGCTTACATGAAGCGCTGCAACCCGAATTTCGCGAATACCAAAAACAAATTGTGGCCAACGCAAGGGTGCTGGCGGAAACCCTGGCGGGCGCGGGCTTCCGAATCGTCTCGGGCGGGACGGACAATCACCTGATGCTGGTGGATGTGTTCTCCAAGAAAGTGATGGGCAAGGCGGCACAGGCCGCGCTGGAAGCGGTAAGCATCACGGTGAACAAAAACGCCATCCCGTTTGACGTGAATCCGCCCGCCACGGCCAGCGGCATCCGGGTGGGCACGCCCGCGGTCACCACACGCGGCATGAAGGAGCCGGAGATGCGCCGCATCGGCGGCTGGATCGCCGAGGTGCTGAACAACCTGGAAAATGAATCCGTGCTCAAGCGAGTGCGCGGCGAGGTGGAAGCGCTTACAGAGCAGTTCCCGCTTTACGAGAGCCGCCGCGCCATCGCTACTGGCGCTCACCGGCCTTGAAGAGCGTCCACGGGCCGGCTTTCATGTCGCGCAAGGAAGGCGCCTGCCAGGAATATTCGGGGTGCGCTTTCAAGAAAGGTTCGGCCAGAAAGTCCGCGCCGCAGGGATGTCCCCTCCGCGCGTAAAAACTGAGCCCCTTAGCCATTGCGCTATCCATCGCCTTCCCCTGCACCGCCCCGCCGGGATAGTAAGGATCCCATCCCCAGACGCTGATGCCGCGCGAGGAAGTATCTGTGTGGCCGCAGAGCGTGCGCTCGTTGGCCTCTACCTTTTTCTCGTAGGCGTCGTTGTGATCGGAAAGAAATTGCTCCGCCATGCGCACATCGATCTTCCCTTTCGATTCGTTTATCAATTGCTCCCAGCGCACGCGGCGGGCGTTGGGCGAGGAAGCGGCATCGTGGGGATCAAACGTGGTGTCCTTTTGAAGCACGTCTGGGTCGCGAGCCCAATTGGAGCCGGCAAAATAGCCGTCTTTGGTGCGCCAGACTTTGTAGGCTTTCAGGCCCAGCTCGAACTGGGCAATCTCGCCCGTCTTGTTGTCGGCCAGCAGCCAGTCATTGGCGTAGCCACCGTTATTCCCGTCGAGCATGATTCGGACGTAGTCGTCAATCGAATTGGCGTATTGGAGGGCCTTACGCGAGCGCGCGAATTCGGGCTTCCCATTGGGATCCCAGCCCTCGAACTGCGTGATGGTGGTTTCGGTGATCATGATGCCATTCGAGTTCACGCCAAAATCGTCGTCGCTGGTGATGACGCCCGGGAAACCATCCATAAAGATGTGCGCGCCATGCTCGGGAACGATGTCGAAAATAATTCGCCAGCGCTCGCCGTTCAGGTAATTGGTCCAATTATTGTGCGCGATGACGATTTTGTGGTCGCGCGTGTAGGCGCCGGTGGCCACCAGAGCGCTGCAGTTGCCCGGACTAAACAGGCGCGGCGCGCGGGCCACTTTGTGCTGCGCGTTGTACCAGGGAACGTAATATTCCGGCAATTCTTCGAATGCGTTCAGCGCCACCACGTCATCGATGTCCAGCGCTTTGCCCTGCGCTCGGAGACCTTCTACGATGCCCTTCAACTCTTCCTGGTACTCGGGATCAATTTTGGGCCAGAGCATCTCGCGCGCCGCCTGGCGGAAGAATTCCCAATCGCGCTGGGTCTCATGAGTATCCTGCAATTTCACAGCTTGGAAGGCGTCGTCGATTTCGGAGGCGAGCAGATAGCCGTGTTGGAACCCAATCCGCTCCGGGGAGCCCACGAGGTGAACATAAACCCACCCGTCCCGTTCAAAACGATACGCGCCTTGAAGACGCGAGTCAGTGGGGGGTGAGGCCAATGGGACTGGCACAGGGGATGCGGCGATTCGCTCGACATGTGGCCAAGCCATCACGGCGAATGAAACGAGCGCCATGCCAATCAGGCACAGAATAATTCGCAAATGTTTTCGACTGGACTGCATAGCGACCCCCATGCGCACGTTATTTGGACTGAACAATCTCGTGAGCAGCAGTGTATCCACTTTTAACTGCGCCTTCAATGGTGGCGGGCAATCCCGTGGCCGTCCAGTCGCCCGCCAAGTATAGCCCGCGGACCGGAGTCCTCGCCGGAGGGCGCATATCCTCAACCCCAACGCTCGGAGAAAAAGTGGCGAAACGTTCCTTAATGACCAGTGCGCGGACCACTTTCGCGGATTTTGTTCCTGGCACAAGCCCCTGCAATTCCTTAAGTGTCGTTGCCACCAGGTCGTCTTTGGAGCGCCCGATGTGTTTGTGCGCACCACTCAAGACAAGAGACAGGTACGTGGGTGCGGAGCTGGAGGTGGAAAGTCCGTCCTCGGAAAATATGCGAGTCTTGTTGAAGAGCCACTGGATAGTGGAGCC
The DNA here is from genome assembly GCA_041481635.1 of Terriglobia bacterium. GTDB lineage: Bacteria > Acidobacteriota > Terriglobia > UBA7540 > UBA7540 > DASYXZ01. Next base: position 22,043 of record JBGPCF010000037.1, on the reverse strand, counting down.
GCGCAAGGCGGCGAATTCGAGATCGGTGACGGAACGGTCGAACCAGAGGTTGATGGAAATGATGGGAGCGGGGCGCAACGCGAGTATATTGGTGAAAAACGAGTCCGACCGGAGGAGGTCCGGAGGTAGGAGGTTGGTGAATTTATTCCATGGCGCGGCGCACACGACGGTGTGAGCTTGGACCGACTCGCCGCTGGCGAGGGTTACGCCTTCGCACGCACCGTGAGCGATGAGCAAGCTGGTGACACTGCGCGCCAGCTCAGCGCGCCCGCCACGTGCCGCAATGAATTGGGCGGCTGCATCCGTGTAGCACGCGCTCAAGCCGACGCGCGCAATGCCCAGGCGCGAATCTTGGGCGGAGCTAAATAGCGCCAGCTTCAGGACTCGCTTGAATAGAAGTGCGGAGGCAATGCCGGGATCCTCGTTCATGGCTGCGATGCAAATCAAATTCCAGAATTTTCGCCGCAGGGACTCCGATTGGCCTGCTGCCTTTAGCCAATCGTCCACAGTCAGTTGGGACTGGCTACTTGATGCGAGGTCCCCGGCGGCCAGCGCACGACGCAGGCGCAGGATTTCCATCTTCTCGGCCCAACTGAAACTGGTGGATCGAAGCACGCCTGCCAACAAATGCCAGGGCGCGGGAAGGCGGGGGCACGCCAACGCACTCATGATCCCGTCCGGTTCGAGGAACTGGACTGAGAGACTGGGCTGGAAGCGCAGGCGATCAAGCGTGCCAATAGTTTTCAGGAATTCGATGGTCTGGTGGTAGCAGCCCATAAAGAGGTGCTGTCCATTATCAACCACGGAGGCGGTTGCCGGGTCTAGGAATGACGACGCGCGCCCACCCAGGTGAGGCTTTTGTTCGAAGAGACGCACTGCACGGCCCGCCTGCGCCAGGGCCACGCCCGCCGCCAAGCCGGCAAATCCGCCGCCGATAATGAGGACTTCGCGTTCGTTGAGATTTTGGGACATTCAGTTGTCAGTTCTCAATTATCAGTTCTCAGTAAGGCTACCGGATTTCGAGGGCTGATAACTGAAGGCTGACTTCGGATGACTGTTTTACTTGTGCCAATCGGCGCCCAAGTAGACCGAAAGCGCGGTCCACAATTTAACAGGCTTTGAAATGTGGACACGCTCGCCAAACACGTTGTAGGCCCGGGCTTGAATGCGTTTGAGCAGACGCCAGTAGATGGCGGCCATGATTTCCGCCGCGATCATGGAGCGCCGATCTTCTTGCGCCAATTCGATGCGGGCCCGATCAAACGCGTTTCGCGCGCGGTCACACTCAAGCTGCATGAGTTCCACAAACCCGGAAGTGTATTCCCCTTTGGCGAGGCCTTCCGGCCGCACGCCGAATTGTTCCAGATCTTCCATGGGGAGATAAATGCGGCCCCGTTGTGCGTCACTCTGAACGTCGCGAAGGATGTTTACTAATTGCAGTGCTTGCCCGAGGTTCTTCGCGTATTCGCGCGCCTGGGGATTGCGGCAACCAAAAATCTCAATCGCCATCTGGCCGATGGCACCCGCCACCCGGTAGCAGTAAACTGCCAGATCATCGAAAGTTTCGTACCGGACCCCCTTGCCATCCGCGGGCAGGTCCATCTCCAAGCCCAGGATGAGGTCATCAAAATACTGGCGGGAAATTTTGAAGCGGTGCACGGCCTCAGACAGGGCACGCAGACTCGCGTCGCCAGCAAATCGAGAGGCGCTTGGTCGGCTTGCTGCAGACTCTTCGGCATAACAGGCATCGAGGCTTTCCCGATAGAGCGCGAGCTCACGCGCCGCGTCCTGCGCCGGCAAATCACTATCCACTATGTCGTCACCGCGCCTCGCGAAAGCATAAACGGCTTCAATCGCCTGGCGCTTCTCACGCGGCAAAAAGAGAAACGAATAGTAGAAGTTAGTGACTCCGGAATTCGTGAGGTGCTGAGGTGTGGCCAAAACGCTCATGAATGGGAAGTGATCGCGGCCCGGCCTTTGAACCGCATCGCTTCCAAAGGCCTCCGGCGTCGCGCCCGAAGATATAGAATGAGAAAATCGAGCTTGCTCAAGCTTGGCCTCCGCCGGAAAACATCGTAGCCGACGGATTCAATCTTGCAGAGAATCTTCATTCCGCCGAGCCACGTCAAGCGAAGCTGGAGCCGCAGCTCTGGAGTTACCCGCGCGGGCAAGGAGCTGCCCTGCTTAAAGAGGTCGCGCGTGCGCTCAACCTCGAAAGACATAAACTGCGTCCAGCGATCATCCGGGTTCCGGCTGCCACCAGGCAAGTACCCCTTCACCTCTTCGACAGTGAGGCTGAAATGGCGGAGATCTTCCAAAGGGAGATAAACCCGATCGCGCTCGAGGTCGATGCGAACATCCTGCCAGAAATTGGCGAGTTGGAGCGCGGTGCAAATGTAGTCCGACAAGGTGAACAGGATCGAGTCGCGCCGATCCTTGGGAGTGAAGAGCTCGAGCACCAGCCGCCCGACTGGATTCGCCGAACACGTGCAGTAGCTGAGCAACGAAGCGAAATTCTCGTGGCGGTCGATTCGAACATCCGATTCAAAAGCATGCAGCAGGTTTTCAAAATGCTCCTGACTCAGCTCGAAACTGTTCGCGGCGTCGCGCAGGGCGATAAATACAGGATGGTCGGCCTTACCCGCGTAGCATTCGTTGAGTTTTTGCCGCCAAGCGGCAAGCAGGGCCAGACGAGGCTCGTGCCCCGCGGACTGATGACTCACGATAAATTCATCGGCATAATCATCGGCGCTGCGCGCGAAGGCGTAAATGGCCGCCAGTGCGTTGCGCTTCTCCGCTGGGACCAGATAGGACGCAACGGGAAAATTTTCGTAGTGCTTGCGCGCCAGCCGCCGGCACTCTGCGTAAGCCGCGACAACCGCCGGATCGTGTTTCATCATGAGATCAATGGGCTTCGCCCTTTAGGCATTATAGGTGAGTCGCGGCCGGCAAGGAAGCGCCAGGCACGTCATACTCCTGGTGGTCTACAAGTGGGCAGATTTGCAAAAGGACAGAAGCAAGATGTCACCAAGCCGGGGCGCGACGCCGTCAGCAATTCACGCCCCGGTTCACTTGGTCTCCGGCCGGTTCGCGCGGCGAAGGAACGTGGGTACATCCAGGTCATCGCTGGCAAGATCGGAAGGCGCAGGTGCTTTGTCTGCCGCGATCTCGAGTGGTAGCCTTTCTTTTTTGAGCATCATGTTCTTCACGCTTTGCTGAGCGGTCCGAACGGCGGGAGAAATCGCCGCGCGCGGCCTCATGCCCATTTTGTCTGCCTTGATGCCTGTGGCGATCACCGTCACCTTCACACTGTCCTTCATGTTTTCGTCGTGGACGGCGCCAAATATGATGTTGGCGTTTTCCGCAGCGGCTTTTTGCACGATGGTCGAGGCCTCGTGAACTTCGTGCAGGGTAAGCTTGCTCGAGCCGGTGATGTTCAGCAAGATGCCTTGCGCGCCGTTGATGGAAGCGTCTTCGAGCAGCGGGCTGGAAATCGCGCGGTTGGCTGCCTCCACGGCGCGATTGTCGCCACTGGCGATGGCGGTGCCCATTACCGCGTAGCCCATTCCCTTCATGATCGTTTTGATGTCCGCAAAGTCGCGATTGATGATGCCCGTGATGGTGATGATATCCGAGATGCCCTGCACGCCCTGGCGAAGAATGTCGTCGGCAATGCGGAACGCCTCGAAGAAGCTGGTGCCCTTATCCACAAACTGCATCAGCCTCTCGTTGGGGATGCAAATCACTGTGTCCACCGCGTCGCTGAGCTCCGCGAGCCCCTGTTCGGCCTGCGACATACGCCGCCTGCCCTCAAAAGCGAAAGGCTTGGTGACCACAGCGATGGTCAGCGCACCCAGCTCGCGCGCCAGGCTGGCAACGATGGGCGCGCCACCCGTGCCCGTCCCACCTCCCAAGCCGGAGGTGACAAAGACCATGTCCGCGCCTTCCAGAGCGTCGATGATTTTGTCCGTGTCTTCTAGGGCCGCACGCCGCCCGATTTCGGGATTGGCGCCTGCGCCCAAACCCTTGGTCAGCTTGGTGCCCAGCTGAATCTTGATGGGGGCCTGCGAAGCTTCCAGGGCCTGCACGTCGGTATTGGCCACCATGAACTCCACGCCCTCTACCTTGGCCGCGATCATGCGATTGATAGCGTTGCCACCGCCCCCGCCGACGCCGATTACTTTAATCTTGGCGCCCGTGTTGAGGTCGTCAGTAAAATCCACACGGATTTCGTTGCCGTCTGAGTCGGATGCCATGCTCGCTCCTATCGGAATAGTCCAAAGACGAAACTCAAAAGCCTTTCTACGAGGTCTTGAGTCTGAAAATTCATGCCGTTCTTCACGACTCAGCGCCCTTGCCGCGGAGCGCGCCCCACAATTTGCCCGTCCAGCTCTTTTCCTGCGACTCGCGCCTCAGGCGCATCCAGTTGCCATAGGCGATCAAGCCCACCGCAGTGGCATACTCGGGGCTGCGGAGGGTGTCTGTCAATTTGCCCAGCCCTTTGGGCTCGCCCATGCGCACAGGAAGTTCCAGCATCTGTTCCGCCATACGGACCAGGCCAGTCAACTTTGCTCCACCACCCACCAGCACGACCCCCGCCCCCAGTTGGCCGGAAAATCCCGACCGCTCAATTTCTTCCTGAATCAGGTCAAGCAGTTCACTGGCGCGTGGAACGAGGATGTCACTCAGCATGGAGTAATTCACGTCGCGCGTGGGCCGCTCTCCCACGCTGGGAACCTCCAGGAGGCCTGCGGTGGGCTTGTCAGGCTCGCGCTCGCCCCAGGAACATTTCATTTTCTCGGCTTCGGGGATGGGGGTCCGCAAACCCACAGCAATGTCGTTGGTGAAGTGGTCGCCACCCACCGGAATCGATGCCGTGTAGCGAACCATCCGGTGATGATAAATAATCAAATCGGTTGAACCGGCACCCAGGTCGATGAGTGCAACGCCGAGCTCGCGCTCGTCCGGGGTGAGACAGGCCAGCGCTCCCGCCAAAGGCTCGAACACAATGCCGCTGTCTGGGACTTTGATGCCCGCGAGGTTTGCGGCGGTTACCACATTCTGGTAAGCGGTGGCCGAGGCTGTAATCAGGTGCACGTTGACCTCAAGCCGCGAGCCCTCCATACCGACCGGATTGTGGATGCCGTTTTGCGCGTCGAGCAGATACTCTTGTTGCTCCACGTAGAACCGTTCGCGGTCCGGGGGCAATGTCATCCCCTGCGCCGTCTGAATGACCTTGCTGACGTCGTCGCGCGTCACCTCGCGGGTCACCCTGGCCGATTTGCCGAGGTTCAAGCCGCCCCGAGAATTCACACCCTTGACGTGCGCACCCCCGATTCCGATATACGCGGTGTCGACTGTAATGCCGGCGGCAGCTTCGGCCGCCTCAACGGCCTTTTTGATGGCGAGAACGCAGGCATCCAGATTGACAATCAACCCCTTGCGCCAACCCTTGGATTCGGCCACACCCACGCCGGAGGCTTCAAGCTTGCCATCGTCTCCCGGCAAGCACACCAGCGCGCACGTTTTGTGACTTCCTACGTCAAGTCCGACCACAGAATAATCTTTGCGCACCATCTTAGTAGGAGCGACCCGTACCGGTCGGAAGGAAACCCCTCACCCAAACCCCCAATGAGGCGCCCGTGCGACGACAAAGCTTACGGGTTACCATTCGCTCGCCGGTCTTCCCCACCCTTCTGGGGATCGACGACAACCTGATTGCGATATCTCAAGTCAATCGAATCGATCTTAACATTAGTTTTCCGCACCTCGGGCAACAAGGTGAGGAAGTCGGAAAACCGTTCATGAAAATTGCTGCGGCCGAAGTGGACATCAATGGTTTCCCGCCCCTGAACCAGCAGGGCTTTAAGATCATCCGCATCGGCCAGGTTTACTTCCGAAATCAGCCAGCCGGAAGAAGGAGCATCAGCGCTGAGTTGCTGCATAAAATCCCGGTAGAGCGCGAGGCGGATCATCCGCTCAATCCCATTGGCGGGCTCGGCCAGACCCTCCAGCACCGGAAAATTGAAATCACTCTTTTCGGGCTTCTCCAGCAGGGCCCCTTCGGCGTCGATCAGTTTAATCCGTCCACCTACATTCACGAAAGCCACGGGAGTGCGCTCCACAATGTGCACCGCCAGGCGATGCGGGAAGACCCGGGTTACAGTCACCGATCGAACCCAAGAAATGGCCTCTACCTGCCGACGCTCTTCTTCCAGGTTCAGTCGAAAAATATTCACCGTTTCACCGGCTGACCAGTAAAGAGGAAGCCCCATGGCGCTCAGAACTTCTTCGCGCGAGACGAATCGGTTTCCTTCCACCACCACATCATTGCCTCCGCTCACGCGAAAACGAGGCGAGTGAAGGGCGTAGCCCAGCAAGCGTATGCCTCCATAGGCGAAAGGGACCATCGCCAGCGCGCCCAGAAGAAACCAGCCGATCATGCGCCGGAGACGATGGGGGAATCGGCTCCGCTTGACTGTGATGTTTCTCTGCCGTGGCCGATAGAGTGTTTCTTCTTCGGCGTCGAAATCGCCTGGCAACGGGTTGTTGTCGAGTGCTTCCATAGCTCCTGGTTTTAGTTCGGTCAAACCAATTTGTTGAAACTTTCACTCTACAGTTAATGCGAAGCCTGGCGTTTCGAAGAATCCGTTCTTTTTTTTGCCGGATTACCTAGCTTCCGCATTGCTTCGGCGAGGGTCTCTGACATCTTCGTAATGCTGCCTGCTCCTATCGTCATGATTAGGTCACCGGGCTGCGCCTGCTTCAAAACTTCGTTCATCACGGCTTCTTCTGAAGGTGCGTAACGAGCGCGGTCAAACCCCAACTCGCGCATCCGCTCCACCAGCCGCTCCGACGTGATCCCGGGAATGGGCGGTTCGCTAGCCGGATAGATGTCCAGCACATCGACGCGATCGCAACCGTTAAAGCAGGAGGCAAAGTCATCCATCAAGAACTTGGTTCGCGTGTAACGATGGGGTTGGAAAATCGCCCAAATGCGCTTCCACGTACCCAGCCGCGCCGCATCAAGTGTGGCACGGATTTCCGACGGGTGATGCCCGTAGTCGTCCACCAGAGTTATCCCATCGTATGACGCCTTCACCTGAAAGCGGCGGTCGGCTCCCCGGAAATGCTCGAAGCCTTCGCGGATTTGGGCCGCGTTGAGATCCAACTCCAGCCCCACCGAAATCGCGGCAAGCGCATTTTGAACATTGTGGCGCCCGGGAACTCGAATCGAGAACGGCCCCAGCGGTTTCCCTTTGACATCAACCACAAAATCCGCTCCCGCGGGGCTCAGTTGGACGCTGGAAGCGGTGACATCCGCACCGGGTTCAATCCCGTAGGTCACCACGCGGCGGTGCAGTTGGGGCTGCAGACTTCGGAAAAGCGCCTGCCACGGCGGGTCCACGCACGCAATCACCGCTCCGTAGAATGGAACTTTGTTCATGAACGATGTAAACGCGTTGGCAATGTCTTCGAGATCGCCATAATGGTCCAGGTGCTCGCGATCGATATTGGTGACCACGGCAATCGTAGGCAGAAGGTGCAGGAATGAGCGGTCGCTTTCGTCTGCCTCCACCACCATCAGCTCGCCCTTGCCCAAACGCGCGCTCGAGCCGAAAACATCCAGCCGGCCTCCGATCACCGCCGTGGGATCGAGACCCGCCTGCGCCAGGATTACGGCGATCATCGAAGTCACAGTGGTTTTCCCGTGAGCGCCCGCGACCGCCACGCTGAATTTCATGCGCATCAATTCGGCCAACATTTCCGCCCGCCGAATGACGGGAATACCTAAACGAGCTGCCTCCAGCACTTCTGGGTTGTCTGGCGGAACCGCGGAAGAGGTCACCACCACCTGGGCATTAAATACATTCAGGCGGGCGTGTTCTTCGAAAATCTTCGCACCCAGCTTGCCCAACCGATCGGTGACCCGTGTCCCCTTTATGTCCGATCCCGAAACGGTAAAGCCGAGATTGAGAAGCACCTCGGCGATGCCGCTCATCCCGATCCCGCCAATCCCCACGAAATGTATTCTCCGAATTTTTCCAAGCATAAGAACGTCAGTGGTGCGTGGTCAGTTGTCAGTCGCTCAGAATAACGTCCAACCTGCTGCTCTCATCATGAGTTGCAGCAGTAGAGCGGTGAATTATTTCCTCATCCCCAACTCCAAAATCCAGTCTGCAATTCGCCTGGCGGCGTCAGGCCGTGCCAGCCGCCTCGCACCTTGCTCAATCCGCGCAATTCTTGCGGGATCGCTAAACAACTCGCCGATCTTCGCAGCCAATCGCTCGGGCGTCAAAGCTCTCTGCTCCAAGACGCACGCCGCGCCCGCCCGCTCCAAAACTCGCGCGTTAGCCAACTGGTGCTGATCGGTGGCGCCCGGAAAAGGAATCAGCACGGCCGCTTTACCGGCCGCCGCCAGTTCACCCACGGCTGTGGCTCCGGCGCGCGAGATCAGTAAGTCCGCGCGCGCGAAAGCTTTTGGCATGTCCTCGATGAAATCGCAGACTTCAGCGTTGAGGCCCTGTTCCCGGTACATCTCTCGCACGCCATTATAATCCTTTTCCCCCGTTTGATGGACCACATTGATCGGCCAATTGGACTTCGTAAGGATCGCGAAACTCCTCACAGCGCATTCGTTAATGGCCTTTGATCCTTGACTACCCCCAACCACCAGCACCGTGTAAGGGGCAACGTGCGGTTTGGGGGAAAGACCAAAAAAGGCCTCCCGCACGGCGTTACCCGTCACGCGGGCCTTGGTCCCATAAAAGCTTGCAGCCTCGTCGAACCCCACGGCCGCGCCTCGGACCACCGGCGCCAGAATGCGGTTGGTCAGTCCAGGGACAGCGTTCGGCTCAATCAACAAAGTCGGAATGTTAATCATTGCGGCTTCCAACAGGATAGGCCCCGCCAAGTATCCACCGACACCGACCACAACGTCCGGCCTGAAACTCTTTAGGACTTGTGCCGCTGCGAAAACACTTCGAGGAAGCACTGAAAGATTCGCCAGCCTCTTCCACCCTCCGATACCTTTCAATCCTGCGGCGGCGACGGTCCGCAATTCGAAACCGGCGGCGGGAATCAAGCGCGATTCCAAACCCCGTGCTGTGCCCAGAAAAAGAATCGAACTCCTCACTTCCTCGCGCTCGCTGGGTTCGGCATGCGCGACCAACTCTCCAGCGACGGCCAGCGCCGGAAAGATGTGGCCGCCAGTGCCTCCGGCTGCCATCAGGACTCGAAGGGGCGCAGAGCGAATTGAAAGTTCCGGTACTTGTCCGCTATGCGGAAGTCTCTCTGCCTCGGATTCGTGCCCGATTTCTTCCACCTCGTCGACCTCGATGTTTGCTCCAACCATTGCCTATCCGGCCGCCTAATTCGAATGTTGCGATATATTGAGCAGAATGCCCAACGCGAAGAGGTTCATCAACAGTGACGATCCGCCATAACTGATCAAGGGAAGCGGAATGCCCTTGGTGGGCATCAGGCCGAGCACTACACTGATGTTGACCAGCGCCTGCCCCACCACCATGATCGTTAGACCGGTGGCGAGCAGGCGTCCAAATTCAGTTGGGCATCTCGCCGCCGCACGCAATCCCCGCCATAAAATTATTCCGAAGAGCACCAAGATTGCCACCGTGCCCAGCAAGCCCAACTCCTCTCCAATTACCGCAAAAATAAAGTCAGTGTGGGGTTCTGGCAGAAAGAAAAGCTTCTGCTTCCCTTCCATTAAGCCGACACCATCAATCCCGCCGGTGCCAATGGCAATAGTCGACTGAATGATCTGGAAACCTTTGCCTTGAGGGTCTGCGTAAGGATTGAGGAACGCCAGGAGGCGATTGTAACGGTAGGAAACGTGAAATATCAGAACGTAGAGCATCGGCACGGCGCCAAGGGCGCCATAGGCGAAGTAAGCGAGACGGAGGCCTGCGGCGAACAACATCGTCGCAACAATCAATGCCAGGGCGAGGGACGTCCCTAGATCCGGCTCCTTCAGCACCAGAGCAATGCTTACCCCGGCAATGAGGCCGATGGGGGCGAGTGTGTGCTTCCAATCGTTGACCGCCTCGCGCCGGAGTTCCAGGAAATAGGCCAGGAACACGGCCAGGACGACTTTGGAAAACTCCGCAGGCTGGAAAGTCGCAGGACCCACGTGAAACCATCGGTGGGCGTTGTGACTTCGATCGGCAAACAGAACACCCACCAGCAAGATTACTTGCACGGCCAGCGCCGTGAAAATAACAGGCGGTTGAGCGAGCTTCCGGTAGTCCACGTTCATCGCCACGACCATTGCTGCAAAGCCGAGGCCCGCCCAAATGATTTGGCGAATCAAGAAATAATAGCTGTATCCAAACTTTTCTGTAGCGAGCATCGCTGAGGCGCTGAACACCATCACGGCGCCGAACAACACTAGCCCCAACACGGTGGCAAACAAAACGCGGTCGGATTCAAGTTGACGGGCCATTCCTTCGTTATGCTCCCGGCGTCTTTTCTGCACTTTTGGAGTCTGCGAACAACGAGGACTGCTCTCCTTTTTTCGCAGGTGTGGTATTGTTTTGCATCGGACGTGGTGAAGCAGTACTTTCTGAAGGCGCATCGGAAGCCGAAACTTCAAAAGGCAACGCTTCATCCGATATGCTTTCGGGGGCGGCCAAACCATCGGCTCCAATTCTCAGCGGCCCTTCTTCAGGCAAGGCCCCCGACGCATCGTCTTCGAGGGGCGGATACTCCTCTGCGTCTGCCTCATATAAATAAACAAGGTCGGGCTTGGGGCACGGGGCGCGGATTGCGGCCGGCGATGATGCGTGCTCTTCGGGTTGCGCGGCTTCCCCTTCTGTCGAGGCGGTAGGCACATACGCCGATTCGCCAGGGGATGCCGAGGGAATACTGACTGATGGGGCTGGCCGCAGCGATGCCTTCTTCGCCTGCGTTGGGGAGTCCGCCCGAAACACTTCATCGGCCAGGCTCGCCACCAATTCCTTAAAGACCCGCCCGCGATGCTCATAGTCCTGAAACTGGTCAAAACTCGCGCAGGCCGGCGCCAGGAGGACGGTATCGCCCGGCAGGGCAAGGTTGTAAGCCCGGCGCACGGCCGTTTCAAGATCTCCGGCGCGAATGATTTCGACTGCTCCGTCAAGGTCCGCGGCGATTTTGTCCGCGGCGGCGCCTATCACCAGAACTTCGCTGACCCGATCTTTGACCAGGGGGCGGAGCGGCGTGTAGGGCGCGCCCTTGTCCTTTCCTCCGAGAATCAGGTGAACTCCTTTGTCAAAGGCGGTCAACGCCTTGGCAGTCGCATCGACGCTTGTGGCCTTGGAGTCGTTGTAAAACTCGACGCGATGAATCTCGCGAAGAAATTCGAGCCGGTGCTCGACACCATTGAATTCGCGCACGGAATTGCGCACCGCATCAAAATCCGCGCCCACCACGCAAGCCGCCGCCGAGGCCGCGAGTACGTCATCCACATTGAAATCTCCGCGCAACCGAACATCACTAGTCTCGAGAAGGATTCGCTCCAAGTTTCGCACTCGATAAATAATGTGGCCGTGGGAAACAAAAACGCCATCCGGCAAATTGCGTGTACGGCTGAAAAAGATTTTCTGGCTGGCAATTGCCGGGGCCAGGTCCATTACGCAGGGGTCGTCGGCATTCAGGATGGCGTAATCCTCAGCCGTCTGGTTGTGGAAGATGCGCGCCTTCGCCCCGACGTATGCCTCAAACGTGTGGTGCCGGTCCAAATGGTTGGGTGAGAGGTTCAGCAGGACGGCCACGTGGGGGCGAAAAGTCTGAATAGCTTCCAATTGAAAGCTGGAAAGCTCGGTGACCAGCAGGGTATCGCTGCTGTCTTTCTCCACGGCGGAGATGAGCGGCACGCCGATATTTCCGCCCACAAAGGTCGGCAGGCCCGAGGAATCGAGCATTTTCCCAAGCAATGAAGTGGTCGTCGTCTTGCCGTTGGAACCCGTGATACCCATGAGCGAACCCTTCAAAAACCAACTGGCCACCTCAATTTCGGGGACAATGGAAACCTTGTGCCGCCGCGCCGCCTCCAGGTAAGGCAGGTCAAAGGGAACGCCGGGACTCAGGACAATCAGATCCTGGTTAACGAAAGTTTGCTCACGGTGCAGTCCCAGCTCAATGCCAATCTTATGGCGGGTCAGTTCGGTAATCTCGTCTGGAAACGAAGAGGGAGACCGGGAATCCGTAACCGTCACCCTGGCCCCCTTGCTGCTGAGGATTTTCGCGGCCGCTCGGCCACTGCGGGCCAGCCCCACCACCAGAGCGCGCTTGCCCCGAAGGTCCCTCATAGGGCCCTCCGCGAGTTTCCGTTTTTGCGGAAATATCCGTTCAATATTTCCGACACAATTTCGGAAAGCGAGCGCTGGGCACGTCGAGCCAGCCGCCGGGCCAGCACGAGCGTATCCCGGTTCAGCGTCAAATTGACTCGCGTCGGATTGCGGAAAGATTTAGGTCTGGCCATAAGAATCGGTGATCAATCCTTGAAGCGGGGCCTCGCCGGCAGAATCGCCCGATTCATTACTGTGCATTTTATGCGCAGAAACTTTGAAAGTCAAATAATTTGTCCGTGGTCCGTTGCAGAAGCATTCGTACCTCGCAATGGATCTTCGATTTATTGCGTCACAGCGGCTCATAGACTTTAAAATCAAACCGGTCAAGCCTCCCAACTGACTGCGGACTACTGACAACGGACCTTCATTTAGCGCAACTTCAGTGTGGTCAAGGCAAAAAGCGCGAAAATCAATGCCACAATCCAGAATCTCGCGATGATTTTGGATTCCTTCCATCCCGTCAACTCAAAATGATGGTGGATAGGGGACATTTTGAAAATCCGTTTCCTCCGCAGCTTGTACGAGCCCACCTGAAGGATGACGGACAATGCTTCCACGACAAAAATCCCCCCGATGAAGGGCAGAAGGAACTCCTGTTTGATCACCACCGCAACGCTGGCAATGGCGCCGCCCAAGGATAGCGAGCCTACATCTCCCATGAAAATTTCTGCCGGATAGGCGTTGTACCAAAGGAAGCCGAGGCTCGACCCCACCAAGGCGCCGCAAAAAATGGTTATTTCCGCGGCGGGAGGGAATCGTTCAACCTCAAGATACGTCGAGAGTGTGGCGTGCCCGGCTACATAGGTCAGTACAGTCAAAGCCCCTGCCGTGATGACCACACATCCAATGGCCAGGCCGTCCAAACCGTCCGTCAAATTGACCGCGTTAGACGATCCCACCAATAGAAAGACCACGAACAAGATGAAGGGCAAGTAGGCCAGCGCGTAAGTCCATGGGCTGTGTAGGAAAAAAGGGAGAGTCAAGCTGGGCCGGAAATGCTTGAAAAAAGGAAAGGTCAGCGCCGTCGAGTACGACCCCTGAAGACTCATGAGCAAGAGCGCAAATCCAAAAACGAATGCGACGCCAATCTGCAAGAATAATTTTGAACGCGCTGTCAATCCCTGATTCTGGCGGCGCCGGATTTTCTGGTAGTCATCCCAAAAGCCGATGCCGCCGAAGAGGATGGTAACAACCAAGATCAACCAGAGGAATGGGTTGCTCAAATCCGCCCAAAGGAGGGTTGGAACGGCCGTGCAAAGGAGAATGAGGACACCGCCCATTGTGGGTGTGCCCGCTTTGGATTGATGCGATTTGGGCCCATCTTCCCGAATGTACTGACCGACCTGAAATTCCTTGAGCTTTCGGATCATCCAAGGCCCCAAAGTCAAGGAGAAGAACAGGGCCGTGAGGCTGGCGTAGGCAGTGCGGAAGGTCACGTAGCGGAATAGGTTGAAAACGTGAACCTGATTATGAAACCAGAGGTAGAGGTAGTAGAACATGAATTTCTCTTTCAGCTCTCCAATCCACCACTCTTATGGGCGGGTAGAATTTCCTTCCGGGATTGCAGCAATTCAATGACCTTTTCCAGGTGAACCCCTCGCGAGCCTTTCACCAGAACCACATCCCCTCCGCCAAGGAGCTTGGCGCAGAAATTCCCTGCTTCCTCGGAGGCCGAAAAGAATCTCCCAAAATCGCGAGGCAGACCGGCCTCCCACGCCCCTTCCAGGAGAAATCGGGCGTCTCCCTGGACGGCCAAGAGCCAATCCACTCCGCAGTCCACGCAGCTTCGGCCAACCTGTTTGTGTAATTCGGGGGAACTCGGACCCAACTCCAACATCTCACCTGCCACCACGAGCCGCCTAACCGCGCCCGGCCAGGTCGCGAGCGTCTCGAGCATTTTCTCCATGGCCAGGGGGTTTGAATTGTAGCTGTCGTTCAAGAGTGTTATTCCACCGGGCAGTGTAAGAACTTCACTCCGCTGGTGTAAAGTTTGGAATTTCAGCAGCGCTTCACGGAGAGTCGAGGCAGGGATTTCGAAGAGGCTGGCCGTCGCAAGGGCAGCCAGCGCATTCTGAACGTTATGTCGCCCGGGAAGCGGCAGGCGATACTCTCCTTCAATTCCCATGCCTTCAACTTTAAACAGGGTCGCCTTCTCGCCCGCCTGGCGAACGTCCACTGCCCGAAACATGGCCCCAAGCTCGAGACCATACGTCACCACGCGGCCGTGGAAGCCCTTGGCAAACCGGCGGACTCTTTGGTCGTCGTGATTCAAAACGGCCGTGCCATTATCAGGAAGGTTTTCAATTAATTCCCTTTTGGCTCGAGCGATAGAATCAATCGAATCGAAGAATTGCAAGTGCACCGGGGCAACGTTGGTAACCACACCCACTTGCGGTTTGGCGATTCGGGCCAAGCGCGCGATTTCCCCGGGCGCCGACATGGCCAATTCCATAACAGCAGCCTCATGCGTGGGCTCAAGCTGGAGTAGTGCCAGGGGCAGGCCGTAATAATTGTTCAAATTCCCCGGCGACTTCAGCACCGGGAAGCGCTGGGCCAACATTGCCGCCAACATTTCCTTGGTCGTTGTCTTGCCCGCGCTGCCGGTAATTGCCACCAAGGGCCGACCCCACTTGCGGCGAACGGCCTGGGCAAGGGCTTGAAGCGCGTCGGTGGGGTTCAAAACAGGAAGGAGGGATGGGGTGATTGTCTTGGCCGCCGAATCGAAAAAGTCGCGCCCGACCACGGCTCCAACGGCGCCACGAGCCAAAGCCTGCGCAACGAATTCGTGGCCATCAAATCGAGGGCCCCGAATCGCGAAAAAGAGTTCATCCCGTTTGATGGTGCGAGAATCAATGGAATATCCCTGCGCAATCTGGCCCCGGCTCCCACTTGAGGTGCCCAGGATGGCAGCTACCTCCTCCAACGGCATGCGCATAGCTTGAGTATCCCTTGAAGCTTGGGATCTGTAATTCTTAGAGCCGGTCTTCCATAAGTCCGTGCCTCGCAACTGCCGGGACGAATGGACAAAACCCCCGATTCAATCAAAATTCACGATCGGGCAGGCTTCACCGGCTGTCCATTTCTCACGTTACGACGATAACCCAATTCGAGCAAGATTTGCCGAGCGACTTCTTGATCGTCAAAATGAATCGTCCGGTCCTTCAGTATCTGGTACGTTTCGTGTCCCTTCCCTGCCAGCACCACCACATCACCTTCGTGGGCGCTTTCAAGCGCCTTACGAATAGCGGTTTCCCGATCCTGAATGGCGAGATAGGGATTTCCGGTTTTCTGCAATCCCACCATCACGTCACTCATAATTCGCAAGGGGTCTTCGCTGCGCGGATTATCGGAGGTCAGAACTGCGAGGTCGCTCAGCGAACCTGCTGCTTCACCCATGAGAGGGCGCTTGGCACGGTCGCGGTCTCCGCCGCATCCGAAAGCCACAATCAAGCGATTGCGGGTAAGTTCCCGGGCAGTCTTCAGGACGTTGCGCAGAGCGTCATCTGTGTGGGCGTAATCCACCAACACCAGAAAGGGCTGGCCTTCGTCGACACGTTCAAAACGGCCTCGCACCACTGAAAGGGATCTGATCCCGGCTTCGATTGCTTCAACTGCGATATCCAATCCCACGGCGGTGGCGGTGGCGGCCAATATGTTTATCAGGTTTGCCCGCCCGAGAAGTGAGGACTGAACTTCAATTTTTCCTGCCGGGGTCAAAAGGGTCGCCTGGAGGCCGTCAGGACTTTGGGTGAACTGCTTAACTCTGACTTCCGCATTTGAATTCACTCCGTAGGTCAGGACACGAGGGAAAGGAAGATCCAATAAGCGAACTCCCCACGGATCATCTTTGTTAATCACCGCCAGCCCGGGCGGTGGAGTTCCCAAGCCTTCAAAGAGCCGGCGTTTTGCCGCAAAATAGCTCTCAAAGTCTTTGTGGTAGTCAAGATGATCCTGGGTAAGGTTGGTGAACACAGCGGCAGCAAAACGAAATCCCCAGACCCTCTCCTGTGCGAGCGCGTGGGAGGAAACCTCCATGACGGCAGCCTTGGCTCCCCCTTGCTCCAGTTCGTGGAAGTAGGTGAGCAAATCAAGCGATTCGGGAGTGGTATTGCCCGCGGTTACCGTGCGCCCGCCCAGCCGGTATTCGATGGTGCCGAAAAGGCCAGCGGAAATTCCCGCGGCCCGGAAAATACTTTCCGTCAGAAACGCCGTGGTGGTTTTCCCATTCGTTCCAGTGATGCCCACCAGTTTCAAGCGAGCGTCGGGCTGATCAAAGAAAACGTGGGCAGCACGGGACAAAGCGCGTCGAATCCTGGGCACGCGCACCCAGCGCTGAGCAAGCTCAGCGGGGGCTGGGCGCTCGCTAACAATCGCAACGGCCCCTTGTTCCAAAGCCTTGGGAATAAAATTGTGGCCGTCAGCTTTTTCTCCCTGGATCGCAAAGAAGAGAGTTCCGGGCTTTACCTGACGGGAGTCATAAGCGAGCGAGAAGACTTTCGCATCCGCCCTCGCACTCATCTCGAGGTTTTCCGTTCCCCCCAGGAGCGCTCCTAAATTCATCTCTCACTCTCGATACAAGCGCCTATTGCAGGTACCGTGGTTCAAATGATGTCCCGGAATTCGATCCGAAAATAGATCGGGCCATCGGGTCATTGTGTCATCGAGTCATCGGCTCTTGCTTCCTCAATGACTGAATCACCCGATGGCCCGATGACGCAACTTCTGATTGCAACGGACCTTTGACCACGAACTGCCAAAACCTCACTTACCGGCCAAATCTCACCCAAATGCTCGACCCCGGAGGAACCTTTGCCCCCGCGACGGGAATTTGTTCGACCCCTACGCCAGAACCATTAAGCTTCAAATCGAAACCAAGTTCCTGACTTTTCTCGACCACCACGCGCACGGCCATCCCCGCGAAATCAGGGACGGTCGTCAGTGGCCCATCATTTAATATGACGGTCCCGCGACTCGGGTCGCGGGCTCCCTGGGTATATGAAACCGGCTGAACGGGAGAGGCGGCAGACTCGGCAAACTCTAAGTTTTTGTTGCGGGTTACCGCTGAGTTCCTTCGTTGCTGGCGAGGAAACACTGCGGCAGCGGATAAAGCAACCTGCGGAATTGATGAGGGGTTGTCTTGCGGGACGTTTAGGTAACTCAGAGTTTGCTGCGCGATAGACGCGAATGCTGGAGCTGCCACCTCTGCTCCGTAAATTGCTCCCACCGGTGAATCGATAGACACCAGAATGGCTATCGCCGGTTTATCCACGGGAGCAAAACCTACAAAAGAAGCGACGGTATGAGAATGAGAATAATGACCTGAGGCGTCAATTTTTTGTGCTGTGCCGGTTTTTCCGCCCGCTGTATAACCCTCCACGCGTGCCGACTTCCCGGTGCCGTGATCGATGACCCCCTCGAACATCTGTCGCATGGTTGCCGCGGTTTGTTCGCTTACGATCCGGCGGCCTTGGGCAGGCGGAAGGGCCTCGTGCGAGGTGCCTCGATAAACATCCCGCACAATGCGGGGCTGAATCAAAATCCCCCCGTTGGCGATGGCGGAGTAGGCCGAAATCAACTGGACGGGCGTGACCCCGACTTCCTGGCCCATGGAGATGGCGCCAATCGAAATCCCCGACCACGCGCTGGTGGGGCGGAGCAAGCCGCGCTCCTCGCCGGGCAGATCAATATTGGTCTTCGCCCCAAATCCAAAGTTCCGGATGTAGCGGTAGAGGCGGTCGTCACCGAGCCGCAATCCCAGTTTGATGGCGCCCACGTCGCTGGAGTGCGCGAGCACGTCCGCAACGGTCAGCAAGCCGAATCGCTTGCCATCGTCATGGATCACGTGTCCGGCAATCGTGATGCTGCCCATCTGGCAATCAATCACCTCGTTCGGGGTAGTGAGCTTTTCTTCCAATGCCGCGGACATGGTGACGATCTTGAAAATTGAACCTGGTTCATATACCCAGGATACCGGGCGGTCCTGACGGGCTTCCGGAGAGCTGTTGGAGTAGCTATTGGGATCAAAATTGGGCTCACCGGCCATGGCCAGGATCTCGCCCGTATTCGGATTCTCGACAATCGCGGTCCCGCCCGCGGCGTGAAACTTTTCCACAGTCTGCGCCAACACTTTTTCCGCAATGTACTGGATATTTTCATCCAACGTCAGCACGACGTTTTGCCCGGCGTGTCCTCCCCAATCGCTGGATTGATATGACTGCCTTCTGGCATCTTCGTTGAGAAGCACGCGCCCCGGCTTACCTTCGATTCCCTTGAATCCATACTCAAGCCCAGCCAGGCCCTTGTCATCCACACCCACATAGCCCAGTACGGGAGCAGCGAGTTCACCCTTGGGATAGAAACGCTTCATTTCCTTCTGGAAGTAAACCCCGCTCAAATTGAGGTTGAGGACGCGCTCGACTTCCTTCGAGGAAATTTTTCTTTTCACCCAGCAAAAAGACTTGGAGGTATTGAAGCGGTCCAGGAGGTCGTTTGGATCCAATTCCAGGACGGGCGCGAGAAGATTGGCCACCAACTCGCGGTTGTGAATTTCGCTGGGGACTGCATATACCGATTCCACGGCGAGACTCATGGCCAGCGGATGCATCTGGCGATCAAGAATGGTGCCGCGCTCTGGAGCCACTTCGACGGTCCGTTGCTGCTGCCGCTGCGCCCGGCCCACCAATTCCACGTATTCAAAAATCTCGAGTTGATAGAGGCGAGCGCATAGCCCAGCCATCCAAAGAGCCAGGACGCCACCGAGGACAAGGCTGCGGTTGGCCACGCGAGGCCACTCAGGCGACGGCGAGATGAGCACTGCAGCTCTTTGAGGGGCCATCTAATGTCCGCTTGGGATCGTAGCCGAGGCAGGCACGAGATTGGGAATATTGCGCGCCAATTCCGGACCGCCTACCGGTTCTTCCCCGCCGGCTCCCACCCGGAAAACCTGTTGAGGACTGGGCGAAGCCAGCCCGGATTGCCGTGCCAACTTGTCGATGCGTTGAGGGTCGGCCAGTGAGGCCTCCTCAAGTCGTAGTTGATGGTTCTGCTGCTCGAGGTCGGCTCGCGCCGACTTGAGCTGCTCGATTTGATAGCCGTAGCTCACGCACTGAAAGTGTTGCCAGGAAAAAAGAAAAACGAAAAAGAAGACCCCCACACTCAATCCCAGCAGGGCCAGGAACTCGCGGCGTTGCTCGGGGTTGACCTCACGACGTAGTCGCGAGTTGTCAATACGCTTCACCGTGTAAAACACGGGAAGACTCGATCGGCCCGATACGGGCTGGTTTCGCGGTCGGCGTCTTGGCCTGGGTAGAACTGCGGCGACTGTGGCCATGGGCTCATCCCTGAGATAAAAAAATAAGGAGGCACCCCACGTGCGCTCCCTGAGCTGGCGGGATTAGTCCGCCTCGCCCGTTGCTTCTGTTTTTTCCGCGCATCGCAATTTGGCGCTTCGCGAACGCGGGTTCTGCTGAACTTCCTCTTCCGTCGCTCGAACAACGTGCTTCGTCAAGATCCGCACCCTGCTCTCTTGTTTCGCACTGACCAGGGCGCGTTTGACCAGGCGATCCTCCAGCGAGTGGAACGACAAGGTCACCAGCCGCCCTCCAGGGGCCATCACATCCAACACCTTGGAGAGAAAAGCCTCCAGGTTTTCCAACTCCTGGTTAACTGCAAGGCGCAGCGCCATGAATGTGCGCGTTGCGGGATGAATTTGGTGGAGGCCCGCCCGGGAGGGGATAGCTCGCGTCACCACCTGCGCCAGTTCGGTGGTTGTTCGAATCGGGCGGGCCTTCACAATTGCTCGCGCTATGCGGCGCGAGTGGCGCTCTTCCCCCAACTTAAAAATCAAATCTGCCAGGTCACGCTCGCCGGCGTGATTCACAATTTCATCCGCGGTCGCGGGCGATTCCGAATCCATCCGCATATCGAGCGGACCCGGCAAACTGAAACTGAACCCTCGTGCCGCATCTTCAACCTGCATCGAGCTCATGCCCAAGTCCGCGAGGACGCCGTCCGCCGGCGGCAAGCCGCTGGCAGCGTGGAGCGCGTCGATGTCTCGAAAATTTCCTGCCTGCACGATCAACTTCTCCTCATACCCGCGCAACCGTTGGCGCGATATGGCGATGGCCCGGGCGTCGCGATCAATCCCCAGGAGCTTGCCCTTCCCTGACCGTAACCCTTCGAGGATGGCCGCCGCATGGCCGCCTGCCCCCAGCGTTGCGTCAATGTAATTGCCGTCTGGCCGTACATTCAAAAACTCCAGAACTTCCTTAAGCAAAACTGGTTGATGAGGTGCTTCGAATTTTGAGTCTTCGATCTCGAATGTTTCATCTTCGATTTTGTCTTCACCAAACACCCAGCACCCAATCTTCAGATTCCCAGCCCGCTAAGCGTGGACAGATCCTCATCGGTCAGCGGTTCCTTATCCAGGTGCTCGCGGAACCGCTCCATGCTCCAAACGTCGAGGTAGTTCAGATAACCAATCACCGCCACCTCTCCGCGGGTTCCCGCCGATTCACGCAAGAGCGATGGGATCAAAATCCTGCCTTGGGCATCCATGCGCGCGGGTTGCCCCCAGTAGTTGGCACGGTCCAGAAGTTTCTTCTTGGATTTGTTCATCGAAGGCAACGCTGCCAGCTTGTCTTCAATCTCGCGCCATACAGAAAATGGATACGCACGTACGGACTGTCCATCGAGGCTCGTCACGTAAAAATCGGGGCCGTAGTTCTCATCCAGAAACTGCTTGAACGCAGTCGGAATCTTGAGCCGGCCCTTTACATCCACCGTTGCTGGGTAATTTCCGCGCAGCACTTTTGAACTCGATTGATTGCTGAATTGCCTTAAAACTCGCCTTTTTTCTACTGATCTCTACTTTTGGCTACTTTTGACCACTCTCGACCACGGACTATAGGCGTGCACCTACCCCTTGTCAAGTGTTATTTTCATTTTTCTTAGTAGTTTAGCGAGTTTGCGGAGTACGCAGCCTCTGGTGGGTTTTTCCACTCCTGCCCACTATTAGTGGGGGTAGAGTCCGGAATTCACCTTTTTGCGACTGGGGAAAGTCGTGGCGACGGAGGACCGCGGGATAAATGCCCTGCCCTTCACCTTTGCCCAAACATGATCGCTTCCAGCATGTCGGCGCGCGCTTTTTCGTCGGAAACGATGGCCGCCAACAGGTCACTCACGGAGATGATACCGCGATAGCCGGCCTTCTCGTCCATCACCAACAAGTGAAAAATTCCTCGCTTCTCCATAGCCAGCAGGCACTCATCCAGCGAAGTGTCGGGTCGGACGGACTCCAGACCGGTACTCATAATTTCGGACACGTGCATCCACGCCGGACATTTATTTTCCGCCGCCACTTTGTCCGAAATATCACTCTGCGAAATCACGCCCACCACTTTGCCCTGAGCATTGACGATGCCGACAGCGCGCGTCCGCTTTTCGCGCAGGTAGCGCGCCGCATCAAGAACCGTTGTGTTCTCGGCGAGAGTGTAGACTTCCGTGCGCGACGCGATGAGTTCAGATACCTTCATGGCTCATCTCCTGTTTCCGTGCATAGTCCGCAAATCATAAGACGGACTTAAGCCACATGCAACAGGAATACGTTGCTTTCCCGGATTGACGAACACGGCTAGAAATTATCCTTGCTCTTAGCAGGAAACCTCCGGCGAAGGATCTCCGTATTCTACCTTTCAG
>JBGPCF010000036.1:0-47864 GCA_041481635.1 Terriglobia bacterium | reverse complement strand
GTTGCATGACTACGGCTTTGGCATTGACCTCGTATTTTTTGGCTTTGCATGTCTGGTGTATGGGTATTTGCTTTTCAGGTCGGGTTATTTCCCCAGGACTCTTGGCGTTTTGATGGCGATTGCCGGTCTGAGTTATCTCGCAAATAGCTTCACGCTTATTCTCGCCCCCGCATACGCAGGGACGATCTTCCTCATTCTGGTGCTTGCCTTAATCGGAGAATTGTCACTTTGCCTGTGGCTCATTGTGAAGGGCGTGAACGTCGCGAAGTGGAACGAGATGGCACGCCTGCCAGCGGAGTGTAGCCAGCCATTGCCCAAAAACTGATTCAAGCACGCGCGACAATAGTAACCGTCCGGTGTACCCATCTGCCCGGTTTGAATTTCAGCGGTCGGAACTGCACCGACCGTGACGACCGTTTCATTTTGTTGGGTCCCTGAAATACTGCGCACGCCAACCCTCACGCATCAGCTTTGCCTTGAGTTTGGTGGACTCTGAGCTCGTAATAGGGGCACTTCGGACCTTCGAGACAATCAGCAACATTAGCTCAGGATCAGCGTCAGCGTGTTGCTCGAAATATGAAAGATCGCGCTTGGCGCCGACCAATAAGATTTCGTTGGGACGAGATACACGATGCAAAATGATGAATTCTCGCTCGACCTTGGAATTCCATGTCACGTCTGCACTCGCGTTCAGCTCAACAAAGCCATCCCTCAGCTGCCAGGCCCCTTTGTCATATACCGTAACTGGCTCAATATCGGTCCATTCACAGTAGATGTATGTTCCATCCGGAAACAGATAGAGGTCATTGCCCGATTCAAAAGGCCCAACTCTACGTCGAAGTTCTTCTGAACTACTGGTGTATTGTCCTGATAATTGGACAGGAGAGATGCCAGTCACAGGCTCGACGGCAACCTTGACACGTAACCGTCCCAGAGCGATGTTGGTCTGCGAGGTTTTCACGGCTTGTACTGGGGCACTATCTGCGGGGGGCCGGCGTGACTCCGGCTGAGGCGCTGATTGGCAACCCACCAGAATAGCGATTCCTGCGACACAGAGCACCCCGGCAGTTCTCTTGGCAAGGAACTCCCCATAGGATACCAAGCTGTCCAGTATCACCTTGAGCCACATAGACAATTCCGATGTCGTCCTCATGGAGCGGGTAGCCACGCCACGCTTTTTGTGTCGTGGGCTTTTCGCTCATCCTCGGTACGATTCCAGCAGGTGAACATAATCGATTTGCACGGGGCAATTACTAATTTTTCCCTCAGCCAGCCGAGATACAGAATCGATGGACGTGCAACACGTCTCCATCTTAACACTCCCACCCCGCCCAAAGAGGCGGTAGCGCAGACTTTCGTCTCTGAGAAAGTCTGCGGTACTCTCTTTCCCAGCCGGGAAACGCGGGAACAAGCCGCGGAGTCCCGATCAGATCGGGACTCCACGCTACCGGTTACAGAAAATAGTTAAATTCTATTTCCCCGCCGACTGGGCGAGTTCGTTATGGCCGCCAGTCGATTTATCGACGATGGGGTGTTTGAGGTCGCCGGCGAAGGTGTTGTGCTCGCAGACCACAAAATCGGCCTTGGGGCCAACGTAAATGCCCACGGGCTGCACACTCTCACTCCCTTTGGCATTGGACCGAATGGTGTTGGAGACGAACTTCAGATTGTGCGTGACGCCTTCAATGCGGACGCCGTAGCCGGGCGCGCCGGGGCGGCCGTTATCTTCAATCACGTTTTCTTCAAAGGTGTTGCGGTGGGCGGCGTTGATCTCCGTGTCGTCGCGGAAGTAGATGCCCGCGTTGGCGTTTCCACTTACCGTGTTTTTGATAAATAAATTGTCCGTATCTTTGTGTCCGAGGGAGATTCCATTGTCCCCGTTGTTCCATGACTTGTTGCCCTCGTAAACCGCGTGTTGGACGCGCCAGCAGAGGTAGAGCCCATCCAATCCATTATCGTGGACCCGGTTAAAGCGCACCCTGCCGCGTTCCGCGCCGGTGCCCAGGTGAATGCCGAGGTAGGCGTTGTCGTAAACTTCGCAATTCTCCACCACCGGGTCTTCCACAAACTGAGTGCTGATGCCGTCGCCGGGATAGTTGCGCGCCACGCAATTGCGGATGGTCATGCGCTGCGAATGGAAAAAGTAGATGGCGCCGGTCTGGCAGCCGTCCAGAATGCCGCTGCCGGCGCGAGTGCCGTCCACGGTGAGGTCCTCCACACGGACGTCGTGGACATCGAAGCCGGCAATCAGTGGGAAAGTGTTAAAGACCTCGCCCTCGTTCTCAACCGCGTAGTCCATTTGAAGGAAGCGATCGAAGTAAAGCGTTTGCCCCTCAATGCGGACGATGGTGCGGACGCTGGGAGTCCAGCCGTGAGGGTTGACCTTGTCGACCAGCGTAACGCCCATGCCCGGCGCGAAGCCTTGAACATTTTCCACGGTGGCCTTCATCTCGGCATAGTCGGCGTCGAGCTTCAGCTTGCTGCGCACTGCGGCGGCTTTCTTCAAGATCGTTTTCTCCGGACCTTCACCGCGCAGCGTGATGCCGCTCGCCAGGCGCACTGAATTAGCAAGAGTATAGGTGCCCGCCTTCACCAGTACGGTGCCGCCGCCCGCCGCGACCACTCGATCAATGGCGTCCTGAATAGCGACATTGTCCGTGCCGATGACGTCGGCATCAGCCGCTCCAACCGTGACCGGCCTGGGTTCTTGTTGGCAGAGTGCAGCGTCAGGGTGCATAAGGGTCACCAATATAGCGAGGGCCGGCAAGAGTTTTAATTTCCCGAAAGTGTTTTGTGGAAGGTTCATACGCATGGGGTTTTCCTTTGCATCGATGGAGCAGGTCGATCGGTGATGCACCATGTCGGGGCCTAACTTCTGGACGGTTGAGCGGGAGAAGGCACTGGTTCGGGTGCGGCGGGCGCCCCGCGCAAAAGGCCTTCGGTACTCAGGTCCTCATCGACATCCGGCCAATGGATGCCGTAGCCGCCGCCACTGATTTTCCAGTTTCGGCGCTGTTCCGGGGAGGCGTCCAGAAGTTTTGGGTACCACGCCAATGGAACGATAATGGTGCGTCCATCGATGAGGTCTACGGCTAGGGTGTCCTTACTAAAATGAACATCCTTCACTCGCTCACCCGGTTTAACTTCCGAACCTTGCATTCCATTTCTCCATTAAGAAATTCTCATTTTCTTTAAGCATACGCTGCATTTGCCGAAGTTCAAGAGGACTAAAGCCCAGGTTTCTCGCCAATGCAGTCGGTTTTAGCCAGAACTTCGCCGAGAGGTCATCTCGATCCACATGGACGTGCGCGGGTTCGTTAGGTTCGTGACTGTAGAAATACACCCGATATGCACCCAAACGCAGGACAGTCGGCACGTGCTCAGGGTCTCACCGTTACGCCTCAACCGCAAACCCTTAGGCCTGCGATGGATTGTCCAATATCGTTTCGCTTTTCACGTCCCAATACAATTTCCTGCCTGCCCAGTAAGAATGCGCGGCCATGATGCAGGCCACCGATTGCGCAAATCCGTTGTGAACGGTGGCGTGGGGTTGCTGGCGGCTGCGCAGGCATTCGAACCAGTTGGTCATGTGGTTCAAGTCCTCGTCGCCAATGCCCGTCGGCGGCAGATCTTTATCTCCGGGCAGGGTGATGTATTTCGAGGCGCGCTGTTTGTCGATGTTCGGATTGTCTTCGTGAGTGCCTTTCTCTTCCACCACCTGATAACGCGGGCTGCCTTCGCCGCCAATATCGATGAGCGTGGCTTTCTTGCCCATGTAACGCGTAAAACTGTCTGAGTCATTTCCGAAACTTGTTGAGTAACTCACCAAAAATCCTTTGGGATATTCAAGCAGCGCGTGGAACGTGTCGGGATTCTCTCGCCCGTCTTTCCACGCGTAAATTCCGCCGTGCGCCAGGACGGAAGTGGGATAGTGATCGTCCATGAACCAGTGGACCAGGTCGATGCCGTGGCTCATCCACTGGTCGGCGATGCCACTGGAGAAATCTTTGTAGAGTCGGAATTCGAAATACAATTGCGGATCGAACGGCCGGTCGGGTTTGGTCATCAACCATTTGCCCCAATCGGTGTCAGCCTGGCGAATTTGTTTCACCTCCGGGCGGCCGCGCCAACGCGGGCCGTGATAGTTCCACACAATTTCCACTTTGCTGACGTCGCCCAGCGCTCCCGTCTGCACCAGGTCATGCGCGGCGCGTGGATAGGGTTCACTGCGATGCTGGGTGCCCACCTGGACAATCAGGTTGCGTTGCAGCACGGCATCGCGCGCCGCCTTCGCCTCTTCCAGCACGTTGCCCATGGGCTTTTCCACGTAGGCATCTTTGCCCGCTTCAGCAACAGCCTTGAGGACCGGCGAATGGGAATGTTCGGGAGTTGAGATGAGAACGGCATCGACGTCCTTAAGCGAAATGACATCCTCGAGGTACTGGAACTTCCGTGGAGCACGCCCATAATATTTTTCGTTCTTGGCCGCGGCCTTTTCGCGATTCACCGACCAGAGGTCGCAGACCGCCGTCATCTCCACCTTGTGCGAGTCCTTTAGGCGGGAGGCAATCCAATCGAGCTCCGTGCCCCGATTGCCAATGCCGATGTGGGCGAGCGAAATGCGTTCGTTGGCGCCCACAATTCGGCCGTAGGAAAGCGCTGTGCCGCTGAGCGCCGCCGCCCCCGTTACCATTCCGGCCGTCCGATTCAGAAACGATCGCCGATTGATTTTGTCTTCATTAGATTGGTTGCTCATCGAATTCCCCCTGCTGAAAAATAATTTGTTTAACAAACCAGATCCTTCGCTTCAGTCAGGATGACATGCTGGAAAATTGGCATCCTAATTGTGCGGAGCGGGAAAAGAATCTGTTCTTGCATACCGCCTGAATGATCATCCTACACCTTTACAGTTTACTTGCTCGTGATTTTCGGGAAAGCGCGCGCCACCATCCCTGCGCCTTCCTTGACGGCGATGATCTGGTTGATGGGAACATTGGAAAGCTTGTCCACGGTGCCGCTCGGCCAGGTGATTTCCAGTGATTCAATCGACTTGCGTTGTCCCAGGCCGAAATGAATTCGCCGGTCGCTGGCGGACATGTAACCCATCCCGCCCTGGCTTTGCTTGACCTGTGTAAATCCGTCGGAGACCAGTGTAAGGCTTGCCCCGATTCCGTCCCGATTGGATTTTGTGCCGATCAGCAGAACTTCCAGCCAATGGTTGGCGTTGCCCCCGTCGTTGCGAAGCAGCTCGGGATAGTCGCCGCGATCGACGATGGCCAAATCGAGGTCGCCGTCGTTGTCGTAGTCCGCCACCGCAAGGCTGCGCGCGGCGACGGGGCGCATGAAGTCCGGCCCAAGCTGCTCGGAAATCTTTTCAAACTTCCCGTGTCCGAGATTGCGGAACATGAGCTTGGGCTCCTTGTACGTGACCTCGGAGTGATAGAGGTGGATGTTGTCGAGCATGGAGCCGTTCACCTGGGAGATGTCGGTCCATCCGTCGTTGTCGTAGTCCAGTAATTTCGCCGTCAGGCCGCTGAAGAAAATCGCCTTGTTGCCGATGCCCGAGCTGAAGGTGGCGTCGTCAAACGTTTCGTCGTGGTTGTTGTGGTAGAGCCGGTTGAGCTCAAAATCGAGGTGGGTCACGTAAATATCCAGCCACCCGTCGCCGTCCAGGTCCGCCGCGTCGATGCCCATCCCCGCCTCGTACCTGCCGTCTTCGCTCGCGGCCACGCCGGAGCTAAAGGAAACATCCTTGAACGTCCCGTCATGCTTGTTGATGAACAGGAAGTTCGGCCAGGTATCGTTGGCCACCGCAATGTCGGGCCAGCCATCGTTGTTGAAATCCGCCAGCACCACGCCCATCCCTTTCGCTTCCGGAACGCCCACGCCGGATTTTTCGCTGACATCGGTAAAAGTGCCATCGTGGTTGTTGTGGTAGAGCTTGATTCTCTGTCCCCTGTAATTATCGGGGTGGCAGTAGGAGCGGTATCCGGGCCGCCGCTCGCCACACCAGATGTTGGTTTGGGGGGTCCACTCGATGTAATTCAGCACCACCAGGTCCAGGTAACCGTCCTTGTCGTAATCGAACCAGCCGGCGCTGGTGGACCAGCCGCCCTTGTCCGCGACGCCCGCCTTCTCCGTGACGTCGGTGAAAGTTCCGTTGCCGTTGTTGTGATAAAGGATGGCGCGGCCGTACCCGGTCAGGTAGAGGTCGGGATAGCCGTCGTTATCAAAATCCCCCACGGCCACGCCTTGGCCGTAAAAATCTCTCGGTCCCACGCCTGCCTTCTCCGTCACGTCAGCAAAAGTTCCATCGCCGTTGTTGTGATAGAGCACGCCGTGCAGCGGTTGGGGCGGCGTGTATGCGTCAGTGGCGCCCGCCTGCGTAAAGTAGAGGTCCATCAGGCCGTCCTGGTCGTAGTCGATCCAGCCCACGCCCGTGCCCATGGTCTCGAGGTAATACTTCTGCTCCGTCTGAGTGGAGTCCTGCTTGAATGCGATGCCTGCCGCCTCGCGGACGTTGGTGTAGTGAACGGGAATGTCGATGGGCGGCGTTTGGCCGGGCTGGGCCGCGAGGCTCTTCCATACCAGCCCACCACCCACCATTAATAAGAGCGCGCAAAACCATTGCAAGAATCTTGAGTGAGATTGATGGCGCTTCGATCCCCAATTGGTTTTCAAATCACGCTCCCGCCGATTTCCTTGATTCTCTAACTATAGCGTGAACGCGGGCTGATTCACAAATGCGCCATTAAGGCCGGAAGCCGGGCGCGGAGTCCCGATCTGATCGGGACTCCGTGCGGCGAATAACCGTCTAATGGCTGCGAATAGACCGATGGGTGACCATGAACAGTGTCCCACTGAATCAGTTGCTACGACCGCTGGTTCGTCGTGCTCGATCTTTCCATGGACTCAGCACGGTGTAACTTGGCGTTGCTGTCGCGTTTTTTTTGGCAGCAGTGAGCAATCTCCTTCGGACCAGCCAGCTAACGGCGGATTGCACGGAACTCTTCGAAACTCCGATGCACTCCGCGAGTTCCTGGTAGCTGATCTGGACCGCCGCATTTCTGCCCTGTTGCTCGACGGCGAGCCACAGATACACCAGAAAGCTGACGGGTCTCCTGTCATGGCCGACCAGGTCCCGCATGAGCACGTCGACGACGTAAGCGTCCAGGGAAGGCATAACTATACCGATAGTTAATATAGGAATGGCCGGCTGATTGCAACCTGAAATGCAAAAAAGCTATTCTCGTGCCGGCAAAAAGGAGGCCGACAAAATGATTCGTGGACTCAAGTTCGTAAGCATTCCCGTTCGCAATCAGGATGCTTCGTTGAAATTCTATACCGAGAAGCTCGGATTCAAGGTCGTCACGGACCAGTTTTTTACGGAGGAGCAACGATGGATTGAACTTCTAATTCCCGGTGCGGAAACCGGACTCGCGCTTTTCACACCGAAGGGTCACGAGAATCGCATCGGCGATTTTCAGCCGATGTCCTTCTGGTGCGAGGATGTGGTTATGACGGCCAAGGTTTTGAAGTCCAAGGGTGTGGAATTCGACACCGAGCCGAAGACCGAGGCGTGGGGAACCACGGCCATTTTCAAGGATGTCGATGGCAACAAGTTCGTACTTTCCAGTAAGTGACCCGGACGAGGCGGTCCCGGAATCCGTGGCTTGACGGACCGCCTGGACGGGAACGCTCTAACAGGCGAAAATCGTTCTTTATGGTGTCTTGATGCGCCTGGCGACTTCCGGCCCCAGGCGTTGGAGGTGATTCACATTCCAGGTGTAAATCGTTTCTGCTTTCGCTTTGAGGGCGCACCGCGCCAGCAGCATGTCGTAGATCATGCCACCGACGATTCCAGCGGTCGCAGCCGCTTCGATCGCTGAGTAATACTCCCCTTCATCGAGAGATATGATCCTAAGTCGGTCACGTATCGCCTGAACGAACAAGAGCGCTTGGTCACCGCTCAAACGATGGACACCCGGGAGTCGCGTAACGACCGAATACACCTCGGCCAGGCTGTGCGCGGCGCAGCAGGCGTCCTTCTTGTCAGCTTTCAGAAACGCAGCGAAGCTGGTTTGGTGGTGCTCGTGGTCCTCCAGAAAGACGGGAATCAGCACCGACGTGTCGAAAAAGGATTTCACCGAGCCTTCCCCGTGTTTTGCCGGTCCCGATCTTCGCGAACTTCACGGAGGGTAGCCGTCACGCTGGAGGCGGAGAGCGGCGCACCCGTTCGGAATACCCAAATGCCATGCTTTTTCCGCAGCGGCATGCTCCCTCGCACCGGACGCAACACAATTTGCCCGTCAGAACTTTCGATCTCCAGGGTATCTCCCGGCCCCACCTGGAGTTCGTCTCGCATGGGCTTGGGCAATACCACACGGCCCGCTTTGTCCAAAGTCAGTTGGGCTGTCATAATGGCAATTTATCATGACATTTGCCATTAGTCAATGGCAAAAGTGAGTGGTGGCAGCCATATCGCGCTATTTATCTTCCAGCACCGGCAAAATGAGGTGCGACGTGCCATACACGCGCTGCTTGGTTTTCTGATAGTCCTTTGGTGCGGCCGTCATAATGTTCTCCACGTAACGCTGGGGGTTCCGATCGTAGAGTGGAAACCAACTACTTTGAACTTCTACCATAATGCGATGGCCTTTCAAGAATGTGTGGTCGGCGGCGTGCAAGCTGTAACGGTACTCTTCAATGGCTTTCGCTGGAATGGCTTCCGGATGTTCGAAGCTCTTGCGATACCGGCCGCGAAAAATTTCGCCCGCCACCATCAGTTGGTATCCGGCCATTTTGCTTTGATCCTCGGGATAAACATCAATCAGTTTCACCACCCAATCGCTGTCAGTCCCGGTGGTGGATGCAAACAAGTCCGCGATCACATCTCCGGCGATCGTCACATCGTGGTCCAGCGGCGGCGTAGTCCATTTTGCGACATCCTTGCGGCCAGCCACAAAGCGCTGGTCTTGCGCCAACCACGTGTACCAGCCCGAGCCTGTCGGCGCGTAGGTGGCCTCGATCGGCCGCTTGCGATACGGAACAGGTTTTGCAGGATTCGACACATACTGCGTGAATGTTTTCCCATCTTTCGCCTTGAGAGGGTCAAAGCTGAGCACGCCCTTGGCGCCGAGATACAAATCTTGCGCTTTGGTTTCCCGCGGAGGCCAGTGGTCGTATTCCATCCATCGATCGCTCCCGCTCTCGAACGAGGCCGTATCTTTAAGCCTGAACGCTCCTTCGTCTTTCAGGTAATGAGCAAAAAACGGCGCTTCATACCGCTGGCGAAATTCATCGGTGGTCGGCCCGCCGAAATCGACGTCTCCCAAGTGCCGGGTTGTCGAGCCCCACTGGCCGTGGTTCCACGGCCCGAGCACCATGAAAATTTCGGCCTTGGAATCGTGCGGCTTGAGCTTGCTGTAAGCCTCCTGCGGCCCCCACATGTCCTCCTGGTCCCACTGGCCACCCACCAGGAGAGTGGGCACGGCGGCGTTGTCCATGTGCCATTCAACACCGTGGGCGCGCCAAAATTCGTCATAGCTCGGATGCTCGAGGAAAGCCTTTCCGGTGGGCAGTTTGTCCAATCCGGATTGCCTTGCTGCTGCGCCGAATGATCCTGCTTTGAGAAAATAGTCGTACGCGTCTTTATCGAGTTTGCTGAAGGTGTTTTCTTTCGAGCTCTCCATGCCGAAGACGTAGTCATATCCATAGGTTTGCCGGAACGCGCCGTTGTGAAAAAAATCGTCGCCCATCCAAACGTCGATCATGGGCGCCTGGGGCGAAATGGCCCTGACCGCGGGATGAGGGTCGATGCCGGCGGCCATGGTCAGGAATCCCGGATACGAAATCCCCATCACGCCCACGCGGCCATTGTTGTTTGGAATATTTTTGAGCAGCCACTCGACCGTGTCATAGGTGTCGGTGCTTTCATCCACCTGCTTGGGATCGTGATGGTCGCCGATCGGCCGGCTCATCACAAACGTTCCCTCGGACTTGTAGCGCCCGCGATTATCCTCCATCACAAAAATGTAGCCGCTCTTGGCGAGCTCGGTATAGCGCGCATTGATTGAATCTGATTTCTCGCCATCCACGCCATAAGGCGTGCGTTCCATCAGAAAGGGCAGCGGGTCCTCAGTGTCCGTAGGCCGCAAAATCACGGCATGCAAATGCACGCCATCGCGCATCGGAATCATCGCTTCCTCGCGGCGGTAAGGACGAAAATTATAGTGGACCGGTTGGTTGCTGATCTTCGTGGCTTCCCGTCCAGGGTTATCGCCCAGCCTCACGCTGGCGGCTTTGCCTTCGGGCCCGCGCGTAAAGGTGAACCCAAAATTGTTGTGCTTGATGATGAAATGGACCTCAGAGGTGGCGGACAATTCCTCCTTGGTCCGGCGCGCGGATTCCACGTACAAGCTGGATCCTTCGTGTGAGAACGAGAGAATAATTTCAGGCTCGTCGGACAGGCTATATTGCCCTACGAGGCCATCCAATTGCGCCGGTTGCAATTCGATGATCTTCGGTTCGGACGGTTTTGTTTGCTGTGCCCTCGCGCCCACATCCGGCAGCAGCACGAACGCGCAAAAACACCCCAATAATAATGAGCGATACTGATGGCGATCCGACGGCGAATGGTTTTTCAATGGCAACCCCTTTACCCTGAGTTGATTCTTAAAATATAACGCGAACGCGGCCAGATTCAAAATTGTGTCCACGACGTCACCGCGCGGCCACGATACCCAGGCAGCTAGCTCGAGTACAAATTATGATGAACAAAAGGATTTCTGTTGCGGTAGAATCCGCGCTCCAGGAGGCCCACTATGTCACGCAAGGAAAATCAAGCAGCCCTGTCACGGCGCGAGTTCTTAAAGGACACCGCCCTGGCCGGGGCGGCAGTGCTCGGAGGCCTCGCGCCCGCGCGCGTGCTGGGCGCCAATGAAAAAATCCGCATCGCGCTGCTGGGAGCGGGCCAGCGCGGACAATACGATATGTCGCTGTTCATGAAAGACCCCACGATTGAAGTGGCGGCAGTTTGCGATGTCTACGAGCCGCACCGCGATTCCGCGCTCAAAGCGGCGGGACCCACCGCCACCGCCCACCTCGATTACCGCGACCTCCTCGACCGCCAGGACATCGACGCGGTGCTCATCGCCAGCCCCGACCACTGGCACAAACAAATGCTGGTGGACGCCGTCAAAGCCGGCAAGGATGTTTATTGCGAAAAGCCCATCATGCATTCCATCGAAGAAGGCCAGGAGATGGTGAAGGCTGTGGAAGAAACCAAACGCATCGTGCAGACCGGCATGCAGCAACGCAGTTGGGACCACTATATTCAGGGCAAACAAATCATCGATTCCGGAAAGCTCGGCAAAATTACTTTCGTTCATACCTACTGGTACCAGAATTACGCGGGGCGCGAAGGCTGGATGGTGGCGCATGAGGTGGACCAGACCAAACTGGATTGGAAAAAGTTTTTGGGCAACGCACCGGACCAAGCTTTTTCGGACGAGAAGTATTACCACTGGCGTTTTTTCTGGGATTTCGGCGGAGGCATTCTCACCGACCTATTGACCCACTGGATTGATATCATCCAGTGGTACCTGGGCCAGCCCGCCCCCAAGACCGCCACCACCACGGGCGAGCTTTACAATCAGAAGTGGCAGTGCCCGGATACCATGACCACGGCCTACGAATACCCCGGCGACTTTGCCGTCACGTTCACCGGGGCCCTCAACAGCGGGATTGATGACGGCGGAATCGACATTCGCGGCACCCAAGGCACTTTGAAAATCGATCGCACTCGCCTGGCGGTTTATCCGGAGGGCGTTCGCTCGGCTCCCGGCACGCAGGCACCTCCGCCGGAAATTTCCGTGCTCTCCACCCACGACGGAACGCTCGACCACGTAAACAATTTTATTGCCTGCATGCGCGATCGCAAGACGCCCAACGCCTCCATCCAGGCGGGTTTTGAAGCGGCGCGCACTTCCTGGATTGGCAACATCGCCCTCAAGCGCGGATTGAAAACGGCTTTCGACCCCGTCAAGAACCGGGTAGAGTCCTAAACAGGCAAAGTTTGCGATTAAGTTTATGCCGGCGAGGCGCCCGTGGGCCGCGGTTCAGCCCATCCCCAGGCGCATACACTATTGTCTTATAACACCCATAGTTATTTCTGATTGGACAGCCCTGCGAGATTCCTCTATCTTCTAATCCAGCAGGCGTGCCCCCCGTCGCTCACGTCCTCTGTAGTCTCCGTTGACCATACGTTCGATTCACCGTGAACTCTCGAGTGTTTGGTGCCCGAAGAGGAGGACCTATGCTGCAGGGAAACGTACCAGCCTCAAAAATCGTTTTGTTTGGCCTTGCCGATGATCTGGCCGAAAACTCGCGGAAGGTTCTCGCGGAACAGGGCCACGTGGTCTTCGCCTACCCGGTTCTTCCGGCGGCGCAGGCACTCAATGTCATCGAGCAGATCCAGGCCAATTTCGTTTTCTGCGCCGCCGAGCCTGAGATATACAAAGCCCTGCTCGCCGCAATTCGGCAAAAAATGGCGGGCCTTCCCCTCGTGGTGGTCAGCCGTTTGCCCGAGACTGGGGCGTGGCTGGATGCCTTGCAGGCCGGCGCATCGGATTACTGTGCCCCGCCATTTGATTCGACCTCCATGCGGTGGGTTTTGGAGTCGGCGCGCGCCTCGCGCTGCGCCGCCTAGCTTCCTACGCTGAAATCCCGCGGTTTCACTGCACTATCGCCCCGTCGCGTACAGCTATTTTATTGCTCGGATAAATTCATTGAATTAGACGGAATCTTAATGACGCTCATACACTGATCCTATGAACTTAATTCCTCTGGCAAGCGACAGTCCTGAGATCGATCTGCTTCACGAAATCGGAAGCCGCCTGGCGGCTGCCGATCCCCTCCACGAAGTATTGGACCAGGTGGTGAACCTGATCTGCACCCTGGTGAAATGCGATTCCTGCTTTATCTATGTGCGGGAGGGTGACCAGCTGGTCCTGCGCGGATCCAAGAATCCGCACCCGGAAATTCTGGACCGGCTGAAGTTGCGCGTAGGGCAGGGCATCACGGGATGGGTGGCCGAACATCGCCAGCCCGTTGCGGTGGCGCACGACGCCTCAAAGGACCCGCGCTTTAAAATGTTCAGGGAGTTGCCCGAGGACTCTTTTGAAGCGTTCCTCTCCGTCCCCATTCTTTCCCGCGGGCAGGTGGTGGGTGTAATTAATTTGCAGAAGCGCCTGCCGCACACGCATACCAAACGCGAAATCAAGCTGATTTCCACCATCGGCTTTTTGGTGGGCGCGGAAATTGAAGCGGCTCGTTTGGATGGCGAAGTTTCCCAGCTTTCCGAGCAATTGGAAACCCGCAAAATCGTCGAGCGTGCCAAAGGAATTTTGCAGCGCGAGATGGCGATGAGCGAGGAGGACGCTTATCTCACCCTCCAGCGGCAAAGCCGGCAGAGGCGCCGTCCCATGAAGGAAGTGGCGGAAGCCATCGTCCTCAGTGAAGAGGTGAAGCGCGCGCAGAAGCAAACGTAGTCCCCATCCCTTATCGTGAACCGGCGAGCGCGGGCTTTTAAGTCCGCAGTCACAAGATGCACTTGACGATCTCGTCGCCTCGCGTCCCGAATAGGCTCCGGCAGAGAGTTAACGGGGCGCGAGGCGATCCGGGGATTAGAATTCGCGGCGGCTATTCGCCCTCGGTCCGCCAGTCCCAATAGTCATAATCCCTCTGTGAACTCTCCTCAGCTTGGACTGACCCGTCATCCCAATTACCCTAGCAAATCGGTTGAAAAAAATTGCTGTTGAAAGCCCTCAGTGGGGAGTAGTTTCATGTACAACGGCCGAAAGGAGGGTCATCATGAGAACGAAGATTGCGATTTTGCTGGTTGCTGTGATTGTTCTGGTTGGCTTTTTTCTTGGACGAGCAAGCGCAAAGGCAGGAGGGATACCGCAGGGTCAGGCGCAAACCCAGAGTCAGGCACCGGTGAACTGCACCATACAGCCCATAGCCGGGTCCTTTAAGGGTCTCAGTGTAGACGGACATCAGCTTTACTTGGTGTTTGAAGACCCGGCCGAAACAATTCGTATCTACAACGGAAATGCTAATAAATCTGCAGGCAGCAACGGGATTGTGGTCAAGACTGCCCCTTGCGAGCTCGTATTGAAGGTCGCTCGAGGCACTTAACTTGTGGCTCAATGTCGAAACCAGACTGACCAGCTACCCGTTCCTGCGACCATCGCCGCACTCGCGCGCTGCCAGTGTCGGGGTAGACCGCTGCGAGAGCACAGCCGGGCGCTTGTCCCAATAGACAGTGTAGCGCTGGCGGTCCAGTGCGTTGAGAGTTTGCAGGATCACGACCTCGGGGCCGGCGACCTTTGAGGCCTTGAAGGTCAGAGTCTTTCCCACGACCGGATGGACCCATTGGTTCACAGGCCGGTCGCTCGTGGCGAGCCCCGGAGTGGGAGGGTCAGGGACTTTCGCAAACTTCAGCTCATTGTTGCCTGCGAAGGGGATGGGCGGATGGTATCCTTCGGTCCCCAGCGCGCCCCCCAGCACCACTGGGCCGTACATGATTGTGAATCTATTCTGGTTGTCGGGCATGGGCTCCACGCGCAGCGTCATCGGCAGGTGAATCTCCAGAACATCGCCGTTCCGCCACGTTCGTTCCACCGCGAAATAACTGCCCGGCTCACTGGCGCCCGCAAAGGGTTTGCCGTTCACCGCGACCTCAATTCCTGCGGTTGCCCAGTAAGGATGCCGGATGCGCAGCGCCATCTCTGTGTCGCGTTGCGCCGTGACGGTCAGCCGCGTCGTCTCCTCTTCAGGAAATTTGGTTTCCTGGCGAATCCTCACGCCGCGTTCTTTCCAATCGAGGTCGGAAGCTATATACAAATTGACGTACAGATTTTTCCCGTTATGGAAATAAATGCTGCCGCCGTATTTTGCGTGGTTTTCCATTCCAGTGCCCACGCAGCACCAGAATGAGTCAAACGGCGTGCTGAAAGTCTTGAAGTGGCCGGGCTGGAGTGAGAAGAAATAAAGCATCATGCCCGTCTCAGGATCCTGGGAAGCAAGAATGTGATTGTAGAGCGCGCGCTCGTAATAGTCCGCGTAGGCCGCCTTGGGCTCCAGGCAGAACAAGTGGCGCGTGAGTTTGAGCATGTTATAGGTGTTGCAGGTTTCGGCGGAGGCGGCATGCAGGTGGCGGTCCATTTCGCCTATGGGGAAAAAGTGCTCGTCGTCGCTGTTGCCCCCGATCGCGTAGGATCGCTTTTGCGTGACCTGTTCCCAGAAAAATGTGGCGCCCGTGAGCAAGCGTTGATCGCCGGTTAATTCGTACTGCCGCGCCAAGCCGATCAGCTTGGGGATTTGCGTGTTGGCGTGGAGCCCGTCGAGCCGGTCTTCCCGGCTCATGAGCGAGTCGAGCACCGCGCGATGGTTGAATCGCTCCGCGAGCTTCAAATATTTCGAATCGCCGGTGATGGCGGAAGCGTCGGCCAGGACTTCACTCATCCCGCCATACTCGCACTCGAGCATGCGCTGGAACTGTTCGTCGTCCATGCCCGCGCCCACGCTGCACGCCCAATCAGCCAGGCGGGTGAGCACTCGCTTGGCCTTCGTGCTTCCGCAGAGCAGGTAAGCGTCGCGCAAGCCGGCAAATTCCTTGTGCATCATGTACCACGGCGCGTGCACGCCATTCAAACTGCTGTCCCCCAATTCAACTTTGCCCTTTGCCAGTTCGGCGAAGAGCCGCTTGCCGTCCGGAATGCCTCCCACGTAGCCATTGCCATTCGCATGCTGGCATTCTTCCAGTTGGTTCACGATGTAGTTGCCGCGCTCGAGGAACTGTCCGTCGCCGGTGGAGGCATACATCATCGAGCAGGCCGAGAGGTAATGGCCGAGCATGCGCCCGACCTTGGCCTCCCAACCCCCATAAGCCGGCGCATTGGGCTTGAGGCCCGCGGTCTCGCGAAAATAGGATAGGAAACAGTCGAAATCCAGTTTCAGGAGGTACGCCCTATCGCGTTGCATGGCGTCCTTGAACGGACCATCGAGCAGACGAACGTCGCGGAGTTCGAATGGGTGAGCACGCAGGGCGGCCGGAGGGTCTTCCGAGTGAGTAGGCGCGGCCAATGGGCGCGGCGATGGCGGGGAGAGCGCGGCCGCGCCCAACGCAGCCGCACGCGAAAGCATCTGGCGACGGTTGATTGTTGGCGCGGCCACTCCTTACTCCTCAGGAGGAAATTTTCAATCCGTCAATCGCGGGAAAACTGTTATGCGCAATTTGGCGCTGCCGTAGGGAATTAGTGTAATGGTTTCGATCGCCTCGGTGCTCGAGACGGGGCTGGTGGGCACCGTCCCCGCTGATCCATTCACCAATTTCCAATCGGGGAGGCGCCGGCCCTTCACGCGAAGCTCGACGGGCGCTCCCTCCGCGCTGAACGGATACTCGCCAATCTTTTTGTCGATCACCTGAACGGACTTTGTGAAGTTATCAGGCCGGACGATCAACCCGTAATTCCACGGTGTAGTGGGTTCCACCGCCCAGTCCGCGGCTGGCGAGGCTGCCGGCTTGGTCATGCCTTTTTCCACCTTGTGCCACTTCTCGCCGATCTTCAACGAGAACACCAGCGGGCCGCGTTCCACCACCACCGAGTTGTGGAACGCCTGTTCGGTGCGAACCGGCATGGGCATGGTGAGCACGACGCGGTCGCCCTTTTGCCACTCTCGAGCAATCCTGAAATACTGCCCCGCGAGGACTCCGCTTAATGTGGTTCCATTCAATGTGACTTTAGTGTTCTCAGCCCAAGTGGGAATTCTCAGCTCCAGCGGAAATATGGTCGGCTTCGCAGGGTTAATGGTCAGTCGCACATCCCCGCGAAATGGATACTCGGTTTCTTCGCGAATCGTTACCGGCACGTCGCCCTTTACCACGCTCGTAAGTTCGTCGGGACCGTAAGCGATGGCGGCGAGCCCGTCATCCGGCGTGGCCATCCAGAGGCTGGCGACAAACTTGGGCCAGCCTTGATGCATGTTCGCGGTGCAGCACCCAAAATTCGGCTCGACGCCAAATAAGTTTGACTCCGCGCCGTTGGTGGTCCAGTCGCGCTTCTCCAGCGACACCAGCACCTGGTTGGGCTGCTGGTCGTACTGGTGCCCCCACATGTCTTTGGTGAAAGTTCCCGGCTGCGCGTTGTAAGCAATCTTCTCCAGGCGGTCGGCGTAAGTGGGATCCCCGAGGATGGCGATCAGTTGCTCGAGCGAAAACTGTTCTTCCACCACCGTGCACAGTTCGGTGCCCTGCGACGGATCGTGTCCGGCAAAGTGCTCGTCGCAACTGAACATGCCATTGGGCAGGCCGTGATATTCGTCCAGCACGGCCAGTTGATTCGCAGCGGCCTTGCGGTCCGCCTCGTCGCCGGAAACCAGCGACCAGACGGCGGAAGTCTTGATGGCCATCCCGTTGTTCACGCCGTGCGCGCTCAAAGACGCTTCCTTGTCGGCGCCCAGCTTCGGGTCAATATCCTTCGGGGTGATTTTCGTCTTGTAGGGGAAATTCTCAAACTGGCCGCGCCAATCGTGTCCCTGTTGTTGAAGCGTCTTGGCGAGCGCCAGCAAGCTCTCATCTCCGGTGCGATTGTAGAGCCACAGAACGCTCATCACCTCGTCTGCCCAACGGAACTTGGCCCACTCGAACAGCGGCCGCTCGGCCAGATTCGCGGCCTGGTAATGGAAGTAGCGCTGCATCAGCGGAATCACACGCGCGTCGCCGGTGGCTTCCTGATATTGGGTGAGCGTCTTCAGCATCACCATGTTTGGCCACCAGTCTTTATTATTGCCGGGCCCAATCGCGCCACTCTCCTGCTGATGGGTCAGCGTCCATTCGACCCACTGGTTCGCCTTGGCCTCGAGCTTGGGATCGTCCAGGAGATACGCCAGCGGGATCAGCCCGTCGGTGTAATAAGGGCCGCGCTCCCAGTGCTCGCCTTTGCCGCCCAGCCAGCCGCTGTTCGGCCCCACATCCGCCCAAAAATCGGGCAAGTGCCCGGTGAGTCCATCGGCCTGGATTTGCAATTGGCGGCGCAGCCAGCCCTCGGGCTTGATCGAGGTCAATGGCAGCGCATAAAAAGCGTTGGCCGCAAGCGGCGCTTTATTTTTGACGGGCGTCAGCTTCGATGGCGCCGCCGGGGTTGCATCCAACCGGCGCGTAATAAATTGGGGCGCGCACATCAGCGCCATCATGAGTGCGGCAATCACAACATACAAATTTCTGCGAGCGTTCTTCATCTTTCCTCCAATAATTTCATTTCCGAAATGATATCACCAATCGGAGGCGCAGGGTTCGCTGAAGGGAAGTCAGCCTCGAAAGGCGTCGGTCGAAGGGAAAAGTTGCAATGGGTGTCGCGGGGTTGGAAGGGATTGCCGTCGCGCCGTTCCATCCTCGCATTTCTTGAGGCATTGCGTTGACCGAAGGAACGCGTGTAGCGCTGACTTCGGTATTTGATGTTGGCGGGTTGTAACTTTGGGAACGCTGGAACTAAGCGAGGAACGGCGCGAGCGGCAGCATTGCATTTGACAATTGTCCCTAACGTATTTAGCCTGAGCTACGCCCATGGATTGGAAATACAAACACTTTACTCAAGAGGCCGTTTTTCGGGCCGAGCCCCAGATTGTTTACGAGGCGCTCCGCGCCTTCGCCGCCGACTGGCTTGCTGACTGGAAGGTCTCGGAAACGCCGGACGGCCTCGAGGCAAGGGGCTACAGCGGTCTTCACTCAGCGATGGCAAATTTTCGCATCGAGACGACGGCGGACGGCACCAAGGTAACTGTCGAAATGCAGGTGAAGCGAGCCAGCGGGCGAGGATTCATGCTGGTGGATATCGGCGGCTTTTACGACGGGCAGATTCGCAAATGGCTGCAAGCAATCCCCTGGTGGGTTCATCAGAAGCAGGCAGCGGCGACTCAATCCGAGGGCCAACTGGGGCAGGCAGTCCCAGCCGGACCACCGATTCCCAAACCTTTACCCGGCCCCAATCGCTTCTTGGGACGCTGCGTGATGATCCTCGTCCTCATCTTTGCCCTCTACTTTTGCGTGACCGCCATCGCCGCGATTATAGGCCTCCTGACTGGAAATTTATATCTTATGGGAAGAGGGGGCGACTTAACGATCCATGGGCGGTGGGCCAGAATCTTGTCGGCAATCATCCTGTTATTTTTTGGCTGGATCGCTTTTCAGATTTGGAAACCGAAAAAGCGGAACCGGGGATCGGGG
This sequence comes from Terriglobia bacterium, assembly GCA_041481635.1. GTDB lineage: Bacteria > Acidobacteriota > Terriglobia > UBA7540 > UBA7540 > DASYXZ01. The sequence goes on along the minus strand of JBGPCF010000036.1, from coordinate 28,576 downwards.
TGGTTGCCTCCGCCGTCAAGGTGAATCAGCTTGGATGGCCTTTGCCTGGCTTTTGCGCAGGTGTCTAGAAAAGTAGAACCGGCGATTGGATTGGTTTCCCTTCAGACCAAACGCGGAAGACAAGGAGACGAGAGTGGCGAAGTCTCTTTCCTATCGGCTGTTGGGCAGGCTGGCGCAGACCCTGTTTTGGGGGTCTGCGTTTCCCGAAGGGACTAGTCTTGGCCTGCGGCGACGCTGGGCGCCCGATGCCCGGAAAACAAGTCGCTTCGCGAGGTAGCAGACCGCTAAATGCGACGGTCTGCGCCAGCCGACGCGTCCCGTTTCTTGCGAAGTATCCTTCTAACCGACCCGTCCCACCCTCCCCCAAAATTGTTTTCCCACACCCTAACCGCTGAGGGACAATCCAGGTCTAATGAATCGGATGGAAGAGAACGATGCGGGCATTGTGGCGCAGGTACTCGCTGGCGACCGGGACGCGTTTCGCGTGGTGGTCGAGCGCCACAGCCACAGTCTCTTCCGGCTGGCTTATCGTATGACGGGCAACGAACAAGACGCGGAAGAAGTGGTGCAGGAAACCTTCCTGCGCGCCTACCGGCGGTTGAACAAGTTCGAATCGCGGTCGAGCTTCAGCACCTGGCTGTATCGCATTGCGGTGAATTGCTCGCTGGATTTTTCGCGCAAGCGCCGGCAACACGACGAGCACCAGCTGGCGCCCAATCCCGAGTTGCCCGACCCGGTGGAATCGCTTCCGGCCTCCGAACCCTCGGCGGACCGGCTGGTGATGTCCGCGGAAGTCCGCAGGAAAGTCGAAGCCACGATGAACGAGTTAACGGAAAAAGAAAAAGCGGCGTTTGTGCTTCGCCACTACGAAGGGATGTCGATTGAAGAAGTGGCTCGCGCCATGGGTTTGCGGGCCAACGCCGCCAAGAACAATATTTTTCGAGCCGTACAAAAACTTCGACGGGCGCTCGAGCCCGTGGTGAGTTAAACGAGATGAATCATTTGAGCGAAGAACAATTGATCTTGTTTCATTACGACGAAGCCGAAGCGGGCCAGGACCGCCGCACGTTTGAGCAACACCTGGCGGCGTGTGACCTTTGCCGCTCGCGCCTCGCCGACCTCGAGCGCGCGCTGGCCCTGTTTGGGTCGGCGCCCGTTCCCGAGCGGCCGCCCGAATACGGCCAACAAGTTTGGACGCGCCTCCGCCCGCGCTTGATGGAGCGGCCGGGCTCGATCTGGGCGGCATTCTTCGCCCCGCGGAGCTGGGCGGTGGCGGGAGCTTTGGCAGCGCTGATCGTCGGAGCTTTCTTCGCCGGGCGCTATTGGCAGCGGCGGCAGGGACCGGAGTCGGCGCCCATTTCCGCCCAGGCACGCGAGAGGATTCTGCTGGTGGCGGTGGGCGATCATCTGGAGCGCTCGCAGATGGTTCTGGTGGAACTGGTGAACGCGGACGGCAAAGGGCCCGTGAACATTGGCCCGGAGCGGCGGGCGGCGCGCGACCTGGTGGATAGCAACCGCCTCTACCGCCAAACTGAGTTGCGCGACGGCGATGTGGGCATGGCCAGCGTGCTCGATGACCTTGAGCGCGTTTTGATTGAAGTGGCCAACAGCCCTTCCACCATTTCTTCAGCGCAGTTGGAGGCTATCCGACATCGCATTGAAGCAAAGGGCATACTTTTCAAAATTCGGGTTGTGGACACGCAGGTGCAGGAGCGGGAGAAATCCGCCCAAGCCTCGCAACCCAAGGAAAGGATTTGACAGGGAGAAGACCATGAAGAAATTCGATAAAGCTGTACTGATTCTTGCAATGGCGTTTGCCGCCACTTGGACGGTGATGCCTCGGGTGTTGGGGCGTGCTCTTGAGCCGCAGGAGGCGAGTGGGGGTTCATCTTTTGACCCCGGATCCTCCGCTGCCCAGGAAGTGAGCGCCGAGGATGCCCAGGATAGTGCTCAAGAAGCGCGCGACCGTGCTCAAGAGGCCCGCGACCGCGAACAGGAAAAACGCGATCGGGAGCAGGAAGCGCGCGACCGCGAACAGGAAGCTAAGGACCGGGCGCAGGAGAAGTTAGACCGCGCCCAGGAACTCTACGATCAAGGGACCGAGTTGCTGGACGATGGCAAATACCAGCAGGCCATTGAAGTTTTCAACCAGGTCAGTCAGCAGGGAGGGAACTCGGTGGAGGGCGCGCTCTATTGGAAGGCGTACGCGCAATACAAGAGCGCGCTGCGGTCGGAGGCGGTCGTCACCTTGAAAGGTCTGGAGAAAAATTATCCCAAGAGCCGTTGGCTGGACGAAGCGCGACAGTTGGAATTGGAGATGAACCAGAAATCCGGCCAGAACGTTTCGCCGGTAGGCCAGCCGGACGATGACCTGAAACTGATGGCGCTCAACGGTCTCATGAATTCCGATCCCGACACCGCCGTCCCCATGCTGGAGAAATTTCTGAAGGGCAACCAGTCCCTCAAGCTGAAGGAGCGCGCGCTATTCGTCCTCAGCCAGAGCGGTAAACCCCAGGCGCGCGAAGTGGTGGCCAAAATCGCCCACGGCGATTCCAACCCCGAGCTGCAGATGAAAGCGCTCAATTATCTGGGACTGTTTGGCGGCAAGGAGAGCCGGCAGGAATTGGCGAACATTTACGCTTCTTCCAACGATGTACACGTGAAGCGCGCCATCCTGCACAGCTTTATGATTGGCGGCGACCGCGACCGCCTATTTGCCGCGGCCAAATCCGAGAAGTCGCCGGAGCTGCGCCGCGAGGCCATCCAGCAGCTTGCCCTGACCGGCGCACAGTCTGAACTCTGGCAACTCTACCAGGCCGAGCCCACTGTGGAGGTCAAGCGGCAGATTTTGCAGTCCATGTTTCTCACCGGTAATTCCGACAAGCTGGTGGAAGTGGCGCGCGACGAAAAAGATCCCACCCTGCGCGCCGCGGCCATCAAAAGCCTGGGCCTGATGGGGGCGGGCAAAACGGGTGGCGCGCTCACTTCACTTTACGGAACCGAGAAGGACACGGAAGTGCGGCGCAACATCCTGAACTCGCTGTTCATCTCGGGCAACGTCGACGGCCTGATCGAGATTGCACGCAAAGAGAAAGATCCCGAGTTGAAGAGGGAGGCGGTGCAAAAACTTTCCCTGATGGGTTCCCCCAAGGCGACCGAATTCTTGATGGAGATTTTGAATAAATAAGTGGGTGCGCCATGACGTCTGCGAAAAAGTTGGGCTTATTCATGTGGGTTGTGGGACTGGGGATGGCGATGGCGCGCGGCGCCGAGCAGCCACGCGTGGTGAACGCCAACTTGACCACGTGGTCGGCGGCCTCCGGGCTGGAGAGCGAATTCCGGGCGCTCGTCCAGAGCCAGGCAGCGCCGGCGTGGGTCGGCTACGCGGTGCCCGCCGTCCCCGGTGACCACTCCATGTGCTGCTGCGATTCGGGGCGCTACGGCCGGATGCGCGGCGCGTGCTCGCTTGAAGGCGACCACGGAATGAACATAAATTCCAGCGACTCGAAGCAGGCCAACCTGGAAGGTCCTGAAAATTTCTGGGTTTTGTGGCGCGTCGCGGATAAACGAGTAGGGCAGATTCGGATGTTTTCCGCGGACTGCGAGCTCAACGCCGGCGGGCTGCCTTTGATTTGGCTCACCGACGTTAAACCCGCGGAAAGCGTGGCGCTGCTCTCCACTTATGTTCGCGCCAACGTAGATGAAGAACACGAGGGCAAAGAAATGAGCTCGAGCGCGCTCGCGGCCATCGCTCTTACCGTCGATCCCGCGGCCGACCGCGCCCTCGACAATTTCATTGCTCCCACACAGCCGGAGCATTTACGACAAAACGTTTCCTTCTGGATGGGCTCGGCGCGCGGACGCCACGGCTTTGAAACTCTTCAACGCTTGCTGAAAAACGATCCCGACGACAGCTTCCGCGAGCACGCCATCTTTGGACTGACGGTGACTCACGAGCCGGAAGCCATCGCCACGCTGATCGAGATCGCCAAACACGACCACGCTTCCGGTGTGCGCAGCCAAGCACTCTTCTGGCTGGCCCAGAAAGCTGGCCAGCGCGCGACCCAAGCGATTACCGAGGCCATCGACAACGACCCGGAAACCGAAGTGAAGAAACGCGCCGTCTTCGCGCTCTCCCAACTTCCTCACGACCAGGGCGTGCCGCTGCTGATTCACGTGGCGCGCACCAACCACAATCACGAGGTGCGCAAGCAGGCCATGTTCTGGCTCGGCCAGTCCAACGATCCTCGCGCTGTATCATTCTTTGAGGAAGTTCTTCTGCGTTGATTGTGGGAACGCTGCCGGGGACACGAGCATTGAGGATGTCAAAGGTGGTTTAGTGGCGAATTAAGCGATCCACGAACGCCGCCGCAATGATGGGGTTACCGTGGAATGATCCGAACCCCACAGAACCCGCCAGGGAGTCTGTGCCGTCAAACTTGTCTCCGTCTTCTGTCCAGGCAATGGTTCCCTCTTTAGTTTTAATCTGCACCCACCATTCAACTCGGCCGGACTTCAAGAATTTCGCAGTGCAATTGCGCTGGCATCCCGAATCACCCGGGCCCTCGATGCTGCTGCCGTCAAATTCTCCCACCCAAGTGCCATTAAACCAGGCGTTGAAGAAACCCTCGCCGAGGTTCATATAGCCGAAAACAGTGTCGCCGGGCTTCAATCCGTATTGAGGCATGGGCACCGTCACCTTGATTTCAGAGGGTTCGAAGGTGATGTGGATACCAGTTATCGCCATAACCGCTTCGCCCTTTTCGAGGGTTCGGAGCAGCTTTCTCTTCGCCCTCCACGTAGAGTATATCGGGACGGGCTGGACGGCCGTCCATTTGCCAAACTGGCAGCCCTCGAATGGGCAGGCTTTTAGGTCAATTTTCGGCAGCGTGGGTTTGGGGGATTTTTGCGGCGTGAGACTTGGATCCAATTGGCCGGCTGGTGAGGCGAGTGATGCAAGCGCCAAAAGCATGAGCACGCGTAACATTCAGTCATCTTAATTGAGCACTCTCTTTTGTGCAAAGGCAGCTCGGGGCCCGGAGATTGCATTGGGGCCCGCCCGCAAATTAAAAGGAAGGTGCGGCCTGGATGGCCGCGCTCCCAGGCCGCTCGACTGGGCGGTTCGCATTTTACGCCAATTCAATCTCCAGTTTTGTCACCGAAGCCGGCTTGAACGTCCATGCAAAGCTGGAGCCGGAAACGTTGGCCGTCTCTTCCCTGGGCTCGACGGCATGAGGGTGGTCGAAATCATTGTGGGCATGGATGTCCGTCTCAGCCAGCACGGTGACCTTGGCCGAGCGCGCCGAGGCGCCGCGCAGGGAAACGTCCGCGGTGCGCGCCTCACTCACGTGCGGATTCACCACCGTCACCACGAGTTTCTTTCCGTGGAGGGATGCCGACCCCGCCAGCCCCCAGAACAATCTCTGGCCCACTTCCCCCGCCGGGGTGGGGAAGGGCGTGGCAGGCTGGGTGGACCCGTGGTAGGAAATCGATGGCGCGTTGGCCACAAAACGCAAGGACTGCCCACCCTGGTGAGCTTTGTACATGTCCATCACGTGGAAGATGGGCGTAGCGGCAAAATGATCTTCCAGCGCGATAAAGGGGGCGTGGATGCAATTGATAAGCTGTGCGCAATTGCACATGGCCAGTTTCTCGGCGTGCCGGTTGAAGATGTCGAGGGTGATGCCGGTGACCAGAGCGTCGCGCATGCTGGGCACGTAGCTGAAAAGGTAGCGCGGGTCGATGGCCTTGCCGCGGTGCCACGCGCCCCACTCGTCCACGACGAATTTCACTTTGTGCTGGGTGTCAAACTCACCCGCCGCCAGCCACTGCTTGGTGAGCAGCGTGTCCATGATGTCGGATTGCCACAGCAACTGGTACCAATCGTCATTGGTGAAATCGAGCGAGTCGCCCTTGCCCGCCGTCCAGCAATAATAATGGAGCGAGAGGCCGTAAATGCGGTTGAGCAGCCCGCGGTCCTTCGCCAAAATTTCCTGGAAGAAGCCGCGCGTCCAGTTGACCTGCGGGTCATCGATGGCCATGCCGGGACCGGAGCCGATAAAGCGCAGCTTCAAACCGTACTCGGGCACCCAGGATGCAAATCGGCGGAACTCGATCGCGTACTCCTCGGGGCGGAAGTCGCCGCCACAGCCCCAGGACTCGTTGCCGATGCCCCAGTAGGTCACGTTGTAGGGATCCTTGCTGCCATCGCCGGCGCGGATTTTGGCCAGCGTGGTGGAGCCAGCGGGCGAGTTGCAGTATTCCACCCAATCGTCGTAGTCGGCCGGAGTGAGGCCGCGCAGGTTGGCGGCAAGATAAGGTTCCGAGCCACACGCCTGGCAGAAGCGCATGAATTCCGCCGTGCCAAATGTGTTGGGCTCGTATTTCTGCGGGCCGTCGGAAGCCTTCATAAGAGACGGATCGACGGTCCAGAAATTCGTGCGCGTGGGACGCTTCTCGCGCGGGCCAATGCCATCGCGCCAATTGTAACTATCCGCAAAGCAGCCGCCCGGCCAGCGAACCACCGGCGCCTTGAGCTGCCGCATGTGATCGACCAAATCCTTACGGATTCCGTTTACGTTGGGAATCTTCGAATTTTCGCCCACCCAGATGCCATCGTAAATCACCCCGCCCAGGTGCTCGGTGAAATGGCCGTGGAGCTCGGCAGCAATCTCGCCCACCGGCTCGTTCACCAGAACCTCAACCAGGCCGTCGGCGGCGCGCGCCGATCGGGGCGCCAGACTCGCGGCCGCCACCGCGAGCGTTGTGGAAAGAAATTCTCGTCGCTTCATGGGGAGTAACCTCGTGGATGAAAGTTTGAGTTCAGTACGTCGGGATTGGTACACCACTGTTTTACTTCCGTCAAGCGCTTTAAATTCCCCCACCGGTTCTCGTTTTTGATGCACGCCAATCTAATTTTCGAATTCCGTCAGCAGGGAGAGGCGGCTGCGGCCTCTTCCATTGACACAATTGAACACTTCTTGTAGGTTGAAGTTTCGCTTCAAAATAATTTCATCCCTTCGCTTGGAGGAACGTCATGGGAAGGAAATCCGCTGTGGTCGCTGGCATCACCATCGCATTTGTGCTCTCATTCAATTCTTTTTTGATCGCGCAAGACCAGCAGACGCCCCTCACCCAAAAAGAAGTGATCGACCTGGTCAAACATTCCAAGGGCCACCTCAAGGACGCCGCCGCGGCCATCGAGCGGCGCCAGGTCGATTTCAACCTGGACCCCAAGGTGGAGGAGAAGCTGCGCAAAGCGGGCGCCGATGATGACACGATTCAAAGCGTCTGGAAGGTCAGTCCCAACGGGCGCACCAGCCAGAAATCGATTCTCGCCACTGCCACCGGCGCGCAACTGGAAGTTCCCCCCAAGGAGGGCATGGGGTTCCAGACCATGCAGAGCGAGCCTGACCCGGATCGAAGGCTGCGCATGGTCGAGGAATTCGAAAAGCAATTTCCCAACAGCCAAATTTTGTCCTACGTCTACGTTCAGGGCGCCAGGGCGTGCGTGGAGAAAGGTGACCTCAACAAAGCGGTGGAGTACGGAGACAAGAGCCTGAAGCTGGATCCGGACAATTTGCCCGCATTGCTCATCGTCGCCATCAGTCTCGCGCAACCGAGCATGCTGAACGGTAGCCCGTCCGAGAGTGCTTCAAGATCGGCGAAGGCGCAGGCGGATGCGGAGCACGCGCTGAAGTTGCTGGCTGGAGCTTCCAAGCATGCGGAAGAAACTGACGGACAGTTCCAATCACGCAAGGGCGATATGGAGTCGGATGCGAACTTCGCCCTGGGCATGTTGGCCTTGCTGGGGGGAGACCCTGTCAAGGCCGTCGAAAAGTTTAAACTCGCCACCACGGTGACGATCAACGCGCCGGCACAATACTTCTATCGTCTCGGTGAGGCTTACTCAGACATGGGCAAGAACGCCGAGGCCATCGAGGCTTTCAAGAAAGCCTCAGAAGTCGGCAAGGGCACTGCGATGGAGCAACTGGCCAACCGGCGCGTTGCCGAGTTAAGCAAAAAGTAGCGCCCCTGTCCTCTGACCGCTCAACGGTGGGTCGGCGCCCTCTTTGCTCGCACATGGAGATGAAGGGTCGGAGTAATATAAACAGATTACATGCGCCCCCCGAAAAAAATTACTCAGCCCCCATTTTTCTCTTGACAAGCCAAATCTAAGAATGATAAAAAGGCACCATATTATAGGTAGGAGTGCTTACTTACATTCTTGTTTTAAGGTGGTCACGTGCTTCACGGTTTGAAAGCGCGTTTTTTTGCGACAGGGTGGTTAAGCGGTTACGCAGTTTTTGCTCCCGAGCCAAACCACACTTCTCATCAATCGTTTCAAATTGATTCATTGGGTTAGTGCTGTATTGCTTTTTTGCGTCGGGTTAAGGTTAAGCGGTTACGCAGCTCAAGGAGGTCGTGATGGTGAGTCCGAAGGTGGGCCAAGTTGCTCTCTCAAAATGGTACCGCGTTGTGCTGCTCCTTCTTCTGGTTACTTGGGCCGGGAAGGGGCTTTATGCCCAGGTTGCCGACCGGGCGGTGATCACCGGAATCGTAACAGACTCTTCCGGTGCAGCAGTTCCCGACGCTGTCGTCAACGTGACGAACCAGGATACCGGATCAAAAATCGTTGTCGGTTCCAATAGCGCCGGCAACTACAGCACGCCCCCTCTGATCTTGGGGACGTACACCGTGGAAGTGATCAAGGAAGGATTCAAGGGCTACAGTCGCACGGGTCTTTCCCTGAGTGGTGGCCAGACCTACCGCCAGGACGTGGAACTTCAACTCGGCGTGAAGACGGAAACGGTCGAAGTGAAGGCGACGGTCAGCCAGATCAACACCGAAACCCCCACCGTTTCCCACACCATCGGCCAGTCGTACTATCAAGACCTGCCGGCAGTGATGGGCGCGGACATCCGCTTGGCGGAATCGCTGCTCCAGTTGCAACCCGGCTACATTCCGATGCAGCCCAACGGCGACGCGATCTTCCGCGGCAGCCAGTTTACCTCCCGTATCAACGGCGGGCAGACCATGGCCACCGAAAACTGGTTTGACGGCGCGGCCTTCGGCTATGCGGAAGGCCACCAGCAAACCCAGGAAAGCTCGGTGCCTTACACCTCGGTCAAAGAAATGACCGTGGTTGAGAACACCTTCTCCGCCCAGTACGGACACACCAGCGGCGGCTTTATCACCTACACAACTAAATCCGGCACCAACGAGCTGCACGGAAGCGTGTATGACTACTTCACTAACCGCAAGCTGAACGCCCGGAAATTCTTCTTGTATGACCAAACCGGGCCGGGTACGGCTCGTCTTCCCCTGGACCAGATGAACTATGGTTTCGATGTCGGCGGTCCAGTGCCGAAGGTTACCAAGTGGGGCAAGACGTTCTGGTTTGTGAACATGGATTACCTCAATTACAAGGGCTTGGTGAACACCGGATTCGTGAACACCATTCCAACTCCGAATGCGAGGGCTGGCAATTTCAGCGACCTGCTGGATACAACCAACCAGGTGGGCACGGATGCGTTGGGGCGGCCCATATTTCAAGGGGAGGTTTTCAATCCAGCCACCACTCGATTGGTGGGTGGCGTGCCGGTGCGGGATGGGTACGGATTCGATGCCGCAGGCAACCCCATCGCAGGTCAAGCGAACATCATTCCAGCCAACGATCCTCTGCGCAGCTCACTTGCGGCGACGGTGGTTCCCAATATTCAGCCTCTGGACCGGAATACACTCCGGCAAAACGTCTATGGCGGAACCTCCGACGACAACAACAAACTTAACGTCCACACGTGGCTCTTCCGGATCGACCACACGTTCAACGATAAGTTTTCCATCAGCAACACCTTCTTTAAGAACTGGCGGCCTCGAACCGCACACTGCGGCGGCCCGGGAGGTTGCAATACGGTTAACGATGGGCAACTTCAATCCGCCAAAAACGATACCTACATTGGCCAGGGTTTCTATCAGCTCATCACCAACCACTTTGAGCACCTGCAAATGAACTGGGTGCTCAAGCCCAACGTTTTCAACCACACCACCCTCGCTTATGACCGTTGGGTGATGAACGGCAACCAGTTGTCGGCCGGAGTGGGATGGAACCAGAAACTGGGTTTGGGCATGCCCAACGATCCCACATTCAATAATGCCGGATTCCCGTCACTCAATTTCCAAGGGCCCATCGGCTACACTTCGTACGGGACCCCGTGGCGGACCGGTGGCAGCGACATCAACAACCGCTACCAGTTGCTCGACGACGTTACCTGGATTACCGGCAAGCACACCATCAAGGCCGGAATCGAGTACCGGTACATGAACTATCCACAGACCGGCTGGGCCGTCAATACGGGCGGCAGCTTCGGCTTCAACGCTTACTCGACCTCGGGTTACAACGCTGCGGGCAATAACCTGGCCGGCAACACTGGCAATGAGTTCGCTTCCTTCATTCTGGGGCAAGTGAATAATGCCAACTTCAGTGTTCCGTTCAACTACATGCCCAAGAATAAATACTTCTCCCCATGGGTTAACGACGACTTCAAGTTGACCCCCAACCTCACCCTGACGTTCGGAATACGGTTTGACTGGCAATCCGGTCTTTCCGAGCAGCACGGACGTTTCGCGACCTTTGACCCGAATGCCCAGAACCCAGTTGGGCACTTGGGCGCCACGGTGTTTGGCAACCAGGCAAACGGCGACAGCAGTTGGTCCGTGGGCCCGCGTTTCGGGTTTGCGTACCGACTCGGTGACAAGAGCGTGATTCGCGGCGGTTATGGAATGTACTATGCCGGCGCTCAAGCCGATTCATGGGATCCCTATCCCGTGGATGGTCAGCAGACGAATCCGAATATTTCGAACTCCACCGGAGGGTTATACCCGACGTTCTACTTCAACGGAAATAATGCATGCCCGGCCCAGGTTGTAGCGCAGGGTGTTTCCTGCGGCTGGCCGGCCGGCTCCATTACCCTTCCGCCAAACATTAGTGCTGCTGTTTCGAATGGCGGGAATCCGGTTGGCGTGGATCCCAGAACCTACACCATGCCCCGCTACCAGAACTGGTCGCTCTCCTTCCAGCGTCAGCTCACCTCCAACATGGCCCTTGATGTCGCCTACGTGGGCAACCACGGAACGCGCCTGATTGATGGCCGGAGTTCCGCGGGCGTCTACGACAACATGAACCCCGCCAGCGTGCTCGCCCTGGGCCAAAACGTTCTGCAAAATGGACGCTTCAGTAACGGGACGCCCAACGCGGTTGCGGCTGGGGCGGGTTTCAACACTGCACCCTACCCGACCTTCTCTGGAACTGTGGCTCAGTCCCTTCGGTCTTGGCCACAATACCAGCAAATCAACTGGCGCTACTTCCCCAATGGATGGAGCCGCTACAACGCCCTGCAAGTCAGCTTGGATCGTCGCATGGAGCACGGCTTGCAAGTGCGTGTTGCCTACACCTACTCCCACCTCGTGAACAACGGCTCGGAGACGGGTTTGGGCTCGGGTGGACCGGGCATCCAGAATCCGAGCGACATGTCTAACCTGAATACGGTCAGCTCGGACGACCTCCCGCATATTCTTTCCTTCGGCTGGGTTTACCAATTGCCTTTTGGAAAGGGAAAAGCTTTTGGCGGGAACACCAGCGGGGTGGTCGACAAAATAATTGGGAACTGGCAACTCTCAGGCGTTCAAACTTACCAGTCGGGGCGGCCTCTCGGCATAGTAACCGACAACAGCGGTCTCGGGCCGCTTCTCTTTAACGGTGTTCACTATCCGAATAAAGCCGGGAACGGCCTCTCGGGTTCCTTCACAGATCCAGCCAACACCAGTTACCTGAACCAAGGTGGCTGGACCGATCCGGGTCCGCTTGCATTTGGTAATGCGCCTCGGATGGATGCCAATGCTCGTGGATTTGGCTACACCAACGAGGACTTGTCACTCTACAAGGACACGTACTTTGGTGAAAGAAGGTTCGTGAGGTTCAAGATGGACTCGGGCAATGTCTTTAACCGCGTCTACTTCTGCAACCCCGACACCTTCTGGCTACCCAATAACGGGAACGGTAACTTCGGCCAAACCCACAGCCAGTGCAACATTCCAAGAAACATCCAGTTGAGCTTGGAAATCTTCTTCTAGAGATTTCCTTAACGAAGTCACAACCTCAGGTCCGGCCCGCAAGGGCCGGACCTTTTTGTTTTTTGCGATTAGTATTTTGGAGTGCCGCGGCTTGCCGCCGCTTTGGAAAGCGGGAGCAAGGTCCTGCACTCCATGGCGCCGGGGGCGCGGGGATCTACTTTTTGCCGAATTTATCTTTTCGAATGATGCCGTGGCCTTCCTGGATGACAATCAATTGGTTGGGTTCAATCTTGCGGAAAGACTCGACGAGGCCCAAGGGCCAGCGAATCTCGATCAGGTCCACTTGTTTGGCCCTGCCCAGCCCAAAGTGGAGGCGGAAATCGTTTTGGGAGGCGTAGCTGGCACCGCTCAAAACCTCTTCAATCTGGGAGTGAGTTTCGGTCACCACTCGGACACGGGTTCCGATCGCACTCCGATTTGACTTTGTGCCCACGCACTTGATCTTGATCCAATTGTTTCCGGTCGTGCAATCGTTGCGCAGCAGGGACGGCGGCTCGTTCATGTTGTTGACCAGGACATCCATATCGCCATCGTTGTCGAAATCCCCGAAGGCGCACCCGCGGCTGGTATGCGGCTGCGTGATGCCTGGCCCGGCTTTTACGGAAACGTTTTCGAATTTCCCATTCTGTTTGTTCCGGTAAAGAATCTTTCCCGAGGCGTAGCTCACCATCATTCTAGTGCCCGAGACTACAGGATAGACGTGTCCGGTGGTAATGAAGATGTCGCGCCAGCCGTCATTGTCGAAATCAACGAATCCGGCGCCCCAGCCGACGTTTTGCGTGCTCGACGCGAGGCCCGCCTGGTAGACCGCGTCATAAAAAGTGCCATTGCCGTTGTTGTGGTAGAGGCTGATGGTTTCACCGGCGAAATTGGGCTTGAGGATATCCAGCCAGCCGTCGCAGTCGTAGTCTCCCACCGCAACGCCCATCCCGCCCTGGGTTCCTCCGTTCTCGCTCAGCGCGCAACTGGCCGCCCTGGCGATCTCGGTAAAAGTCCCATCATGGTTGTTGTGATAGAGCAGGCACGGCGCCTCGTCGCAAGAGACGTAGATATCCGGCCAGCCGTCGTTATCCAAATCCGCCGCCACCGCGCCCATCCCGTAAGAGCCCACCGGAATCCAGTTGCTGCTGACTGAAATAGGATCGGGCAACCCCCGCGGATTCGTCACTCCCGCCGCCTCGGAAACGTCTTCAAACGTGCCGTCTCCCCGGTTGTGGTACAAGATGTTGGTTCCGCCACCCAACCCTTGAGGTCCGCAAGCGACAGGTACTCCGTAGGACATGCAGAGCTCATTGGCGCCGGGCTGGGGAACGCTTTGCGGGTCAAAATTCACATAATCAGCCACGAATAAATCGAGGCGCCCGTCGCGGTCGTAGTCCAGAAAGCAGCAGCCAACGTTCCATCTGGGACGCGGTCCCGGCTGGATGAGCCCTGCCTTCTCGGTGACGTCAATGAAAGTGCCATCGCCATTGTTGTGGTAGAGAACGTTCTGCCCCCAGTAGGTGACGAACAGATCGTCAAACCCATCGTTGTCGTAATCCCCCACGCAGCAACCCTGTCCCCAGCCTGACCGGATTAAGCCCGCTTTCTGGGTGACATCGGTGAATGTTCCATCGCGATTGTTGTGGAAGAGAAAGTTCGAGGGAGGCGGTCCGGGGGGCAACCCCTCAAAGCGTGTGCCGTTCACCATGAAGATGTCGACCCAGCCATCGTTGTCATAATCAAAGAAGGCAACGCCACATCCCATTTCTTCCAGGAGCAAACGTTTACTGGTTACCCCGCCAACGACATTCGTCGCCTGGCCCAGACCGGCTTGGGGGGCTACATCTGTGAAGCGAAATCCCAAGCCGCCCGGGGCATGGCCCTTCGAAAGAGGCTTCGTGATCTGCGGCTTTTGAAGAGCTTCCGCTTCGCCCAGCTCCGGGACGAGGAGGGATCCGGGAACAGCCAGGCCGAAGCAGCCGAGTTGACGCAAAAATTCCCGCCGCGTGCGCAAGCGCATTCTGAGAAGGTCAATGTTCATTGGGAGGACTTCCGGTGGGTGGCCTTCCGGACTGCTCTCTTGCCTTTTTCACTTTTGCCGAGTCGATTTGCTCCTGTTCGCGGATTGCCTGGAACTTCTTGAGGGCCGCTTCACTTTCGGCAGTCTGTCCCTGCCTCCGCAGCGCCACACTCAGGACATAGTAGTAGTCGGCGGTGCGTTGGTTGATCGCGATGGCCTTCTGGGCAGCCTCCGAGCACTCTTTCCACTTGCTCTGGTATTGGTACGCCTTGGCCATTTGAAAATAGGCGACATCGAATTGGGGGTCAATGGCGAGAGCTTTTTGTGCATATTCAATGGCGCGATCGGGATCGCGTTGGCGGTCATAATATGCGCTGAGGTATTCGTCGGGCCATGGATAGTTGAGTTTCTGTTCGTCGTTCAATCGTGCGGCGGTGGTGTAGTTCTCCACGGCCTGGTCGTTCCTGCCTTGGATTTCCATCACCAACCCGAGGTTGGTGTACGCCTTCATGTACGATGGGGACAAGCGAATGGCGGCCTCAAATTCCTTCTGGGCGAGAGGATAAACACCGCGCGTATAGTAGGCGCGGCCCAGGAGGTAATGGATCTCGGGCGATTGCGGTTCCAGCTTGGCTGCCGATTGGAGCTCGACTTCCGCCAGGTCGTATCGCCCCACAAACGTGCACGCTAGTCCCAGCGTCTTGTGGGCTGCGGCGTCATTGACGTTCAATTGAAGCGACCGCGACAACTCGCGAATCGAATCTCCGACTTGGTGCGTGCGGAAGTACAGGTAGCCGAGATCGTAATGGCCGCGCGGCGAGTCCGGATGCAATTTCACGTATTGAGTCAAGTTCGGCAGCACCTCGGCGAATTCGTTGCGGGCAATCCGCTCCTCGAGGGGGCTCAACGCCTGGAGATCGTCCGGGCTGAGGGGTTCCAAGTTGCCTGTAATCGTCCGGGGAGAATAGGTGAGCGCATCGTCGTCCGGTTGGCGGGTGGGCTGCTGGCCCCCCGCGGACACAGCAGCCAGCAGACAAAAGAGCGCGCAACTTGCGCCCTTCATCCATGATGGTGCGAAGCGCCGCCTTGCCGAGGGGTTTGATGCGGCCGGCTTTGTGGCTGAATTCATACGCGCGAATTACTCCCACACTGCTAATTCGGTGAGTTCTTGCATGCTGCGACTACCGTGTTTCATTTAATTGCTTGAGCGTGGCGTCCAAGTTCTGCTGTGCTTCAAGGTACTCCGGTTTGAGCCTGAGAGCTTCACGAAATGTAGCCACCGCCTTATCCGCGTTCCCGCTGCGCACCAATGCCAGCCCAAGAAAGTTGTACGCCTCCGGCGATGAGGGGCGCAGGCGGATCGCTGCCTCGAACTCGGGGATGGCCGCGCCGAAATCGCCCTGATTCAGCAGGGTCATGGCCAGGGCGAAGCCAGCCGCGTAATCGTCGGGTTTGAGGCGGACGGCCTCGCGGTATTCCGCGATGGCCTTTTCTGGTTCCTTCTTCCTCAGCCATGTATCTCCGAGCTCCTTGTGGGCCAAAGGCCAATCCGGCTCCAGACGGATGACCGCCCCAAAATCCGTAATCGCCTCGTCCAGGTTGCCTTGGTTGGCGTCCGACTCCGCCTGGCTCAATTGCGTGCTGGCAAACTTGGTCCGATCTTGCTGGGTGATAAGCTCGCGGGCCAGTTGGAATTCCGCTGCTGATTCCTTTTCATGTCCCGTCCGCCCCAGGGCCAGACCCAACTGATAGTGCGCGTCGCCGCGGCGCGGATCTAATTTCACAGCTTGCTGGAGGTGGGGCATCGCTTCGTCCAGCTTCTTCTGGTCCACCAGCACCTTGCCCAGCCGGTATTGCGCGTCCACCATGTCGGGGTCCATGGCCACCACCTTGCGGAGTTCCTCGGTCTCCTGCGCGGCTCCCGAATGTCTGCCATACGCAATCGCCAGATTGTAGTGGGCGCTGGCCATGGTGGGCGCCAGCTTCACCGCGGTCTGCAATTCCTGGATGGCTCCATCGGTATTCGTCTCGATCATGACGGCGCCCAGATTGGCGTGCGCGTCCGCGTAGTCGGGATTATCTTTGATGGCTTCCTGGAACTCCTGGATGGCCTGATCCGCCTGATTGGATTGGGCGAGCACCAGGCCCAGGGCATTGTGGACTTCGTAAAATTCCGGGGCCTGTTGAATCGCTGTACGAAACTCGCGGATTACCGCTTCCTGATTCGCTCCCGCCCTGCCCAACAGCCGGCCGAGAACAAAATGTACTTCCGGAATATCCCCCGTCCCTTGTGCCACGCTTTGCAGTTCAACAATCGCTTCCTTCAAGTCGGTTTGACCTTGTGCGGCACGCTGGTCGAGGTGGAGCCCTTCCTCGAACTGGTGAAGCGCGGGCCCCAGCCTCTTGAGTCTGAGCAGCACCACCGCCTGATCGATGTAAGCAGGGAAATATTCGTGGTTCAGACTTAGGGCGCACGCCAAGCTGGAGAGTGCGAAATGGAGATCGCCAGTATCCTTTTGGGCCATACCCAGGAAGGCATATGCCTCGCCCATCGCCGGATTCAGTTCGGTGGCCTTTTTCAGCTGGGTGACCGCCTCGGCTTTCTCGCCGGAGTACCACAGGGCGATGCCGAGGTTGGAGTGGGCACTGGCCGATTCGGCGTCTAACGCGACAGCTCTCCTCGATTCCGCCACCGCCTCAGGCAGCTTGCCTTGCTGGCCAAGCACGTAGGCGAGGAGCGTATGTGCACCGGCGAACGCGGGGTCTGCCTCCGACGCGGCACGGAGAGACTTTGACGCGCCCTGCAGGTCGCCCGAAACGAGTTGCTGGCCGGCCTGGCTGTAAAGCTGTTGTGCCTCGACCTTGACCGGAATAGCAGGCGGTTGCGCTAGCCTCGAAGTGGAGATCTGCTTCAGCGTGGTGCCCAGGCTGAAATACGCTTCGTGCAATTGCGGCCCCAGCCGAAGGCACTCCTCAAGCGCCTGGACCGTTTTCGGCAGATCGTTCATCTGCCGGTATGTCTGAGCAATCTCGAAATAAGTGCGCGCCGCAATCTCATCCGAAGGGTGAAGCGCGAGCACGCGCTGGAACTCCAACATCGCGCCCTTGGGGTCGCCTTTGGAGCGCATCATCAAGCCAAGGTTGAGGTGCGCCTCGTAACTCTTGGGAAGCAGCACCACTGCCTTTCGAACCGCCTGATACCCGCCTTCGTAGTCGCCCACTTTCGCTAGGGTTGAACCCAGATTATTGTAGGCGCGGAAAAACTTCGGATCCAAAGCGATTGCCTTTCGATATTCTTCAATCGCAGAAGTGAAATCATTGTTCTGCACATAGGCATTCCCAAGACCGTTGTGCGCCTCGGCTGATTTCGGATTGCGCTTCAGGACAGTTTGATACTCGGCAATAGCCTGGTCGAGTTGCCCCTGTTCCTGCAAAGCCAGAGCGAGCGCCATGCGCGCCTGTTCGTGGGCTGGATTGGAATTGAGGGCGCCTTGGAGTTCGGCCGTGGCTCCCTTCAGGTCGTCGGCCTCCGCGGCGAGAACGCCCAGATTGAAGTGCGCTTCGGCATCATTTCCGTCCAGGCGGAGGGCCTCGCGGAACTCAGCTTCCGCGTCCGCGCGGTTTCCCTGGCGGAGCAGCGCCGCGCCCAGGCCATCATGAGCGCGCGGGTTTTGAGGATTCTCGCGAAGCGCTTGCTTGAATTCGCCCGCCGCCCGCTTCCAGTCTTGATGGGTGAGCAACTGGACGCCCTGGCGATAGTGGTCTGGGACCGGTTTGGCGCCTGACTGAGCGCGCGCACCCGGGAGAGCCAGGAAGAGGCCCATCAGGAGAGCGACGGAATCCGCCAGGGCCCGGGGCAGTGCGTGGCTATTGGCCCGCGCGCCGGGATCCGGAACTAAGCTCCACTCTAATTTTCTCTTTATAGACATTGCAGCCTCAACTGCTTGTGGTCCTCCAATCAAAAACTTCGCTCGAGATCAATCAGGCAGCAACAGGCGAAGGCGCACATCAACTTTCGAGCGCCGTTCGGTTTCAAGTTTTTTTGCCAGAGCCAATTCCTGATCTGACTCCGCGGGTTTACCCGTCCGGCGAAGCAACATTCCCAGTTGCTGGTGAGCCTGGATCGAATTCGGATCGAGAGAAATCGCTCGTTCCAGCTCCGGGCGAGCCTCCTCATATTTGTGCTCCCTCACCCAGATGGTGCCCAGGAGTGTGCGCGTTGGACTATGCTCAGGATGGCGCTTCACAAGGTCTTGGAGAACTGTCACGGCCTGGTCGTCCTGCCCTTGTGTGAAATAGGTCTGGCCCAGATAATAATAGGCGACCACCTGCTCCGGTTGCTCCTGGATGCTTCGCTTCAAGGA
This sequence comes from Terriglobia bacterium, assembly GCA_041481635.1. Lineage (GTDB taxonomy): Bacteria > Acidobacteriota > Terriglobia > UBA7540 > UBA7540 > DASYXZ01. The sequence goes on along the minus strand of JBGPCF010000036.1, from coordinate 10,078 downwards.
CGCTTCGGCTTCGGCGTATTTCCCCTGGAGAAAGTAGACAACACCCGTGGCGTAATTCAAACCTGGGTCATCGGGGTGCTTTTGCAGGAGTTGCCCGAAAATCGAGGCCGCATCCGTGAGTTTGTGCAAGGCTACGTAGGCCGACCCCAGATAATAGACGTACTTGTCCTCGTCAGGCCGCAGGGCTGCTGCCTTTTGGAGGGCGGGAAAAGCGTCATCGAGCAGGCTGCGCTCCAGGCAGACTCTTCCGAAGTCGAAAAGAACCTCAGGGTCTTCCGGGGCGAGTTTCTTGGCCCTGACCAAATAGGCCAGCGCCTTTTCGGAAAGGCCTTGTTGTTCGGCAATGCGGGCAATTTCCTGGTCGCACGCGAGGCAAGCGGGATTCAAGGTGAGGGCAGACTGGAAATTCCGCTCTGCCTTTTCCAAATCATGGGTCAGGACGTAGCCGCGGCCGAGCGCAAAGGCCAGGCCCGATGACCTGGGGTTTGCCTCCCTGGCTTTTTCCAGGATTTCAAGGGCCTGGCTTCCCAAATCACCTCTGATCAACGCAGAGGCAAAAGCGGCGGTCAATTCCGGAGGTGCCTCCCCGAGCGCATTCCAGTCCGCCACCAGACCCGTGAGCGCATCCTTCCGTTGCAGCCCGGAGTAATTTGTGGCCAACAAAATCAATCCCTCCGGTGCGCGCCGCAATTCGGAGGCGATGGGCTGAGCGGCCTCCATTGAAGTTTGAAATTCGCCGGCGTCACTTTCCATCTGTGCGAGGTTAAAGCGCGCGTTGACGTTGTCAGGGTCAAGTCGCAGAGCCTCTGCGAACATTTGTCGCGCGGGATCCTTTTTCCCCTGGAGGATGTAAACTCCTCCCAAAGTAACGCGCGCGCCCACCAGGCGGGGATTGAGGTCGATAGCCTTGCGCAGGAATTCCACGCTTTCGTCGTATTTCTTCTGCTGAACGCGGATGGTTCCCAGGATGCCCCAGGCAGGCGCGCGCTCTTCGGGAGAATTCAGGGCGAGCCGCGCTTCCTTTTCCCCTCCGTCCAAGTCGCCCTGGTTGATGAGTTGAATGGCGGTCTGAAGGTGGTCGGAAGAAGGCAGTGCGGTGGCAGGCAGAACTAGCGCGGCACCCAGCAGAGCCAAGCTCAGTGCGCTCCGAATCCCAGGCACAGGCCGAAGCCTCGCGGATAAGCCAGACCGGCGCGGTTTTTGACCCCAGGAAGGCATCTCCATAGCTATCTGTCGTCCTGCCGCAGACCCTCTATTTTACACGATACGCAGGTTAGATGGGTGCCGCCTCGCTTGGAGTTTGCCGCATGCGAAACTGAATATAGTGATTTATAATAGAACGCGGTGTTCCTCATGTTGAAGCATTACAGTATCCCTCCGGTGAACTTTCGGCCACTTCCACGTTCGCTCACGACTTGTTTTGGGATTGTGTTGTTGGTTTCGATGGGGCTCCCCGTTCCGGCGGGTATGGGCCAGCAGCTCACGGGGCTTAACATCCAAGGCAAAGTGAAGACAAGTGATGGCGGGCCACTTCCCATGGATGTCAAGGTGGTTCTGGAAAGGGCGGAAGGAGTGTTCGTCGCTCAACAATTTGTCGGGAACCAGGGGAAATTCGAATTCGACAATCTGAACGAAGAAACATTCAGGGTCATTGTCACCGCCAAAGGTTACCAGACGGTTGTCCAGGTCGTGGATATGCATTATCTGGCCAGCCGATACCCCAGCATCTATTTGATTCCGGAGGCCAAGAAAGATAATGGTCCCAAGCCCGCCAACACTGTCAGTGCCACTGACCTCGCCGCTCCTAAAAAAGCCGTGAAAGAATACGAAAAGGGTCACGTGGCGCTCCAAAGCGAAAAGTACGACGAAGCGCGCGAGCATTTGGAGAAGGCCATCGCGGAGTACCCCTGCTACGCCCGCGCCCATTCCACACTCGGAGTCACGCTCAGCATGCAGCACCAGTTCGCGCCCGCGGAGGCTTCTCTGAGGAAAGCCATTTCGTGTGACGCGGGCTATCTCGAAGCCTACCTTCAATTGGGCATGCTTCTGAATCTGCAAAACAAATATGTGGAGAGCGAGACCGCTCTGCAGACGGGGCTGCAACGCTTTCCTGCCGAGTGGCAGCTCTACTACCAACTCGGGGTTTCCGAGCGCGGGCTGAAGCAGCTTGATAAGGCCGAAGTAGCGTACTTGAAGACGGAATCGATCAATCCCGCCGTCCCAGCCGAATTCCACGTGAAGCTCGCGGACGTTTTTCTGCGGGAAAAGAAATACGATAAAGCTTATTCAGAAATGCAGGCTTATCTGCAAGCCGCACCGACAGGGGAATACGCTGAAGAAACCAGGGGCTTGATGAAACGGCTGGAATCCTCCGGACTGATGACCACACCGCAGGATAAGCCCGACAAGCCCAACCCGCCCCAACAATAGCAATCCCCCCCCATCAATCTTTAGACAGCCACTTTGATTGCCGTGTAAGAGTGCGCGGGCAGCTTCACCGTCATGCTCTTGCGGACTGCCGGCGGCTCCAGGTCCTGCGGGACTACGCGCTTGGGCGCGTCGAAAGTGTTCGTCGCTTTCAAATCGGGGCCGGTAATCACCTGCGCGCTGAGCACCTTGGTGGGGGTCAAGCCCTGCCAGTCGATCTCCAATTCGCGGGGCTTTTGCAAATCGCGATTCAGGATGAAGAGGGAAGCGGTCCCGCCTGCGGAATCGTAAGTAGCGGCCACATCCAGGAACGGCACGCGGCCCAGCCCGGACATCGCTGCTCCACCCGCCTCAATGGGTCGGCCTAGATGGGGGACTTCATAGGTCGGCCCTTCCTGATACACGCTGAGCACGTTGCCCCGCGCGTTGTGCAAAGCCCACGAGTAAGGGTAGAAAATGGGTTGAAGCAGCACGCCGTTTTCGTTGGTCATGATGGGGGCAATCACATTCACCAGTTGTGCCAGGCAAGCCACCTTGACGCGGTCGGAGTGGCGCAATAGCGAGTTGATGAGCCCACCCACCAGAAGGGCGTCTTCGAGGTTGTAGGGTTCTTCGAGAAGGTGCGGAGCCGGTTTCCGGTGACCATCCACCGCGTCGCCGCTGCGTGCGCGGTACCAGACATTCCACTCGTCGAATGAAAGGAAGAGTTGTTTGTTCGTGCGCTTCAGTCCACGCACCATATCGCAGACATCGATGATTTCTTCAATCTGCCGGTCCATGGCCAAATTCAGCGCAAGATATTTGGAACTGTCACCGCCGGTTTCTTCACTGTTGCCGAAATAGCGGTGCAAGGAAATGCCGTCCACGTAGTTGTAGCACTCTTCCAGAACTTGACGGTCCCACTCGATATAGGTGGGCATGAAAGGGCCGCTCGAACCGCAGGCAATCAGTTTCACCGAGGGGTCGATAACCCGCATCTGTTTGGCCGCGTCCGCCGCCTTGCGTCCGTAGTCCACGGCCACCATGTGGCCAATTTGCCAGGGGCCGTCCATCTCGTTTCCGAGGCACCAATACTTCACGTTGTGAGGAGCCTCATAGCCATGCTGGCGGCGCAGGTCGCTCCAGCGCGTCCCCTTTTCAACGTTGCAATACTCCACCTGGGCCACCGCCATTTCCACCGAGCCCGTGCCGAAGTTCAGCCCGAACAGCGGCTCCGTGCCCACCTGCTTGGCCCAAGTGATGAACTCGTTGGTTCCGAATTGATTGGTCTCGAGGGTGTTCCAGGCGCGGTCGAGAACGCTGGGGCGATCCTTCTTGGGGCCGACGCCGTCCAGCCAGTTGTAGCCGGAGACAAAATTGCCGCCGGGCCAGCGGATGATGGGTACGCCCAACTCGTGAATCGTGCTCATCACGTCCGTGCGAAATCCGTTGGCGTCCGAGTGAGGCGAGCCGGGTTCGAAGATTCCCGTGTAGATGGCGCGGCCCAGTTGTTCCAGGAACGAGCCGAACAAATTGCGGTCGAGCGCGGAAATCTGGCGCGACGGATCGATGCTGACGCGCGTGGCCGTGCCCACCATACCCTGGGCAAGAGCCCTCGGGCCCACCCATGAGCCAGCGGCAATAGCTGCTCCGGCCTTGCCTGCTTGTTTGATAAACTGCCTTCTGGGAATCTTAGACATGCGGGTGCCCCCTCGCGTATTTCAACTTTTTGCAGAATGTGATAAAACGTTTAACTCCTTGATGGGGGCTTTGATATCATGAATGCCTTGTACATTGCAACAAGCAATTTCAAGGTTTTTGTCGCCTTGAAGGCGATCTGAAAAGCCTCAGTCTCCGAATCCCAGGCAGGCCGATATGCGGCGTGCAAGGCGTGCGTTTATCCAGCAATGCGCAGCCCTCGTGCTAAGTCCGAGGGTCGATTCTGCCCCTAACAATTCCCCCAACACGACATCCTCGTTGGTCATCGATCCCCATCCACTTTTTGAGATCTCGCCCCACCTTTACATGCAATTCATGGAGCCGTTGGGGACCACGGACAGTTCCTTGGAGGCCGCCTGGGATTATGACGCTGACGACTGGCGCGCCGATTTTGTGGATCTTGTCAAAGACCTGTCGCCCGGCGCCATGCGCTTTGGAGGCCTCTTCAGCCGCTATTACAAATGGCGTGAGGGCGTAGGGCCGCCGGCCCAACGGCCCGCCATGCGTAATTACGTTTGGGGTGGGAAAGAAACCAACCGGGTCGGCACTCACGAGTTTGTCGATTTTTGCCGGCGCACCGGCGCGGAACCTTTCTACTGCGTGAATTTCCTGAGTGACGGTCAGCGCCAGTACTGGAAGTTGCGCGATGGCTCGACGCGAACAGGCGACGCCACCGAAGCGGCGGATTGGGTTTCCTACGCCAATGATCCCGACAATAAGGAGCGCCGCGCCAACGGATTTCCCGAGCCCTGTAACCTCAAGCTCTGGCAAATCGGGAACGAAACATCATACGGCAATGACGGATTCACCAAGGACGAATCCATTGGGCGCACCATTGAGTTTGCCAAGGCGATGAAAGCGCGCGACCCGTCAATCCGGCTGATCGGTTGGGGCGATCGCTCGAAGCCCGGCGAGCCACTTTGGGCCGCTGACCTGCTGGACCGTGCCGGCCAGTATCTCGATTTTGTGTCCATCCACATGATGCAGCAGCATCCCAAAAAGAAAGACACCGTGTTGAACAGCTTGCGTTATCAGCAGGAGCCGGAACGAGCGTGGGACGAGTTGCTGGAAATATCGAAAGGCGTCGAGCTGAGGATTCAGGAGCTCGAGGAAGTGATGACTGCGCGCAAGTCGACAGCGGGCATCGCGGTCACCGAGGGACACCTGAGCCTCCGCCCGCGCAACGCCAATCCGATCCTGCAGGAATGGCTTACCGGCGTTTACCACGCCCGCAGCATGAACGCCTTCCAGCGCCACGGGGCACGGGTGAAGATTTCGACCGCGGCGGATTTCTGTGGTACGCGATGGACCACCAATGCCGTGATGCTGCAAGTGCCGCGCGGCGTGAGCTACTTGATGCCCGTGGGCTCGGTGATGAAGCTTTTCAAGGTCCACAACGGAACCCACGGCGTGGCCGTCAAAGCAGCGCCATCAGACCTCGACGTTGCCGCCAGCTGCGCCGGGAACCGCGTGTTTCTTCACCTCGCCAATTTGAATTATGGCCGCCCCGCGACGGCCGGTTTCGCCGTGGAGGGAATGACTATCCATAGCGGCCGGGTATTTGAGATTGCTCCGGAACAACTTCAGCAGAGTGTGAACGAAGACCAGCCCACAATTTTTGCTCCAAAGGAAAAGGCGTTGCCCCCAGGGCCGCCATTCTCCTGGAGTTTTCCCGCAGGTTCGGTATGCGTGGTTGAGCTTGATCTCGCGCCATCACCCGATGAGAAGCAGGGCACCGGCGCCGTGATCAGCGAGCCACAAAGGAGAAAAACATATTCTCATGCCTAAGAAAATTGGCAGTTCAAAACCAGAATCAGCGTTCAACTTTTCAATGCTCGTAGTGCTCGTCGCTTTCGCGCTAGCTGCGCCTCAATGGGCGGCAGGGCAGGCGCGCGCCCAAATTAATGTGGACGCGCAAAAAGTGGAAGGCCGCATCAGCCCCATGCTCTATGGCCACTTTATGGAGCATATGTATGAGGACGTTAAATTCGGCCTGTACGCTGAGTTGATTCGCGATCGAAGTTTCGAAGACGCGCCCAACGCCATCGGGCTCCCTCGCTTCTGGGAGCGCGATCCGGACGATCGTGACGATGACTCGCCGCTTAAGTTTCATTGGGATGACTCAGTGTTCTATCCGCAGGCTCGAAGTTTTGATTCCCAATCCATCGACCATTCGCTGCGCATTACGCTGAGTGAAAAGAGCGACGCGCGACGCGGCATCCACCAAGGTGGCATCCCTGTCCGCGCAGGAGTTGAGTATCATGGCTACTTCTGGCTGAAGTCGGAGGGGTTTGACGGCCACATCAAGGCGGCCCTGGAGCAGGACCAGTCGGGCGGAGAAACCTACGACAGCCAAGATTTGCCGGTGACCAGCAGCGATTGGCGGAAATATGAATATACGCTCCGGTCGCGTAAGAGTGATCCCCTGGGCAAATTGGCCCTGCTGGTTTTCGGCAAGGGGCGGCTCTGGATTGACCAAGTGTCTCTGATGCCCGGCGATGCCGTGGATGGCGTGCGCGCGGACGTCTTCGAAAAGGTCAAAGCGTTACGCCCTGCCTTCATGCGCTGGCCCGGCGGCAACGTCGCTCAGGATTACCACTGGATGTGGGGCATCGGCCCGCGCGATGAGCGCACCACTTGGGTGAATCTTTCCTGGTCCAATGAAATGGAGCCCAGCGATTTTGGGACTGACGAATACATCCAATACTGCCGGAACCTTGGCGCTGTCCCAACCTTGGTGGTGAACGTGGAAGGGCGCGGGGGCACCGCTGAGGAAGCCGCCGCGTGGGTGGAATATGCCAACGGACCCGCCTCCAGCAAGTACGGAGCGATGCGGGCGAAGAACGGCCATTCCGAACCCTACGGGGTGAAATACTGGGAGGTGGGGAACGAAGTCTATGGCGACTGGGTGCGCGGCCACAGTGACGCGGAGACCTACGGACGCAATTTCAATCGCTACCAGGCGGCCATGAAGGCCGTCGATCCCGGCATCAAGCTGATCGCCGTGGGAGACAACAACCTGGATTGGGACCGGACGGTGCTGAAGATCGCAGGACAAAACATCAACTACCTGGCTCTGCATCATTACTACAGCATCGAAGAAATGCACGGCGATGAATTGAACTTGATGGCCCATCCCCTGGCCTACGAGAAGTTTTACCAAAGCCTGCGGCAAATGATTCGCGACACAGGACGGGAAATCAAAGTGGACGTCAATGAATGGAATACCTTCCTGCCCATGCCGCGTGTGGAAACGATGGAGCCCGCGGTTTACGGCGCGCGCTTAATGAACGTCTTTGAGCGTAACAGCGACCTGGTGACGCTGAGCTCGGTTTCCGATCTCGTAAATGGCTGGCCGGGCGGAGTAATCCAGGCAAGCCGGCACGGAATTTTTGTGACTCCAGTTTATCTGGCGATCGAGATGTACAACTCACACCTTGGTTCTGATCGCCTGGCGATTAGGGTGGACGGTCCCACGTTCGACAGCAGCTTGGAAGGCAAGGGCGTGGCCTCGCTTGACGCGGTGTCAAGCCGCGCGCCGGACGGTAAACACATCTTCCTCAAGGTGGTAAACACCGAATTAGTTAAGCCCATTCGGACGGCAATCCACTTGGCGGGCGTGAAGGTTGCCTCTGGTGCGGAGATCGAGACGCTGGCGGGTGATTCTCTGGCCGCGGCCAACACCTTCGCCAATCCCCATGCGGTTTCGGTGAAGCGGGAGCATGTGGATGGCGGGCCCAATTTTGAAGTCGAATTGCCCGCCCATTCCGTCTCCGTGATTACTTTCACCGCGGAGCCGTAGCCGGCTGTCCAATAAAGCGTTGCCATTCACGCGGAGAATCGCGCCTGATGTGTAGAGGCAGTGTCAAAACTTAAGTTTTAGGCTAAAATACCAGATGCTTGGTTCTCAAGCGTCCTGGCGGCCAGATTTAATTATGCGGCACAAGCAACTAACGATGCACGACATCGCCAAGGCCGCGGGGGTGTCGATTGCCACCGTCTCCCACGCGTTCAACTCCACGGGCAGAGTAACTCCGGAAACGCGCCGGCGAGTGCTTAACATCGCGCGCGGGCTGAAATACTACCCCAACGGCCATGCCCGAAGTCTGGCTTCCAACCGCAGCCGCACCATGGGGCTGATCGTCTCGGATTTCCAAAACCCTTTTTTTGCGGTGGCCATCAGGAATTTTGAGGCCTTGGCGAATCGCTGGCATTACGAAGTGATTGTCACCGAAACGAACTATGACGTTTCGTTGATGCGGCGCGCCGCGGAGCGCATGCTCGAGCAGAAGGTACGCGGCGTGGCCATCCTGACCTCGGAAATGAACCCTGCGTGGCTTGACGAGATTGTCAAACGCAATATCCCACTGGTTTGTTTTGACCTGGACTTCATCAGCGATCGCGCCACCAACATTAAAGTGGACTATACCTCGGGGATGCATCAGGTGGTGGAACACCTCTACTCATTGGGCCATCGACGTATCGCGTTCGTGGGCGGGCAGCAATCGTTCAAAAACATCATGTCCCGCCAGGAGAACTTTGTTGTCTCCATGCGGGGATTCGGCCTTGAGCCCGGAGCGATTTTGATCGGCAATCAGCGCTTGGACGGCGGGCACGCCGCTGGCCGGGCGGTGCTTGAGTTGACGCCGCGGCCAACCGCCGTGGTGGCGATGAATGACCTGACGGCGGTGGGGCTGATCAACGCGTTTTGCGAGGCGGGCCTCTGCGTGCCTGGGGATATGTCGGTCACCGGATTTGACAACACCTACTTGGCCGAGTACTTCCAACCCCGGCTTACCACTGTGGATATGCATCCGGATATACTGGGACGTACCGCGGCGCAAGCCCTTCATGAAGCTTCTTCGTCTTCTGGCGCCGTCGGCAAGGAATACAAGATTGCGATTGAGTTAGTCTGCGGGCAATCTACTGGGCCAGCCCCTTGCTCATGACTCCCGTTGGTGCGGGGGACGGGAAGCGAACCCGCACAGGCCTTGCGGGCTGAGGGATTTTAAGTCTCAAAGGTCCTGAAGATGCACACCCTTGTGAAGGCAGAAGCAATGGGGAGATCTCTGCTACCCTGACCACTGCCAACACTTGAGGCGCCAATTGCGGCCCTCGACAGCGAGGGCCGCAATATAGCCCTCCGCGGGAATAATTTCACTTAAAGTCCAGTTGGAAGTTTCCTCGTAATCGCTCTCCGCTCGGAGCAACACGACGGGTTCCCCGGGCGAAAGTGACACCGTGAATTGGTCAAGAGGCAGCGAAAGCCCTTTCCCGCGCGCTTTGACGAAAGCTTCTTTCCGCGTCCAGCAGTTGAAGAAGGCCTCATATTTCACGGCCTCCGGGAGGGATTGGAGTGTTCTGATCTCCTGAGGAGAAAAGTAGTGCCGGGCGATTTCTTCGCATGGAAAATCTCTCTTGACATACTCAAGGTCGACACCGATTTCCGGGAAACGACTGACCGCATAGAGGGCAAGATCGCTCGAATGAGAGAGATTAAAGAAGATGCCATCTCCAGACACTTCGGGAGCCAGGCTGGGCTTGCCGAACCGGTTGTGGGAGAACTCCAATTGCGCGGCCTCACGCTTGAGGTAGCGGGAGAGTATCTCTCTGAGGATGCCGTGTGAGGAAATGAAGCGCTGTCGATCTTTCTCGAAGTAAAATCGCGCGGCGCGGGCCTGTTCATCCGGGGAAATGACCATCCGCAGTCTCTCCAACTGAGCGGCGTCCAGGTCCAACCCGGCCCGCCAGACGTGGACCTCCGCAGGAAGAAGTTTGAGTTGTGGAGTTGGAGGAGGGGAAGCCCAGCCCGCGAGCATCACTTGCCACCCCCCGAAGGATGCTTTGAAGCGGGGTCCGCTGGGGGAGGAGGCGGCCAGGTCGTGCGGAGGCAGTCGTTAAGATCTTTGGCGAAGCTTTCCACCTGCCCTCCCCAGAAGGCACTGTGGTCGCC
>JBGPCF010000035.1:0-48116 GCA_041481635.1 Terriglobia bacterium | reverse complement strand
TGGCGATGAGCCCGGACGAAACGCGCGTGTATGTGGCCTGCGCCGGGATCAATGCGGTGGCCGTGTTGGACGCAGTACGGTTACGCGTGCTGGGTTACATTCCCACCGCCTGGTTTCCCGCGCGCGTTCAGGTAAGTCCCGATGGCAGCACATTGTATGTTGCCAATGCCAAGGGCTTTGGCGCGGGCCCCAATGGCGGGCCCAACTTTCAAGCGGGGCCGGAAGGGACTTACATTGGCGACGTCACGAAAGGAGTTGTTTCGATTACTAAAATACCTGAAGCAAGCGCCTTTCGGAATGAAACTGAGCAAGTGCTGCGCAACAACGGATTTATCCCAGAGCCCGTTGTCAACGCGCGCAACAAGCAAGACTTGAACGAAAATGAATTCCCCATTCCGTCGGGCGGCCAGGAGAGCACAGAAATCCACCACATCGTTTTTATAGTGAAAGAGAACCGCACTTTTGACCAGGTTTTCGGCGACTTAAAGCCCACCGGCGGCGGCCGAATCGAGGCTGAGCCATCCCTGGCGGAATTCGGCGAAGACGCCGAGATTTCAGGAAAAGGTGAAGCCGAGAAAAAGCAACTGCCGGAACCTAACCCCATTCACCACGCGCGAGTGACTCCCAATCACCACGCCCTGGCACGGCGGTTCGCAATCAGCGACAACTTCTACGTGGACTCCGACGTTTCCGTGGATGGGCACCATTGGCTGGTGGGCAATTACCCCAACGAAGTTGTTGAGACGGGCTGGCCCGCGGCTTATGGAGGGAAGTTGGATTTCAAACCCGATCCTGAGGCGCCCGGCCGGCTTGATATCGGAAGTTCGAGTCCGTGGCCGGAATCCTACCTCGAAGCTGGGTCGCTGTGGGAGCACCTGGCGCGCCATGGCATTTCATTTCGGAATTATGGGGAAGGTTTCGAGCTTCCCGGCCAAGACGAAAGCCCGGGTGAGTTGCCCACCGGCGTTCGAGAAGCGGTGAACGCTCCAATGTCCGAACCTTTGTTTGAAAACACCTCTCGAAGCTATCCCACATTCAACACAAATATCTCAGACCAGTACCGCTTCCGCCAGTTTCAACAGGAGTTCCAAACGGATTATGCCTCCGGCAAAAAACCGCTGCCGCAGTTCATCTACATCTGGTTGCCCAACGACCACACGGCCGACCCGAGGCCTGAGGATGGATTTCCCTACCGGGCTTCCTACGTGGCGGATAATGACCTGGCGTTGGGCAAGCTGGTGGATCTGCTTTCACACAGCCCCTTTTGGCGGGACATGGCGATTTTCGTGACGGAAGACGATGCCCAGGCCGGAACCGATCACGTGGACGCTCACCGATCACTGTTGATGGTGATCAGCCCCTATGCCAAGCCCGGCGTGTCGCACGCCCACAGCAGTATCGCCAGCATTTTGAAAACCTTTGACCTGATTCTTGGATTGCCACCATTGAATCAGTATGACGCGGCGTCCACCGACCTTGCCGATTGTTTTGCGCGCCAGCCCGATTTCACTCCGTACGACGCGCTCCCGCCTGACACCCGGATCTTTGATCCGCAATTGGTTAAAGAACCTGGAAGAGAACCACGTTTGCCACCCACGCCACCCTCCGAACCCATCGACGACCCCGCCAGAATCCGGCGGCAACTTTGGGAAAAGTTGCACGAAGGCGACAAAGCGCGTCCACAGAAATAATGCAAGCGCAAATCCCGAAGTCACCTCTCCAACAAAGACGAACCCGAGGTTCGCCGGCCGGCGGAGATGTCTCTCCGAAAAATGTTACGCAGTTGTCACATTTCTTTAACCTTCAGGAAATACTCTCCCCTTACCGTCTAACTTTAGCTTGGTTTCCGGCAGGATCCTGGACGGGCCGAATTGTCCATCGGCGGGCCGGTGGATTCTTAGTTCAAAACTGAGTGCAGAGCAGCGGTTTCCAACAACTCTGCAGCGCGTGGAATTGTGAAGCCGTCAAGCGCAAGATTTGGCAAAGCCTAACATTAATGATGCCCACGCATCAAGTCGCATGGAGCTTTGAGGAGCACGATGGAAGCCCCATTCAGCGTAATAGATACTGCCGGCACGAAAGGAAATGAGCGAATTCTGAAGCTCGTGGGGCCGTTGCCCATTACAACGATGTTTGACTTTCGGGACAAGTTCCGGTCTGAGACCACCGCAACGTCCGTGATCCTTGATTTTTCCGAAGTCCCTTACGTAGATTCCGCAGGGATGGGAGCCATCGTCAATGCTCACGTTTCTTGTTCCAACGCCGGCCGGAGACTCGCTCTTGTTGGCGTGGTGGAGCGCGTCCGCACCATGCTGAAAATGACTCGAGTGGAAACCGTCCTCGCGATTTACCCTACACTACAGGAAGCGCACCAAGCACTCAGTAAAGCTTAGCCATAGCCGGGCATGGAATCCTATCCCCCGACAAGGTCTTGGGATAGCGATTTATTAATACGGAGAACTGTGGTTGATCAATCGTGCAGGAGAACGCAAACCGCCTTCGACGTGCCCACCTCTGAATAATCGCGACTTATGTCGAGGGAATATTACTTGGGCCGCATGCGCCGGATGTAGCGAAGCGTGAAGAGGGAAAGCAGAAGCAAGGGTGTTCCAACGGCAATGAAGAGGAGGGCGCCGAGAATCCCCAGTCCCACCCAATCCCCTCCCCGCTGGCGGGCGATCACCCACATGCCTACGCCGGTCAGCAGCATCCACACATCCGAAAAGACTGCCCCAATTCGCGCGCTGCGGATCACGCCGTAGGACAGGCGGCTATGGAACGTGACCACGACGGCCGCCACCACGGTGGCCGTGCCGGTGACTGCCAAGGCCGCGAAGGCCAGATAATCGTCGAAGTGGTTGGAGGAAGAGGGATGTCGAACTAGTTCCGGAAAGAACCGCCAGCCGAGATACGCCAGGGGACCGCCAATCAGGAGTTCAATGGCAGCCAAAACGTACGCTCCCGCATAATGGCGTTGCATGGATTGATCCCTCCCCGACGGCACGTAGGAAATCGCGGTACCCACTAAAAAATCAATTATTTTCTCTTCGCGCTTTCTGGTACTTCCCCTTCAATTTTTCCTGATACGCGAGCAAGTTGAAGTTAATCGCATTGTCTGGCTCAAAGATCATGGGCTGGCGCTTGAAGAACTCCGCCAGCAACTCAGATTCTCGAGCCTCATCTTGGGCGCGATTTGCCAGCTCACATTTGGCCAACATTCGCATGTCATCCAGCCAGGGGAAATCATTTTCCGCAAATTCTACGGCATCCAGCAAGCGCTCCGCTGCCACTGTGTCGTCCTCCGACTGCGCCTCCAGCACACGCAATTGCAGGGTCAGGTAGCCCACGGGCCATCCATTTTGCGTGGCCTCCGCGACGTCTGCTGTCAGACGTTCTTTAAGAGGAAAATGATCGCCGGTTTCGATTGCGCCGAGCTTCAATCTGAGCCGCGGGAAATCAAAATCCGAGCAAGCTCGTTCGGCGCGGTCAGTTAGCGTTTTCAATCCCGCGGTGTCACCCAGCAGGTAATGGAAGGCTGCCATATAGGCCCAAGTTTGTTCGAAGAACGGCATGCCGCGCATGTAGAGAAACGTGCTGTCGAGGATCTTCAGTCGAAAGTAAATGTCCATTACGGGCTGGACGTACTCCAGGCCCTTCATATTGCGGTTCCAAAGGTAGGCGTAACGCGCTTTGGCCAGGGTATAAGCCGCCGTAATGCGCGGAAATTTCGCGCGGTCAAAATACTCCAGCATGGTTTGGATTTCGGCTTTGTATTCGTACTCCTGCCCCAGCGCAAATGCCAGGACGGCGGAGTCAGGGCACTGCCGCAAACCCTCTTGAAATCGTTCAAAGGCCTGGGGGTGATTTTCTGCCTGGAAAGAAACTATGCCATAGAGGTGATACCACGATTCTTTTTCCGCGCCCTGGAGTGACGCGGGATCGTATTTCAACAACTCGGGCTCGAGTTGGTCGAGCTCGCCTTCCTTTTGCATACGATTGGCAAGTGCGTCGATGCGATTTTCTTGCAGAGCGGGCTGTGATTTCTTCATGGGCGGTTCTGCCGGGACCGACTTCTTCAAGCGCGAGTATACAATGCTCCACTTGATGGGGTGCGGCGGATTTGTTACGCCACTGCCTTTCAGAGTAGAATCCCCAAGCCTGCATTCTGTAAGTTCTTTTTCAAAGAATCAACCATGGCGGAATCTCGAGACCCGATTGTGCCCCGGGGCGCCCCGGAAGGATTGTCGGGCAAAACTGTAGGACGCTTTGTGATAGGGGCGCGGTTGGGTGTGGGCGGCATGGGCGAAGTTTATCGCGCCGAAGATACCAGGCTGAAACGCGCCGTGGCGGTTAAGCGCCTGGCGCCCAAACTGCTCGCCGACGAGCGCTACCATCGCCGCTTCCTGAAGGAGGCCATCCAGGCTTCCTCGCTCAATCACCCCAACATTGCCGGCATCTACGACGTGCTGGAAGAAGCCAGCGAAATTCTGCTGGTGATGGAACTGGTGGAGGGCGTGACGCTACGCCAGCATTTGCGGGAGTCCATCAGCCTCGACGCATTTTACCTCATTGCCATCCAGTGCGCGGAAGCCCTGGCGGCCGCACACGAAAAGGGCCTGGTGCACGGGGACATCAAACCCGAGAACATCATGTTGAGCTCGTTAAACCAGGTGAAGGTGCTGGATTTTGGCTTGGCGAAGCGCGCTCCCTCTAAAGACCTCAGCGGCACCACGCATATTTCTGACACGGTGGGCACGTCGCTCTCCGGCACACCCGGCTACATGGCGCCTGAGGTTCTGCTGGAAAAGCCTGCCGACGGCCGCGCGGATATATTCTCCCTGGGCGTGGTGTTTTACGAAATACTGGGCAACGGCCACCCCTTCATCACCGGCAGCTTCGCGGGGACGATCAACAACATTCTCCAAACCGAACCCAAACCATTGCGCCAGGTGAATCCCCAGGTGCCCGAACCCCTGTCCCGAATCGTGATGAGGATGCTGGCCAAGGATCCGAAGCAGCGGTACACCACGGCTCAGGACCTGCTGGAAGATTTGGAAGCCGCTCGGCGCGGGTCGCCGCTTCACATTGCAGGTGAGGAACAAACGTATTCCCCACAGCGTTGGCGGCCGCGCGCTGTGCTGGGCCTGGGTTTGGCCGCGGTGGCCGTGGCGCTTGCACTTCTTAGCGGTTCGATGTGGATGCGGCGAGCCGGAAGCAAGTCGCGCCCCTCCACCCCGCCGCAGCAGACCGCTCCCGTCAGGCTGCCAAACTTAATCAGTTTGGCCGTCATGCCCGCCACGCCAATGGCGGGCGACCCAAAGCTCACCGCCTTGGGCAATGGTTTGGTGGCGTCGTTAACATCCAAGCTGACCCAACTCAGCGAGAATCGTCCATTTCTGGTCGCCCCTACTTCCGAGATGCACGACTACGGCGTAACCACACTGCAGCAAGCCCGCGAAGAATTTGGCGCCAACCTCAGCCTGCAAATTACTGTGGAGCGGTCAGGGGACACGCTGCGCGCGGCGTATTCTGTGATCGATATCAAATCGAGCCGCACCATGGCAACCCACGCCATCACTTCTCCAGCTTCCGACCCCTTCACCCTCGAAGACCAATTGGCCGCCGGCTTGGTCACCGCCCTGAATCTGCAACTTCTGCTGGAGGAAGATCGCGTGCTCGCCACTCATGGCACCAGGGATCCCTCAGCCTTTGCGGCTTACCTGCAGGGGCTCGGCTATCTGCAAGACTCGAGAAACTTGAAGAGCATTGAGGGCGCCATCGATCTCTTCGCTCAAGCTCTCAAATTGGATTCAAACTATGGTTTGGCCAAGGCAGCCATGGGCGAGGCCAATTGGATTCGATACCGGCTGACCCAGAACAACCAATGGATGGCTATGGCGCAGGCGGAGTGCGCAGAGGCGGTGGAGTCCGGGAACGCGGGCGCGGAGGCGCACTTCTGCCTGGGCACGGTGGAGGACGGTACCAGCCAATTCCAGGACGCGGTGGACCAATTCCAGCGCGCGCTCCAGCTTGAGCCCACCCGTGATGAGGCTTACACCGGCCTTGCCCAAACTTACCTGCACTTGAGCAAACCCGCGGAGGTGGAACGGGTCTACCAACGCGCCATCAGTTTTCGCCCGCTCTATGGCAGGGCGAACTATCGGCTCGCCGCATTTTATTTGTCGCAAGCCAGTTACACGCAAGCGGCTGAAATATTCCAGAGGGTGATTGGCCTAGCCCCCGACAGCTTCCGGGGGTATGCCGGTCTGGGGGCGAGCTATTTGGGCCTGGGCCGTTACGCCGAAGCCATCCCCCCACTCGAGCAATCGCTGACGATCCGACCCACGATCGACGCATGCTCCAACTTGGCCGCCGCTCACTTTCATTTGAGGCATTTTGACAAGGCCGCGGAACAGTACCAAGAGGCCACAAAACTCGACGGCCGCAACTACAAGCTTTGGGGAAATCTTGGCGACGCGCTGACTTATGGGGGCCGGCGCCTGGACGCGATGAATGCCTACAATCGAGCTATCTCACTCGCCAATGGGCAACTGCAGGCGACTCCTTCCGACCCCGAGTTGCTGGGCGCGCTGGCCCGCTATTATTCCATGCTGCAGCAACGCCAGGCTGCGCTCACCCGACTGAAAGAATCTCTCAAGCTTGCGGGCAACGACAATCCGGACGCGCTATACACCGCGGCCCTCGTATACAACCAGCTCGGCGAAACGGACACCGCACTCAAGTGGTTGCAGAAGGCGCTGCAGGCAGGTTTACCCAAGGCGACGTTGCACGACGCTCCCGCGCTCGATAATCTTCGTAAGAACCTGAAATTTGTGGAGATGGCTGGCAACTAGAATCAGTTGTTGATTCGTGCGGTCCTGCTAGGGCATCCGCATGGACTCCACGATGGTATGGCATGCCGATTCAGCCGCGGGATAATCGCTCTCCGACGCGGCACATAACAATACGACGAGGCTTTTTCCGTCGATGGCTGCGGCCACTCCGGCGAGCCCTCGAAGGGTTGGGACATCTGGAGTCTTCTCCTGGATGAATTCCGCAATCTTGGCCGGACGGTTTCCCAGCGTCGTGTCTTTTGTGCTGGCCAATCTTGCTTTGGATTGGAACAGCGCCTGAAGGACTGTTCCCAGCGAGCCGGTCGTAATTGTATCGCCGGAAGGGGACGGGCCCTGGCCCATCACGATCACCACAGCCACTGGCGGGGTGCCAACGTGCGCCACAAAGCGCTGAAACCTGCCCTCTTTATCGGCGGGAACGAGCTGTGATTCATTGGGGACAAGGGCCGTCATGCCGCCGTTGGGGTGAGTGAAAATTTTGAAGCCCGGCGGCACGGCAACTGCGCCCGCCGAGGAGGAGCCCTCCATAGTTATTTCCTTGGATGGTTTGACTTGCGCGTCATTTTGCTCGCGCGTTTTCCGCGCCAGGTCGCCTAGCGATATTTCAACCGAAGTATTGCTGTTATCCACTGCCACTTCTGAGACCGTCGTGGAAGCGGATGACGGCTCCAAAGTTTTCTCGAACGCGGCCAAGTCGGCTTCACGCGCGGGGGAAGCAGGCTCCGCCACGCGCTCCGCACTGAACGCCGTCTCCACATTGTGGGTCACCAAAGTTATGGGGACGCGCACCGGCGCGTTGGCGTCTCCGCTCTCCGCCTCGATCAGGACTTTCACGCGGGACTGCAGGCGCAAAAAAATAAACGCGTGCGACTCCGCAGCATACAAATAAGTGACCGCGGTATCGCTGCTGGCGCGGGAAAGCGGCTTTACCCCCACCTTGGCCAGCCTTTCCACCCACTCGGGCGGTGAAGGGAGTTGCTGAAGCGGGAGCGCTGTGGTGACGCGAAACTCGGCGCAAGGATGGCCGTTAACGGGCACGTCTGCAACATACTCGATGGCGACATTGGTTTGAGCGCCGGGGGTAATGGAGCCTGGCCCGGCGATTCTGGAAGTATCTTCCCCATCGCCCGGCGAAAGAGGCTGATCACCCATTTGGGGAATGAGTGCCAACTGAGCGAGCGACAACAGAGCATCAAGATCGGACGTATAGGGATCACTCCGCGGCACCACGCGCGTACCGGTCAGGATCAATTCGCGGCTGATAGTCCACGAATTCGATTCCATCTGCTGCAGGCGGGTTTCGAGGTCTTTGACGTCCGAGTCGGATACCCAATCCTTCACGCGCAAGTTCTCAAAGCGCCAGGTTCCGCTCAAAACCTGGCCGGTGGGCATTCCCAAGAACGTCGCAACCATCGCTCCTTCCAGACGGTATTGGCGTGGGTGAGGCGCGGGACCCGTCGCGTTGGCGAAGCGGGGATTCACATTGGGCTGGATATTGACGGTCCCGGCAAACGTGAAGCGGGCCGTATCGCCCGTATGAAATTCCGCCTTGGGCAGGATCGGAGGATGGCTTTGCGGTGGCGCCCCGGTTTGCGCCGTGAGGGTGGAGGCACATAATAAAGCCGGCAGCAACCTCGCCAGACATTTCATAAATCCCTCCTCAAAAGTTGGATGCAATCCCCACGTCCACATGGTCGTTGGTCCGCAGGCCGCCTACAAAAGGCCGCGTCTACGTGGGCGCCAAAAAAGAGCTGGATGTCTACGGTTTGCTGGCCGAGGCGCTCAAGAAGAGAAAGTAA
Source organism: Terriglobia bacterium (assembly GCA_041481635.1). Taxonomy (GTDB): domain Bacteria; phylum Acidobacteriota; class Terriglobia; order UBA7540; family UBA7540; genus DASYXZ01. The sequence continues at coordinate 39,463 of JBGPCF010000035.1, read as the reverse complement.
TTGGCCCGCGCGTTCAGCGGTTTCTCGCGCCCGGTTTCTTTTTGCGTCGGGGCTGCTCGAGCAGGGCTGCCTGCGTCTTCTTGGGTAGTTTGGCGAAGACCAGATCGTAGGACTTGCGAAGCAATCGCTTGAACTCTGCCGGCGGAAGCGCGTCTACGGTTTCGAGAGCCACCCACTTCACGCGCGCCATGTAGGGCGCTGGAATGACTCCCGGCAGGTCCGTCAACTCGCCAAATTCTTCCGGCGAGGCCTTGAATGACAGCCAGACCTTGGCGGGCTCCAACACCACGACTGCAAACATCTTGCCGCCAACCTTGAAAACCAGATCGTCGACCCACTGAATCTTTTCTGTCGTATGCGGAAGTGAGAGGCAGTACTCGCGGACCCAGTCGATATTCATGCGGGGCAGATTACAACAGGGATTTTTCAGTGTCGAGCCCTACAATTGAGTCGGCTGGGGTATACTCAGCCCTTCCGGGGACACGGTCAGGTGGGCGTTTGCCTGGGAAAACCCTAATGCGAAAGGACAAACCATGAAACGCACCTCGCTTATTCTCGCGGCAATATTTCTGGCGGCCGCGGCTGGATCCATTTGGGCTCAGAACCCGCCTCCGCCCATCATCTCGCCAGAAGTTCACCCGGACCGCAGCGTAACCTTTCGCCTGCGCGACCCCAACGCCAAAGAAGTTTTTGTCGGCTTGGAGAACGGTCAACGCCTGACCATGCAGAAAGATGACCAAGGCGTATGGAGCGCGACCAGCGAACCCCTGGAGCCCGACTATTACGGCTACTCTTTCACCGCTGACGGTGTCAGCTTGTTCGACCCATCCAACTGGCGCCGCGTGCCAAACTTCCTTTATGTGTCGAGTGGATTGCATGTGCCCGGCCCCAGCTCGCTGACTTGGGAACCAAATGACGTCCCGCATGGCGTGGTCCACCATCATTTCTACCACTCAGCCGTGGTCGGTGATGACCGGGACTTTTACGTTTACACGCCACCCGGCTACGACGCGCATGCCAAGAAAACATACCCGGTGCTCTACCTTTTGCACGGCTTTAGTGACGACGCCAGCGGTTGGACGGCAGTAGGACGGGCCAACATCATCATGGACAACCTGATCGCGCAGGGCAAAGTACAGCCCATGCTGGTGGTAATGCCGCTCGGTTATGGAGCGCCGGAAATCCTCTCGCACGGCTTCGCATCGTTTCCCCAATACCGCCTGCCGAATATGCAGAAGTTTCGGGAGGCGTTGCTCAATGAAGTTATCCCCCAAATTGAAAAGGGGTATCACGCCTCGAGCGACCGCAACTCGCGCGCTATCGCGGGGCTGTCGATGGGTGGTGCAGAGTCACTCTTTACGGGCTTGAATACGCTGGACCATTTTGCCTGGGTCGGCGCTTTCAGCTCAGGCGGGTTGGGAGAGGATTTGAACGCCGAGTTCCCTGGCCTCGACTCGAAGGCCAACGACCAACTCCATCTGCTCTGGATCGCCTGTGGCACTGACGACCGCCTGATTGGGCCCAACCGCAAGTTTCGCGAGTGGCTCGATTCGAAAAACATTCACTACACCAACATCGAGACGCCGGGCGCGCACACCTGGATGGTTTGGCGGCGCAATCTGTCCAACTTCGCCCAGCTTTTGTTTCAAAAAGTTGACAAGTAAGCTGGGGCCGCCGCGCTCCCGGCGGCCGATCCCAATGGCAGGTATGCGGAGAAGATCAAAGCGGTGATGCCGCAGTTGGAATCGCAGGGTCTTGTCCACCTTCTGCAAAGCCGGGCCCGCCCCGCCCCACCACGGGCACTCTAAATCCCTTGTTGGTTCGGCCCGCGAGAGGAAGGAATAGCGCGCGAATGATTGCATCGCGCCCCGGCATGGAGGAAATAACTTTAAAAGTCCATGTCCAGCCCGAGGACCATAACTACCTGAAGAACAACGAAAAACGTTCTTGCTTAGGGGGACTAAAAGGTGCATCTAATAGGGGGTGAGGCGTAGCAGGAATCGCTGGATTTCAGGCAATCGCGCCTACCGAAAGGTTGGGTCCCGCCATGAGAATCGGCCGTTGCATAAGGTGGTCCTCCGTCGTTGCTGGAATTCTGTTCTCGCTTCTGCTGACTGCGGCGCGGGTGTTGGCCCAGGATGATCCTCCCGGTCGTGTGGCGCGCCTCAGCTACGAGCAAGGAACCGTCTCCCTGCAGACCTCGGGCGCCAATGATTGGAGCCAGGCATCGCTGAACTACCCGCTAAGCACGGGCGACCGCATTTACACAGATCAGGACAGCCGGGCGGAGCTCGATCTCGGCAACATCGCCATTCAATTGTCGGCGACCACGGACTTGACGGTGGCCAACCTGAATGACCAGTTTCTCCAGCTCGGTATCGGGCAAGGAACGATTCGCGTGCGCGTCTTTGATTTGCCCGAAGGCAACAGCGTTGAAGTGGACACGCCCAACGGCGCCCTCACCCTGGTCCGCCCCGGCGACTACCGCGTGGAGGCCTATCCGGACGACAACACTACTCTGGTGAGCGCGTACCGCGGCAGCCTCGAGATCAATGGTGGTGACTTTTCGCAGAGCCTCGATGGCGGACAAGCCGTCAAGCTTACTGGCACGGACCCCATCGCGGCAACCTTGGTCTCGCTTCCTAGACGCGATGATTTCGACAAGTGGTGCGAGTCGCGCAACCAACGCTACCAGTCCTCGGATTCGGCGCGTTACGTGGGCCGAAATGTTCCTGGCTACCATGACCTGGATGACCACGGCCGTTGGGTGCAGACATCCGAATACGGACCCGTGTGGTATCCCGGCGATGTGCCGCCCAACTGGGCGCCTTACCGTTATGGCCGATGGATTTGGGATGAGCCGTGGGGCTGGACCTGGGTGGACGATGCGCCGTGGGGCTTTACTCCCTTCCACTACGGGCGCTGGGCACGCCTGGATTCGCGCTGGTGCTGGGTCCCGGGACACGTGGAGGCAAGATGGGTGTATGCTCCCGCACTCGTCGCCTTCGTGGGCGGCCGGAACTTTGGGATTGCCATCAGCATTGGCCAAGGGAGCGTGCAAGCGTGGTTTCCCCTGGGCCCGCGCGAGCCTTATTATCCCTGGTACCACCACGATGACGACTACCTGCGCCGCGTCAACGTGACGAACGTCACGAATATCACCAACATTACGAACGTGACGAACATCAATAACATTCAGTATGCAAACCGGAACTCGGGGACGACGGCCGTACCAGCTTCCACGCTGCGGGACGGGCAGCCTGTGTCCCGGCAGATCATCCGCGTCTCTCCCCAACAGATCGCCCAGGCCCAGGTAATAGCCCATCCGACTATTGCGCCCTCTGCCCAAGCCACCGTGGGCGGAAAACCCGTGGCTGCTCCGCCCATACCTGCCAGCAGAATATTCACTCCTCCCGCCAACGGGCGAGTGCAACCTGGCAATACAGGCGTCCGCCCCGGGCAACCACCTGTGATCACCCGAACTCCACCCACAACTTCGACAGAGCCGGTGCAGCCCGGACGGCCGTCGACGCAGCCTCCCGTTATTACCGGGACTGCGCCTACAACTTCCAGTGAGCCAGGGCGGCCCTCGCAACCGCCCGTAATATCTAGGACTGCGCCCACAACTTCCATTGAGCCCGCGCAGCCCCCTATTACACCCACGGCGCCGGGAAGCGAGCGCGGCATTCCTGGCAACAATCGGCCCGCGCAGCCGCGCATGATCACCCGAACCCCACCGCCTCCACCCAACCCGCCGTTTGAGCAAAGACAGCCCGCGTTGCAGCAACACCCCGGACGTCCGCTGGAACCGCAGCAGATGAATAACATCCGGGAGGGCAGATCGGCGGGCCCGATGCGCGACCGCGAGGTTCCTCCACACCCACAGGCCGCACCCCAACGCCGGGAAAAGCCCTCACCTCCTTCGGACAAGTCGACGCCGCGTTCCAAAGAGGACAAGAAGCCCAAATAGGGCTACCCGCGCGATCACTGGCCGGCGCGAACATGCACTACGGGCGGGACCACATGGCCCGGCCCATAACCCACACGCTGGATTCCCGCAAAAACCGGCGCGAATTCACCAAGTCGGATCGCGAACCCACCCTACTGGGTGGGCGCCCAGTAGCCGTGCTTGGCGCGCACCAACAGATATTTGCCTTTGACACTAACTTTGATTTCGCGATATTTCCCGTCGGTGGACAGATTGGTGGGAACGTAGGCGAGGAGGTAATATTCGCGCCCGTCAGCGAAAGCCTGGTGCATGCCCCTAAAGAGGTCGTTATTGTTACGATAAAAGATTCCGCCCGTGGACTCAGCCAACTCGGCCAGAGGCGCCTGGTTTTCCAAGGTGGTCATTTCCCGTTGTTGCTGGATTTCCGGCAGGACCAAAACGGTTCGCGAAAACAGCACTTCTTCGCTGGCGTCGAACGACCCGCCTCCGGGACCCGTGAGCCCGCGCGAATCGAGCGTATAAAACGCCACATCGTGCGCCCAGGCCACTCGCAGAATGTCCTGGATTTGCGGCTCTGCGTCGTTAATGGAATTGTTCATCAGCACGCTGTAATTTCGTGTATAGGCGGCAATCAGGCCGAACAAATCCCGCCCCGGGTGCGTGTTGAAGCCGTCAGAAACGAAAACGATGGTGCGCTTGCCCGGCGTCTGGCCTATGCGATCGACCAGCAGGCGGAGGTTTTGCAGAAACGCGCGGGTCAGTGCGCTGCGCTCTTCGGCCGTCGCGCCTGCCCACATCTCAATCTGCTGCAGCTTCCCTTCGCAGACATTCTCGCCTCCGGTCGACGTCCGCCCCGTCGCGGCAGCCGCCCCATTGCACGGGCAGCTCTGGCAATAATCCAAAAGCATCATCGTGAGCTGGTTCGCCTGGTGCTTCATGTTTGTCGCTTCACTCTGTAGGATGGCGCGCGTCAACTCCTTGCTGCCCACCGCGTCCAGCACAGCGGAGGAATCGGTGGTCAGGTCTTGCACCACTTTAACGTTTCGCCCCAGGGTCAAGATGGCATAGAGCGAGTCCGCGCCCCGCTCGCGTTTGAAAAGCTTACGCAGCGCGCTGCGCACGTATGAGAAATTCTCGAATGACGAATTAATGGTGTCCAGGCAAACCATATAAGTTCGCCGCAGAGGAGGCCTAGCGGCGCTTGGCAACACAGGAGCGGGTTCCGTTCCAGGCTTGGTGACATCGAGCGACACCGGGGGGATGAAGTCGGGCGGACGCTCGTCCTCGGTTTGGAAGGCCGACAACTTCTGCTCCACTCCATTTTCAAAAACCTCAAAGTCACCAGCCTTCAAGCCCACCACGTTGTGGCCACCCTTGTCGGTTACTACAACGGGCACCAAAACCTGGTTCACGCGAACCTTGAGAGTAGCGGTGGGGGCGCCGGGAACGGCAGTGGAGTCCGGCGTGCGAGGGATTTGACTGCCCGCGGGAGGCGTTTGCTGGGCCAGGACGTTGAACGCGATGGCTGCACTCAAAAGCGCGAGCGCAGCCAGCCGCTTCCCCACCATTCCCGGCCTGTGCTTTCCACAGAGCATATAACCTGCATTATGGCACTGTTGCAGGAGGACTGTCCGGAAATTGGCGCGCGAGCCGGATTTCGGTTTGCCTCCCCCCGGGCTGGGTGCCGATTCCGCCGGGAACCAAATCAATAATGTGCTTTCCCGACGTTTTGGTGGTACCCAGCGCCGTCGCCGTTTCTGCAAACTTAACCTAATCTTCAAGCAGGCATCATCAGGCATTAACATTGCGCAGCTACTATTCCCGCGTGACCACCATACTTTCAGCTCTCTCTTCGCCCGATTTTTTGGCCGGAAGCTTTTTGGTGGGGCTGGGCATTTTGATCTTCGTCCTGATTCGGCCAAAAGAATATGCCACTGAGGGAGAGTTCTGGCTGGCGCTAATCCAGCCTCGCTCTAAAGCGAACCGCGCCGAAAGGGTTGCCAGTGCAGAACCTGGCAAGAATCCGCCGGCCAGCGATATCAAGCCTCAGGCGAATAGGAGCGTGGGTCTCTCCGGCAATTAGAAATTAGCCCTCTTTAACTCCGGCACAATTCTTAATTCGGAGGTGAGTGTTCATGGAAATCAAAGGTCTCATCGGTGAAACCGCAGGCCAGGTCTGGCACCTCCTGAATTCGTCCGGGCCGCAAACCCTGCCCCAGATCAGGAGGAAGTTGGATGGCACGGGTCCGTTCCTGGAGTTCGCCGTCGGATGGCTGGTGCGCGAAGAGAAGGTCGACATCGACATGGAAAAGAAAACTTACCGGCTGCGGCTGATTTAAGGGCGCCGCGCGCGATCGGGTTGAAAGGCTTTCGGCTTGCGCCCCGGGGAATCCGGGCGCGAGCGAGGAGAAATTCTCATGAAGGAATATATTCGAGCGCTGTTGCTTCACACTCAGGAAACTCCGGCAGCCGCGTTGATCGTGGCCTTAGAAAAGCAGCTTATTGGGGCCGAAAGGGTGTTTACCTGCAAGCAGGCCGCGGAAAGGGTTGGCGGCCCAAATCCTCCCCACCTGGTTTTTACTGACACGAAATTGCTCGATGGGACCTGGTCCGACGTTTTGGACCTGGCGGAAAAAGCCTCGCTGCCCATCAACGTGATAGTGGTTTCTCCGACCGCCGATATTCCACTTTACATCGATGTGATGGAGCGGCGCGCGTTTGACTTCATCACGGAATCGTTCACTGCTCCCGAGTTGACTCACATCCTCCGCTGCGCCGTAGACAACGTGGTCAGCCGGCGCAAGGAGTGGAATCGGATTCCGGCCACTCGGTTGGGATGTGTGGTTCAGCCCGCTGACGGGCGTAAAGAAGACTTAATCCAGCTTTAACGTTGCTGTAACAATCCGGCCCGATAATTATGCCATTCCACAGTTAGGAGATCACAATGCTGAAAACTCTGAGGTTGCGAATTCTGCTTATGCTGTGCTTGGTAGCCGTGTTGGCCGGGTTGGTATCGTTACCTAAGCCCTCTATGACGGCGCCGGCGCCGTCCCCCGACAGTCTTCGAATCAACGGTGCCGGCGCTACCTTCCCCAATCCGATTTATTCAAAGTGGTTTGACGAGTACCACAAAATGCATTCGGACATTGAGATCAACTATCAGTCCATCGGTTCCGGGGGTGGAATCCGCCAACTGCTGGCAGGCACGGTAGATTTTGGCGCGTCCGACGGTCCTATGACGGACGAGCAGTTGGGCCAGGCAAAGACCAAAGTCCTGCATTTCCCCACCGTCCTTGGAGCGGTCGTCCCGACGGTGAATATTCCCGGCGTGAATGAAGAGTTAAACTTTACCCCGGATGCTTTGGCGGGAATTTTCCTGGGCAAGATTACGAAATGGAATGACCCTGCATTGACCGGCCCCAACCCCAAGGCGAAATTGCCAGCCGAGGACATCGTGGTGGTGCATCGCGCCGACGGAAGCGGCACCAGCTACATTTGGACGGATTATCTGTCGAAGGTTAGCGACGAGTGGAAAACCAAAGTGGGCAAGAATACTTCCGTGAATTGGCCCGTCGGTCTGGGCGGCAAAGGCAATGAGGGGGTCACCGGCCAGGTGAAACAGACGCCCAACTCCATAGGCTATGTTGAGCTGATCTACGCTGTCCAAAACAAATTGCCTTATGGCCGGGTCAAGAATTCCTCCGGCGCCTTCATCAAGGCAGATCTCGATGCTGTCACGGCAGCAGCGGCCGGCGCTTCCAAGAACATGCCTGACGACTTTCGAGTTTCTATCACCGACGCTCCGGGGAAAACTGCCTACCCCATTTCCAGTTTTACCTGGCTTTTGATTCCGGCCAAGATTGACGATGCGGCAAAGAAGAAAGTCATCACGGATTTTCTTCACTGGATGATGACTGACGGCCAGAAATACTGCAATGACCTGGCCTACGCTCAACTTCCAAAGCCCGTCGTGGCCAAAGAATTGAAGGCCATCTCCCTGATCCAATAACATGTCGAGTTCAGCTACCGCACTAAGTTTGCCCACCCGTCCGGCACCCGCCGGGCGGGTGCGCTCGTTTGTCAACCGGCTCCGCACCGGCGACGAAATCGCGCATCTCATTACCCTGCTGTTCGCCACGAGTATCTTCCTTGTGACCGCATTACTGGTGTATGAGCTTTACCGTAATTGTGCGCTTCCCCGGCACAAGTTCGGATGGGCTTTTTTCGTCACCCAGACGTGGGATCCGGTGTTCGAGAATTTTGGCGCTTTGCCATTCATTTACGGCACGGTGGTCACGTCGGCGCTGGCCCTGTTGATTGCTGTTCCATTAGGCGTGGGGGCCGCGGTTTTCCTTGCCGAACTCGCGCCGCGAACCATCTCGGATGGTTTAACGTTCATCATCGAACTCCTGGCTGCGATCCCCAGCGTCATCTTCGGGGTAATCGGAATTTTTGTACTTGTTCCGATCATGCGAACCGACGTGGAACCATTTCTCAAAGCCACGTTGGGCACCTTGCCTCTTTTCAAGGGGCCGATGTACGGAATTGGATTTCTTACTGCCGGAGTGGTCCTTGCCATCATGGTCGTGCCGTTTATCATTTCTGTTTCGCGGGAAGTTTTACTGGCGGTTCCGGTGGAGCAGCGCGAAGCGGCGCTGGCGCTGGGCGCCACGAAGTGGGAGACAACGTGGAAAGTAGTGGTGCCTTTTGCGCGAACAGGAATCTTTGGCTCCATCTTTCTTTCCTTGGCCAGAGCCCTGGGGGAAACCATGGCCGTCACCATGGTGATTGGGAACAACCCCAAGATCAGTGCTTCGCTCTTTGCGCCGGGCTATTCCATTGCGGCGATTATCGCCAATGAGTTTACCGAGGCGACTGGGGACCTTTACGTTCAGTCTTTAATCGAGCTGGGACTGGTGCTTTTCGTGCTGACCATTATCTTAAACGGGCTGGCGCGATTGATGATTGTGGCCACGGCCAAGCGGGGGACATCGCAGGAATGAATTACCGTTATGTCTGGCGAAGACTGGTGAACGTGGTGATGTTGAGCCTGACGGGCCTCTGTGCCCTGGTGACAGTTTCAATCCTTTTTTTTATCCTGGGCCATCTTATTTATCATGGCGGAAGTAACTTGAGCTGGGCCTTTCTTACCCGGCTGCCCAAGCCCGTGGGGGAAACTGGCGGCGGCATGGGCAATGCCATTGTGGGCAGCGGGAAATTGCTTCTCCTGGCTGCTATTACAGGGGTGCCCGTGGGCTTCATCGGCGGCGTCTACCTGGCCGAATACGGGGGAAAGACCTTTTCGTTTCTGGTGCGCTACACTGCGGACCTCCTCAATGGCGTTCCTTCCGTGGTAATGGGAATCTTCATTTACACCGTCGTGGTTATTCCCATGAAGAAGTTCTCGGCATTGGCAGGAGGGCTGGCCCTGGGTGTGATGCTGGTCCCCATCGTCCTTCGGAGCACGGAACAGTTTTTGCGCTCGGTGCCCGTGTCGCTGCGCGAAGGGGCCATGGCTTTGGGCGCGCGAAAATGGAAAGCGATCGTAACCGTAGTGATTCCCGCCGCGTATAAGGGCATCACGACGGGAATTCTCTTGAGTTTGGCGCGCGTGGCGGGAGAGACCGCTCCGCTCATCTTCACCAGTTTCGGCAATCCGTTTTGGAGTCACGGCTGGAATGACCCCACGGACACCCTGCCTGTCATGATTTGGAAGTACGCCCTCTCGCCCTACGACGATTGGCACCAACAAGCTTGGGCGGCCGGACTGGTCTTGCTTACCTTAGTCCTTTTCGCTAATATCGGTGCGAAGCTGATACTTTCACGGGGAATGTCTTCAGGGCGTGCATAATTTATGAGCAGCTTAGCGAATCCGGCGGCGATGGTGAAGCCATCCATGGAGAACAAGTCGACCGAACCCAGCCCCAAGGCTCCGGCGCTGGCGAACCATAAGCTGGAAGTCAGCAATCTCAACTTCTTTTACGGGCCTCGCCAGTCGTTGTTCGACGTCAATATCAAGATACCGGAGAAAAAGGTCACCGCGCTGATCGGACCGTCGGGATGCGGGAAATCCACCTTCTTGCGCACCTTGGACCGTATGTATGAAATGGTAAGAGGTGCGCGAGCCGAAGGCTCGCTCCATCTCGACGGCGAAAATATCCTGGCCATGGACGTCGCCAAGCTGCGCCGTCGCGTGGGTATGGTCTTCCAAAAGTCCAATCCTTTTCCCAAGTCCATTTTTGAAAACGTCGCTTACGGGCTGCGAGTCAACGGGTGGAAAGGCTCTTTGGCGGATTTGGTGGAAGCCAGCTTGAAACGCGCCGCGATTTGGGATGAAGTCAAGGACCGCCTGCACAAATCGGCCTACGGCCTCTCTGGAGGCCAGCAGCAAAGGCTCTGCATCGCGCGGGCCCTGGCGGTCGAGCCTGAGGTCCTGTTACTGGACGAGCCTTGTTCGGCCCTCGATCCCATTGCCACCGCGAAAATCGAAGAGCTCTTGTTCGTCCTCAAGGACTCATGCACCATCGTCATCGTGACTCATAATATGCAGCAGGCGGCCCGGGTGGCGGACTTCACGGGTTTCTTCTTGATGGGAAAACTCATTGAATTCAACGAGACTGCGATAATCTTCAAGAAGCCGGCACGAACCGAGACCGAGGATTACATCACGGGCCGGTTTGGGTAGGAAGCAAGTAGACAGTAGACTGTAGACAGCAGACAGGGAGAAAAGATCTTGTTGTGCGGCTTCCAGCCAAGTCCAAGGCTTTGTTTGAGGAGAAGAAGAAACCATCGATAGGATGAGACAGCATGTGACGCGGGAACGGATTTCGTTTTTGCCCTGTCTACTGTCTACAGTCTACTGACTTATGCGCCACTTTGACCAACAACTCGACGATCTTCGAAAACGCTTGCTGGAAATGAGCGGATTGGTGGAGTCCGCTATCTACCGAAGTATACTCGCCTTGACCGAAAAGGATGAACAGCAGGCGGTTCAGGCTCTGCAGAACGAATCCCGCATCAACCAGATGGAGATTGAGATCGACGACCTCGCCACCGGCCTGCTCGCCCTGGAGCAGCCCGTCGCCAGCGACCTGCGCTTCATCACTGCCGCCATCAAGATTAACAACGACCTCGAGCGCATGGGCGACCACGCCGTCAACATCGCCGAACGGGCACTCTCGCTCATCCACGAGCCCCTGGTCAAACCTCTGATCGATATCCCGCACATGGCAAACCTTGTGGAATCGATGGTGCGCAAGGCCCTGGACGCATTCGTCAAACGCGACGGCGACCTTGCCCGGGAAATCCTGGTGTCAGACGACGCCGTTGACCACATGCGCGACTCGGTTTACTCCGAGTTGGTCTCTTACATGGAGAAAGATCCTTCCATCATCCGACAGTGCCTCGATCTCATCTTTGTCGCGCGTAATCTGGAGCGCATCGCCGACCATGCCACCAATATCGCTGAAGACGTCGTCTTTCTCGTTGAGGGAATTGATGTCCGTCATCACGCTGAAGCGCACAAGTAAGCCGGGGCCTCACTTCATAACAATCATTGGCAGTTTGCCTTCTTGTCTTCACTCGGTGGGTTAAATTCAACCGGAGGCTGGTACCCTGAACACAGTGAAGATTATGGATGAATCCAAGCTGGCGGACGCGGTCTTCGCGCGCTCGCGGTCCATTGCGGAAATAATTGAGAGCCTGGTCGCAGCCACCAACATTTCCATTGATGCCGCGCTGCATCGATTCAACAGCCAGCGGCTTGCCCGGGCATTGGCGGATGCTCGACGAAGGGGAGTTCGCATCCGGCTGGTGACCGACCGCAGCAAGTATGAAAAGAGCGGGGCCACCCAGGAGCTTCTGTCAAGCAACGGGATTCCCTTCCGGCTGACCTACGGGCGGGATGGTGCGGATTCCAAGATGCACCATAAATTTACTCTCCTCGACGATCGCCTGGTTATCACCGGAAGCTATAACTGGACTTTCGCTTCGGAAGAGCAAAACCACGAGAACATTCTTCTCCTGCGCGAGCCCAGGTTGGTTGAAGATTTCCGCGAAGAATTCGAGTCGCTTTGGAAATGCTCTGAAGAAGCCGGCTTGTCTGCCCAAAAATCCTAGCGGTTGCGGGAAATATCTGCTGCCTTGCCTTTCCAAACAGAGAACCTCTGCACTTTGGGGGACAGCCTCCCTCGAGATCCTTTGCCGCCTGCTGATTCAACCCTCTGAGATCCCATTCTTAACAAGAACTTAATGTTTCCGTCATCCACCCTTAAGGCCGGTGCTTCATCATCAGTTTCTATAAGCATTAGGCATTCGCGATTGATTTGGGCCATCCCAGGCACGCGGAAGAGTTTTTCCTCAACTCCCCAACGGGCAAACCCGTGAGGAGCAGGAACCAAGACTAGCCGGAAACTAGGCTAGAGCCCAACCCGTTTTCCTCGGCTTCTTCCCTCCCCACCCCCCTCTGGGATCGAAGCGCAACGGGTTGGGCATTTTTCTTGACGGGACCGGTGGTCGCTTGCCTGATCCGCATCGTCCTATTGGACGGTCACCGAAACATTCGTGGTGTGCACAGTAGCGCCGCTAGTGGCGGTCACCGAAACCGAGTAGGTGCCGGCTGCCGTGCCGGGATCAGTGGTTGGCCCGCCACCGCTTGACCCTCCACCGCACCCGAAGGCGCCGGCCGTCAGCAGGACAACGCACATCAGCCCAAACGCCAACTTTAATCGGCGCCGCTTGACGGGGATGCTCAATAAGAGCAGGCAGGCTAACAGAGTTCCTCCGCCCAGCATGAACCACGCATCGGGATTAAACAAACTGCCCACAGTGTGTGGCGCGGTTGTGGTGACGGTCAGCACCGTCGTGCCGGAAGTGGTTAGGGAGGTGGGCGCGAGTGAGCATGCGGCCTCTTTCATGGTTGCCGGCACTGCGCAAGTGAAGTTCACTGTTCCGGTGAACCCATTGGTCGAGCCCACTGTGAGGGTCGTGTTGCCGGACTGACCCGGACTGGCAATGTTGAAGCTCGTGGGACTCGCAGTGAACGTGAAATCGGGCGGTGGAGCCGTAACCGTGATCGAGATCGTCGGGTTGCTGGGCGAGGCACTGTAATTGGTATTACCACTGTATATTGAAGTGATGATGATGTTTGCCGCTGTCGAGAAAGTTGTGGTGACGGTCGCTTGTAAACTGGCGAATGCGCCGGTCGTGTTCGAGTACGGTGTTCCTACGTAAGTCACGGTGCCACTAACTGGCGTGCTTCCATTCAGGAATTGCACCGAGCCAGCGGGAGGAACGGCGCTGTTGCTCTGTGTGCTTATAGTCGCCGTTAGAATGACGCTGGCGCCGGTCTGGACGGTGGCATCGCTGGCCGACAAGGTCATCGTCGTCGCCGCTTTGGTGATTACCACCTGATTGACGCTGGAAGTGCTTGAGGTAAAGCTGGAATCGCCTCCGTACGTCGCCTGGAGGTGATGCGTGCCGGTGGGAAGTTGGATGAAATAATCTTCAGCGTAGCCCTGACTGTTCACGGTGGCAGTGTTGGAGCCGTTGAAATCAACTAAAGGCAAGCTATTATCTGTAAATGTCACGGTTCCGGTGGAACACGGGTAAACCAAGGATAAGCCACTGGGCGCGCAGCCCAGACCACTGGCATTGGTGACATCAAGCCGAAGAATGTAGGGAGAACCATACGCCGTTGTGGTTGCGTTGGTACTTGTTATGTTCCCGTTCTGGTCAAAAGTCACCAAGCCGAGGTGAGCCTGGCTGGGTTCCTTGCTCACTGTGACCTGGAATCCGGGGGGCGTGGAATCACTGGCGCCAAAAGTGCCGTCGCCCGCATAATGCGCCGTCACGTTGTAAGTCCCGCCCGGAAGGAATGTTGTAGTCCCGATAAATGTACCCCCGCTCAAATCAAAGGCGGGGATGCCAAGGGGACTATTGGAGCCGCTCATCAAAGTGACAGGACCGGTCGGTGTGCCGGACCCGGAGGTAACATGGATGGTCACGGTCGCCGGCTGGCCATGAGTGATGGTGGTTGGTGTAACGCTGACGAGCGTGGTGGTCGTCGGACTAAAGGGGACCGAAGCCCACTTGTTCACCAGATTCGTTACGTTCACTGAGCCGAGCCCTGTGGCAAGATCATATCCGGGAGTGGTCGTCCAGGCAGGCGTAGTGGGGTGATTGGGATCGACCAGGACTCCGAATTGATTGGCCGCCTTACTGGTGTTGCTACAGTTGGGTGTTCCGCCCCGGCAGGCCACCGAAATATTGCCCGTGACGGTGTCGTAGAAAATACAGGTGGAAGCGCTGGCGCCGGCCGCCATTGCGGCATTGGAAGCACATGAAGCGTTCGCCTGCGCTGCCAGCGGGTACAGGACATAGTTCGCGTTGCCCTGGCGCGCTCCCGTTTTTTGATTCACCAGCGCCATAATCCCGGCAAATGCAGGCGCTCCGAAGGATGTGCCTCCTGCGCCTTGAAAATCTTGAAACGGAGAGTTGAGATCACAGGAGGTGCTGCTGCCTCCGGAGCTCGCATTGGCGTCCGCTTGGCAGTAAACGTAGAAATTCTGGATAAAGCCGCGGCCAGCAAAGAGAGATATGTCAGGCAAGTCCCGCACGCCATCATTCGGCACGCCCGAGCCTGTCTGCCAACTCGGTTTTGCATAGACTGCACTGGGCCCGCCGCTGCCTCCGACGAGATCATCGCCAGAGCTCGACACGGAAGGGCACGTGGTGAGCACCCCCGTAATCGCCGTGCGAGCGCAAGAGTCGTTCCAGGTGGTTTCAGGAATATAGGATTTGGCGGAAATTTGTGTTGGTGAGCTATTGGTGGAGTTCCAATATACCGTTGGATTATTTCCATCGTTAAAATCGGTCCCGCCCACGGCCACATCGTAGGGGGTGGAGGCTAGTCCGTCGACCGCCAAACCCAACGTTGCCGCGTTTTCGGGTGAACCATCGCATGTCGCAGAGCCGTTGTCCCCCGCCGCTACGAAGACAGTAATGCCCTGAGCGGCGGACTGCTGCCAAAGGGCGTTGTAGAAAGTGTTGCCACCGACGCCTAGCACTTGTTCGCAATTTCCAAAGCTGTCACTTAAAATGGACGCGATATTGTTGTCCACGATGTAGAGAGCAGAGAGATCGACGCCGGAACTCGTTTCCGTGTCCTCTGAAGCCACCATCTTGATGGTGGCATTCTTCGCCACGGCGCCCGCCCATTGGACGTCGAGGTCGGCCTCACCTTCGGTAAAGAAATTTAACCCCGGATCGGGGCCATCTAATACAATTTGCGGGTCATTCGCCGGCAGGCCGAACATGGTGCGGAAGTCCTTTACATCCTGAGGGTTAATGTTTGAGTTCGCGACGATGGCGATGCTCACTCCGGTGCCGTCAAAGGCTGTCGGGACATTGTAAATGGTGGCGAAGTCGCCCGGGCCCACAGCGTAGTTTGTCCCGAAATTATCTGTATAGGTGAAAAGCGGCCTCACTTCGCCGGTCACTTTCGATCGGGAAAAAGTGCCTAGACGGCGGGACATCGACTGTCTGGGAAAACTGTTGAGCGAGACCACGCTGGAGACCACCGGGGACAGCGCGTAAGGAATCTGCGGGTCGCTGGCATTGGCCCAATATTCTTTGCCTTTGACCTCGAATTTGTGGATTTCTGTATGCATGCTCTGGCGAACCTGGCCTGCCGTGCCGCTGAATTCAATAACGGTGCGGCCCGCAGTCACGCGATTCACCTGAAAGCCCTGGGAGGTGAGCCAGTCCGTCACCGCCTGGATGTCCGAATCGGCTGGACCAAACTGCTGTCCGAATTCCTGCGGCGTGAGCCAGCGATGATAGTTGGCGGAGGATGTGATCTGCTGTTCGTCCAGCAATTTGCGCAGCGCCGTTTCCTGCTCCGGTGCGCGGCTCAAAACCAGCATCATGCGGCGCGCCGGCAGGCTATCGGGGGCTGTCCCGCCGTCAAACTCCGGTCGCGCCAGCGGGTGGGTGTTGCCGCGAAGCGTCACCACCCTCTCCACATCCACCGCTTCCGTAATACGCGCACGCACGGAATCGGTTTGCGCTGTGGCGACAAGCGTGGACAGGAGAATGGAAGCGACCACCCACCTTGCCTGCTTTAACCGCAGCCTTGAAAGTGTCATGCTGCCTCCGTGAACCAAGTCAAGTTCATTTTTCTATTGGAGCTACTTTCCGACAAACTACCGCGCGCAACTCGCCCCCATCGGGATTTCAATCCATACTCTGGTGACAAATGAATATATACCGGGCAGCCATACCTTGGAATACTCCAGTTTTTTTGGCTGCTGGAAGTTGGATGCCGAAGACACAAACCTAGTTGGTTTCCTCAGCCGAAAATAGCCTAATGGGTGTCCGCCACACAGCGGAAACCAACCATCCCTGAGCGGTCGAGGCTGGGGGCCATCAGCAAATATTTTCCGTGTTCGCCGAGCTTGTAGGCCTGAGGGAAATACCACATGGCGCCTTGCGGCTGGTAGGCGCTACCTCCGCGCAGTACGGCCGAGCGCGTGTGCTGGTCCGAGTATTCATCGGTCCACTGCCAAACGTGGCCTACCATATCCATCACGCCGAAGGGACTGGTGCCAGTCAGGTGCTTCCCCACATCGTCAAGGACAGGAAAGATGCGGCCCTTCCCTGGTGATGGCACCGCGCGTGCGTCCCATTCGTTCCCCCAGGGATAAACGCGGCCGTCGGTTCCCTGCGCCGCGTATTGCCATTCCCACTCGTGTGGCAATCGCTTCCCCGCCCACTCTGCGTAGGCGCGCGCGTCCTCCAGCGACACCCAGGTTACTGGCTTGTTTGCCCAACCGTCCGGGTAGGCCGAGCCGCGCCAGTCCCTCAGAAAATTGTGATCGTCTTTGGGATGGTATTGCGCGGAGTCGAGAAATTTCTTAAACTCGGCATTCGTCACTGGGGTGCGGTCCATATAGAATTCAGGAAAGTGCATGGGGTGGCGGTGACTGCGCTGAGGCGCGTCCTCCCAAGGCAATTGAACGTCTGCACCTGCTTGGTTGCCACCTTCGATCTCGATGCCCGAAACTCGGAAAACGAAATTGCCGGTGGGAATCCGCACCATGCCCTCTGGGGCCGTCGTGGCGGGTTTTGTGCCCGGGATTTCACTGATCCTCTGCGGCAGAGGATGCCAATTGCGCGAAAAGCCGGCCAGCGGCCGTTGAGCGCGCTGGCGCATTTCCGCCATCAAGTCATTTTCTTTTGCGGAAAGCTCGCGGGTGGCAAGAACTGCGCTGTACCCAAGCGGTTCAACTTCAAAACTCAGCGTCGCTCTCGCTCCGCTGATTTCCGGCATCAGCTCCGTGCCATTCCAGGCGTCGTAGTAGTGTAGCCCTGGCTCGTAGCTCACGCGAATCTGTTCGCCGCGCAGGGCGAATTCGTTCCGGTTCACCACCGTCCATAGAGTTCGGCCCGCGCCGGGAAATTTGCTGGCGAATAATCCATATTGCAGCACTGGAGCGTGTGGCTCCCAGCCGGGACTGATGAGAAGATCGGCAAATGTCCGTTCAATTGCGCCAATGCGGCGCAGCGCCTCCGCGTCACGCTCTTCGAGCCCATTCCAAATCCCAAAAATATTCTCCCAGCTCTCGTAGCCAACACCGTTGAAAAATGCCGCCTGGATGCTGTCCGACTTGTCGCGCGCCCAGCGATCGCACACATGCACCATGTGGCGCGGCTCGAGCCATTTGTTTTTGCTGATCATGGGCTCGAAGGGCAGCTTCCAATAACCCCAGGTGAGATTGTTCCAGGCGATGGCGAAATCCACGTCGCCGTTCGCGCCGTTCTCGGGCTCGAAGGCCAGCGGATGGCCCGTCCGGTCAGAGGCGACACGGAAGGCGGGCGGCACCGCCTCCATGGTGTCCGCGTTTACGCCGTCGGCGCCCACTTCGGCCATCAGCTTGGCCAGCGCTTCCCAATCGGGCGCGGGTTCTTCACGCGTCCCACGGTCCCAGGGGTTGTAGGCCAATAGCACGCGAACCCCGTTGCGATGGAAAGTGTCGATCATCGCGCGCACGCCCTCGACGCCGCCCGGCATGTCGCGCACCAAGTCGAGCTGATTGCGAGCATCGATCCCCAGGTTTGGATACGACGGCCAGATCAGGACGGAATCGACTCCGCCGTAGCGTGTCTTGAGATCAGCCAGGTAGTGTTCCACCGTGTAGCGGCCCGCCTGCAGATCGTAGAAGGTGCGCTCCTGCGCCATCATCAGCGGCTGGATGAAACTCGACTGCGTCCACTTGAGTTCAGGGCGGTCGTACTGCGCGCCATCGTAGCCCATGCGAACCAGATGCTCGCGGCGCCAAGCTTGGATGTAAGCCAGCCAGGCTTTGAATGAGGCTTCCGATACCGGACCTTGGGCACCCTTCGCGCAACACAGTGCCGTGTTGGCGCTGTCAATCGGTGGCCCAGGAATTTGCAGATCCTGAGGTGGGTAGACGTTGTGCGGAACATTAAATTCCTGCGCCGCAAAAGGAAGGCAAATCAAGAGCGAAGAGACCAAAATCAGCCATCGTGCAGGCTTGGACATTCGAACTCCGAAGTGTAGGGCCGGGCCTTGGCCCGGCGGCGATTGTCATTTCGGCGGCGACCGCCCCCGGGCTCAGGCCGACCCAAGGGTCGGCCCTACACAAACCGGCCCAACCACTCTACTGAATTTTCACCATCACCACACCGTGCGCGGCGACGTCGGCGGAGAAGCTGTCCGTAAACTGGCCAAGACCTTTTTTGGCCCACAGGTCGCGCACCGATTTGGTGCCGATGATGCCCAGGTCCTTAAAGTTCGCGGTGACGTTTTCCGTATCCTCGCCGCGGTTGATGAGAAGCGCGACCACCGAGCCATCGGCGAGCGGCTTGACCCAAACTTCATACGGTCCCACCTGCCAGGCCCAGCGCCCTTGAACGCCCTTCGGGTCTTGATCAATGGCAATCACCTCGGGGTTGGTAAGAACAGCCAGCGTGTCCGGCTTCATATTCGACAGGTCGTTTCCGGCCAGCAAGGGCGCAGCCAACATGCACCACATGCTCATGTGGGTCACGTATTCGTCGTGGCTCATGTGCCCGTTGCCCACCTCGAGCATGTCGGGATCGTTCCAGTGGCCGGGGCCGGCGTATTGCTCAATGCCGTCTTCGGAGTGCGCGATGGCGTACATCTTGTCGTAGTTGTCATTGATATCGTCAGTGGTACGCCAGGAATTTCCGCCCACTGACGCGCCCCATTCCCACACTCTGCGCAACCCATACTGGCACAAGCTGTAGACGATGGGCCGGCCGGTGGCCTCGAGCGCGTCGTGCATTTTTTTGTAGACAGCGGGCATCTCCTCCGGCTTATACACTTTATCCGCGCTGCACCAGTCGTACTTCAGGTAGTCGACGCCCCAGGCGGCGTATTGCTTCGCATCCTGCTCCTCATGCTGGTAGGTGCCCGCGTAGCCGGCGCAAGTTTTGGGGCCGGGGGAAGAATAAATTCCGAATTTCAATCCCTTGCTGTGAATGTAATCGCCGAGCGCCTTCATGTCGGGAAATTTGGCGTTGGAATGAATCACACCTTTGGCGTCGCGCTGGCCTTGCCAGCAATCGTCGATGTTGATGTAGACGTAGCCGGCGTCCTTCATTCCATTTTTCACGATTGCGTCCGCAGAGGCGCGCACCACCGCATCGCTTACCTTGCAGGCGAAGTGGTTCCAACTGTTCCAACCCATGGGCGGCGTGGCGGCGATCGTTGATTCCTGGGATCTCGCCGGTAACGCCATGGCGGCGCACAAGGCAAGCAGCGCACTCAGGCGAATCATCTTGGTAATATTTCGATTAGTGTTCATAAGTCCCATCCTCCTTGCTGATAAAAACCCTACCGCCCTTCCCTTAGCCCGCAAACGCATCCACTTCGGCGCGCGAGGGAGTGGCTATTTGCGTTCCAAGTTTGGTCACTGAGAGCGCCGCCGACCGGTTGGCGAAGGCACAGGCGGCGGCCAAATCCAAACCTTCGCTAAGGCCCACCGCCAGTCCGGCGTTGAAAACGTCGCCCGCCGCTGTGGTGTCCACCGCTTTCACCTTGGGCGCGCGCACCAGCTGTGATTTCTCTCCGTCCACCAGCATACACCCCTGGTCGCCCAGTTTCACAATCACCGTTTTGGCTTTGCGGGTCTGAAGCTTGCGCGCGATGGCCAGAGCTTGCTCGGGATTCAAGCCGCCGGGCGGAAGTCCGGCGAGGATGGCCGCTTCGGTTTCATTGGGCGTGATGATGTCGCACAATTCAAACAGCTCCTCGGGCACCGGGCGCGCCGGAGCCGGATCGAGAATAACTTTTGCGCCCGCGCGTTTACCGGCTCGCGCCGCTGCGAGCACAGTCGGCAAAGGATTCTCCAATTGCAGGAGCACCAGCGCCGCTCCCTTCAGATACTCCTGGCCCGCATCCACATCGGCGGGAGAATAGAGGTCGTTGGCGCCCGGCACGATGATGATGGAATTGTGTCCGTCATCTGCCACAAAGATGAGCGCGATTCCGCTGGTCGCGCCCTGAATGGTCAGCAGTCCGGTCACTTCGCAGCCGACCTTCTCGAGGTTGGCGCGCATCTCGCGTCCAAAATCGTCGCTCCCCACCCTCCCCAACATGGCGACGCGCCCGCCCAGCGTGGCAGCGCCGTAGGCTTGGTTGGCGCCCTTCCCACCCGGCTCGGTGAAAAACTTGTGCCCCACAATGGTTTCACCCACCACCGGAATTCGCGGGGCGCAACCCACCAGATCCATATTCAAGCTGCCCATCACCACAATTTTTCCCGCCATCTTTTTCGCTCCGATTCTTGAAGTAGGGGCGCACGGCGTGCGCCCTCCGGACGTCACGGTGCGTCCATTATTGACGCGCACCCGGCGTGGGGCTGGTCATCAGCCGCACAAAAAGTTGGTAAAGTTTGTTGACGTCCAAGTCCACTTGAACGTGCACAAGTTGCTCTCCCAAACCGGGATTCCTACCCTGTTCCCAACTAAGAGTATTGCCGTAGCCTGCCCCGTGATCGATCTCGCCATCCATGTAAATCATTTCTTCCTTGGTGATGATGCCGGGATCGATCCACGCCGCCGCGGCGAGTTCGTCCCACATGTAACTGACGGGCCGGGTGTACTTCACCACATACTGAGCCGCAGGCAAGCTGGACTTGCCAATCTCGTCGATCATTTTCTTGCGAATGCGGGTCTTCACCGAAATGTCCACTGTGGTGCAAACGATTTTCGCCCAACGCGCGTGCAAGACGGCGTGTGTGGCTTCCGGATCAAACCAGAAATTGAATTCACGCTGTGGGCTGTGGGTAAACTCCGGATCCTCGGTCGTGGGATTCATGGCGCCGCCCATCAGAATCAGCTCTTTGGCCAACTCCGGAAACTGAGGGTCGAGTGCGAGCGCTAGCGCGATATTCGTCAATGGGCCGGCGGCGTAAATAGTCACCTCGTGCGGGTACTGGCGCACCATCCGAATCAGGAAGTGCGCCGCGTCCTCATTCGCCGGCTTGGTCTTCGGGTTCCCTTCTTCCAAATCAGGGACCACAAAGGGATCGTGATATTTCCAGCCGGGATATTCAGCGTGCCAGGCCCCCATGTAGCGGAGCTTCCCGTATTGTTCTTGCCAGTCCTCCATGAGCTCCTGGCTGTTCACCAGCGGGAAAACCGCACCGGGGACCACTGGGATGTCTGACCTACCAATGATTTCCAGCAATCGCAGCGTGTGAGCAACTTCTTCATCGCGCCAGCCGTCGCCGGAAACGACGGTGATCCCCAGAGTCTCCACCTCGGGTGATTGGAGGAAGATCAGAACCGAATTCAGATCGGTCCCCGCCGGTCCCAAAGCGTCCTGATCAAGGATTACCTTGCGTTTGGTCATCGCCCAAGCGGATGCGCCGAGCATTGTGACAAACAAGAAAACTAAAAGAAGTCGGAAACTTTTCATCAATCTTCCCTGGTCATAAGATTCATTTGTTTCAGCCTTGGTAAGCGAAGGCAATCATGGTGACAGCGGCAAGATAGAACACGAACATCATGCCGAGGAACATCCAAGACTTCTTCCCCGCCCCGGTAAATTCCTTCCAGGCCAGCACGCCCCACAAAGCGGCAATCATGGGCGCCGATTGGCCAATGGCGTAAGAAACGGCTACGCCCGTGAATTTACCGGCGATGAAGTTGAATGAGGTGCCTAATCCCCACACGATTCCCCCCGCGATTCCGAAAAAGTGATTACGCGCGCCGGCAGGAAGGAATCCCGAGAAGTTGACCGGTTCACCCACCAGGGGGTGGCGCATGAAATAAATATTGATGAAAAAGCAGCAGACAAACGCACCCAGGCTGAATAGGGCAGCAATACTATACGGCGTGAGCGAGTGCCCCGCTGTCATGGCCTTGGTCACGAGGGGAGGGAACGCGCCCATCAGGAGGCCGGAAATCACATTCACCATAATCCCTTTGCGCGAGACCTTGCGGCCGGAGCCGCTGAGATTACTGTAAGCCATGGCGTCACACAGGATGGCTGCGATGGCCAGCGCCACTCCCGCGGCAAGATACAGAGCATCGCCCTTGGGCTGCAGGATGTAACTCAGAACCACGCCTTCAACCAGGGCGATGCCAATGGCGATGGGAAAGGCGACCGCGAGTCCGGCAATGTCAATGCCCGCAACGAGCAACAGGTTGGCGATGTTGAAAATGAACCCGGCCCCGAGAGCATACAGATAATTCGACGCCGTCGCCTGACCCAAATTGGTGATGAAACTCTCGCCGGTCGCGCCCATGCTGCCCATGGTCAGGGCGAGGCCAAACGTCAGGAGCAGGACCCCAATCATGTAGTCCCAATAGAACAGTTCAAACCGGTAGCTCTTGGCGCCCTTGTAAGTGTTGGCCCACGATCCCCAAAACACGGCGCTCATCACCGTCATCACCAACGCAACCGTAAACGAACCCGGAATAAACATGTGGTCGCTCGATTCGCCGCGCGCTCATTGGCGCTGGGCGCCTGCAATTTTCGAGAGTTGAAATGCCAGAATGGTTTTCTCGGTATCCTTTCCACTCAATTGGCAGCCATCGAAGAGGCGCGATTATACATCTTTGGCCGGGCAATGCGGGGCGAATTCTGGTCGGCGGTGCAAGCTCGCGTCACCGGCCGAGCTGCTCCAGCATCTTCAAGGCCAGGGCGTGGTCTGGATGCTGTTGCAGAAGCTGGTGAAGGATGGCCGCCGCCTGGTCCACCTGCCCCTGCTGCGCATAGACCTTGGCGAGATTGATATAAGCCTGGTCAAATCCCGGCGCAACGCGAATGCAATTTTCGAACGATCGCACCCCCAGGTCTACGCGATTGGTGTTGAGGTAGAGCACGCCCAGATTGTTCAAGGCCTCGGGATACTCGGGCCGGAGCCGTAGTGCCGCGTTGAAATAGTGCTCGGCGCGCGCGGTGTCATCCTGCTGGGCGAAGGTAAGCGCCAGGCCGTAGTTGACTTCCGCGTCGTTGGGATCGGTCTCGAGCGCGCGCTCGAGCGTCGCCTGCGCTTCGGCCCAGCGGTGCTGCTGCCGGTAGACATTGCCGAGATTCTCGAGGGCCACGGTGTAGCTGGGATTCATTATGATCGCCTCTTTCAGCGCCGCGATGGCGTCATCCCTGCGGCCTTCCTGCGCCGCCAGCATGCCAAGATTATTCCAAGCATCGGGAAAAGTATTGGGCTGGCTGGGCGTGGCGTGAATCGTCCGCTCAAAACTCTCGCGGGCTTCCTTCGGCATTTGCTTCTTCAGGTATATCATCCCCTCGACATAGTGAGCTTCCGCCCGGTCCGGCTCCTGCTCCAGCACCAGCCGGCAACTCGCCAAAGCCTGGTCGAGGTAGCCTCTTTCAAAAAACACCAGCGTGTAGGTGAATTGATTTCGATGGAACTCGGCGCCGTAGAGGCGGCCGGGGAATGGAAGTCCCTTTTGTGCGCGCTCGCTCGAGGTCTGAGGAATCTGGAGGAAATCGGATTCCACACTCTCCGACTTCACCGGCCCCTGATAGACCTTGACGATCAGACCCTTGGCATTTGCCAAAAATGAGGTTGGAATTCCCAGGTTGCGGCGTCGATCGAACAGGTAGCGGTAGAGAATGTTGTAGACCGCCGCGGTTTCCTTCGTGGCCAATAGGACGGGAAAAGAATAATGCTTGTCGCGAACCAGCTTGCGCACCTCGTCAGCTTCTTCAGCAGCGTTCAGGTTGATGGTCACCAACTGCAGACCTTTGGCGGCCCAGCGAGCGTGACGCTGCTCAAAAAGCGTCAAGTCTTCATTAGGTGAATCCGGTGACAACTTCCAAAAATTGAGCAGGAAAGGACGCCCTAGCAAGTCTGCCAGCTCTCGGTCGCGACCCGAGACATCCGTAAGATTAAATTCCGGAGCGGCGACGAGAGCAAGCAGCCACGTTTCCACCGTCGTGGGTTGCATTTCGGCTGTGAGCTTAGCCATTCTGGTGGGTGGCCTTTCTTCACGAGCGGGCTGATTCGTGAGACGGGTGTTCCCTCCCGCTCTTGCAGAAGCAAACGGTTGTGACCTGACTTGCGCCGAGCCTTCTTCGATCACGATGAGGTTGCCAGGCGGCAAGTTTTCGAAGCGCTGCACCGGACCGCTCGGCCAGCGGACCGTCGCGCTGACAGAACTTTCGGTTTTCCCCAGGCCAAAGTGAAGATCCTTGGTGTGCTGTGAGAGAAACCCCGAGCCTGCTTGAAGGAATTTCGTCTGCCGCAATCCCGAGACTTCGACAGTGACCTCGGCGCCGATAGCATCCCAGTTGCTCTTCTGCCCTCGCAGACGAAACGCGATCGAACCACCCAGGTCTGGCATTTCGTTATGAAGCATTCGCAGTTGGGGGCCGCTTCGGTTCTTCACGAAAACTTCCAAGCGGCCATCGTGCTCGAAGTCCGAGAGGGCAAACGCGCGGCTGTCCTCAACAAAATCCAGCCCGATAGTGCCAGCGATTTCTGAAAAAGTTCCATCGCGATTGTTGGCATAGAAATTGTTTCGCTCGTAGCCCGCCCACGTGCCGTCGGTGCGGATCAGCTCGTTGATCGCGTTCCAGCCCAATTGATAACGCGGTGAAGGAAACAAAGTAAGGGGCGTTTCCGCAACTGTATGCCGCCAGAAGAAACTAGAGAGATCTCGCCGCCCCGGGCCCGAGATCATCCCGTTGGCGATATAAATATCAGGGTAGCCATCGTGGTCGAAATCCCAGGCATCGCTGGACCACGACCACCGTCCCATTTGGACCCCCGCAACCGCAACCCTATCAGAAAAATGACCATCGCCTTTATTGTGAAACAGCGAATTACCTCCGGCGTGTTTGCGAAGAAGGGCGCGAACGTCGCTGGGTGCGTCCTTAAGAAAAACGTCCTGCTCGCTCACCCGCTTCCCCGCCGCCGACCACATGTCGGCGACATAGAGATCTTGATGGCCGTCGTTGTCGTGGTCAAACCAACACACGCTCATGCCGGCACCCACGTCTTCCACGCCCGCCTCGCAAGCCACGTCGGTGAACGTCCCATCTCCGTTGTTGCGATAGAGATTTTTCCGGCCAAAGTCGTTCACCACGTAGAGGTCAGGCCGTCCGTCGCGATTGAAGTCAACCCACCCGCAGGTAAAAGTGTAGCGGTTGTTGTTCACATTCATGCCGGAGGCCACGGTTACATCCGCGAAGGTACCCCCGCCCTGGTTGTGCATCAAGAAATTCGGTGGCCCATTGTTCGCGTCATAATACGGCAAGGGATACTGGTATTGGTTAAGGCCCAGGTAGTAGCTGTAGAGGCAGAAATAAACGTCTAGGTAGCCGTCGCCATCGTAGTCGGCAAGCGCCGCGCCGGTGAACGTGCCTTGGGGCGGCTGGGCGAAAGTGAATGCGTCGGACTTCAACTGGAACCGGCCGGTCCCGTCATTGAGAAACAGCAACGGCCCATCCACGCAAACCACGATCAGGTCCTGGTGACCGCTATTCCGCAGGTCTGCGAAGAGGGCGCACGCCGTGCTGTCGAGAACGTCAACGCCCGCTCGTTCCGTCACGTCTTCAAACGATCCGTCGCCGCGATTCCGATAGAGACGATTGGGGATTCCCGAGGGCTGGCAAACATAAACATCGTCAAAGCCATCGCCGTCGATGTCGCCCACGGCAATGCCGTTGTTGCCGTAGACGTCGATTCGGCTTGCGCCGTCCAGCACGGTTCGCCAGTAGTCGGCCCCAAAAACCATTTGCTGATGGTAGGAAAGTTCGGCGCCGAGCGCCCGGCCGGTTATGTCCACAAATACAGGCCCCGCCGCGCGGCTCTCAGTATCTTCGAGCGCCAGCCATTTGCGGACGCGCCACCCTCCCGCCAAGTCGCTCTCCCATTCAAGGTCCCAATGGCCCACGCGCTCGCCACGAAAAAAATCGCGGCCCGCGCCCACAAAATCGTAACGAATGCGTGTCTGAAGAGCGCCGGGGCTTTGGTCGGTGCCTGTCAGTAAAATGCCGACCACATAGAACTCGGCCGTGGATAGGCTGGAGAAAATTCCGAGAAACTTTCGGAACTCCGCCGCAAATTCGGCACGACCCACAGCTAATGCGTTTCCGAATTGATTTCGGCTGACTTCCAAGCCGCCGAGTGGCCGCAAAGGTTGGCGCTGGGTCGGGTTGAGCGCGGTGGCTTGGAGACTTGCGGAAAGAGAATGCTCAACCGCGGAAAATTCCGGCGCCGATTGAGTGAGCGCAGCGGTCCATCGGGCCAGCACCGCCTCAATCTGCTCCGCGTATTTCTCCGTGATGAAGGTGTCTGAGCCCGGTTCGACTTGACGGAGAATCGCGTCAATGGATGCGGGCTGCCGGTAGTGCGGATTCAGCCGGTCATCGATAGTGTGCGCAGGAAGGCTGCGTTGTGCGCTAATCGGGAATGCATAACCGAATCGTCCAAGGGGGGAAGCTGCCAGGCCCGCAGACGCCCAGTAGCAAGACCGCGCGAGAAACTCGCGGCGCCCCAGACCGTCACGTCGCGGTGTTTTCGATCTCTGACCCAATCGGTTGCCCCTTCGTCTTGACCACGTCCCAGGCTGCGCCGCGTCCTATGGTATGCTTACGCGCCTGGACAGAAGCATTGTAACTGAGGTTGAGGATGAATCGCGACGCTCGCATTGCCGTGGTGGGCAGTTTTGCCGTGGGCTTGACCATGAAGCTCGCGCGCCTCCCCACCACGGGCGAGACGCTCCTCGGCTCCGGCTATCGCATGGACCATGGCGGTAAAGGTTCCAACCAAGCCGTGGGGTGCGCCCGGCTCGGCGCCCGGGTCAGTTTTGTGGCGTGCGTTGGCAAGGACCCCCTTGCCGAGATGGCTCTCGATCTGTATCGCAAAGAAGGCGTGGACACCACTGGATTACGGCAGGCGCCTGACCTTCCCACGGGCGTGGGATTCATTCTGGTGAAGTCCGGCACGGGCGAGAATTGCATCGCGCTCGACCCGGGCGCGAATGAGCAACTCACTCGAGAGGCGGTGCTGGCGAGCGACGGCATTCTTTCGTCCGCCCAAGTGGTCTTGTCACAGCTTGAAACTCCGGTTGAGGCGGCGCAGGCAGCCATGGAGCGAGGGCGTGCGCACAGGGCAATCACCATCCTGAACCCGGCTCCGGCGCGAGTGGTGCGCGATTCGCTGCTGCGCAACGTGGACGTTCTCACCCCGAACCAATCCGAGGCCAAGGTCATGCTCGGCCGCAAGCCGGATGCACACGTGGCACCCAAAGATCTGGCGCGTGAGTTGCTCGCGCGCGGTCCCAAACAAGTCATCGTGACGCTGGGCGAACACGGAGCATTTATCGCCACGCGAGATTTCGAAAAGCATATTCCCGCTATCAAAATGTCTGCGGTGGATACCACCGGAGCGGGGGATGCATTCAACGCCGGACTTGCCGTGGCCCTTGCGCGCGGCGCAACCTTGGAAGAAGCAGTGAGTTTCGCCGTTGTGACTGGCGGCATGGCAGTCACGAAAGAAGGTGTGATTCCCGCGCTCCCGCACCTGGACGATGTGCTTGAATACTATCGGCGGAATGCCCGGCCCATCCCGCCCTGGCTGGTCCCACCACGGGAGACCTCAACCCATAGAGGTTTGCATTTGTAGCGGCGGTCGATGACCGCCGTTTGTTTTCCGGCGTCCGCAGTCATTGACCGTCGTGTCTTCGGCGCTCATAGAGCGCCGCTATCACAATGGGAGAAGGCATCATGGTGAGCGCCACCGACATTGCCGCCCGCATTCAGCACACGCTAATCTCGAATCGAGTCACCCGGAAACTTTGGGAGCAGCACGTTGCGGCCTGCATCAAGTACCAGTTTAATGCCGCGATGGTTCCGGCCGCGTGGGTCAAATTGACAGCGGAGGCCCTTCGTGCCCAAACCGCGCGCGTCGCTTCGTGGATTGATCTTCCCTTCGGGACCATGACGAGCAAAGGCAAGGCATACGAAGCGTCGCAGTTGATTGAATCCGGCGCGCAGGAAATCGATTTGATGCCCAACATTGGTTTCCTGCTCTCACGCATGGAGCGCGAATTCGAGACCGACATCGAAGGAGTTGTCCGGGCGGCGGGCGGAGCGCCCGTCAAAGTCATCCTGGAATTGCCGTTGCTGAATGCTCGACAAAAGGAGCGAGCAGTGGCGCTCGGTGTCGATGCAGGCGCCGCGTATTTGAAAAATGCGAGCAGCGGTGCAGTGGGAATCGCCACGCCCCATGACATCCGTTATTTGAGGGACCGGGCGCCAACCAGCGTGAAGATCAAAGCGTCGGGCGGAATCAAGACGGCGCTACAGGTCGGCGGGTTGCTCGATGCTGGTGCCGACTTGATCGGAACAAGTTTGGGCGCTCAGATCATGGAAGAACTTCTGCATGGTCGGAAGGAAGGAACCCAAGCGAGCGAATCAGCCTGCTGAGCTATCCCGGGAATCGTCCTAACTCTCTCCCCGATTGAAGATTGTCCTTATCATCTTCCGGAGGATAGGCGATGGCTGGCAGCAACCGGATGCACCTCTGTAGAATCAAAAAGTATCGGGGCGCCATGGCTGAACGAGATTTTCAGGTGCCATCGAGAGTGATAGAATCAGACGAAGCGCTAAAAGGCCTCTTTTTTCATATCGATCAATTCGAGGAGCGAATTGACCGGGCAGATTCCCATGTCCACTGCCGATCACTACATCACGACGGAGAGCTCGCGGGCGCGGTGGATGCGCGTGGACACAGCGCAAATCCTCAAGAGGTTCTTCTTTTGCGAGCGCTCGCTGGCGATCAGCCAGGCGGCTTGGATTCCACTGCTCGCACCCTTGGAAATTAAAACCGCGCTGCCCCGACTCATCTGGCAATGCGCCCAGTCGGCAAACGCTTTACGAGAGCGGGTATTCGAGTTGCGCTTCCCCAGCCGCACCGTGGAGGAAGAAGGTCCCGACGCGGCGCTCGTGTATCTATTCAACCATCTTAAAGATTCTCCTTCCGCGACGGCGTTTCTCCTGGCTCTGGGAGAAGTCCTGTTACCCGCCATGCGCGATGCTTATCGCGAATATCTGAGAGCTTCAGATCCTATCGCGGACGGGCCAACCCATCGCTTTCTGAATCTGGCCCTCGGTGAAAAAGACGAACAGGTCCACACCGTGAGCGCGTGGGCCAAGGAAGCACTCAGCGCGAACCCAAGCGAACGCCCAGGCGCGGAAGCTTGGGCTCGAGCGATCCACGGTAAGCTTGCGGCAGTAGGAGGCGTGGGAGTCGATTCCTCCACTGCCAGCCCGGCTCCAGCATCCGCGACAGGAGTTCGCGCCTATGGCATCCCGAATAAGCCGGCGCGCGATTCCCGATTCTGGCTGTGCCGCTTTTATTGGCCGGATATTGTCGATCCTGATTTTCCATACGGTGAAGGGCTGATGCTGCAACTTCGTTCCGCCATCAGCCACATCAACGAGGTGTGGGCGATTGAGACGGGCGGCATTATCTTGAGCGCCTTTGCTCACGTATTGCCCTGGGAGTGGATCAACGATGCCGCGCGATGGACCTACGACGAGTCCCGGCATTGCCAGATGGGGTACGATCGGCTGATGGCATGGGGGCTGGACCCGGGGCACATTCCATTAGGCACATATATTTATGACAGCGCGGCGGGCCAGGATCCCATCTACCGCCTGGGCATGCTATACTTTTTCGAAACAAAAAACATCAGGCACAAGCCAACTCGCGCCGGATTGTTCCACACTTACGGCGACAAACTGAGCGAGCACGACATGGACTTTGACTGGGCCGACGAAACCATTCATGCCGGCTATGGCAAGCGATGGCTGCGGGAACTTCTCGCGGCGCGCGGCGAAGACCCTGCCCGTTATGAGGCGGTGCGCGAGCGGTGCGGGGAACTTGTCAAGGCCTGCGTGGAGAGCGCCACTCCCGAGGAAGTTGCGGCCATCACCCGCGCCGCCCACTCACTGATCGCCGATTTAGGCCGGGCCCGGTGACATGGTGACTCGCTCATCCAAAACTTCCCGCTCCGCCATTGAAACCGAAGGTGTCGTTCTTACCGGGTTGGGGCAAATCCCAACCATTGAAGACGTTGCTGTGGAGCCGCCCGGCCCCGGTGAAGTGCGCGTCCGCAATGTCACCAGCGGGATCTGCCATACAGATCTCAATGCGACTCGGGACGCACGTGCGTGCCCTGTGCTGCTGGGGCACGAGGGCGCGGGCGTGGTGGAGTCCGTCGGTGAGGGCGTCAAACGCCCCAAGGTCGGCGACCACGTCGTCATCAACTGGCAGGTGAAATGCGGTCACTGCCGACGCTGCCTATCGGGCCGCCCCGACCTCTGCGAGGACATTCAAGGGACCGCGGCGCCGCGTGTCTACTGGCGTGGCGGGCCGTTGAATGTTTTCCTGAATGCCGGAACGTTTTGCCCGTTTATGACCTTGCCAGCGGCGGGCGCCATTCCGATTCGCCGCGACATGCCTTTCGACAAAGCCGCGCTGCTTGGCTGTGCCGTGGCCACTGGAATCGGGGCTGTGTTCTACACCGCGAAAGTCCAGGCGGGCGAGAGCGTGGCGGTGATTGGAACGGGAGGCGTGGGCCTGAACGTAATCCAAGGAGCCAAGCTCGCCGGCGCGTCGGCGATTATCGCCATCGACATCGACGACGATCGGCTGGCGCACGCCGCGGTTTTTGGCGCCACCCACGTGGTGAATAATCGCGCGGGCAATCCCGTGGACATCGTGAGGAAGATGACCGGCGGGCGCGGAGTCGAGCACGCTTTTGAAGTCGTGGGTGAGCCGAGGCTGATGGCTCAGGGCATTGACATGCTGACTCGCGGCGGCACGCTTACTCTGGTCGGAGCTGCGGCGCGCGATGCCCTGCTCAACTTTCATCCCCGGCGTTTCATGAGCCAGCAGCAATCCATCCAGGGGTGTATCTACGGAAACATTGTCCCTTACAAAGACCTGCCCAAATTTGCCGAGTGGTATATGGAGGGCGGGTTGCAGCTCGATCAATTCGAAACTGCATCGGTCCGCCTTGAGGAGGTACCCGAGATTTTCGCCCACCCCAATCGCCAGCGCGCGGTCCGCACCCTGATTGAATTCGAGCAGCCCTAATGAGCATCCATCGTCTTGAAACGCTTTTCCCTGACCAGTTGCGGGAGCGGCTCGCGCAATCGCCGATTCTCGTGCTGCCTTTCGGCACCATCGAATGGCACAG
The DNA here is from genome assembly GCA_041481635.1 of Terriglobia bacterium. Classification (GTDB taxonomy): domain Bacteria; phylum Acidobacteriota; class Terriglobia; order UBA7540; family UBA7540; genus DASYXZ01. Next base: position 7,779 of record JBGPCF010000035.1, on the reverse strand, counting down.
TCATCACTTGCCTCTGGGACTTGACGGCTTGGTGGCCGCCGCGCTCGGCGAACGGATTGCCGATCAGGCTGACGCCGTGCTCGTGCCCGTATCTTATTGGGGAGTGGGCGGCGTCCCCTTTCCCCACACCCTCAACTTGCCTGCCACAGTCATTGAGCCCTTGCTGGAAAAGGTGTTCGAACAATTCGGCGCGATGGGCTTCCGAGTGATAGTTGCCTTTACCGGGCACTTCGGCTTGGACCACACAATAACGCTCAAGCGATCGGCGCTGGCCGTGATGCGGCGCTCGACGACCGCCATCCTGCCCGTGGCGGAGTACGACTTCACGACGGACATTGGTTACGCGGGCGACCACGCGGGGATAGGTGAGACATCCCTGATGTGGGCGATTGACCCGAACCTCGTCAAGCTAGAGAGCGTTCCCACCGACCAGGCGCTGGAAGGAATCATCGGAGAAGACCCGCGCGGCAAAGCCAGCCGTGAGTGGGGCGAAAAGTTGATGGAGACTATCTCTACGCGCACGGCCGAAGTCGCGCGGCGTTTCCCTCATGAAGATAGCGCCGCGCGGAACGCATTTATCGAGGCGCTCCAAGCCGGTGTCCAAGTGCTCGAACGGACTGCCGAGCAGAGACGACTCTTCTCCCGGGACAAAGTGCCGCCCATCGTCACTCCCGCTTATCGCGAATACTGCCAGGCCATCTACCGTGGCGACTACCACGCGGCGGGTGAATTCGCCGCGCGCAAGCTGGCCAATTTGGCAGAGTAAATCCTTGCGTCGATTAAGGAGTGGGCTTGGGTGTCGGTGAGTTCATCAGGTTAATGAAGAATTGGTTGAATTTCTCCCGGTTCAAATCCATCAAGACGTGCGCGGGCGTTCCGGTGAGGTTCGGCTTGTCACGCTCGGGCCACGTGAGCGTGTCCCCATAATTGGGCCCGCGCTCGATGTTCACGTCGAGGTAATACTCCTTTTCGGCGGTGATGAAACTTGGGTCAATCCACGCCGCGGCCGCCAATTCATCCCACATGTAATTGATGTAGGGAACATAGTATTTCAGCCAGTATTGGCCGAGGACGGTGCCGCTCCTTGCGATTTGTTCCGCCATGGCGTGCGTGAAATGGGTTTTGATGGAAATGTCCACGGGGATGCACGTGACTTTGGCCCAGTGTGCGGTCAGCACGATATGCGCGGCTTCCGGATCAAACCAGAAATTGAATTCGTGGCGCGGATCAGCTTCCCACTCGGCATCTTTCGTTACCGGGTTGATGGCACCCCCCATGAAGACCAGTTCCTGGGCGAGTTCGGGGAATTGGTGATCGAGCCGGGTGGCCAGTGCGAGGTCGGTCATCGGCCCGACAGCCACAATCGTCACCTGGTGCGGGTACTGGTGCACCATTCGCACCATGAAATGTGCGGCATCCTCATTCGATGGTTTGCCGCTGGGCAGCCCTTCGGGCATTTTGGAGGGAGGCACCTCAAACGGCTCATGCCACCAGCGGGTGTCCCAAGCGCCCATATAATTGACCTTGCCATAGATTCTTTCGTCGAGTAGCGCCTGCTCGCGCGTGTGGACCAGCGGAAACGCGGCGCCGGGCAGGACGGGAATGTCAGTCCTCCCCACCAATTCCAGTAAACGCAGCGTGTGAGCGAGTTCTTCGTCGCGCCACGCATCCCCGGTCACCACTCCAATGCCCAAGGTCTCCACAGCCGGTGACTGCACCAAGGTCATAATCGCCTGCAGATTGCTTCCACCCGGTCCCGACGCGTCCTGATCGATGATCACTTTCCGCCGCTGCTGGGCGAGAGTAGGACCTGAGGACAATCCCAGTAGCAAGATGAACCAGAGGAGTCTCTTCATGATTTAATTCTGGGAGCGCGGGCATCCTGCCCGCATCTTCCTCTTGCCTTGGTAATGACAAAAGAAAAAAGAATGTTCATACCGCCCGTGCTCTTGCATTACGCGCTTCAGTCTACCCATCTTGGTGGCCGCGTCATCAAATCGATATAGATTTGGTAAAACCGTTTTGTATCGAGATCAAACTGCACGGTGGAGAGCCTCTCATAAGGCGGCACGACATTCGTCGCTTCCCAGAACAGCGTGTTGCCATAGCCCGCACCGTGGTCGATATCCACGTCCACATACATTTGTTTTTGCTCGGTGATGATACCCGGCTCGATCATCGCGATGCCGGAAATCTCGTCCCACATGTAGCCCGGCAGGGAGTACTGCGCGTGGTAGCGCGCCACGGGCGTGTCGGCTTTGGCGATCTCGGCGCGAATCTCATCGCTCAGTCGCGTTTTCACGGAAATATCGATAGGCGTGATGGTGATTTTCTTCCATGGAGCGCGAAGAGCGATTCGCGCCGCTTCCGGATCGAACCACCAGTTGAATTCACGGCGCGCGTCGATGACGCGGATGCCGCCCTTGTTCGGATACAACCCTCCACCCATCAAAACGAATTCTTTGGCTAAAGTCGCAAACTCGGGGTCCAGGCGCAGCGCCAACGCCACGTTGGTGAGCGGCGCGCCCGACCAGATCACCACTTCGCCTGGGTACTTGTGCACCATCTCCACCATGAACTGCGCGGCAGTGCCCGGATGAGGCTTGATTTTGGGCGCGCCCTCGGGCAGCGGAGGTGTCACATCAGGTGGATGGTAAAAGGTTTCCGTCACCGTGGAGCGGCCGGCAGCAAAGTGTTCAGTCCAGCATCCTTTGTATTCGATCCTTCCGTAAAGGGCTTCCCAGCGTTCGGTCTCTTCCTTTGAGTTGAGTAAGGGATGCTCGGCTCCTTGCACCACGGGCACGTCGGTGCGCCCGGCAATTTCGACAAGACGCAAAACGTGCTGGGTCTCTTCCCTGACCCACTGGTCGCCGCTGACTGTAGTGAGACCGAGGACGTCAAAGGCGTCGGATTGCAGGAATACCAGGATCGCCTGCTGGTCGCTAGTCCCCGGGCCGCGCGCGTCCTGGTCAACGATGACTTTGATTTTGTCCACGTTGGAATCTCCGTCTTGGAAGGGCGTTGCGGACGGTGAGCCGGGCCCTCAAGTCGAAGGCCCGGCTCGATGAAAGGTACAGATTACTAATGTGGTCTAGAAGCGAAGTTTTAGCGCGAACTGAATCAGCCGCGGGTTGTTGACGGTCGCCGTGATCACTGCGGGTCCAACGCCGTCGACGTCAACAACGCCCGCGCCTGGCGCCAAGAATTGTGCGTGATTCCAGATATTAAACAATTCAGCCCGGAATTGCAGCGACATACCCTCGCGGAAAGAGAAAGGGAAATTCTTGACTGCAGAGAAATCGGTGTTCACCAGCCCCGGACCAGAGAGCGGGGCACGATTGGAGTTTCCGAGGGTCCCGGAAACGGGGTCCACAAAGCAACTGGTATTGAAGTACTGGTTGACCGTCCAATCGCTCATCGCACCGTTGCAAATGCGATCGGGACGGACCCAGTTGTTGCCATTGTTAGAAAAGCCCACGCCAGCATTAGCGCCTCCGGCGCTCGAAACCAGGAGCATGGGGAAGCCCGAGATCGCATGCTCGATCACATCGAATTCCCAGTTGCCGAAGACGGTGTTCACGGGCGCACTCCAGTTATTGCCAAATTGTTTCCCCTTCCCAAAGGGCAAGTCGTAAATAATGCTGGCCGTGAAGTTGTGAGTAAGATCGATTTGCGAAAGGCCCTTGTCACCGGTTCCGATATTTGGTAACGGAAAATACATGGCCCCGATGTTGCTGCCCAAGCCGTCGGACATGCCGTTGTCTATGGACTTCGAATAGGTGTACCCCACCAGGGCGTACAACCCGTGCTTACTGCTCTTAGTCTCCGCTTTGATCTGCAAGGAGTTATAGGTGGACGATCCGTTATCGAAAATGTTATTGATTGTGCCGTCTTGCGGATAAGGGACGCCCGGTTGCCCGCAGCCAAAGGTGTATCCGGTCACAACTCCACAAGCGAGGGGAGATTTAACGTTTATATTCTGGCCTCCCTCCAGGATGTGAGTACCTCGTGATCCTGCGTAACCGACCGTGAGCAGAACATCGCCGGGAATCTGGCGCTCAACATTGAAATTGTATTGGATGATCCGACCCTGCTTGAAGTTGAGATTCTGGGTTTGGAGGTTACCAGAAAAGTTGGTCGTACCGCTCGGCGGCGGGCTAAGAATTGGGAAGCCCTGAGAGAAGGTGTTCCCGAAGGAGACGAAGGATGAACCAAAGTACGGCGGATTTTCCCATAAGCCCTGCCCACCTTGATTCCAGGAGGAGTCATGGTAGATCGCAAATCCCGCTCGCAAGGATGTTTTGCGGTCGGCGCGCGGACTCCAGGCAATTCCGATCCGAGGCTCAAGGGCAGTCATGTCAGTTGAGAGGCCCACTGTTGAGCCACCATTTCCCCCGCCAATCAAAAACTGACCAGTTTGGAAATTAAAGTTGGACTGCCGATTGTGCGCTTCGGTGATCGGTGTTACGAAGGCCCAAGCCAAGCCCAGATTCAAGGTGAGGTTGTGAGTGGCGCGCCAATTGTCCTCAAAGAACGGGCGATACATTTTCCAGCGGCGACCCGTGACCGTGCCCTGGAAAGTCTGATCGTGCTGCCCAAAGACCGGCAAGCCCAACAGGGTATCTCCGATGGTACTCCCCGTGAAGACCGGAGCCATCACATAGAATCCGTCCTGGAAAGCGTTGGTAAGGACGTTCATTTGATTGGCGCGAATTTCCCCGCCGAACGTCAAGTCGTGATTGCCCCGAATCATGTCAAATGAATCGGCAATGTGGAACACGTTGGTCCCGCCTTGGAAGGGGGCAAACCCACGATCACCCAAAGACCAGAATCCGCCGACCATGAGTACAGAAGTGAGACCGCAGCTTACTCCACCGAGGTTTGCACCCGGTATCCCTCCCCCGATTTTTGACGCCTCGCAGGAGCCGCTACCGAAGGAAAGAATGTTGTTGAAGATGCGATTGTAGCCCGCCGTCACTTTATTGAGAGTGGAAGATGAGAACACGTGCGTCTCGCCGATGGCTGCGTTTCGCCCGTGGTCAGTCAGGCTCTGAGTGCTGGCGAAGGCGCTGGGTTCGGCGTAACCCGGCGAACCACCCGGCAAGTATACTGTGGCCTGATCGTAGCTGAATCGAGCGTATAGGGAATCTTTCCCGGAGAAGTTATGATCCAAGCGGATGTCAGCTTCACCCTCCTTGAACTGCTTGACGGGCGTGTTGACGTAGTCCTTTGAAAGGAAGCCAGACCCAAGGTTGTTGGCCTGGGGGTACAGATCCACCAAAGCTTTGCCAATGGGATTGAAGACGCTGGCAGGAATCTTATTGCAGGGATTGCCTGTAGCCTGCACTCCGTTGGCATCTGTTGGAGAGGGGTTGCCGGAGGCATCGCACAAGAAAGGACTGCCGCCGGGGAAACCAAAATTAGTATTCGGATTAGAAAGCGTGGCGGGCTGCACAACATCTGCGAACGTTTCACTAAAGTCGCCCGCCTTCATTCTGTCTGTGGGCACTTGCCCTACGAACACTTTACCTTGCCGGGTCTGCTTCCCCTGATAATCAAAGAAGAGGAAGGTTTTGTCCTTCTGGACAGGTCCACCGATTGATCCGCCAAATTGATTTTGAATAAACACTTCGCGGTTTTGCGCAAAGAAACTTCGCGCATCCAGGTCGGTGTTGCGGAGATATTCAAAAAGGCTGCCGTGAATCTGGTTGGTTCCGGATTTGATGGTGAGCAAAACCGCCGGCCCGCCACGGGTGCCGTATTCTGCTGAATAGTTATACGTGAGCACCTTGAATTCCTGAAGCGCGTCGATGTCCGGAAGAATGGCAATACCGCCTGCAGTCAACTCATTGTTGTCCACACCGTCGAGAAGCCAGTCCGTGCTGTTGGGGCGCGAGCCACCGACTGATAGCGAGAAGGATCCGCGAATCCCAACCTCGCTGCTGCCGCCGCCATTGAAAAAGCTATTGGGGTTTGTTTCCTGAACAGTGCCTGGAGTCAAGGTTGCCAATTGGACAAAGTTGCGTCCATTCAAGGGGAGCTCAGCGACTTGCTGCGAAGTGATCACCTGACCGAGCGAAGCGTTGGAGGTTTCCACGGCAACCGCCGTGGCGGAGACTTCCACCGTTTGCTGGACGGTGGCCGGTGACATAGAGAAATCCACTTCTTTACTTTCATCCACCTGCAGCGCCACATCCTTCTGCTCGATGGGCTGAAAGCCCGCCACATTCACACGAATCGTATAAACTCCGGTGGGCAAAAGAGGGAGCAAATAGTGGCCAGTGTCATCCGTTTTGGTCTCACGTGCGGCACTTGTTCCCTGGGAAGTGGCAGTCACCGAAGCTCCGGGCAACACCGCACCGGAACGGTCCTGAACTGTGCCGGACAAACTCCCGGTCGCCTGGCCATAAAGGGGTGAGCTCGCCAGTGCGAGCACGCAGCAGAAAAAGGTGGCGATGGCAGCCTTCTTACAAATCATTTGAGCCCTCCGCTGGACAGAATTTGGCCTAGCCAGCATTTCGCTGTTGTTTTGAGATTAGAAGCCCATCCCGACGTAGTCAGTGTTTATAAGGGAAGGAATGGATGGTGTCAAGAGATTTTGGAGCCGTCTAGTTCGAATAAACTATTATTCTAGGTGGTCTGCGCGTGGCAGAAGCTACTTTTGTGTATAGATTCTAGCCGGAACACATTATTTCGGCCCTGGGCTGTTGGCGTTCTTCAATTGCTCTTGTTGGAGGCGCTCCTCTTGGGCCTCAGTCTGCCGTCCGGTGGCGTCATAGACCTCCGCCAAGAGCCGGTGGAGTTCCGGGTCGTGCGGATTCAGTTTGGCAGCCTCGCGAAGGTATTTCTGCGCCGAAGAAAACTCTTTGCCTGCCAGGCTTTTCCCCGCGAGGTTGAGGGTGACTTGGTACAAAAGTTCGGCTGCCCCCGGGTCTTGGGGATTGAGTTCATGAGCGCGGTGCAACGCCTCGTAGGCGCGACTTTCCTCTCCCAAGTTCAAGAGAATCTCGCCGTAGAGGAAGTTCAGCGGAAACAAATCGGGCCAGCGTTCAACGGCTTTGGCGAGCGGCTCCCGTGCCTCTTCAAACCAGTTGAGCTGCGCCAGGTCGAAAGCCAGGTTGTACTGCATCTGGGGAGAATTGGGGCTCAACTCGGCGGCGCGGCGTAACGGTTTGAGGGCATCCTCGAACGCGCCGTGCTGTCCATAGATGGTGCCGAGCATGGTGAGTTTATCGGCATCGTCGGGGTCGTTGAGCTGCTCGCAGATCGGGCGGGCATCTTCCAAGGAACCGTGGTCGAGTTTTTGATTGCACTCCAGCCGCACCTTGTCCAATTCGGCCTCGCGCTGCCGCAACTGCTCCGAACGCGCCAAGGCCTGCTGAGCTGCTTCCTTTCGCCCGGCTTCGTTGTAGAACACACTCAAGCGGAATTGAACCGCCGAATCATTGGGAGTTAACTCGGCGGCCTTGGTCAGCCACTTCTCGGCTGAGGCCAAATCGTGTTTCTTGAGGTAAGCCGAGCCGAGCTGGTACGCCGTATCGGGAAAAGGCGGTTTGGCCGCGGCTTTGTTCAACTCATCGATGGCTGCGTCTAATTTGCCCTCGGCCAAATCCAGCCGCCCCAGGTAATACTCCACATTGGGATGGTCTCCCACGGTCCGCCGCACTGCTTCAAACTCATGCCGCGCTTCCTCATTCTTGTGCAATTCAAAAAGCGCCACGGCCATGGGAAATCGCGCCTGCAATATGAGTCTTGGATTCAGGGCCAAGGCAGTCCGGA
>JBGPCF010000034.1:0-48840 GCA_041481635.1 Terriglobia bacterium | reverse complement strand
CGGCGCAAACTGCCGCGAGCGGTCACGGCCCGTGGCGGCTTGGCAACAGTCCGGCTTTGTCGCTGGCGCTGCCTAATGCCTTCTTTGATGCGCTCGGTCTTCCGCACTTGCCCGCCGGTCGCTAGCCCCACCCGCCGAACCGCCGTGTACGGACCCGTACGCACGGTGGTGTGACAGGGACAGCGGGTGACCGCTTACCTATGTCAATTGGGCGCTTCCATCAACAAGCTGATCAGAGCCCATTTCAGCGCTTCCTGGCCAATGTGTCTCTGCGTAACTCTGCGCCCTCTGTGGTAAATCTTCTCTGTTTGGTTCCGGATGTTACGAGTAAGGTTTAAATGCGGGGGTATTGCACGCGCGCCGCTACGCCACGGCGCGCTCGTATTTGCAGGTTTCGTTGGGACAGTAGCGGATGGGGCCGGTTTTCTTGCTGATTTTCTCGAGCAGTAGTGGTGAGCCACAACTAGGGCAGGGCTCCTGCACGGGCTTGTCCCAGGCGGTGAATTTGCATTCAGGATAACGGCTGCACCCGTAAAAAGTTTTTCCGAACCGCGTGCGGCGGACGATCAGCTCCCCGGTGCAATCCTTTTCCGGGCAGTGGATTCCGATGGTCTGGCGTTTGACGAATTTGCACTTGGGGTAATTGCTACAAGCGATAAATTCGCCGTAGCGCCCGTGCTTCCTCACCAGGTGGTTGCCGCAGTCAGGACATTTCTCTTCCAGGGGCACGTCTCCCACCGCGGTGGCTGTACCTTCCTTCATGACAATCTTCTTGGTATTCCGGCACTCGGGATACCCAGTGCAGGCCAGGAAAAACCCGAAGCGGCCGCGCTTGACGGCCATGGGCTTGCCGCACTTCTCGCAGGCCTGCTCCGGAACTTCGGGCGCCGGCGGGCCCACGGGGGCGCTGATGCCGTACTTGGTGGCCTCCTCCGGGGTCAAGTCGCGCGTGCCGTCGCAGTCCGGGTAACCCGTACACGCCAGGAATTGCCCGTTGCGTCCCAGGCGGATGTTCATGGGTTTACCGCACTTCTCGCACGTGATCTCGGTGGCGATGCCCTCGCCCTTGATGTCTTCCATCTCGCGCTTGGCGATACGCAAATCCTTCTTGAACTTCTTGTAAAACTCATCCAGGGCGTCGGTCCAGGTCATCTTGCCTTCTTCGACCTCATCCAACTCTTCTTCCATGCGCGCCGTGTAGGCGAAATCGAAGATGTCACTGAAGTTTTTCACCAGCAGATCGCAGACCACCATGCCCAGTTCAGTGGGATAAAAACGCCCCTGCGTTTTTTCAACGTAGGCGCGGTTCTGAATCACGGTGAGGATGGCGGAATAAGTGGACGGCCGCCCGATGCCCTTTTCCTCCAGAGTTTTCACCAGCGTCGCTTCGTTGTAGCGTGGCGGCGGCTCGGTGAAATGCTGTTCCGGAAGGAGCTTGTGCAGGCGCAAAGTCTCGCCCTGCGTCACGACGGGGAGGCGTAACTTCAACTCTTCGTCCTCCTCCATTTCAACTTTTTCGTCTTTGCCTTCTTCGTAGACGGCGCGGAAGCCGTTGAATTTTTCCACCGAGCCCGTGGCGCGCAGCGTGTACTCGCCCGCCGCGATGTCGATGGTGGTCTGATCGAAAATCGCCGGGTTCATTTGCGACGCCACAAAGCGCTGCCAGATGAGCTGATAGAGCTTGTATTCGTCGGCGCCCAGATAGCGGCGCACGGACTCCGGCGAGCGCTCGACGGCGGTGGGGCGAATCGCTTCGTGGGCGTCCTGGGCACCCTTCTTGCTTTTGTAGTGGATGGGTTCGGCCGGCAGGTAGGCGTCGCCAAAATTCTGTTTCACGTATTGCCGCACCGAGGCCAACGCCCCTTCCGACACACGCGTTGAATCGGTGCGCATGTAAGTGATGAGACCGACGGAGCCTTCCTCACCCAGGTCCACGCCCTCATAGAGCCGTTGCGCCAGCATCATCGCCTTTTTGGTGGACATGTGCAGCTTGCGCACCGCCTCCTGCTGCAGCTTGCTGGTGATGAACGGCGGCACGGGGAATTTACGTTTTTCCTTGGTGGTCACCGATTGGACGATGAGCTTAGCCGCTTTGATGGCGGCGGTGTGGAGGTCAGCGCTCGCCTGATCGGAAATCTCCAAATCCTTGCCCTGGAATTTCGCCAGGCGCGCTTCAAATTGTGGAGGATTCTTGCCCTCCACCTTGGCCGCGATGGTCCAGTATTCGCGCTTTATGAAGGCCTGGATTTCGCGCTCGCGATCGACAATCAGGCGCAAGGCCACGGTCTGCACCCGGCCTGCGGAAATGCCCCGTTTGACTTTGTCCCACAGCAAAGGGCTCACCTGATAGCCCACGAGCCGGTCAAGAATCCGGCGCGCCTGCTGTGCGTCCACCAGGTGGGAATCAATTTCGCCAGGGCGCTCGAAAGCCTCGCGGACCGCGTCGCGGGTAATCTCGTTGAAAAGCACGCGATGGAATTTTCTCTTCTTGCCGTCCAGCAGTTCGCGCAGGTGGGCGCAGATCGCTTCACCCTCACGGTCCGGGTCGGCGGCGAGATAGATATCATCCGCCTTTCCCGCGGCTGCTTTGAGTTCTGAAATCACTTCTTTCTTGGCCGGAATGGCAATGTAGGTGGGCTTGAAGTTCTTTTCCAAGTCAACGCCCAGGTCCTTCTTGGGCAAGTCCATCACGTGGCCCATGCAGGCCTTTACGGTATAATCCGACCCGAGGTATTTATTAATGGTTTTCGCTTTGGTGGGCGATTCGACGATAACGAGTGATTTGGCCATAGAAAAAAGTTAAAAGTCGACAGTTAACAGTCGAGAGGAAAGACGAATTTCTGCCTCCACGAACGATATTTTAATCGTTGCGATGCTTGACCTTGACGCGCGCTCCTCCGCTGCTCACTTTGCAGCCACAAGCTCAACTCTGTCAACTATCGACTGTCAACTGTGGACTGCCCTTCTCAAAGCTTACGAATAAAATTCTTGCCGGGCAACTGCCGGATCAAGCCTGACATCTCCAACTCGAGCAGCGCCACGAGCACGCGAGGCTGGGACAACGTCACGGAGCCAAAAACATTATCCACAAAAAGGGCCTCGTCGGCTCGAAGCACTTCAAAAACCGCTTTCTGGTCGGGGCTTAAGGTGGATTCGAACAAGGCCGCGGTCTGTGGCATGGCCGGCTCCCCCGCCGTGGTCTCACCGGGCGGCAGGAGTTCCATCCGGATGGCCGCAGTAAATTCTTCCACCACGTCAATCCACTGGTCCACCAGCTTGGCGCCCTGCTTGATCAGGTGATTGGGGCCAAAGCTTTGCGCCGAGGTGATATTGCCGGGAACGCCGAACACCTCGCGGTTCTGCTCCAGGGCCAGCCGCGCGGTGATGAGCGAGCCGCTGTACTCCGCCGCTTCCACGATAATAACACCGAGCGCCAAGCCGCTGATGATGCGATTGCGAATGGGGAAATTCTGCGGTGCGGGCCCCGTGCCCAGGGGAAACTCCGAAATCATCGCGCCCGATTCCACAATCTTTTTGACCAATGACCTATTCTCGCTGGGGTAAATCACGTCGATCCCCGAACCCAGCACGGCCACGGTTTTTCCGCCTGCCTCCAAAGCGCCGCGATGCGATGCCGAATCAATGCCACGCGCCAGCCCGCTGACAATCACCAAGCCTCGCTGCGCGAGGTCGGAAGCTAGCCGGTGAGCAACCGAACTGCCGTATGCGGAGGGCTTGCGCGTCCCCACGATCGCCACTGCGTGTCGTGACAGCAGGGCTGTGTCCCCTCGAATGTAAAGGACCAGGGGCGCGTCACTGATCTGCCTGAGCAGCGGCGGATACTCGTCGCTCGTCAGGGTGACAATGCGGCACTCGGCTTTTCCGGCGGCCTCGACTTCCTTTTCGGCCTCGCGCAACCCGGCCTGGGCGAAAATCGCCTGGGCCACCTGCGCGGGCACCCCACAACTCTCCAGTTCGGTGAGCGACGCCATATAGGCGGCCTGCGGCGACCCAAAATGCTCAATCAGCTTGTGAGCGCTGCGCACCCCAAGCCCGTCAACGCGGGCCATAGCCAGCCAATATTGGAGGGTCTCTTCAATCACATCAGTTCGATCCCCCGAGCCAAGGCACCTGGGCGCAGGTCCCCAGCCGGCACCTTACCATTGCAGAAGACAGGGTTTGAGCGCAAGCAGAAAACTTTGTGCGGTGACCACGTCGCCCAGCATTCCAGGGGACAAATTATGCGAGGACAAGGGCTTACCTTCCCCTGCCTCCCCCTTGGGCATCTCTGCAAACAGTTGCGTCTCACATTAGATGCATGGAATAATGCGCGGGTGCGCAGCCGTTTTGGGTTCGCTTGACCTGGACAGTTGAAGATTCCTCAATGAAATGGGACTTCAGACGTCAGTTGAAAGGTTTCAAACGCCGCTTGGCGGTTGCCTTGGGGTTGGCCCTCATCTCTGCCCCTGGGGCGTCCTCCCACAGCAAGAAACAACCCACGTCCAAAATCGTCGATGAACCTGTCGTTTGGGAGAATCTCCTTTTCAAAGGCGAGCCCACCCCCATATTTCGGTTCGCTGTCGCCCACCAGCACGCCAAATCCGGATGTATTGGGTACCTGTACGTCTCCCGGGTCGGGCTTGAATACAACGTCAAGGCCCCCGCTTCCGATAACGACCATGGTTTCCGATACGCGCGCTCGCAATTGGTTGATGCCCGGCAGTGGAGATTCATGGGAAGTGACATGCCGGAATTGGAGCTGAAGTTCTCCGACGGAAAGGTCTATCACTTCTTCAGGGTGCGGGAGAGCCTGATTGGGGAGCCATCGTTGGAACCTGGAAAGATGAAATGGGAAGACATCCGCTCCTGGGAGCCAATGTTGCAGGCTATCCAGAAATTTGATGAGACCGCGCAGATGGCGGAGCAACGCCAGAACGCGCTCCACCCCAAACCCCCTCCCACCGTAAGTCTGAAGGTGGAACCCAACGCAGTGGAAAAGGGCCACGCCGCCACGCTCACATGGAAATCAGAGAATGCGACCAAGCTGGACATTCAGCCGGGCATCGGCCCGGTGCAAGCCAGCGGCGCGCAAGAGGTCACACCCACAGAGTCCACCACTTACGTCCTTACAGCGCGGGGCCCGGGGGGAAGCAAGGTGGCCACCGGGCGCGTGGTTGTGAATGTCCCGCCTTCCTCACCGACCGTTATCATGGTTGACCCCTCTGTCTCAACCCCCGGCCAGACCATTGAGGGCAAGAGTTCCCCCTTCAACATCCGGGGCGTGGCCATGGATGATTCCGGCATCCCCGCCGTCACAATCAATGGTGCCCTGGCCGCGTTACGTCCCAAAAGCGCCCAGGCGGCCGAGTTCTCTTCTGATCCGCTCGTCCTGGAGCCGGGGGATAACCACTTTGAAATAGCCGCCACCAATGCGGCCCATGTGGAAACCAAAGTCGCATTCAACGTCCATTTCACCCCGCCGCCCAAGGTCAAACCCAAACCGGTTGCCCCGCCCAATCCCAAAGCTCTTTCCAAATCCGACATCCTGGATCTGCTGAAGGGCGATGTGCCCAGTCCGCGTGTTGCGGAGTTGGTGAAGGAATACGGAATCAAATTCGTTCCCTCGGAAGAGGACATTAGAGAGATTCGGGCCGCTGGAGGGAACGATGACCTGGTGGAGGCGCTGAATCAGGCCGTGACCCAAGCCAGAGAATAAGGCCGGTCGTGCGGCAAATGTGCCGCCTTTGTTGGCGCATCTTCAAACGGTTGCGTCCTCTACTTAAGAAATGGAATAATGCGGTGGTGCGCTCTGCCGGGTAGGATCTTGCCCCAAGTGAAGATTAGATTTACGTCTGCCCTAATTTAGTAGAGGACTGCGCCTGTGCGCCATGGAGTTCGATCAGACATGGTTTTGAGGTCGGAAGGTTGGCGGCAGGTTCGCATGCCACTCCTCCTGCTTCTCATTTCGGCCATCGGCTCGGCGTATTCGAATTCGGCCCAACGAAGATCAAGGGGAATCGTTGCGATGCCGAACCCGTTCCAATCCACCAGGCCCGATCTGCTGGGCTCCGACGCCAATCCTACTTTACGATATCCGATCGCCAGCCTTACGGGCGGAACTTCCTACGGTTGGTTCGATGTGACTCGCAAAGGAATTCACTACACGGTGGTCGACCCGCCGAAAAAAAAGAGCGAAGGATTTGAGGCCGCCATTGGAGATCTCTCAGGCATTAGAATGGACAAGGGATATCTCGAATTCAAAATTTCCAATAACAAGTACACAATTTTCTATGCGTCCCAGGAATACTGGGGCTCGGCCCGTCGCGGGACGATGGACAAGATGATCTCGTCGATGAATGCTTCTGGAACAGTGTCCATCCAGCGGGCCCTCACCAATTTCGATAGCGTATACGCCGAGGTCAAGCCAACCCCACCCCCCGTGCCGGAAATCAGCTTGAGGGCGGAGCCGGGCACGATTGAAAAAGGGCACCCCGCCACGCTCATTTGGACATCCACGAATGCCACCACCCTGGATCTCGAGCCAGGCAGCGGCAACGTCGCCTCAGCCGGTTCCACTTCCGTGGTCCCGCAGGATTCCACCACTTACACGCTCACCGCAACGGGCCCCGGCGGAACCCGAGTGGCCACGGCGCGCGTGAGCGTCGCCCAACCCACTCCGGCTTCTCCACCCATCATTATCCTGGTTGAACCCTCAGTGGCAGGGCCCGGAGAGACTTTGGACATCAGCACTTCTCCCCTTACCATTCGTGGCGTCGCCATGGACAACTCCGGCATTCCCGCCGTCACCATCAACGGGATGTCAGCGGCTATGCGCCCAAAGAGCGCAGTGGCTGCCGAGTTCTCCTCTGACCTCATTACCCTTCAGCCGGGTGAAAACAAATTTGAAGTGTCGGCCACCAACGCCGCTCACGCCGAAGCCAAGGTCACTTTTATTGCCCGCTATACCCCTCCCACGCCACCCCGTGAGAAACCGCAGCAGAGCGTTCAGACCAACCCCAAAGGGCTTGCGAAGTCGGACATCATTGATCTGCTGAAAGGCGATGTGCCCAGCGCACGCCTCGCCGACTTGGTGAAGGAACGCGGTATAAAATTTGTTCCCACCGATCACGACTTGAATGAGATTCGCGCTGCCGGGGGAGGCGACGATTTGGTGGAGGAGATCAAGCAAGCTGCGGCAACTCCGCCCAAGTAACAAAACACAAAGCCCTCCACGAGACTCAGCAATTCGCTGGTCAACTTCCTTGGGGAAGGATCAACTTCGTATCATTTCGTGGATTTGTTGAACGTGGCGAAGGTCGTGGAAGGCCGTCACGCTCAGCCATCCCGCTCCGGTCAGCGTGCCGATGGCTTCCAGCGGGTGAGGCAAGGATACGGAGAGAAGGTCCTGGTAAGAAGCCGATTGAATGGCCGCCAGCAATTCCTGTCGAGACTGTTCGATCAGACGAATCGCCTCGGCGCGCGCCGGGGCATTGAGGGGCTCCACTCGCGGCGGCGCTTTCACCTTCACCGCTCGCGTGCCCACCAGAACTCGAACGCGCTCCCATTCCGTGCGCAGCGCGGCCTCATCGGCTGCGGTGTTACGCGCGGGAGATTCCAAGGCTCGCTTCAATCCCTTGGTAGTTCTGATTTCGGCCAGGTGCAAATGGAAAAAGATTTCGGCGATAGACCAAGGGGCACCGAGGGTCCCAGTCCGCGCATCGTCCTGGGGCGCCAAGACTGCCGCTTGAATCAATTCCGCGCGGGCCTCGCGCAGCTCCTCCAGGCGTGCCTCCAATGTAGTGGGATATTGTTCGAATGTCATTTTCACTCCTGCGGTTTCTTGATCCCAAATTTTTCCAGCCGGTATTGCAGGGTGCGAAAAGTCATACCCAGAAGCTGTGCCGCGCGAGTGATGTTCCAATTGGTGCGCTCGAGCGCCTCCAGGATTTTGGCTTTCTCATGCTCTTCCCAGGAGACCTCGGGGATGACGGGGCCGCGGGCGTCTTGTGCCGCACCCGCGGCTGATACCGAGGCGACGGCAGCGGTTCCCGCAATCACGCCGGCGGGCTGCAGGATTTCCTGCGGCAGGTCGCCGACCTCCACCTGGTCAGACTCGCCCAGCACCACGGCCCTCTCGATGGCCCATTCCAATTGGCGAATGTTGCCCGGCCAGGCATAGGCCTTCAGCGCCTCCAGTGCCTCCGGAGTGATGCCGCGCACCTGCCGCGCCGAAGCCAGCGCCGCTTTTTGCAGGAAATGCATGGCCAGCACGCCAACATCCTCGCGCCGCTCGCGCAACGAGGGACATTCGATGGGAATAACTTTCAGGCGGTAATAAAGGTCTTCGCGGAATCTGCCGTCTTTGAGGAGTTGTTCGAGGTTTCGATTGGTGGCGGTGATGATGCGCACGTCCACCTTGATCGATTCCGTTCCGCCCACCCGCATGATTTCACGCTCCTGCAGGGCGCGGAGGATTTTCGCCTGCATCCCCAGGCTGGTGTCGCCAATTTCGTCGAGAAATAGAGTGGAATGGTGCGCCCTTTCGAAGAGCCCCTTTTTCTGTTGGTGCGCGTCCGTGAAGGCGCCTTTTTCGTGGCCAAATAGCTCGCTCTCCAGCAGGGTTTCGGTGAGCGCAGCGCAATTCACGGCCAGAAACGGGCGATCACGACGCGGGCTGTGATTGTGGATTTCGCGTGCCACCAATTCCTTGCCCGTGCCACTCTCCCCAAGGATGAGCACGGTGTGGGCGGTGGGTGCCACCTTCAAGATCATCCGCACCATCCCCTTGGTGGCGGGTGAATCGCCGATGATCGTCCGTTTGAGCGCCGCAAGGTGCTGGAACACTTCCTCCACCACGGCCAGAAGCTTGTCGCGGTCCACGGGCTTTTCCAGATACTGGTACACGCCCCTCTTGGTCGCTTCAATGGCGGACTGAATGGAAGGATAGCCGGTGATGAGCACCACAGCCACGGTGGGGTCGGCGCTCAAAATTTCTGCGAGCAACTGAATGCCGGTCATCCCGGTCAAGTTGAGGTCGGTAATGATCAGGTCAAAGCGTTTTTGCGCCAGCAGGGGGAGCGCTACTTCGCCGCTCGGCGCGGTCTCGGTGTGGTAGCCCTCATCTTCCAAGATGTCGTGGTAGATTTCGCGCTGCCGTTCTTCGTCGTCAACAACCAGAATGCTTCCCGCGGGCATGGAGAAAGGTCCTCAGGCAACGGCCGATGTGGGTTTAACCTCAGGTTGATCGAGCGCGCCCGGGGAAAGGGGGAGTTCCACCAGGATCACAGTGCCCGGGGAGTCTCCGTCCGCCACGTGGATGCTGCCACCGTGGTCTTCCACAATCTTCTTGGTGATGGCGAGGCCCAGGCCGAAGCCGGTGGTCTTGGTGGAAAAAAACTGGCTGAAAACGCGCTCGCGGTTCTCCGCCGGAATGCCCGGACCCGTATCCGCAAAGCGCAACTGGAGCGACTCAGGATGGCCATTGGGGGAAACGCGCCGCGCGCTCACGCGGATTTTCCCACCCGCTGGCATCGCCTGAATGGCGTTAGTGAGAATATTCAGGAAGCAAGTCTGCATCTGCGCCGCATCGGCCTGCAGCTTGGGCAGGTCGGGCGGAAGATCCAGGCTGAATGAAATATCCTGGCTGTGCGCCTGCTTTTCCACCAGCGCGATGGCCTGGTTCAGCGTTTGGCGCAAGTCGCACGGCGCGAGAGCGGGCGGCGCCTGTCGCCCCGCCGCCAGGAAATCATTCACCAGGCGATTCTGCCGGGCGATTTCCTCCTTGATGTTATTCAAATTCCGCTGCATGTCGCGCGCTGTGCGTTCGTCCCCTTTGGAATATTTGGCGCGAATCTGATCGATGCTGAGGTTGATAAAGTTCAGGGAATTCCGGACTTCGTGCGCGACCGTGGCCGCAAACCGGCCCAGCAACGAAAGCTTCTCCGCCTCATTCAACCGCTCCTGCAGTTGCCGGTTCTCGCGCAGACGCTCCACCATCTGATTAAAGGTTTGCGCCAGGCGGCCCATTTCGTCCGTGCCCGCCGCGGGCAGAGATACGTCCAGGTTTCCGCCGGCCACTTGCCGCGCGCCCTTCACCAGAGCGTTGATAGGTTTGGTAAACCGTGACGCCATGTAGACCACTCCAATCATTCCGGTGAGCATGGTGGCCAGAATTAATTCGAGGCGGTCGCGGTAATGTTGCTGCAAAAGCGCGTTCACCTGATCGCCCACGCCGCGCACCTGGACCTCCGCATAGCCGATCACTTTGTCCCCTTGTACGATGGGAAACTCCACCGTATAGGGTGTCTGGTCAAGATTCGAGCCCGCGTCAATGCTCTCCAGGTGAGCGGTGAACCGGATGGGTTCCTGTTTCGCAGGCGGCGGAGTCCGCTTGATTTTGTATTTTTTCCCCACCATGGTTGGGTTGGTGCTCTTCAGCACTTGCCCGGTGGGCGACGTCAAGGTGTAGGAGAGGCCCGAGTCTTGCAGCACTTTTTCATATTCGCCGATGGCCGCGTCGCGGTCAGCGTCCGGAGGAATGCGCTCCTGAGCCAACTGGCTGATGGCCACCAGGTCCGAGGTCATCGCCAACAGGTAGGACATAATCCGGGTCGTGTAGTTGACATAGGTAACGGTCAAGAAGGCGCTGGTGACCCCCATGATCAGAAGCATTACCAAGGCCAGCCGGGTTTGGAAACGAAAATAGGAGAATGGATTTTTCAATTCAGGCCCATCCCGAGGCTTTCGCGCCCCACCACTACAATTTAATTCTATAAGAATGGGCCCATTGGGTCAAACGCAGGGGGCGATATGTGCGTGCATTCGGGTAGCGTTAAGGTTTCAGCGATGCCCTCACCACGTGACGCCCAACTTATATCCCTCAAATAGGGTTTGGAATTGAAAGCGGCCTGACGCATTGCAGGTAAAGGCGGTCAAAGGTATATTACGGGCCGGCGAAATTGTCCCAGCTAACCAATTCAATTGAGTCAGCGCTTGAGACAGGAATCACGATGAAGGAGGCACATCTGAAATGGCAGGTCAAGGGATGGAAAGGCGCGAAGTTTTGCGCGTGATGGCGCTCGCGGCGGCAGCAAGCCAGTTTCCCGGGTTTCATCGCTGGGTCTTCGCGTGCGGGCATGACCCCGCCGGCGGAGCGCAGGTCCGCCCGGCCCAATACACTCCACAGTTCTTTTCCGCCCATGAATATTCCGCGGTGGAGCGCTTGTCGGAGATGATTGTTCCCAGCGACGGTTTCGCGGGAGCGCGCGAAGCGGGGGTGAGTGAATTCATCGATTTCATGGTGGCGAGCGACCCCGGCGTTCAATACGATTTCCGCACCGGACTGACCTGGTTGGACGCTCATTCTGACCGGCTGCACGGGAAAACCTTTCGAGAGTTGGACGCCAAAGAACAAAATGAAATTCTCGAAGCCCTGGCTTACAAAGATCGCTTCCGGCCCGGCGAGGAAGATGGCCGGGCGTTCTTCAGGCAGATTCGCGAATTCACGCTGATGGGGTTTTACACTTCGCGAATCGGTCTGGAGCAATTGGACTGCCCCGCATTAAAGTTCTATTCCGAGTCACCTAGCTGTCCGCACCCGAACGATCCGGAACACAGGCACCTGGCGGAGGCTTAGCCCATGCGCACGATCTTTGGGTCCTGATCAATGACAAGCCTTTAATCCTGAACGGGAGAAAGAATGGGCCAAC
The DNA here is from genome assembly GCA_041481635.1 of Terriglobia bacterium. Classification (GTDB taxonomy): domain Bacteria; phylum Acidobacteriota; class Terriglobia; order UBA7540; family UBA7540; genus DASYXZ01. The sequence continues at coordinate 37,132 of JBGPCF010000034.1, read as the reverse complement.
AAATTTACGATGTCATCGTGGTGGGTACGGGCGCCGGCGGCGGCATGGCGATCAAAACTCTTTGTGAAGCCGGTCTGAAGGTCTGCGCCCTCAACGCCGGCAGAAGGCTGGATCCCGCCAAAGATTTTCGCAATCATCGAATGCCCTACGACATGAAATATCGCGGCTTTGGTGACCCTCGAAAGCGCGACCAGTCGTACGGATACATGGACAACGAATATACCGAGGGCATCTGGGAGCACGAAATCAATTACACGACAGCGCCCGGCACCGCATGGCAGTGGCCGCGCTGTTATGCGGTGGGAGGTAAAACAAATTTCTGGGGACGCTCCTCGGCGCGCTTTGGAGACATCGACTTTAGGGCCGCCCAGCTTGACGGCTACGACGTGGAGTGGCCTGTGACCTATGAAGAGATCGCGCCTTACTACAGTCGCGTGGAAAAAATGATTGGCGTGGCGAGCTCCGTGCAGGGCCGTCCCAGCAACCCTGACGGGGAATATCTTCCGCCCATGAATTTCCGCTGCATCGATTACATCCTCAAAAGCGGTTGCGACAAGGCCGGCATCCCGTACCTGCCTGACCGCATTGCCCAGCTTACCGTGGCGCACGAGGGGCATCCGCCGTGCCATTTTTGCGGCAATTGCACCGAGGGCTGCGACACAGGGTCCTTCTTTTCCACACCGTGGTTCTTCCTGCCCCTGGCCGAAAAAACCGGCAAGCTTGAAATTCGCACCAATGCCTTGGCCAAGAACATTCTGGTGGACGAGAAAGGGCGCGCCCAAGGCGTTGCCTATGTCGACCGGAACACCAAGCAGGAAGTTGAGGTTTACGGTAAAGCGGTGGTGGTGGGCGCGTCATGCGTGGAGATGGCACGCATCATGCTGAATTCCAAATCGCGCCACTGGCCCACGGGCATCGCCAACTCCAGTGGACAGCTCGGCCGCAACCTTTGCGATCATCTCTACGGTTCCGCGGCTTACGGCTACCTGCCGCAGCTTCTCGGGCAGCCGAGTTTTCCCGACAACGTTTCCGGGAGCACAGTGGCGTGGATGCCGCGCTGGCAGAACTTGAAAAATCCCCGCGAAGAAAAATTCATCAGAGGATATTCCGTCTACCCCGGCGGAGGGTGCCAGGAATTTCCGTGGTACTCCGAAAGGCTGGAGGGTTTTGGGTCGAGCCTGAAGCGGGACATCAAGCGCCACTATCCAACCCCGGTGGACTTCACGATTCAGGCGCCGTCACTCCCCAATCCGAACAATTATGTGGACATCGATCCCGAGGTCAAAGATAAATTCGGCATTCCCGTGGCGCGCCTTCATTTCCTGTGGGACTCGAACACGCTCATGATGTGGGAGCACTCCAAGCAAGCCTGCGCCGACGCGCTGAAGGCGGCGGGGGGAGAGCTATGGGGTGCTGGCGAACATCCGAATACGCCGGGATACAGCTTGCACGAGACGGGCACGTGCCGCATGGGAAACGATCCGAAGAAATTTGTCACCAACCGGTTCGGGCAAACTCACGACGTCCCGAACCTCTATTGTTCGGACGCCAGCGTCTTTCTGAACTGCACCGATAAGACGACCACGATTTCCATCCTGGCGTTCAGCCTGCGCTCATCGGAGCATTTGATTGAATATCTGAGAACAGATTAGCAAGCGCGGACCTCCGTTTTTGAGGTCTGCGGGTCCTATCTTCCAGGATGGCGAATGGCCGGCTGGCGCAGGCCTTCCGAGGCCTGGCGGCTTCGCGGGGAGCTTGAAGCCTATCGACCCATCGCCCCCAAGGACAGTGGCATGTGATGAGTGGAAGTGATGAGCTGGTAGTGAAGAGTCCTTTCCTTTCAGTCCGCCGGCCGACGGACGGCTTTTCAATTTGGGTTGCTTTCCCCCGCGCTTTTTCCAAATCGACAAATAGAATTGCGCAAGGCCGGAGAGCGGGCCATGCGCTACAATCCCTCTTGTACTATCGGATCCCGAAGCGCACTTAGTGAATGTCGCGATGAGCGGGCGCGAATGCGAAGAAGAAAAGCCGCACAGTCTCAAAGGCAGAGAGTCTGCGCTGCCTTTTTATTCGTCAGCGCGCGTTTATTCCGCACTCAGTCGCGGCCCACTTCTGAAGGAGGATCATATGTACCGACGTCTCGTATTTGCCGCTTTCCCGCTGATTCTCGCGGCAGTGAATCTGGCCGAGGCCCGGGCGGACGAGACCGTTCGCGTCGGCCTGATTCAGATGGACGCTCGTCTCTACAACAAACAATACAATCTAGCTCGCGCGGAAAAGCTGATCCGGGAAGCTGCCGCGCGCGGCGCGAAAATCGTATGCACGCCGGAAGCCTCAGTGCAGGGCTACGCAAGGGTGGACCTGCCTCCGGGCACTTCCGCGGACGCTCCTCAGCTCGTTGCCGAGCGCGCGAAAATACTCGCGGCGGCGGAGACGATCCCCGGCCCGGCCACCCACCGCCTGGCCGCGCTGGCCCGCGAATTGGGCATCTGGATCGTCTTTGGCATGGACGAGAATCGAGGCGGGAAGCTCTTCAACACTGCGGTGCTGATGAACTCTCACGGAGAAATCGTGGGCACTTACAGCAAGGTGCATCTTCAGAACTGGATGCTGGCCTCGGGGGTCAACCACGGAGACAGCTTCCCGGTCTGGGAGATTGAAATTGCGGGCGTCAAAGTGAAAGTGGGGATCGAGATCTGTTACGACATCCAGCATCCTGAGTCCACGCGCGAGCTCGCCCTGGGCGGCGCGGAGATTGTTTTTAATCCCTACTGCACTGACGATTTCTCCCGGCCGCTGCTCATTCACCTCTATCAGACGCGTGCGCTGGAAAACTGCCTCTTTATTGTGCGAGTGAATTACGGGGCTCCACGCAACACCGGAACCAGCTCCATCCTGGACTTCGAGGGCTCAACGCAAGACGAACTCGACCACGCAGAAGGCGTCTTGGTGGGTGACCTGAACTTGACCGCCCTGCGCGAGGCGAGAAACGATTGGAATCCGGTCTACGGCCTTCCCAACCGCTATCCCACGGCCTATAAGCGCTTGACAAGCGGAAAATAGTGGATTTGTCTTTTCTTCCATCCCGGAGGACAGCTGGCGTTCCGCCGAAGCTAGCATCGGCGAGGAAGGCGGCGGCAAGCCGCCGCACTCCATAGCCAGCGGGCATGGCGGCGTTTGGCAAGGGGAGCGAGTAGATTTTCTATTGGTCGTAAGGCGAGAAAATTATTTAAATGCAAAGGACTTCCTGAGCAAGACGTGGAGACCAGCGGCGACTATTCCTGTCACTCAGCTTGCCCATCAACCATCTGCAATCGCGGGTGTCCATCAAGTTGACCCGTATCACACGCGGCTAAAAGTTCTCCAAGATGTCGGTGACGAGGGTGCGTGCCATGTCGCGGGACAGACGGTCCAGGGCGGGCTGGTCTTCCTCAAAGAGCGATGGCGTGGACTGGCTGATCTGGTATTCCTCCCGGAAAATGTAGGCCGGATTCGAGAAGATCACCTTCTTGGTGTGCGAGTCCACCAGGGTTACGTTGGCGATCACCTGGATTTGCAGCGTGGTGGCGCGGCCGGTGTTGAGGTCGAAGGTCACCACGCCCGTGCGGACGTCCGTCACCGTTCCTTTCAGCACGGCGTCGGCCTGGGTGGGGTCAGTGGTCACGCGGAACTTTGTGCGTTCGATGAACTCGCGCGTGACAGCGCCCGCCAGTCTTTGTTCGATGCGATAGCGCGGAGTCTGGTTGACGAAGATCGGGATGGCGATGGTCTTGACGTCCGGAGGCAGGCGGTCGCCGCGCCCGCCTTCATGATAGCCGCACGCGGGGAATAGCAGGGAAACGGCGCTCAGCAGGAGAACGGGTTTGTAGCTGTTGCGCATTTCAATTTGATGATGGCTCCGGATGCCGGTTGCATCGGTGACGCACCGCTACTGGAGGCGGGCAGAGGCGCCCAGGCTCTCCGCGATTGCTACTGCGTTGAGCGCCGCCAGCCGGAGATTATCCGCGGCCGCCCAAATCCAGACTCCTCCCGCGTGCGTCCCATCCGTAGTCAGAGCATCCAGCACGATTTCATCCGAGCCCGCAACGTCGACTTGGGAGGGCGGCCCTTCGGACGCTTTTCTCACGATGATCGGCGCGCCCGCCAGGATCTGAGTGAGCGCCTCGGCGGTTGCCGGCTGAACGAGTTCAACATAAAGGGAGCAAGCCAGCGAGTGGAACACCGGGCCATAGACGGCGCGCAGCGCGGGCAAAGGGGTACGTTGGCCCAACAGCTCAGCAAGTTCTTTTTGCACGTGGCTCGCCAGTTCTGTGGTGCGGTGGCCCAGGCGTGGCAAAAGATTAAACGCCAGTTGCGTCCCAAAAACTTTTTGGGGGATTTTTTGGAAGCTGAGCAAATTCAGGGTCTGCTTTTGCAATTCATCGATGGCCTGCGCACCGATTTCCGAAACCGGATCGAAGATCTGCCCCACCGCGCTCTTGACTGGAAACCTCGCCGATAAGCGCAGGAGAATGGCGCTCAGAATGATGGTGGCGGGATGGGGGGAGATGAAGAATCGCGCGCCTGTCACATGGTCCGGCTGGACGGTTGTGATCTTGCCGAGGATGGGGACGCTCAGAGCGCCCTCAACTTCACCGGCAAGGCATTCGCTCAGGTCAATTACCTTGCAGCGAGTCGCCGCAGCGAGTCGTTTGGGAGATTGGAGAAAAGACGACTCTTCAATTTCGGTGTGATCTTTTTTGCTTCTTGAATGCAAGGGCGCCGACAGGAAGACGATGTCCAAATCCGCTTCACCCACATCCGTCTCCGCGACCACAGGTTCCAGGACGTCGCTGAGGTCGAGGACAGGGAGTTCGGGCTCCTCCGCTGCGATAACATTAGGTGTGACCAGCCGGGAAATGGGAAACTGGCGCTCCTTCAGCACCGCCAGTAATTCTTTGCCGAGCAGTGATGAAGCACCCACCACTGCCACGCGGAATCCACCGCCTGTGGCCTTCATTGGGCGTGGACCTCTTGAGAGAGGGAGGGAGAGGCCGGAGGGTGCGGCCGAATTTTGGAGATCATGCGCGACACCGGGCCCGAGAGGACGTAGGTCATCGCGATGGCCAAGAGGACGGGTTCGGAATATGTCCACATACCATAAACCACCATGCCAATGAAAATGATGGCGACGTAAGGACGGCGGCGACGCAAATCAATGGACTTGAAACTGGGGTAGCGCACTTTGCTCACCATCAACCACGCCAAAACCACAACGATAGGCAGCCAGATCAGGCTATACCAATCGTTCACAGGCCACTTGATGCAATGAATGAGTGCCGCGATTACTCCTGCGGCGGCAGGAATGGGCAGTCCGACAAAACTGCGCTTGTCACTGGCGGGCTTGCCAGTGTCCACGTTGAAGCGGGCCAGCCGGGCAGCGCCGCAGATGACGAAAGCGAAGGTGATGACCAGTCCAGCGTCCCTCAAGTGCTGGATCTGCTGCGTTCCGAAAATTTCCTGGACTGGGAGAACCCCCCAAGCATAAGCCAGGAAAGCCGGCGCAACGCCAAAAGTGATGACGTCGGCGAGGGAATCGAATTCACGCCCGAAGTCGGAGCTAGAGTTGGTGAGGCGCGCGATGCGGCCATCCAGCCCGTCAAAGAGTACCGCCCAGCCTATCAGTTTCGCCGCAGTGTCGAAAGCAAAGCGGCCCTGCTCCGCGTCCATCCCGGTGGCTTTTAGAGTGGAGAGGATGGCCATGTAGCCGCAGACCAGCGACCCCACCGTAAATAAACTGGGCAGGAGGTATATGCCGCGCTTAAACGGCATTCGTTTAGGGGGCTTTTGGATTGGCTCGCCAGATTCCAAAAAACTCTCCTTCGACTTCTATGATGCCTCGACATTACTTTGCGGGACATCTGCTGCGACTTCAGCGGGCGTCATCCCCAGGATGCTGGACCCGGCCCGGACATGTTCGCCCACCTTGACGCGTATTTCAACCCGGGGTTCCATCATAACATCGGCGCGGGAACCAAACTTAATCAACCCTACGCGCTCGCCTCGCGCCAGCCCGTCACCCTGTTTCTTCCAGAATACGATGCGTCGCGCCAGCAGGCCTGCAATCTGCTTCACCACAACCACGCCCTGGGCGCCCGAGATGGTGAATACATTCTGCTCGTTCTCCAGCGAAGCCGCGGCGTTAGAGGCCATTTGAAAGCTTCCTTTTTTGTAGGCGACTCCCAGGATGGTTCCCGCAATGGGGGCCCGGTTGACATGCACATCCAGAGGCGACATGAAAATGCTCACCCGCCGCACCGGGCGGCCTTCGAACAACTCCTCGCGCACCTCAACCACCCGCCCGTCAGCCGGCGAGACGATGGCGCAAGGGTCGGTGGGAATTATCCGTTCGGGATCTCGAAAGAAATTGAGGACGAATGCGGTAATCAGCAGAAAGAATGCACCTAATACATAAAGACCAAACCCAATCAGGCCGCCCGAAATCAACAACAGCGGCAACCCGTACCTATACCCTTCCTTCACCATGAAGTCATACTAACATTTCGAGCGACCCCCCAGCTCACTGGAAATCAAACTCCCACCAGTTTTCCGAGCACCCCCGACCGTTGTCGAAGCGGCGGGGATTAATTTGGGGCGTCCCGACTGCCTCCAGCCTGACGCCCCATGATTCAACACAACTGACCACAGACTAACGCACCTGAGCTTGCTGGTGGACCAGCATCTCCATCTGGTCCTTCACCCGCAACTTCAATTTCTTTAATCGAATTTCTTCCAATTTATCTTCTTCGCTCAGGAATGTCTTGGATGTCAGCTTTTCCAACTCGGCGGCGTATTGGGTGTGCTTTTTACGGAGGTTCTGATATTGCTCGTTGGTGGCCATCAACTGCTCCCGGGTGGCCTCGGCAAGGCTGCTCACGGGTGGTTCACCTCCTGTTTGGAATGTTCATTCTGAGGGAAGCCTAGCACACACCACAGGGTGGTACAAGCCAGAAATAAATATGAATTTTTAAAGCTCCAGGGATAGGACGCTGGCGTCCTCAGTGGGCTCCCGATAGTATTCTTTGCGAGTCGAATGCATCTGAAAGCCCATAGAGTAGTAAATTCTAAGGGCGGCCGTGTTCGATTGGCGGACTTCCAGGAACAGCCGCTTGGTTCCCACCTGCAATAGCTTCCCTCGGGCGTCCTCAAGGAGTGCCTTGCCCACACCTTGCATTTGGTGTTCGGGATCCACAGCGATGTTGCGAAGTTCGGCTTCGTCGATCAGCCGTTGGAATGCGGCAAAGCCCAGGATTTTGGGCGGCGTCATTGTTTCCAGTTCCGCCACCAGGATTAATCCGCCGGGAGCGGACGCCATGTGCACGTAGTCCGCGTCTGTCCAGTGAGCAGCATGAGGAGTCTTGTTCTGGATGGAGAGCAGGGCATGCAAATCTTCGCGTTCAAATTGTCTGATTTTCATTGGGCTCCTGCAATCTGCGGTCTTCTGGAATGTGCCGATTCAATTTCGTGCATTGAATCTCCGAAAAATTGTAACGTCAACTTCCAGCCGCACGGACCATTATGCCCACGCGCCCCTTCAAGAGCGCCAGTTGAGTTCAGCGTCCGACCGGCGGATATAAAGTGCGTCGAGTTGAGCGGGCGCTTGCGCCTTCCCATTCTGGTAAGCTTCCAAGGCCAGTCCAACTATACTTCCCAGCAAAAGCTCGGGGACGGCTTTCCAAGTCAGCGCGCCTGGCAGGTTTTGGCGCAGGATATGAGCCGGCGCATCGTTCTCTCGAATTATGCAAGTGAGTGTGGCGCCCGAGTGTAATTGCTCCTCCAAGATTTTCCCCATTGGTTCCGGGGCCATAACCATCCCTTCGCCATCGGCTTGGAAGGCATGAGGGTCGTTCGAGGGGTCGCGCTTGAACAGGCCGACATAAAATTCCTCCCGGCGTGCGTCCAAGATTGCCAATGCGCGTTCGGTTTCCGGCAGGGCTTCATGGACCATGGCCTCCAGAATTGATACGCCCACCACCGGACGCTCAAGCGCCGTGGCCCATCCTTGTACAGCAGCCAAGCCAGTCCGGATTCCTGTAAACGATCCCGGGCCGTTGGCCGCGGCAAAGAGTTCGACGTCACGCAAGTTTAGGGATTGCCCCGAGAGCTTAATTCCCGCCTCCTCCAGCGCGCGGTCCACCATTTGAAACAGCGTAATCGAAAATGCGGATGTCCCCGTGTTGGGAATGTTGGCTAGGCAATCGTGGTCGCGGCAGAGTGCCACGCCGCCATGCTCGCTTGTAGTATCGATCGCAAGAACCAGCATCGTGCTTAATTATAAGCGCAACCCGAGCTGGTTGGGGAAAAGGCTGGGAACACCGTGCGATTCTCAGACGTCCCGCAGTTCTTCCTCAGACATCCCGAAGTAGTGGCCCACTTCGTGGAGCAGAGTGTCGCGAATTTGCTGGCGAATCTCTTCATCGCTGCTGCAAACCGCCTCGATATTTTTCTGATAAAGAAAGATGCGGTCAGGGGGCGTGGGCGCAAAGGTACTCTTCTCCGTCCTCGGGACGCCATGAAAGAGACCCAGGAGCAGCGTCCCCGGCTCGGGCTCATGTGGCGGCGCATCTTCAATGATGATGGCGATGTTGGTGAGTTTCTCTCGAAATACCCGGGGGAGCCGTTTCAGTGACTGTTCCACCAGTTTTTCAAACCGTTCTTGGTCCATGGAATTTGCTCATCCGTCACAGAGTTCCGGCTGCAAACCCGCCGAAGCAGGGGCCATTGGGGCGATGTGCTACAATAGTCATTCTACACTGCGCTTCATCGCAAGAGTAAACGGCCCGTCCGAGTGTTTTTTGAGGAGTTTTGCGCATGGAAACCATTGCTCTCACACGAGCAGAGCTCGAAAACCTGGTGGAAACCATCGCTTTGGAAGTCGTGCGGCAGATAGGCACGGAGCCAGCCTGGTTCAGCGAAGAAGCCGAGGGCGCCTGCCGCCACGCGTCCGGCACCGGAGCAGTCCAGTGCGTGAACGACCAGTCCGCGGAGGTCCGCGCCTTGGCCCGGTTGATGGATCACACCCTGCTTCGCCCCCAGGCAACGCGCGCGCAAATCGAGCAACTTGCTGAAGAAGCCCGGCAGTGGTGCTTCGGCACAATCTGCGTGAACCCGGCTTGGGTGCCGCTGGCCGCCGAGAAATTGCGCGGCTCGGGGGTGAAAGTGGCGGCGGTGGTGGGATTTCCGCTGGGTGCCACGCTCACTTCAGTGAAGCGCGCGGAGGCCCAATCCGTCATCCTGGCGGGAGCGGAAGAAGTGGATATGGTGATGAATGTCGGCGCGATGCGGTCCGGCGATCGCGAAGCAGTGGAAAACGACATTCGCGGCGTAGCAGAAGTTTGCCACGAGGGTGGCGCGATCTTGAAAGTCATTCTGGAAAATGCCTACCTCTCCCAGCAGGAAAAAGTGGAGGCCTGCCGAATCGTTCAGAAGGCGGGCGCCGATTACGTGAAGACCTCCACCGGGTTTGGCCCCTCGGGCGCCACTGTGGAAGACGTTCGGTTGATGCGCCAGACGGTTGGGCCCGAAATGGGTGTGAAAGCGGCAGGGGGGATCCGCAACCTGGCTGACGCTGTCGCCATGCTGGATGCCGGCGCCACGCGCCTGGGAACCAGCGCGTCAATCGCCATCCTTGAGGAAGCCGCCGCGGCGTTGGCCGGTGGAAAATCCAACCCGGTGGCCGCTCCCATGCCGACGAGCAAGGCCGCACCTGGGTATTAGAGTTTCCCGAAAGAGTGCATTCATTGGCCAGAAACATACGATGACTGAAATAACCGTTGCTGAAGTGTCCCATGCCTGAAACTTTCAAAACCCCGTCGCGGCCGTTGGAGTTGACTGAGCTCCTCACCTTGCTGCTCGAAGTGAGCGAGCGCATCAACTCCACGTTGGACTTGGACGAGTTAATGGTGCGCATTTCTGAAGTGGTAAAGCGCACCATTGACTACGACGTCTTCGCCATCCTTCTCTTGAACGAGAAGACGCAGGAGCTGCGGGTGCGCTTCAACGTCGGACATCCCGAGAGCATCGTGAAGAACTTGCGGATCAAGGTGGGTGAGGGCATTGTGGGCCGCGCGGTCCAGTCGCGGCGCTCCGTCTTGGTGAACGATGTCCACAAGGACCCGGCGTACATCCAATCCTTGCCCGCCGTGCGTTCGGAACTCGCTGTTCCGCTGATCACCAAGAATCGCGTGATCGGTGTGATTGACCTGGAAGCGCCCTGGGCGGATTTTTTTAACGAGCAACACCAGAACCTTCTCGAGCTCCTCGCCGGGCGCATGGCCATGGCCATTGAGAACGCGCGCCTTTACCACCGCAGCGTCCGGCAATCGCGGACCCTGCACCTTTTGAACGAAATCAGCCGCGAACTCAGCTCCCTCCTCGTGCTCAAGGATCTGCTGCGGAAGATCGGAACCCTCACCAAACGCTTGATCGATTACCACCGCTTCAGCATTTTGCTGGCGGACGACCGGGCACGGGTGTTCAATAATGTGATCTCTCTCAAGCAGGACGAGCGCATGCCGGAAAGATTCACCGTTCCCTTCGGGCAGGGAATTGTGGGGACGGCGGCGAGCACGCGCCAGACCGTGGTGGTGCCCGACGTGAGCAAAGATGCGCGCTACATCTCCATCAATCCCGAAACGCGTTCGGAAATGGCGGTGCCCCTCATCCACCGGGAGCGCGTGATTGGAGTGGTGGACTTGGAAAGCCCCCAGCCAGGTTATTTCACCGAAGAGCATGTCAAGATTTTCTCCACCCTGGCGCCGCAAATGGCGATTGCCATCGAAAACGCCCAGCTATACGAGAGGGTGGTGCGCAGCGAAACGCGCCTGGAGAGGGATCTGCAGCGCGCGCAAAACATCCAGATGCACTTGATGCCCGGCGTAGTGCCCTCGCTTCCCGGACTCGAAGTGGGGCTGCGCTTCCAGCCGGCGCGCGAGTTGGGCGGCGACCTCTACGATTTCATGCCCTACGGCCGGGAGCGGCACGTCCTGGTGATTGGCGATGTGAGTGGCAAGGGCGCGCCGGCGGCGCTCTATGGCGCCATGGTGAGCGGCATTCTCAGGAGTCTTGCTCCCCAGCGACTTGCCCCTCCCGAAATGATGAGAAAACTGAACACCATTCTTCTCGAGCGAAAAATCGAAGGCCACTTTATTACGTTGACCTACGCCATTTGGGAACCGAAAGCAAAGACGCTGCACCTGGCCAACGCCGGGATGCCTTTGCCCGTCCTCATCCGCAAAGGCCACGCCCAGCCCATCCGCGTGGAAGGCGTTCCCCTGGGGTTGTTGGAGAACACCGATTACGACGAAACCCATTTGACCCTGGAGAAGGGCGATTTGCTGGCTTTTTATTCGGATGGATTGGCCGAAGCCGCCAAGCCCAGCCACGAGGAGTTTGGCAATCGTCGCATGGAGAATCTGCTGCGCGACAACGCCGGGCGGCCGGTGGGCGAAATTGTGGAAACCATGTTTGCGGAAATCGCGCGTTACGAGGCGGGCCAGCCCCAGCGCGACGACCAGACGTTGTTGTTGATCAGGGCGAAGTAATAAGTTGCGCGATTGGGCCATCGGGCCATCGAGCGATTGAAGAAAACGAGCCTTTAAATGACTCAATGGCCCGATCACTCAATGGCTTAATACTTCCACTTGAAGCTCAACAGGCTAGTCTTAAGGACTCGGACCTTTAATGACGGACCCATTTCACTTCCAGTCCAACACTTTTTTCTGCGAAGGCGTTTCGGTGGCTTCCATCGCGGAGCGCTTTGGAACTCCCACCTACGTTTACAGCCAGTCCGCCATCACACGGAGCTTTCGCCGTCTTCAGAAGGGGCTGCGGAAAATTGACGCCCTCATCTGCTACTCCGTCAAGGCGAATTCCAGCGTGAAAATTCTCGGGCTGCTTTGCGAGGCGGGCGCCGGCTTTGACATCGTTTCCGGGGGTGAACTCGCGCGCGTAGAGAAGGTGAATGCACCTCCGGACCACATCGTGTTTTCGGGAGTGGGCAAGACCGAAGCCGAAGTGGACGCCGGACTTGCGGCTGGCATCTTGATGTTTAATGTGGAATCGGCCGGGGAGTTGGAATTGATTGAAGCCCGGGCGCGGAGTGTCGGCAAGCGGGCCGGCGTCTCCATTCGCGTGAACCCGGACGTGGAAGCCGAAACGCATCCTTACGTTGCCACCGGCCAGTTGATTCACAAATTCGGTGTGCTCAAAGAGGAGGCCATGGCGCTTTACAGGCGTGCCGCGACTTCCAGCCACCTGCAGGTTTTGGGCGTCACTTGTCACATTGGTTCGCAGATTCTGGCCATCGATCCATTCTTGAAGGCCCTAGAGGAAATTCTGGATGTGGCAGAAAAATTGCACGCCCAAGGCATCGAATTGAAATATCTCGACCTGGGCGGCGGGTATGGCATTCGGTACAAAGACGAGCAGCCGTTAGACGTTGAGCATCTCACCCACCAACTTTCGGCGCGCATGCACGGTGTTCCATATCGTTTAATCGTCGAGCCGGGCCGCTCGCTGGTGGCCGAGGCGGGCATCCTTGTCGCGCGCGTCTTGTATGTGAAATCGAGCGAGCAAAAGAATTTTGTGGTGGTCGACACGGGCATGAACGACCTGCTGCGTCCGTCACTTTACGGGTCTTATCACGGCGTTCTGCCCGTCGAGCAGCGGGCGCGTAAAACTTTGGTCGCCGATGTCGTCGGACCATTGTGCGAAACAGGCGATTTCCTCGCCTTGGCGCGCGAACTACCCGAGGTTCAGCCGGGCGAGTTTGTCGCGGTGATGACCGTCGGCGCTTACGGGTACGTCCTCGCGTCCAATTACAACAGCCGCCCGCGCCCTGCAGAAGTGATGGTCCACGGCTCACAGATGGAACTGATTCGCCGCCGCGAAACGCAGGACGATTTGATGGCGACGGAGAATATCTAAGAGGAAACAATGCGAAAAAGAATCCAGGGCACGATCGCCATCACTGCGGTTGGCGCGATGGCTTTGACTTTGCTTTGGTCCGCTCCGTCTTATTGCAGCGGGCAGGGCGGCGATGAGTCCTACGACGTCATTATTCGTAACGGGCACATTGTGGATGGCACAGGCTCGCCATGGTATTCCGGGGACATCGCGATTCGTGACGGTCGGATCGCTGCGATTGGCAATCTGGCGCGGGTCCACGGCAAACAGGAAATCGATGCCGCCGGGCGAGTTGTAGCCCCGGGGTTCATAGATATGCTGGGCCAGTCCGAGCTCACCATGCTTGTGAACCCGCACCTGCCCTCGAAAATCTTTCAAGGCATCACCACAGAAATCACGGGCGAAGGGGATTCGGTGGCGCCGCAAACTGACGCCACGATCGCTGATTTTCACGTGGAGTTTGAGCACTACGGCATCCAGCCGGACTGGCGGACGTTGGCGCAATATTTTCATCGCCTCGAGTCCCACGGCATGGGGATCAACCTCGGGACGTACATCGGCGCGACGCAAGTCCGCCGCGTGGTGATAGGCACTACGGACCGCGCCGCCACGCCTGAGGAACTCGAGCGCATGAAGGAATTGGTGGCCCAGGCAATGCGCGAGGGCGCGATGGGCGTCTCCACTTCGCTCCAATACGCCCCCGCGCCGTATGCCTCCACCGAAGAACTCATCGCGCTGGCCTCGGTGAGCGCGCAATACGGCGGTATTTACGCCACCCACATGCGGAACGAAGCCGACGGTGAAATGGCGGCGCTTGCGGAAGTGGCGCGCATCGCACGCGAGGCTCACACTCCCGTGGAGATCTGGCACCTGAAAACCGCGGGCTTCGTGAATTGGGGAAAGATGCCCCAGGTGGTGGCGTTCATTGAAAAGGCCAGGAGCGAAGGGCTGGACATCACTGCGGACACTTATGCTTACACGGCGTGGTTCAACTCGCTCTCCGCGTTCATTCCTCCTTGGGCGCACGACGGCGGGGATGCGAAATTGGTGGAGCGCTTAAAGGACCCTGCCACGCGGGCGCGCATCCGCAAAGATATGGAGCAGCCCGCTGCCGCTTGGGACAACGAGTGGAAGGAAATTGTCGCGCCAGAGGCAATCTTGATCGGCGTGGTTGGCAACAAAGACCTGCTGCCCCTGCAGGGCAAGACCATCGATGAGGTGGCGAAGCTCTGGCACGAGGACCCCATTGACGCGCTCTTTGACCTCTTGATCAAGGATAATGGGTTTACATCAGTGGCGGTGTTCGGGATGAATGAGCGCGACGTGGAACTGGCGCTTCGCCAGCCCTGGGTTTCAATCGACAACGACTCATCAGGCACGGCGCCCACCGGCCTGTTGGGCCAGGAGCACCCGCACCCGCGCGCCTACGGAACGTTTCCACGCATCCTGAAGAAATATGTGCGCGAAGAGCATGTGCTGACCTTGCCCGAGGCCATCCGCAAATTTTCCGCCTTGCCGGCGCAGCGCATGCGGTTGGCGGACCGCGGCGTGCTCAAGAAAGGTATGTGGGCGGACATTGTGGTATTCGATCCCGCTACGGTGCGCGACCTCGCCACCTTTGGAGAGCCCAATCAGTTGTCCGTGGGAATGGACTACGTGCTGGTGAACGGCGTTCCTGTTATTGCTGACGGAAAGATGACCGACGCTCTGCCCGGGAAAGTTCTCTACGGACCGGGCTATGCCGGACCGAAGTAATTTGACGCGAGGATTTCCGGCCTGCTTTCCTTCTTTGATGATGGAAACTGTAAGAGGGGGTTTCGGCGGGGTTTCTTCAATCGCTCAATAGCCGATCACCCAATCACCCAATTTTACCTCCCTCCCCACTTCAATTTCTGCCGCAGGATTTCGAAATAGTTTTTCTCCGCAGGCTCCACCAGTTCCACCCAGGACGAGGCCTTCCTCATGCGCACGATGTCTTCGCTGCGCGCCGCAATGCCCACCTGGCCGTCCACCGTCACGTAGGAGGACTCGCGCTGGCTCTTCACCACCACCTCAATCTTCGCCGAGTCCGAAATCACCAACGGCCGGTCGGTGAGAGTGTGGGCGCAGATGGGAGTAATGATAAACGCTTGGACGCTGGGCACCACTACGGGCCCCCCCGCCGCCAGCGAGTAAGCGGTGGAGCCGGTCGGGGTGGAGACAATCAGTCCATCGGACTTGTAGGTGGAGACCAGCTTGCCATCCACACAAACTTCAAAGTCGAGGATGCGCGCGATGGCGCCCTTGTTCAGCACCACGTCATTCAGCGCCAGGAAGGTGGCCATGGCCTCGTCGGCGCGCACGATGTCTGCCTCGATCTGCACCCGCCGCTCAGTCTTGAAATTTCCCGTGAGCACCGTCTCCAGTGTGGGAAAGAGCTCTTCGCGGGTCACGTTGGTGAGAAAACCGAGCCCGCCCAGATTGACGGCGAGGATGGGCACGGGCTTGCCGGCCAACACGCGCGCCGTGGCCAGCAGCGTGCCGTCGCCGCCCAGCACTACCAGGAGATCGACGGCCGACGCCATTTCATTGCGCGTTATACATTTTTCCGGCGTGGGAAGCGTGGAGGCCGTTTCCTTGTCGATGAACACCTCCAACTCGCGCTTCCGCAGCCACTCGAGGAGTGGCATAACGAGTTCGCCGATTTCAGCTTTCTTTGGTTTAGAAATGATGCCTATTCTTTTGATTTGCATTTGTGCCGCTTTGGGCGAGTTGTCCCCTTAAGCCAAGGGGCCATTAAAATCGCGTCTTCAAATCGCCCGATGGCTCAATCACCCAATGAATCAACTATTCTAGTCAGGTTTTCGCCAAACCGCATGCAAGAAATATTCGCGGTTGCCTCTGGCGCCAGTCAACGCGCTGGGGACCGAGGCGAGCCCTGCAAATCCCAGTTCCTCCAGCTTATGTGAAACCTTGTGGATGGCCCATTCGTGCAGGCGCGGGTCGCTTACCAGTCCGCCGCGCTCCACCTGCTCGCGACGCACTTCAAATTGGGGCTTCACCAACACCAGAACCTCCGCCGGATTCTCCAGTAGATCGGGCAGCACCGGCAATATCATGGTGGCTGAAATGAAGGAGACGTCCATGGTCGCGAGGCCCACCCGCGTTCCCAGCGCCGCGAGTTCGAGATAGCGCGCGTTGGTTTTCTCGAGCGACACCACGCGCGGGTCGTGCCGGACGTTCCAGTCCAGTTGATTTGTTCCCGCGTCCACGGCAAATACTTTCTTGGCGCCGCGCTGCAACAGGCAGTCGGTGAACCCTCCCGTTGAAGCGCCTAGGTCGAGGCAGATTGTTCCCGCCACCTCCACGCGGAAATGGTCAAGCGCGTGGTCCAGCTTGATCCCCGCCCGGCTGACGAAACGCGCAGGTTGAGAGAGCAACCGCAGCGGCGCTTCCGGGTCCACGCGCGCGCCGCTCTTTTCCACCTTTTGCTCGTCTACCAAAACTTCGCCAGCCAGGACCATCGCTTGCGCCATGGCCAACGAGTCGGCCAGGCCACGCGCCAGCAAAAGTTCGTCCACGCGCACCTTCGTTGTTCTTGGGTGGGCCATCAGAGGAAAAGAGTACAGCCTACGCGCCGAGAAGGGAAGCGTGTGTTGCACTTCAATTCCGAGTCATGGAATGTGATGAAGCGGTTGGTGAAATGTAGTCGGGGGGAATTGGGAGTGCATGGCGCTAGGGCTGAAAGCTCATCTCGGCGCTTGAGCTTTTTGTGTCCCAGGCTGTAAACTTCTCTGTGCCTATGCCAGACTTCACGCAAGAATTCTTCAGCTTTGCTCCCACGATCTATCTCAACTGCGCTTACCAGGGTCCTTTCCCCCGCGCCACAGTCGAACGGATTCGCCAGGCCGTCGAGCTTAAATGCAATCCGGCTCGGATGGAGTCGCGTCACTTTTTCGATGTGACGGAGAGCGTGCGCAAACGCCTTGCGGCCCTGGTGGGTGCCGATCCCTCGGAGATTGCTCTCACCAACAGCGCGACTCAGGGCATCGGCATTGTGGCCACCGGCCTTGGTCTAAAGGCGGACGATGAAGTGGTGATTGCGAGCAATAATTTCCCCTCCAACCTTTTCACCTGGCTCCACCTCCGCCGGTTGGGGATTCGCGTCACGGTTTTGAAGCCCGTCGACGGCTATTTGCGCATCGAGGATGTGGCGGCAGCACTCACGCCGCGTACAAGAATTCTGGCTCTCGATTGGGTGAGCTACACCTCGGGAGTGCGAATTGATCTTGCGTCGCTCGGCGAGCTCGCGCACCGGCAGGGAAGCATCTTTCTGGTCGATGGCACGCAAGGCGTGGGCGCGCTGGAATTGGACGTTCATGCATTGCCCGTTGATGTTTTGGCGGTCGCGGCCTACAAGTTTCTCTTGGGGCCGTATAGCACGGGCTTCGTCTATTTAACTCCTCGAGTGCAGGACCGCGTAGATTTGCAGGTGATCAACTGGCTGACCGTCGAGGGCAGCGAAGATTTCGATTCGCTCCCCATCGACCAGTTCACGTTGCCCAAAACGGCTGGAGTTTTTGACGTTCCGGCGACCGCGAATTTCCTCAACCTTTATGCGCTGGATGCGTCGCTCGAGTTTGTACAGCGTGCGGGAGTGCGGACCGTCACCGAACACTGCACCCGGCTCCTCGACCGGTTGGCGGAGGGCGCTCTGCGCCGGGGCCTTCGCCTATCCGCCGCCGCCGCGCCCGAGCGGCGCTCCACCATTCTCTGCTTCCAGGCGGAGTCGCCCGAGGCTAACGGCCAAATGTTCGACAAATTGAAGGCCCACCACGTGGCGGTGAGTCTGCGGCATGGAATGATTCGTGTCTCGCCGTATCTTTACAATGATGAGGCCGACATCGATCGTCTGCTGGAAATTATAAGCTAGAGGCGGCATTTCGTAGGTGAGATGTGGGCGTCGGTCTACGGAGACGCAGGGTGAATTTGATCCAAGCGCCCGAAGGGAGTTCATGCTGGCCGTTCCGTCTTCGCCATCGCCGGAGATTCTGTTTCGGGACGCCAGCCCCGAGGACGCAGACGCCATCACGCGCGTACCGATCCGCACCAAGGAAGAGTCATTCCCCGCTCCCATCGACCCCAAGGATCTCAAATTCGATTTTTGGCGCGACCGCTGGCAGCACTACCTTCAGGAGGGTAGCAGCGCCCAGCAATCGTTGGGTGACGGCTATGCGATTCTGGCCGAGCACCGGGGCCAACTCATTGGCTTTGCCGGATACCACCACACGCGCCGGTGGGGTTGCGATGCGGAACTGGAATCAATCTACATTCGTTTGAGCCATCAGGGCCGGGGCGTCGGTACATTTTTGTTGCGGGAGATCATCAAACGGCTTCGACAAGACGGATCGCGCAGCATGTGCGTGGGATATTCCCCCAGTAACCCTTACAAACGCTTTTACATCAAGCATGGAGCGACGGAAATCAATCCGCACTGGGCGGTCTGGCGGACCTTGCCCGCTGTGTGAGGAATCCATGCGGTGTCATAACCAGTGGGCTGGTCCCACGCGAGGTCAAACATGAAGACGTCGAATCCCCAAGCAATGGAAGCCACCTCGAACGTTCAGCGATTCAAAGTGGCGGTGGTACAGGCCGCGCCGGTGGCATTCAACCGCGAGAAGACCCTTGAGAAAGTTTGCGCCCTTGCGGGTGAGGCCTCTCGCCTGGGCGCGCGGTTGGTCCTCTTTCCCGAGGCCTTTGTTTCTGCTTATCCGAGAGGCCTTGATTTCGGGGCGGTGGTCGGCTCGCGCTCTGAGGAAGGCCGCAGGGACTTTCAACGCTATTGGGAGACCAGCGTGGACGTTCCCGGCCCAGCGGTGGAAGCCCTCGCCCGGACGGCCCGCGCCAATCAAATCTATTTGGTGATCGGCGTGGTGGAGCGCGACCGGGGAACGCTCTACTGCACAGTCTTGTTTTTCGCGCCCGATGGCCGCTACCTGGGCAAGCATCGCAAGGTGATGCCCACCGCTTCTGAGCGGCTGGTGTGGGGCTTTGGCGATGGCTCGACCATGCCGGTGTTCGACACGGAGCTGGGAAAAATCGGCGCGGTTATCTGCTGGGAAAACTATCTGCCCCTGATGCGCGCTGCGATGTTCGCCAAGGGCATTGAGATATACTGCGCGCCTACCGCCGACGCTCGCGATTCCTGGCCCGCCTCCATGCGGCACGTGGCCATCGAGGGCCGCTGCTTTGTGCTCTCCTGCAACCAGTTCAATCGACGGCGCGACTTTCCCGCCGACTACCGGTCTGCGTTTGGCGACGATCCGGATACTATCGTTACTCGCGGTGGAAGCTGCATTGTCGATCCGTTCGGAGATTTTCTCGCCGGACCCAATTGGGAGGGCGAAGCGATCCTCACCGCCGAGATCGATCGAGCGCAGATCGTCCGCGGCAAGTTTGACCTGGATGTGGTCGGCCACTACGCGCGGCCTGACATATTTCAACTCCAGGTGGACGAGAAGCCGAAGCAGCCTGTGACCTTGCGAGGCCCGGAAGCCAAGGGAGAGAAAGAAGGCGCCGCACCAAGCAACGCGCACTCGATCAAACCAACCAGGAATACCAGGCGGAGGGAAAGATGATTAAGACACACCTCACGGAGCGCTTGGGCGTCATGCATCCGATTCTCTGCGCCCACTTGGCCACTGCACCTTTGGCTGGAGCGTTGTCCGATTAAGTCTTGGGAGAAAAGAAGACCACAAGTGCGCGATTCCCCGCGAATGATTTCAAACATTTGCAGCCCCGGCCCTGACAGAGTAAAATTTCTGGTCTGGAGGCCAACATGTCCCTTCGACCCGTCAAGCGGCTCATCAAGTCCAAGCCTACTCTGGAAGGCGCAGGCGTACATCTCCGCCGCGCGTTCGGGTTCGGCAACACGTCTGACTTCGATCCATTCCTTCTCCTCGACGACTTTCGCAATGAGCGGCCGGAGGATTACTTGGCGGGTTTCCCTTGGCACCCTCACCGCGGCATCGAGACCATCACTTACGTGCTCGCGGGTACGGTGGAGCACGGCGACAGCATGGGGAACCAAGGCGCCATCGCTGCCGGCGACGTTCAGTGGATGACCGCGGGCAGCGGGATCATCCACCAGGAGATGCCCAAGGGCGACGCCAAGGGGCGAATGCATGGATTTCAATTGTGGGCGAACCTGCCCTCGGCGCTCAAGATGACCGCGCCGCGTTACCAGGAAGTGAATTCCGCCGAGATCCCCGTGGTTCAGGACGACGACGGGACGCAAGTCCGCATCGTCTGCGGAAACTTTTGGGGGAAGTCGGGCCCGGTGGACGGCATCGCCGCCGACCCGATCTACCTTGATGTCACCGTGCCTGCGGGCAAGAAGAAAACTCTGCCGGTAGAAACCACGCGCCACGCCTTTGCTTACGTTTTTGAAGGGGCGGGGAAGTTCTGCAACGCTTCAGGTCCTCTCGCAGTGCCCACCGAGAGTGTGGGGTGGGCGGATACGGCGCCACCCTCCGAGGCGGAGAACCGCTCGCTGGTCCTGTTTGACCGCGGCGATGAGCTCACTGTGGAGGCCGACAAGGAAGGCATCCGCTTCCTGTTGGTTTCGGGCAAACCACTGGAGGAGCCAGTGGCATGGTACGGCCCCATCGTGATGAACACGCAAGAGCAGCTTCGCCAGGCGTTTGATGAACTTTCACAGGGCACATTCCTGAAGCCGCAAACGAAAGGCTAAAGGCTGGTTTGGTTAAACAGGCTGCCTCAAGCGCACGAAAATATAAGTTTGCGACACATGCAGCACGCGTCGATATCCCTCCGCGAACGCATTAGAGTATTCCTCCGAACATGAGTGTGAAAGAAAGAATTCTTCAACTCCTCCGGTGCTGGTCATTTAAGTTGTTTGGCTGTTACCGCGGCACAGGCGCGCGGGTGAAATATGTGGCGCCCGATTGGCGGGAGATCAGGGTGGAGATTCCGCTCTCCTGGCGGACGCGGAATTACGTCGGCACCATCTTTGGCGGCAGCATGTACGGGGCAGTGGACCCCATCTACATGCTCATTCTCATCCGGCGCCTGGGGCCTGAATACGTAGTCTGGGACAAAGCGGCTAGCATCCAGTTCAAGAAACCGGGGCGTTCGACGCTCCATGCCCGATTTACCATTACCGACGAGGACCTTGCGTCCCTCAAATCCGCGCTTGAAAGCGCGCGCTCGGTGGACCGCATTTATACCGTCGACCTTGTAGATGGCTCCGGCACCGTCTGCGCCACCGTGGAAAAAGTGATCTACGTCCGGCGCCGCCAATCGAGCCCGGTGCCCACACCTGAAGGTGCGGTGCAAGAGCGGGGTTAGATTCCCACCCCTCTTGGCGCGGCTTGCTGAGTTACTTGGAGCGCTCTACGCTCCAGCCGTCTTTCCCTGGAACTGGGGAAGGAATACTTCATTCACAAAGGTCTCATATGATGTCGGCGTCGAGTTTGCGGCGGAGCGTCTCTCGAGAGGTACCATATACCCGGAGTTGAGGGCCTCCGCCATTTCCAGAATCAAATCGGCCAACGCCGCCGACATGCCCATCTGAACGAACGCGGGCTTCAATTGCTGCGGCGGAAGTTGCATATAAGCGAGGCCAGGTTTTCCTATAGCCTTGCCAATCACCGACGCCACCTCGCGGTAGTCCAAATCGCGCTGGCCAAGCAATTCGCGCGATTGCTTCCCGCTAAAATCGCGCTTGCGCAAGATCTCTGCGGCGAAGGCTCCGATGTCGCGCGTGGCGATCATGGACAGAGGCTGGTCGGGGCGGAAGGGCCCCCCCACCATGCCGAAATTCCGGATGACCTGAATTTGGGGCAGCGTGTTCTCCATAAAATAGCCCGCCCGCAGGTAGACCGCATTAAGCCCGGTCACCGCGCTCAGTTTCTGTTCCAGGTTATGGAGCCCGACCACTGGGCCGACCTTTTCAGCTTTGTCGGCTCCCACACTGGTCAATGCCACCGCATGCGTCACGCCGGCTTGCTGGATTGCCAGGGCCAAGGCATCACTTACCTTTTCCTGATAGCCGCGCGGGTCGACGGTGGTAAAGTTGGGCGGCAGCATTGCATAGACCGCGTCGGCCCCGTGAAATGCCTTGCCCAATGCGGTTGCGTCTGTGACGTCGGCCACAAAAACTTCCGCGCCTTTTTGCACCAATCGCGCCAGCCGGCCTGCGTCCCGGCCGATCACGCGAACTTTTTCTCCTTGAGCCAGCAGTTTTTCGGCAATCACGGCTCCCGTATTTCCCGATGCACCTGTAATAGCGACCATATTTGAAACCTCCTTAGGATGCTCTATTGGATGCTCCGGCGCTTCAGGGCGTGACACTCTTTCCGGCACTCGTTTCATTCAAGATTCAAAGACCGTCATGGCGTTTCCAATCGGCCTTCCGGCTCTGCTACAATTCCCGGCTTGGTCGAGAGCGTGGCGCCAGGACGGCGCGCTTGGGGTGCAACGTGACCAACGTCGATGATTCAGTTGCGGTTTTTATTGAGGCCGCGTGTATTCCGCTGGATCTGGCGCACACTTCAGGGACGCTGGAGCGCGCCGAGGCCATTCTGGCCGCGAATCGAGAAGTCGCGCAAAGCAGTATCTATGCCGCGGCGATACTTGGAGACGATGCAGCCGTTCGCCGGTTCATTGCGCTCGATCCGGTGAATGCCACGGCGAAAGGAAGCCCGCGCGGCTGGGACGCGCTCACCCACCTCTGTTTCTCGCGATATCTCCGGCTCGACCCCGCGCGGTCAGAAAGCTTCGTACGGGCGGCCCGGGCACTGCTCGACGCAGGTGCAAACCCCAACACAGGATTCTATTCGCACGACCAGCAGCCTCCTGTATTCGAAAGCCCTCTCTACGGAGCGGCCGGCATCGCCCACCACGCCGAAATGACCCGGCTGCTTCTTGAGCGTGGAGCCGACCCCAACGACGACGAGACGGTCTATCACACTCCGGAAACTTACGACAACGCCGCCATGAAAGTCCTGGTGGGGAGCGGCAAGCTCACTCCCGACAGCCTCGCCACCATGCTGCTTCGCAAGGCCGACTGGCACGACTACGAGGGCATCAAGTGGCTGCTGGATCAAAGGGTCGATCCCAATCAAATGACCCGATGGGGTTACACGGCACTGCATCAAGCTGTCAGGCGCGATAATGAAATCAGAATTATCGAAGCGCTATTAGACCATGGAGCTGACCCTGCACTCCTGGCGAAGGGCCAATCCGCGATTTCCATGGCCGCGCAAAATGGGCGGGGTGATGTGCTCGAGTTGTTTGCGCGACGTGGCATTCCCGTTGTATTGGACGGTGCCGACAAGTTGCTGGCGGTCTGTGCCAGAAACGACGCGGCAAGTGTTCGAGCTATCGCGGAGCACGAGCCCGGGCTGGTCAGCGAGGTCATTGCCAAGGCAGGCAAGATGCTAGGGAAATTCGCAGGCATCGGAAATACAGTCGGCGTTCGGAACCTCCTTGATCTCGGAGCGGACGTCAAGGCGCTCGACGAGGAAGGCGACGCATATTGGGACATCGCCCGGAACAGCATGGCACTTCACGTTGCAGCCTGGCGCGCCCGGCACTCGACGGTGAAACTTCTTATCGAGCGCGGAGCGCACGTCGATGTCCCTGACGGCAAGGGACGCACACCCTTGGCGCTGGCCGTGCGGGCTTGCGTCGATTCGTACTGGACCGGTCGGCGCTCGCCGGAATCCGTTGAAGCGTTACTCCGCGCCGGAGCGTCGGCGAACCGGGTCAGTTTTCCATCGGGCTATGCGGAGGTCGACGAATTATTGCGATCACATCGAAAGTAGAAGGTCCGCAATTCGTAACTTCCGTTCGCAGAATCCGCCAGCGTCCGGAACAGAGGCCGCGCGCCACGTTTCCAAGTTTCCAATTTCAATTTTCCAGTTTCCCGGTTCGTGTTTTCTTCCAATTGACTTTGGCGGTCAGGAATTTGATAATTGAATCTCGTCCAAGATGCTCGGCTTTTCCTTGTTGGAATCTCCGAGGACGAATAACCGTGATGGCATTTGAGCAGGAGCTGCTGGTTTTCGGCTCGGTCACGGCGGCCAACGAGCTGAGATCAATCGAAAAAACAATTTTATCGCCCCTATTCTTCAGCGAGGCTTCATGGCCACACTGACCAACCATGTCCGGAATGCATCAAAGCTTTCCAAAGAGCTTTTGGTCGGCGCCTATCGCACCATGTACCTCTCGCGGCGGCTGGACGACAAAGAAATCCAACTGAAGCGGCAAAACAAAATTTATTTCCAGGTCAACGGGGTGGGGCACGAAGCTATCAACGTGGCGGCCGCACTCAACTTAAAGCCCGGCTACGACTGGTTTTTTCCTTACTACCGTGACCGCGCCTTTTGCCTGCAACTCGGCTTAACGCCTCTCGATATGTTGTTGGGCGCCGTGGGCTCCAAGGACGATCCCAGCTCGGGCGGGCGTCAGATGCCCTCACACTGGTCTTCGAAATCGCTCAACATTGTTTCACAGTCCAGTCCCACAGGCACGCAGATCCTGCACGCAGTGGGCGCCGCCGAGGCCAGCGATTACTATTCGCGCTGCCACGAGGCGGCCGAGCTGGCGCGCAGCTTTCACACTGATGAAGTTGCCTACGTCTCGCTGGGCGATGGTGCCACAAGCGAAGGCGAGTTTTGGGAGTCCCTGAACTGGGCGTGCATCCGCAAACTGCCCGTGGTCTACGTGGTGGAGGACAATGGATATGCCATCTCCGTCCCGGTGGACATGCAGACGGCGGGCGGAAGCATCTCCGCGCTGATCAAAAATTTCGCCAACCTCCTGACCATCGAGTGTGACGGCACCAACTTCCTGGAAGGTTACGCGGCTGTGGAGAAGGCCGTGGAGCACGCCCGCCAGCGGCGCGGTCCGGCGCTCGTTCACGCGCATGTCATCCGGCCCTATTCGCACTCGCTCTCCGACGATGAACGCCTTTACAAGCCGGAATCGGTTCGCCAGGAAGAGGCGAAGCGCGATCCGCTAGTGCGCTGGGGACAGTATCTTCTTGCCGAACACTTGGTCACGGAAAAAGAATTGAAAGACATCGAGGCCAAGGCGGACCGCGAAATCCGAGAAGCGTCTGACCAGGCCCTAGAGGCCGCGCCGCCCGAGCCAGAGACCGTGGCGCTCTATCTCTACTCGCCCACCGTCGATCCAACCTCCGAGTATTTTGACTATCCGCCGAGGTTTCAGGGGGAGCCTCGCACCATGGTGGACCTGCTGAACGCCTGTCTGCGTGATGAGTTGGCGCGTGACCCGCGGGTGGTGGTGTTTGGCGAGGACGTTGCCGATTGCGGCCACGACAAAGACCTCGACAAAGTGAAAGGCAAAGGCGGTGTTTTCAAAGTCACTCACGGGCTGCAGCGCCAATTTGGCAGCACGCGATGCTACAACGTGCCCCTGGCGGAAGCCGGCATCGTGGGGCGCGCCCTGGGCATGGCGGTGCGCGGCCTCAAGCCCGTGGTGGAGATTCAGTTCTTCGATTACATCTGGCCGGCCATGATGCAAATCCGCGACGAACTGGCCGTCCTGCGCTGGCGCTCCATGAACGCCTTCAGCGCGGGCATGGTGATTCGCGCGCCCATTGGTGGATATTTATCGGGAGGCGCCATCTATCACAGCCAGTCGGGGGAATCGATTTTCACCCACATTCCCGGCTTGCGCGTGGTGATGCCTTCCACGGCGCTCGACGCCAATGGACTGTTGCGCACGGCCATTCGCTCCGATGACCCGGTCCTGTTCCTCGAGCCCAAACACCTTTACCGGCAGACGCACAATCGCAGCCCTTATCCCGGACCCGACTTCATGATTCCCTTTGGCAAAGCCAAGCTGGTGCGGGAGGGTTCGGACCTGACCATTGTGACTTACGGATCGCTGGTGGTGCGCGCCGTGCAAGCCGCCAAGCAATTGGCCCAGGAAGGCGTGCAGGCGGAAATCCTCGATTTACGCTCTCTTATGCCTTACGACTGGGATTTGATTGCCGCCTCGGTCAAGAAAACCAGCCGCGTGCTGGTGCTACATGAGGACAGCCTGTCGTTTGGTTACGGGGCGGAAATTGCCGCGCGTGTGGCCGAGGAACTCTTCGCGTTTCTAGATGCGCCAGTCAGGCGACTCGCCTCCAAGGACCTCTACGTCCCTTATCACCCGCGCCTCGAAGATGCCGTCCTCCCCCAGCCCGCCGACATCGTCCGCGTGGCGAAGGAACTTGCAGCGTATTGAGCGACCGCAGTAGCGGAATTTCCTGCTACGATGGTGACTCATGGTCAGTCCAAAAGTCCTGGGTTGTATTTCAATTGTGCTCACCACATTGCTGCTTGTTTCCTGTGGCTTCTCCACGCCCACCCCAATCAACAATGGCGGCGGCAACGACGGTGGCGGGGGCAGTTGCAGCAACGCGGCCACAGGGAGTTCCACCGACTTCAGCACCAGCCCTGTGATTTCTGCTTGCCGGGTTTTTCCCACCGATAATCCCTGGAACGCCGATATCTCGAATTTCTGCGTTTACCCGAATTCGGCCACCTACATTGCCAGCATCAACCAGAACAAGCAGTTCCTCCATGCGGACTTCGGTTCCGATCCCAACGCCGGAATCCCTTTCGTGGTGGTGCCCGGCACCCAGCCGTTTGTGCCCATTCTTTTCACCGAATTCCCCGATGAGAGTGACCCGGGACCCTACCCTGTTCCTCCTGACTCGCCCATTGAAGGTGGCGCCAGTTCCACCGGTGACCGCCACGTGCTCACGCTCAACAGCGGAACTTGCGTGCTCTACGAGATGTATCACGCCTTCAAAGACACCGCAGACAACGGTTGGAGCGCCGGATCGGGCGCGGTTTTCGATTTCCACTCCGACGCGCTGCGCCACGACGGGTGGACTTCCGCCGACGCCGCGGGTTTGCCCATCCTTCCGGGGCTCGCCCGGTACGACGAAGTGGCGGCGGGCGCCATCACACACGCCCTGCGCTTCACGGTGGCCAGCACCCAGCGCGGCTTTATCCATCCTGCTACGCACTTTGCAAGCCAGTCCACCGACCCCGCGCTCCCGCCCATGGGCCTGCGTTTGCGCTTGAAGGCGTCCTACGATATCTCGGGCTTTACCGGCCAGTCCAAGGTCGTCCTGACAGCCCTCAAGAGGCATGGAATGATCGTGGCCGATAATGGCTCCAGTTGGTTCATCACCGGCGCGCCTGACAGCCGCTGGGTTGGCACCGACCTTGACCAACTGAAGACAATTCCTGGCAGCGCCTTTGAGGTGGTCCAAACCGGGACGATCCTGCATTAGCGAGGTAACGCGGACCACCTCTCTGAGAGGCCCGGGGTTATCAAGGTTGGAGGAAAGCAATGATCCGCGAAATCAAAGAGTCTGATTGGAAATTCCTGCGACAGTTACACTCGGTCGCGCTGGAGCGCTTCTGTGAGCAAATCCTTTTGGAGATCCAACGCATCAACTCAGACAAAGCCAAAAGTTTTCATCAAAGATACCTGAATATCTACAAGGTCGTTCATCAGCGTGATAAAGAAATGGCTCAAACCTTCAATGGCCTTCGCCGCTCCACCGCATTAATGCAACTCGCTTCTATGAAGTCTCTCGGTTTAGTGACCGGGGAAGATTTCCTGTGCTTTAGTCAGGAGACCCGGGATGCTGTCAATCTGATGCTCGGTGAGGGCCGGAGTGCCGGAAAAGAGCGCAACGATCCAAAGGAGTCCTGATGCCCCCAACAATGGCCAACGGCAAGGTCTGCTACATCGAGATACCTGCGGTTGACATTTAACGTTCGGGCGACTTCTACTCCAAAGTTTTCGGCTGGCGGATCAGGCAGCGCGGGGACGGCCACACAGCATTCGACGACACTCCTGGTGAAGTAAGTGGGGCGTGGGTGACCGGCCGGAAGGCGTGGTCGGGGCCGGGACTGCTCATTTACATCTGGGTTGACTGTGTGGCCGCGGCCGTTGACGCCGTGATTGTCCACGGCGGCGAGCTCGTGCAGCCCATCGGCGGGGATGCGCCCGAGATTACCGCAAGGTTTCGCGATTCCGCAGGAAACGTGCTCGGCCTCTACCAAGAGCCTGCCCATGCTACTTCTTCCAACAAATGACGTATATTGCTCGATTCCACTGAGGGTCCACTATGAGGTTACCTTGGGTTTTCCTAATGGTTTGTCTCGCCGTAGCGGCTCAAACATCTGCGACAGAAAAGCCGATTCCAAAGTCCGGAGTGAAAGAAGTTCAAGTTCCATTTGCTTCTTTGAAGGCTGCGGCCACGTTTAAAATAGGTCGAACGGCTGATTGGGTGCTTGTGACCGATAACGCTGTCTGGGTTGCGAGTACGAAACCGGATACTGTCCAGCGAATCGATCCTGCAACCAACAAGGTGGTTTCAAAAATACCCGTGCCCGGCGAGGCATGCTCTGGACTGGCCTCCGGGTTCGGCAGCATCTGGGTCCCTCTCTGTGGCAAAAAATCTTCGCTCGCTCGGATAGATGCATTGAAAAACAAAATCAGCACCACACTTCCGTTTGGACCGGCGGGTCCGGAGCAGGGAATTACGGTGAGCAATGACAGCGTCTGGATTGTTACCGACAAGAACGGCACGCTCGCACGGATCGACCCGGTGACCAATAAAGTGCGGCAGAGGGTTTCCATCCCACCGGGTTCCTATGTTCCGCTGTACAGCGACGGCATCATCTGGATTACCGGGTACGATAGTAACATTCTGACTCCGGTTGATGCCGCCACGGGTGAGGTGCTTGTGTCGATTCCAGTCGGACCAAAGCCCCGGTTTTTAACCGCAGGCGGGGGTTCAATTTGGACTTTGAATCAGGGTGCCGGCACAGTGAGTCGGATTGACACAAAGAGCAGGAAGCTGGCGGCTACAATCAACGTGGGTATACCGGGTCATGGAGGCGACATCTGTTACGGGGCTGACTCGGTGTGGGCGACTGTCGTCAGCCTGCCGCTCAGTCGAATCGACGTTAAATCAAATAGGGTCCTGCGGCAATGGGTTGGTCGCGGTGGCGACTCTCTTCGTTTTGGATTCGATTCAATTTGGTTGACGGACTATGACCGTGGTTTACTTTGGCGTATTCCGTATGCAGCGACCCAAAGCCCGTCTCAATGAATCGTATCTTCTCGCCTTGAGGAATTAAAATTCGCAGCAAAGTTTGCAGCGAGGTCTAACCATCGAAGCATGCGGGGGAATCAACCTTGGAGTTTCAGAGCGTCGATAGCCATCCCTAAATGATCCGCCGGTGTTGGAAAGAACAAGTTCTGGATCACCACCCCCACAATGAACAGAACCAATGCCGCGACGAACACGAGCCCAACGCGCCGCCAAGGGCGCTGAGCAACGAGAATCCATGCTGCCACCCCTCCCGCACCAGCCCAACCGGCTGTCACCGACGCAGGCCAAACAACTAAAGCGGAAGTAGGCATACGAAAGACACAATAGCTCCCCAGCGCAAAGCTGACGCCGAAAAACAG
Source organism: Terriglobia bacterium (assembly GCA_041481635.1). GTDB lineage: Bacteria > Acidobacteriota > Terriglobia > UBA7540 > UBA7540 > DASYXZ01. The sequence continues at coordinate 7,666 of JBGPCF010000034.1, read as the reverse complement.
TCCGGCGAGCGTCCCGAATCGCAAACCTGTGGCGAGGTTGAGGCGCTCGCCATAGAGTCGTCTCAACAGCCAAGCCAGAGCGAGGCATTGGATAGCGAACAATGCGTAGGCCAGGGGAATCATCCGGAGCAATTCCAATGGCGATAACCAGTAAGCGGCTGTGGCCTGCCAATAAGGCGCGAGGAAGACCGCGTGTGTCAGGAAGTCGATTACCAGGTACGTGCACCAGGCGCCTGTGACCGCAGGCAAGAACGTGCGTCCCAAAGGCCGAGAGATACTGTGATCTCCCATTATCGGATTCTCCCGCCAGTCGGCTGGACCGGCGCTGTCACCTCACCCAATTCCCAATTCATCCACTTTTTCGAGAGGAGTACCACACACGCGGCAGATGACTGCGGCACAGTCGCCGCAAACCAGAGGGTCTTCTACTTCGCGCTCGCACATTGGGCAATAGAGCGGTTCGCGCTCCACCCCCTCTTTTTCGATTTCATCCATGGGACCACCCCCCGCGCATAAAACCTCAAAATCCATATTAATCAGATGTGCCTTTTGAGCACAACTGAAGCCGCGGAAATAAATTTTCGAGGGCATTCCTCCGGGAGGAGTTGGGCGTGAACGGTTAGCGACTTGCTTGGATGATCTCCTCGAGGAACGCGCGCACCGCGATTTGAGCGTCGTCAAGGCGTCCGGCAAAGAAATGGTCCGCGCCTTCCACCCAGTGGAGCCGCTTGGGATGGGGGAGTGACTGGAAGAGGGCGTCGATCTCAGCCCGCGGACCATACATGTCGCGTGTTCCCTGGACGATGAGTTTCGGCTTGCGCACGTCGAGGAGGAATCTGAAATCCATAATTCCGGCGGGCACGCCCAATCCCACCAGCGCGACCGTGCGCGGGTCGGCGCCCCCCACCGACATTCCCACCCAGGCGCCGAAGGAAAAGCCCATCACGCAGACGGGTGTTTCGGGGAAGCGAGTCTCGAGATATTCCAGCGCGGCGCGAGCGTCGTTTTGCTCGCCAATGCCGTCAGCAAATTCGCCCTCGCTCTGCCCCACTCCGCGAAAGTTGAAACGCAGCGTGGGCAAGCCGAGTTGTACGGCGGCCTTGGCGGCCTGAAACACCACCTTGTTGTGCATCGTTCCACCGAAAGCGGGATGGGGATGGCACACCAGAGCTGCAAGAGGCGGGCGCGCGCCCGGGTCCCATTCGAGCAAGGCTTCCAGCACTCCCGCCGGGCCGACAATTTGGGGTTTATCGATTTTCACAAGAGCGCGTATCCTTTCCCATGACTGCCACGCTGGGTAATTTCCTCTGAACCTCTCCGCCGCATTGCCCGAAACAAATAGTGTAGAATGGCGGTCAAGAGTCCGGAAGGGTCCCGGCCTCGCTGCGAGCCGAGCGGTGGCACAGGGCTGAGGGCAGCCCGTAGTGCTTTGATCCCCGCCGTTCGATGGTTGCAGCCGCATGTTCCTGCAGGGCTATGCGTCTGACTCGCGAGGTGGTCTTATCAGGCTAAAAATCCTGCTTCCGGCAGTTCTCATTGTGGTCGCGGGCGCGACTTATTATTTTTGGGTTTACGTTCCCGCCCATCGACTCCCGGCGGAAGTCGCCTATGTGCTGCCTATTGTCGCCACGGTTGTAGACACGCCGGCTGAAGTGCGTCTGGACATCGCGCAGTTGAGGGGCGGCGACATGGTTTACGTCATCCAGCGAACCAAGAACTGGGCGCATATTCGACTGGCTGACGGAAAAACGGGCTGGCTGGAATTGAAAGACCTGCTTGACTCGAAAACTTATGAACTCGGCCGGCAGCAAATCCAGAGCATGGACAAGATTCCGCCCCAGGCCGCGGGCCATACCACCAACGAGGTGAACCTTCGCCTGAGTCCTTCGCGCGAATCGGCGCAGTTGGGCATTCTCGAGCCCAATCAAAAAGTGCAAATCTTCGGGCGGCAATACGCGGAGCGCGCACCCAAGGATGCCGCTTCTCCGGCCTCTGGGTCGACCCCTGACGCAGGTGCACCTGCCGGGATCCGCGAAGCGTGGTATCTGGTTCGAGCCGGCACACAGGGCGGTTGGGTGCTCGGCCGGTTCATCACCCTCGACATACCTGCCGAAATCTCGGTTTATGCCGAAGGTATGAATTTGGTGGGCTGGCTGGTGCTCGACACGGTGTCCGACAACGGCCACAACATGCCCCAATACTTGGTCGCCGACCGCATGGGAGCGCCGGAACTGGATTTTAATCACGTCCGTGTTTTTACCTGGGGGGCGAGGGAGCAGCACTACGTGACTGCCTATTCTGAGGGTAACCTCACAGGATTCTTCCCCATTGCGATTGGCCGCGTGGGCGACAAGCCCTTTTTCCGTCTGCGACTGGTGGACAAGAAAGGGAATAAGTTTCAGAAGATTTATGAAATGTCGAACACCATCGTGCATGCGGTGGGGCGGGTGGAAGGTTGGGAGAGCGGCGCCATGCCCGCCGGCCCGGGCGCTCGTCCCCGGCGCCATCGATAGGCCGAGTGTGCGGATGAAGGCGCGCGCTTTTGAGTAATCAGTGCGAGGAGGAACATCTTGTCGGTTGGTGATTTCCTACCAGCTCCGGTTTCGCCCCCTTCTTTTTCGTACCGGTTCATGCGCGGGCTGGCCCGCCTCTGGGTCAACCTCTTTTTCCGCAAAGTCCGCTTCGTCAATCCCGGCGCTCTGCCCGCGGGCCGCCCGGCCATGCTGCTGATCGGCCATCCCGCCAGTCTTCTGGACGCCGTTCTTCTCATCACTGCTTTCGAACGGCACGTGCATTGCTTCCTGGATGGACGAATTGTTCAAGGATTTTGGCGGAGTTGGTTTGCCCGCTTTCTGGACATGATTTCTTACGAGGCAGCGGACGAGAGTTTCCGCGAGGCGGTTGAGCGGGCTGGTGAAGCTCTGCAAAAAGGTGAGATGCTCGCGTTTTTTGCCGATGATCGAACCCCCAAGCCCGGGGAACCTCATCACCTTTTTACTCATCCCGCGTTGATTGCCATGCAGGCTGAAGTCCAACATGCCGGCCAGCTTGGGCTGGAGGTTTATCCCGTCCACGTTTTCCTTCCGGTGGCGCAGCTTTATTCGAGCGAGTTGCTGATTTACCTGGACACTCCGTTGATCCCCGCGGAATACTTGGCCAGGGGCGGGAGCCTGGCCGATCACGCTCAGGCGCTCGCCGCCTCGGCGGAAGAATCGTGCCGGCAAAACGTCCATCGGCTTCAGCAGCAAGATATCCAGTTGTTCCTTGCGGACCTGGCGGAAATTCTGCGCACCGACTTGAAGGAAGATTGGGAGAAACGCCCGAACTGGAAACAGAAAGTCGACGGCTTCGGGCTCAGCCAGTTCATTGCCGAGTGGGTGGAGCAATTGAATGGTCTCCATCCAGGACAATTGGTGGCGCTGCGCGATCGGGTGGAAACTTATCGAGAGACCAAGCGCTCTTGCGCGCTCGGCCAGATGGAAGCAGAGCAGGCGGGCGAGTGGCTGAAATCGGCGCCCCTGCGCATCGCCTGTTGGATGGCCAGCCTCATCGGCTTGCCTATCGCGCTGTATGGCGTGGTCAACCATCTAGTGGCGGGCATCATTCTCCGCCGCGCCGGGTTCCTCGAGAACAAAGAAGGACAAAACCAGGCAGTGCGATGGGGCGTCAGCGCGCTGGTGGTGTTGGGTACTTACGCGTTGCAAACGCTGCTTTGCGCCCACTGGCTTGGCCGGACGATCACCGGGTATTACGCACCCTCGCTTCCTTTATCCGGCGCGTGGTTGCTGGGCTACGTATGGTTGTTGCGCCACCAGACCAGTTACCTGCTGCTGGATTTCCGCACGCGCCGGCTCGCTGCCAAGCTCCTGCCCATGCGCAAAGAACTCATCCGGGAGCTCGACTCGGCCCGCGACACTTACGCGGAGATGTTGGGCCTGGTGCACTAAGACTTGGCGGGGACAGCGGGCGACGCTACATATTCAAAACTATGGCCCTTATTCTTACTGAAGAAGACGTTCAAGAACTATTCCCCATGGAGCGCGCACTGGAGCGCGTGGAGGCCAGCTTCCGCGCCCAGCACAGCGGGCAGGGAGTGAATCGTTCGCGCGAGCGCATTCTCCTTCCTCACACTTCAATGCACTACATGGCCGCGGCGCTTCCGGACGAAAACCTGCTGGGCATGAAGATCTACACCGTGTCGCGCCAAGCCTTCCGGTTTGTGGTGCTCCTTTTCGACGCGGAAAACGGAGCCCTCTTGGCATTGATTGAGGCGGACCACCTGGGCAGGATACGCACCGGGGCGGCGAGCGGCATCGCGACCAAGTATCTCGCGCGGCCCGATGCAGCTCGTGTAAGCATCATCGGGACGGGGCGACAGGGCCGAACGCAACTGGAAGCCGTGTCGCAGGTCCGCAAGCTCAGCGAGGTTCGTGCTTTCAGTCGCACGGAAGAAACCCGGTTGAGGTTCTGCCGCGAAATGAGCGCAAAGCTGGGCATTGCAGTGGAGCCCGCCGAGAGTGCAGAAGCCGCGGCGCGTTTTGGCGACATCGTAATTACCGCCACCAACGCCACCCAGCCTCTGGTGCGAGGCGAATGGTTGAGGCCCGGAACGCACGTGAACGCCATCGGCGCCAACATGGCCAACCGGCGCGAGGTGGACGACGCCACCCTGGCGCGCGCCGCCGTGATTGCCGTCGATTCTCTGGCGCAAGCCAGGATTGAGGCGGGGGACCTGATCCACGGGCTTGCGGCGACTCCTCACGGATGGGAAAGTGTTGTCGAGCTCTGCGGGATTGTAGCCGGGGCCCAGCCTGGGCGCACCTCCAACGACGACATTACCGTTTTCAAATCTTCCGGTATCGCGCTGTGGGATGTAGCCTCGGCGGGCTACATTTACCGTCAAGCCCTGGAGCGGGGAAAGGGAAATCCTTTTAAGCTTTGGGGAGAAGGGTCAGTTTGAAGCGGGCGGTTTCGAGTCTTGCTCAATCTCAATCTTCTTGGCCACGATTTCGCCGCTCTCCATGAGATCACCCTCGACTTTTACTCTGACCTTGGCTTTGAATTCCGTGGATGAGCCTGCGGTTCCGTCCTGATGCTTGATGTCCGTTTTCTCGTCGTACCGGACGTGGAAGATAATGTTCTCTTCCGTCGAAACGGTGAATTTGCCCGCTTCGACTTTGGCGATTTTCCCTTCCAGAGTAAATCCCGAGGATTCTCCTTGAGAGGCGGGCCCCGGCGTGCTCATCGACCATGCAGGCGAAGGGGCGGCAGCGAGTCCTGGCAAAATGAGCAGGACTGAACCAACCGCCAGAGCAAGCGGCCACCTTGTGAAGCGCCATTCCATACAGGGAATCATAGCAGAAGAGAGGGCAGGGTGGCGCGAAGGTTATTTCTTGTCGCTCCCAATTTGGACGGCGACCCCGCGCAATGGGCTGCCGGGGAGTGGGTCCATGCGAATGATGCGGCCAATGGCGGGGATAAACTGCTCACCCTTTTTGAAAGGAAGGATCACCTGCACTTGCTCGCCGAGCGTATAGTTCTGTGAACTCTGGAAATACGCACCAGTGCGCGAAATGTTGACGGTCTCGGCGACATCGTCGAGGTTCATGCCATAGACCTGCCGGGTGACTTTGATGGGCAATTTCAGGGGTACTCGCCCCTTGGTCCGCAACTCCACCTGGGCTTTCTTCCTCGCCGCCAATTCAGCTTCGGCCAATTCGGGCCCCAGCTCCGGAGCTGAGATCGCAGTATCCAACTGGATGGCCACTGCGCGCTGCGAAGTTTCCGGGCGCGCGTCGGTTCGGATCACCCGGGCAGGTACCGGTTTCCCAACGCCGTCTTTCTTGTAAGGCATCACGACCTTGACAATCTCACCCACCTGATAATTCTGCGAGGTCAGAAAATAAGCGCCAATGTGCGAGACATCGACGGTCTTGCAAACGTCCTCGACGATGATGCCCTTCTGTTCGCGAACCAGCTTGACGGTCAGCTTCAGATTGGCGCGCGCCTGGGCGCGTTTGTCACCCTTCTTTTTCCCCTCATCGGATGGCGTGGCCGCCGCGCCTTCGGCTCCGGCAGGCATAGTGTATTCCCATGTGGTGGTGGCTTTGCATTTTTCGCATTGACGGGCGACGAGCACGCCAACGTCCAGGTGCTCCAATTCGGCCTGCGGGACCGAGCCCAGTTCTTTTTGGTGGCAGCTTTTGCACGCCAGCCACACCTGGCCGGCGAGCCCAACTGTGGAGGGCTCAACCGGAGGAAAATAAATCCCCCACATATCGTCAGGCGCCTCCAGCACTTCCACACCCAGTTGATGAAAGCCCTCGCGGATTTGCGTGTTAACCCAGATCACGCGGAAGGTGCCCGCCGCTTCATTCTTCAGGTTGAGCACGTGGATTTCCGCCTCCAGGTTCACGAGATTCTGGAGGCGGCTCATAAACCCGTACTTGCCGACCAGGAAGGTTTGAGTTTTTTCGTCAAAGAATTTGTGCTCGTTGGACATGCCGCGGACACGAATGGGAAAGGCAAGCTGCACTCGGGAGCTGCGACGGTTTGAGGTTTCCATGCCAATCCCTCGTCCAGGACCAGATTATTCTCCCACTTTCATTTGGGCAAACGGATTTATCTCAGGCCGCTCCGGAACGAGCGACCCGTGGCGTCCCAATTCTAGCACGACCTGACGGTGGCAATGGGAAGGGAAGAACGGACTCATTCCGGAAAGGTAACTCCCAGGATTTTGGAGAGCTTGAGGTATTCGATGCCGATTTCCCCGGCACGAGATGTGCCTTCGCGGCCCACCCAGGCCACTCGGACCATGTCCACCTCTTTCGAGTTTCGAGGTTGGATTTTCACCCGCAATCCCGCCTTCAAGGGCAGGGCAGTCTTTATCTTGCCCCCGTATTTGCTTACCGTAACCACAAATGTGGCTTCCTTGAAAGGTTTGCCATCAGGAAGCATTCCCGATAGAGTGATGGGGATGCGCACTTGAATCCGGCTGCTCCGCCGGACTGGATCTTGATTGTTGGGCGCTGCCATCAACCACCTCGAACCGTCATTGCCCGAGCGACCAGCCAATGGAGATCGCCCAGGATTTCTAAACCCTCGGGCCCACTGCGCGAGTCGGCGGATCGCAGTCATCCCGTCATTCAAAGGGGATCACGGGATCACTGACGGGAGCAAGGATAACATAACGAACGGATTGGGATGCAAGCGTGATGATCCTGGGTCGGCAGAAAGGAACTCGCACGATAACGGATTACTACAGTTTGTTGTTTTCGGCTTTGGCTTCTTTGAGGATGGAAATATCCGGATCGAGTCCCATGCTTTGGCGCACCACCACAGCCACGCACAGCCCGAGATACAAAATCAGCGGCGTAAGTAAAATGGCGCGAAGTACGGCTGAGTTTAGCACGGGCCGGTTCTGAGCTATCCGCAATCAACGGGGGAGTAATTCAGTTTTGAACAACATTCTATTTGCGACTGGGGCTGTGATTGAACGTGTACTCGCCGAGGACCCGCTCACCTGTGTCGTCAAGAGCCAAGAGTTGGATCACGGCGACGTGCGCAGGAGCCGAACGCATTTGAGGTATCGATACGTTCAGTATTACTCCGCCTGAAGCGGGGTTCACCGGAATGTCGGGCAAACGAACCGTCCCGCCGGGATGGG
>JBGPCF010000033.1:0-48850 GCA_041481635.1 Terriglobia bacterium | reverse complement strand
TCACCCGCGCCAGTACTCCCACCCTTGCCAACTCCCTCTTGCTCATCTCGGTTCTCCCCAATCAAACCTCCCCTCGGAGGTCCCATTAGGGGACATTTCTATCGAGCACAAAAGGGGACATTATCATCGAGGCACAACAGGGAAAACGGGAGGTCCTTATCCTGACTCGCCGGGGGAACAGCGTATTTCAAGCCAACGCGCGAACTCGGCCAAGCGAGGCGAAGTTCGGAATCTCGGCAGCGAGAATTATGGGATGTTGAAGTCAGGACGTCAACGGTGGCGGGCGGCGTTACAGGCTGGCAAACCGGCGTCGCTTGACGTTCTCGGCTTCGTCCATGAAGTGTGTGGTCAGCAGAACGGTACCCCCGCGGCGCTGGAACACTCGAATGATCTCTCAAACTTGCCGGCAGCTCTGCGGGTCAATGCCCGTGGTGGGCTCGTCAAGGAAAAGGACCTTGGGATTGGCCACCCACGCCATGGCCACGGCCAGCCGCTGTTTCTGTCCGCCCGAGAGTATGCCCACCCAGGCGTTGGCCATTTCCGTGAGTTGCATTTCGTCCGTCACTTCCGCGACTCATCGCGGACGGCGATAAGACCCGGCGAACAAGTCGAGCGTTTTGCGCACGGTCAGCTTTTCGGAGAGGCGTGTCTCCTGCAACGAGATGCCCAACACCTCGCGCAGTTCGCGCGTATGATCTCTCCAGGTTTTGCCGAGAATTTCGACCTCACCGGAAGTTGCGGAAAGCAGTCCTTCAAGGATCTCGATGGTGGTCGTTTTCCCCGCGCCGTTCGGGCCGAGCAGGCCGTAGCATTCTCCTGCCAGAATTTCCAGGTCAAGTCCACAAACCGCCTCGACCTTCCCGTCGTAGGTCTTGCGCAGGCCGCGGCAACGAATCGCAACTTCCGTGCCGGGCATGATAGCTGAATAGGGCCGTTGATGAAACTGAGAACGGCTCAAATCGATTCAGCCATGTTGACTGGTGGAACGCCAACTCGCCGGTGATGAGGATGTCGCGCGATCGCGGTTCAGTTACGCAGACGAGGTTCGCCTTTTTATGCCGCGGGGCCCACAAACACTCAAATCGTATTTTCAAATCTCCGTGATACAATATGGCTACTGCTGATCAGCCGTCGCTGCGTCGACCGAGCTCAGGGCCTTACTGCACGGTAAGGTCCGGGCGCAAGAATCCCGAGCAATCCGGGAATTCCGTGTGCCATCGGATTGGTACCCTGACCGAGTGAGTGTGGTGTCGCAGTGAAACTATCGGGAAGTCGCATTTTGGTCGCCAGCGTATTTGCCGCATCGCTGGTTGTGGTCCGTGTGCACCTGGCCGCACAGCACGGTTCCCGCCCCGCATTTAGGGAGTTGGCAGATGCGGCCGCGATTGCGCGCTTGGCGAATTCATCCGGCTCTTCTGGAGCTGACCAGGCGCAACTGGCCCCGATTACCATCGACTATCCAGAAGAAAGCTCGATTTTCCCACCGGAGATCACTCCACCCACATTTATCTGGCACGACGCGGCGCCTACCGCCATGGCATGGCAGATCGACGTTGTTTTCTCCGATGGCTCGGCCGCAATCCATCTGAAAGCGCCGGGCGAGCGGATGCGTATCGGCGAATTCGACAACCGGTGCATCTCAAACACGAATCATCTACCCGAGTTGACACCCGAACAGGCCTCTGCGCGGACCTGGAAGCCCGATGACGCCACATGGGAGGCGATCAAGCAACACTCCCGAGAGCATCCGGCAACCGTGACGATTACGGGATGGCATGGCGCCGGCGCCGAGGCAGCCGTTTCGCGCGGCAAAGTTGTGTTCCAGACTTCACAAGACCCCGTGGGCGCGCCAATCTTCTATCGCGATGTCCCACTAATGCCCTCCGAACTGCAAAAGGGAGTAATCAAGCCGCTGGCCCCCAACGCCATCCCGTTGATTGCCTGGCGGCTGCGCTACATCGGTGAACCCAATAGCCGCCTGCTTTTTACGGGAATTCATTCCTGCGCCAACTGCCATTCTTTTTCCAGCGACGGCAAGACGATGGGGATGGACCTCGACGGCCCCGCCAACGACAAAGGGCTCTACGTGCTGGCCTCTGTCAAACCGCAGATGTCCATCCGCAACCAGGACACGATCTCATGGGCTTCCTTCAAGGATCCCACGGTCGCCCAACCCCGCATCGGGTTCATGTCGCAAGTTTCGCCGGACGGACAATTCGTGGTGACCATGGTCAAGGGCCCCGAGGGCGACAAGGGCAACTATTACGTTGCCAACTTCAAGCAGTATAAATTCCTCCAGGTGTTCTATCCGACGCGCGGGATCCTGGCGTGGTACAGCCGGGCGACGGGCCAAATGCACGCCTTGCCGGGGGCGGACGATCCGCGCTACGTGCATACAGACACGGTGTGGAGCCCCGACAGCCGGTACCTAGTCTACGCGCAGGCCCTAGCAAGTGACCCTTATCCCGAGGGCCGCAAGCTGGCCGAATATGCCAACGACCCGAACGAGACACCGATCCAATACGACCTTTATCGAATCCCCTTCAATGGCGGCCAAGGGGGCAAGCCGGAACCGATCACAGGGGCGTCCGGGAACGGCATGAGCAATACCTTCCCCAAGGTTTCCCCCGACGGCCGCTGGATCGTTTTCGTGAAGTGCCACAACGGCTTGTTGATGCGCCCGGATAGCCAGCTTTACATCGTCCCGGCGCAAGGTGGACCGGCGCGCCGCATGCGGTGCAACACGGCACTCATGAATTCCTGGCATACCTTTTCACCCAACGGGCGCTGGCTCGCTTTTTCCTCCAAGAGCCGATCGCCCTATACAGGGTTATATCTGACGCACCTGGACGCGCAGGGCAACGACAGCCCGGCGATTTACGTGGATAACTCGACGGCGGCGAATCGCGCCGTGAACATTCCGGAGTTCGTGAACATCCCACAGGACGGCTTGCTGAAGGTTGACTTGCCGGCCGCCGAATTTTTCCGTCTCTTCGACCGTGCAGCCGAGCTGGCGGCCAAAGGGCAAGATGAGGAGGCCATTGCGGAGTGGAAGAAGGCCTTGGAGCTAAACCCCCAAGATCCTTTCGCCAACAACAATCTCGGCACGCACCTGTTGAAGAAGGGGCAACTCGACGCAGCCATTCCGTATTTCCAGAAAGCCGTCCAGGCCAAGCCCGAATATGCCGATGCCCAGAACAACCTTGGGATTTGCCTCATGCAGAGGGGAAAGCTCGATCAAGCGAGTGTGCATCTCCGAAAAGCACAAGAGGATGATCGTAGGAATCTGCAGACTTATTACAACCTGGGCGCCCTCTTTTACATGCAAGGGAAAATCCCAGAGGCTCTAGCGCAATGGCACGCGGGCCTGGACGTAGATCCGGACAATCTGCCCCTGCTCCGCCAGACAGCCTGGGTGTTGGCGACCAACCCCGACGCATCGGTCCGAAACGGGATTGAAGCCGTGAAGCTTGCTGAGCGGGCGATGAAATTCTCAGGCGGGAAGGATCCCGACGTGCTGGACACGCTGGCCGCCGCTTACGCTGAGGCGGGTCGGTTTCCGGAGGCGATCGAAACCGCGCGGCAAGCCTTCACGCTCGCCACCGGACCTTTGGTGGACGAGGTTAAAGGCAGGATAGCGCTTTACGAATCCAAGAGTCCCTTTCACGAAACCCAATAGCCCTTCGCTGGTGTTTTGCGATTAGCGCATCAACCTGGGTGCCGGCTCACGCGAGGTTGCGTTCGGATTGCATCAGGTTGTTCTTTCGGGCGGTAAGAGCGCCAGTTTGACCAGCACATCCTCAGGGCATCCGTGCCATTCCGACTGCGGTTCGTTGCCGAGGTAAGGCAAGTCTGCAATCCCGATTGCGCTCGTGTAAAAGCCGCTCACCACCAGATCGCGTAGGTGGTTGAAGAACTCGACGGCACTGGCATCCTCGGGAGCCGCCTTCTGAGGATAGGCAATCCGGTCGAGGATATGTCTTTGCTGGTCATTCGTGCAATCCGTGAAATGATGGCCAAAGGATTGGCTGCACTCCGTGTCTAGCCACGTGAGACCACTTCGAATTTCGGCCAGAAGGTCGCCACCTTTGATGTCCAGCCAGTCGTCGATGAATTCCGGAACTCCGGCCTGCGTGGCACTCCCTGAAATTTGGTCAGCCGGGATGATCAAGTCGCAAAGCACGCGCACCGTCTGCCATTGGTGAGGATCGAGAGCCTTGGGCTGGAAGGCAACCGCATCAATGAGGAAATCGGACCGGTCCGGCATCGCCGTGGCCAACGCGGAAGCAAACAGCGAGGAAGATGTTAATGCCGCTGCCGGCATGGCCGCCAAAATCTTGAGGATCTCGCGCCGCTCAAAGCGAATACTTCGTACTCTCTTATCCTCCACTGCGCCTCCTCTCTTGAAACTACACGTTCTGCTTTCGGATCTGGTCGGCAATGAATTCTGATGTACGCCATGCGAGAGCCATAATCGTCAACGTGGGATTCTTGTCCGCATTACTGACCAATGGCGCGCCATCCGCAACGAACAGGTTCTTGCAGTCCCAGGCCTGGCAATATGAGTTGAGCACGGACGTTTTCGGGTCGTTCCCCATCCGAGCCCCGCCCACCTCATGAATGCCCTGGCCGCCTTGTGAAATTCCCCACTGTTCTTTCGGCCCATGGGATTCAATGACCTCGCCGCCAGCGGCGTCGACAATCTCGCGGAACGTCGCCTGCATGTGCTGCGCCATGAGGGTTTCATCCTGGCCCCACTTGAAATGGAATTTCAGGACAGGTATCCCCCACTGATCCACAGTGTGGTCGTCAATTTCACAATAGCTCTCTTCATTGGGGATCATCTCCCCGCGCCCGTGAAGTCCCACGAACGAACCATACAACTTTCGGCAATTTTGCTTGAGGCCTGCGCCGTATCCGCCCCCAGCGAAGCGCTGCGATCCCCTCAGAATACCGGGCATCGGCATGCCCTGGCGCCCGCCACCAAATTCAATGTGATAGCCGCGCGAAAATGGCAGTTCGCGCCTCTGCTGCTTTTGGTAATTCCACCACGGCATGTAAAGGTGCATGCCCCCCACGCCGTCTTCGTTGTGGGGCGGAAGACCCGCCAGGGCGGGCAGGTATGCGGTGACGTCGGACATTACGGTGTCCATTAAGTATTTGCCGACCAGGCCACTGGAGTTTGCCAGCCCGTTGGGGAAGCGCGGACCGCGAGAATTCAACAGCAAGCGCGCCGTTTCGCAGGAACTGGCAGCCAGGACGATCACCTTGCCGCGAGCCTGAACTTCCTGTCGGGATTTCTTGTCGATGTACGAAACGCCCGCGGCCCGGCCGTCGGGGCCCATGAGGACTTCGCGCGCCATCGCGTCGCAACGGATTTCTAGATTGCCAGTCAGTTGGGCCGGATAGAGCAGCACCGCAGGCGAGGAAAAATTGGACCCCAGCCGGCAATTGCGGCCGCACTGAGATACATAGTGGCAGGCAGGCCGTCCATTGAGCTCACGGGTCAAGATGGCCAGGCGCGAAGGCACACAGGGGATTTGCAGTTTATTGCACGCCTTCTGAATGAGCCGCTCGTAACAGCGCGGGGCCGGGGGAGGAAGGAATTTCCCGTCGGGGGTATTTTCCAAACCCTCGGCGGACCCAAACACCCCAATCAGTTCTTCGGTCTTGTCATAATATGGCGCCAAGTCATCGTAGCTGATAGGCCAGTCACAGCCCTTGCCGTCACGGCTGTGGGGCTTGAAGTCGTAGGGGCCATTCCGCAGCGCAATGCGTCCCCAGGAGTTTGTTCGGCCTCCCAGCATGCGCGAGCGAAACCACATCCAATCTGTCCCTGGGGCCGAGACATAAGGCTCACCCTTAACCTGCCAACCGCCTACAACAGCGCTGAAGTAGTCAACCACAGACTTGGAATTTATCGTACCTCGGTGAGGAGCCGCGTACACCCACTCGAGCCACTTGGAATCCTTGGCGGCGTCGTACCAACTCCCGGCTTCGAGCATCAAACACCTGGCCCCCGCCTTGGTCAGGTTGTACGCTGCCATACCACCGCCGGCCCCCGAGCCGACGATGATCGCGTCGTAGGTTTCGGGGCTGGACATCATTTGAGGCATCGGCTCCTCCGTTGGTTCACTGCTACTCTTCGGCCAAATCTGATTCCACTCGCCATATCTGCGAGGCGTCGATCAAAATCGTGTGGCAAGCGCTTTTTCTTGTACGATCACCCGAACCAACTGAACGCTGGTACGATTGTTTCCTTCCTGATCGAAAGAGATCAATCCTGAAGCTCCGGGATCGTTGCGCACACCCGCAATCTGGTCCCGTACCCGTGCGCGATTGGGGCCCACCTCACGCATGGCTCGGACCACGAGCCGAACGGCATCGTAAGCTTCGGCGGCCACAGGGCTCGGAAGTAACCCGGTCAACAATTCGTAGCGCCGCGCAAAGCTTTCTTCCAAAGGGCCTCCAGCCCCAGTGGATGCGACAGTCCAAATGCCTCCGCGCAGATCCACACTGTTCTCCAACGCATCAGGCAGGGAGAACCTCAGCCCGTAACCGCCTTGCGCCGTTTCAAGTGAAAGGTAGACGGGAGCCTGAATTCCAACTTCCCCAATTCTCTTTATCATCTGGCGTGCGTTTTCCGGCCTCGTCCAAAGGACAATAGCTTCCGGGGACTCTTTTTTGATGGTCGCGAACAGTGACTCAACGTCTGGCTGCAGAGGATCCACAGTGAGCAAGGGGACTGGAGGGGCAGCGAGCCTCCGGGAGGCATCTTGAAATGCCTTGCCGCCCAGCCGTCCATCGTGATTGCTTTCGGCAACAAGTAGGACGCGGTGCAGACCTCGAGTGCGGTAAATGTCCTCGGCAATGATTCGAGCCTGCTCAGCGTCACTTGGTCCCAGCCGGAATATCCAGGGTATGTCGATCTGAGTCGTGGTGTCGTCGGTGGAAAGGGTCAGAATGGGAACTCCCATCCGGTTGCCGACCTGTTCGCTCAGGTGCGCCGTTGATCCGTCGGCGGACGTGATCACCGCAACGGCTTGCTGGTCGAGAACCAAACGGATAAGTTCATTCGAAGTTCGCCCCCAGGAAGGTCCGCTCTCATCGCCGATGACAAGTTCCAGCCGGCGTCCCGCGGGCAGCGGATTCTGTGAAACATCTTCCAGAGCCAACCGGCCTGCGGCAACGATCGCATCCCCTTCGGCCTTCCGCGGTCCACGGAGGGGGGCCAGGAGACCTAGTCGGACGGTCGTGCCAGCCAGGTCGCGCGCCACCTCTCTTCCCGGCCCAACGTAGCTTACACCTCGCGAGGCGATGGAAGCGTAGGGCGTTGGAGAAGCCTCGGGCGTTTGCCCGACCGCTGTAGCCGCGCTCGCCAGCACCGTGAGAACACCCGCGAAGGCAACGAGATTCGTTAAGGCGCGTCGAAGAGGGTTTTCCATTTGAAGTCCAGTAAGAGCAATGGACGTTGTAGCGGCCGGCTCCGACTCTATAGAAAGCGTCACCGCGCGGAAGCCTGTGGTTTGGCACCCCAGTCCGTGCGGTGCTCCGGCCAGTAGACGAACTTGCCCTCCTTAACTTGAGCAAAGGTGACCGGCGCAATGTTGTTCAGCGTGTAGTCGAAAAGTGTGTGGCCGCTCACCCCGGGATAGTCCTTTGAGCCATATTCTCGCAGGGCATCCATGATGTGGCCCCGGTTCAGCCCTGCCTTCTTAACGGCGGCGATCAGTATGTTCATGCCGTCGTACGCGCGCGCGGCGTAAGCATCGGGTTCTTCCTCGAAGCGTTTGAGAAAGCGCAGGCGGAATTCCTGCCACACCGGGTCGGACCTGGAGGGATCCAAAGTAGAGATGGCCACCAAGCCCTCCGCAGCCGGGCCGGCGATCTTCAAGACCTCCGGATAAGCAATCCGGCTGCTTCCGAAAACGGGTTGCTTCATACCCAGATCGCGCATTTGCTTGAGGATTCCACCCGCTTGTGGGGCGTTTGCCCATAACACCAAGCCGTCGATTCCAGCGTCTCGAAGCATCAGTAACTGCTTGGAGTAATCGTGTTCGCTGGGCTCAAACTTCACTTCCAGCACTGCTTGATGCCCCAGGCGGCGGGCGACGTCAAAGAACACGGCATCACCCATGCGGCCGTAACGGTTGGTGGAGCGGAGAATCCCGATCCGTTTTAGCTTGAGCTGATTGAAGATGTAATCGGCCAGTGCATAGCCCTGCTGCCGGTCATCGGGAAAATTGTGCAGAAGCCAAGGGATTCGGGTTTCGGTCACCGTGCGGTCCGTTGTTCCGGTGTCCACAATGGGCACTTCCACCTTCAACGTAGCGCGCAAGGCGATGTGGGTTGAGGCGCCGTCAATCGACCCCAGCATGGCCCATGCGTTTTCGTCATAACGCATCTTTACGATTTCCATCGCCGAAGCTCCCCAGAGGGGCAGGTCATTGTGGATCATTAGAGCAAAGGGTTTTCCCGTGTCGCCGCCCTGCGCGTTCGCCTCCTCGATGGCCAACTGAGCGCCGTGCAACATGGGGACGCCATACACGGAATCGGGATTGTCTTTATCCAGTGGGCCGAGGAAGCCAAGATTGACTTCCGGCACGCGGCTCAATTCGCCGCCGGGAAAAGTGCGAGCCGCGCCGTTGTACTCGAGGGTCTTCGGATCGATATACCATTCCTGGTACGGCTTGCGGTACCGGTGAAAAGGAACGGCTTGTTCCGGCATATTGGCATAGGGCTTGGCCGATACTGGTTCGTTGCTGGGCTTGTCTGTTGGCGAGGACTGCGGCCAGGCAGGACTCGTCAGAAAAAGAATCAGGATTATTGCTAATCGCCTAGCAACCATGGTGGCCGTCCTCCCAAAATAGTTTCCCAACCCCGGCGTTTCCCGACAAGAGTCCGGCGAAAAAATTCACCGTTCTACACGACATATTCTTCAACGTGAGCCTCCTCAGGAGCACGCTCAACATGACCGCGCACAAAGCGCGTAATTCTGCGCAGGGTGGGCGGGTCAATCGCCTGGTCCGCATCACACGCGGGGCGGGGAGCATCGATGCGCTCACTGGCAATCTCGATAATGAGTCCATCGCATCCGAACTCGATGGATGCACGGCTGGCAGCCTCCACCATCGATGTGACCCCGGTGGCATGGCTCGGGTCGACAATTAAGGGAAGGAAGGTCAATGAGTGGACCGCAGGGATCACGTTTAAGTCTAGTGAGAAACGGGAGTACTCGCCGGAGGAACAAGTTTTGATTCCCCGCTCGCACAAAACAATTTCCAGGTTCCCTTCCTTGGCGATGTACTCCGCGGCGCCCAGCCATTCACACAGGCTGGCCGCCATACCCCGCTTCAGAAGGACAGGCTTGCCCGCTCGCCCCACTTCAACCAGGAGGGGATAGTTCTGCATGCTTCGGGAGCCAATCTGGAGCATGTCGGCGTATTGGGCCACAATTTCCACCAGCCGCACATCAATGACTTCTGTGACCACGGGCAACCCCGTCTTATCGCCCGCCGCGCGTAGGATCTTCAAGCCCTCAACACCCAAACCTTGAAAATCGTATGGCGATGTGCGCGGCTTGAAAGCACCACCGCGCAGCATGTCGGCGCCGCTGCCCTTGGCGATTTGGGCCAATTCCAGCGTTTGCTCCCAACTCTCCACCGCACACGGGCCGGCGATCACCACGGGCAACACTGCTCCGAACCGTGCCCCGCCCACTTCGACTACACGGCGGTGATGACTCCCGTACCGGCGGTTCGTTTGCCGGCAGATGAGAGGACAAATCCGAGGTAGATCATCGACGGTAATTCTTCCAGCGATCTTCATAGCTTTCTCCCGACTCTCCAGACGCCGCTAGCCCGAAGGCTCTTGCTCCCTTCGTGGCCTCCGGCGCCGTCGAATTGAAAACACCCCAATCCCGGAAGAAGAGAAGTTCCGCCCGCCCTAACCGTTGGCGTGCGTTCCAGCGCCATTTCCGTTCTTTGTCTCAAAAATGGCCATCGCTTCGATTTCAATCAACAGGTCAGGCCGGCACAAGATGGCCTGGATGCCTGTGGACGCCGGCAACGGATCCAAGCCCTCGTGCTTAAAGAACTCGGTGCGAATCTCGTTGAAGGCTGCATAGTCGCGCTCGATGTCTCGAAGGTAACAAGTGGTGCGGACAATATCCTTCCAAGTGGCGCCTTCCGACTCCAGCAAGGCGGTTATATTCTCGTAAGTCCGCCAAGTCTGAGCTCGAAAATCCCCCCGATGGATGCTATTGCCTTGCTCGTCCACGCTGGCCGTGCCGGAGATCAGGAGGATCGTGACGCCCTTGATATCCAGACGTAACCCCCGCGAGAACGACGAGGGGGCCTGATAGTGATAGGCTTCATTCAAAACCTCAGGCGCCTTGATGGCTTTCTTCGAAACCGGCTTGTGCTCCGGTTCCTGGAGTGTGATTACTTCACCGTCTGTTTTTGTTTGTAGCATTGAGTTGCTCTCCCTTCCGGGGCTGACGAATACCGTGGCTCAAACCACGAGCGGTGGCTACCCAAATGTCAGTCCCCTGGAAATCTATGTTCAAAATGTAGTTGTGTGTAAGAGATGTGGACGTTTCGATGCGGCGCTTTTTGCCGTCGGGCCCGGTGATTTCGATTGCTCCGCGGCCGCCCTCCTTGTCGGGAATGTAGCTGGCCCAGGTCTGCGTCCGGTAATCGAGATAGCTGAGCCCCTTGTCCGTGCAAGCCCACACTTCGTCACCGCGCGACTTGACCGCGTTGATGAAATCGGAAGCCAGGCCGCTGTCCTTGTTGAGATAGTTGTGCCAGTTGCGGCCGTCGTAGCCGCTCAAGCCGAAATAGGTGGAGGCCCAGAACATGTCGGTGTCAGGGTTATAGCTGACCCCACTCACAATCTGGTGGATCAGTCCCTGGTTCCGGTAAAGAACGATTTCCATCTCGCCATCGGGGTCGGTGTATGGTCTCCAGGAGCCATTTGTGGTGTCATAGACAATCACCCCGCCTCCCCACACGCCCATGTAGACTTTGTCTTTTCCGAGGGAAAGGGAATAGGACCACGGCTCATCGAAGGGGGAATTTTTTTCGTTAAAGATCGTCCATGCGCCGCTATACGTATCGAGGCGCGACACGCCCGCCGCGGTAGCCACCCAGATGTAGTGCCCCTGCACGGCCACGCTGTACACCAGATCGTTGGCCAGACCGCTCGACAGGTTGGTGTAATTTTTAAACTGCCCTCCGGAGAACTGGCTCAGACCGCCAAAAGTTCCGATCCAAAGGTCGCCGGTCTGTTTGTCCACGGCAATCGACATGACGGCACGGCCGACCAGTCCATCGGCAGGTGTAAAAACTTTTTTCACCTGGCCGTTTTCTAGGAGCACTAGTCCGTGCTCGGTCCCGGCCCAGACTCGGTTGCCGTCCACGGTCACGGAGAAGACTTCGCCCTCCGGAAAGCCGTTTGCCTGGGTATAGTTGATCCATTGAGTGTAGAGGGGCAACTCCTGGGCGTTTGATGCGCAAGGGCCCAAGAGCAGCAACCCTCCGAACAGTGCGCAACACGCCAGAATGCTTCTGGTTCTCTTCCGCAACCCTTGATTCAGTATGTTGCTCAACACCCATGCCTCCCTTAAAAACTCTTTAAGTACTCAATCAGATCGTTCAACTGCACCTTGTCCATGTCAGAAGTGATTCCGTGCTTGTCTTCGGGATTAAATTTGGTCCAAATTTCCTCCAGCGACAGCGCCTCGCCATTGTGGAGGTACGGACCGCGAATATAGACACCCTCGAGCTGGGGAATGTCAAAACTCTGGATGGTGTCGTAGGGGGTCGCGGTGCCCACGTTCATTGCCACCCTCGAAGTGTAGTGAGTAAGTGGGGGATGGCAGTAATAACAGCGGTCATATGGGGGGATTAAGCGGCCATCGTTCGTTTTAGTGCGGAAGAAAATCCCACGCCCTTGCGACTGCGATTCGTTGAGCTGGCCTTCCGATGCCCGATGGGGATTGGGGGGTAGGTGGAGCGAATTGATAAAAGTCACCAGATCCTTTACTTCGCTCGGACTGAATCCCTCCGACCTGAAAATGAACCTTGCTGTGCGAGGTCCATCCTGCGTGGCGAGGTCAACGTTTTTGCCATTCCATTTATATGGGGAGGTCTCCGCGATAGAAAGCAGAGTCCGGTTTTCAACGACGTCCCGGCCCAGTTGGGGCGTCTCAAGGACCCACGCCAGCCCATCCGAAAGCCCATCGTGCGGGTGGCAGGTGGCGCAGGCCAATTGTCCCTGAAAGGAATAACGCGCGTCGAAGAACAGGCGTGCGCCCCGGCGTATGGGGGTAACTTCTTTCGGCCCGCCGAGGTCAATTGTCGAGGCCATCTTTAACTGCCGCAGACCGACAACGCTGATCGTGTCGTCCATGCGGTTCGTGATGTAAGCGAAACGGCTGTCGGGAGACACCACCACCGCCGTGGGATTTCGCCCCGTGGGTATGCGTTGAGCGACAAACTGGCACGCGGAATCCAGACGGTTAGCCAGTGCTTCGGGTTTAGAGACCGGGATCCGGTTGAGAAGGCGATTGAGTTTGGCTGTGTCGATCACCGAGACCACGTCGGTCCCCGACGCTGTCACCAACACCAAGCGACCGTCGGGCGTGCTGACGGCGCCGATTCCATCGGCGTAGTAGCGGTCTATGTCGTCCAGCAACACCTCGGCCACCCGGGTTTTCCGTGCCACATCATTGTCGGCGCCCCGAGGCCAGATCACCGCCACACCGTGTGTCAAATACCCACCCTGCTGGAGATGGATCAATGGATTCACGTTCTTGGGGCGCATAAATGGGACCAGCAGGTAGCCCCCTGCGCTCGCCGGCACTTCCGCAATGTGACGAAGCTGGACCACTCCCGGTATCGCGACACGCTGCGATACAATCTTTCGAGTCGTGTCGATTAGAACGAGCTCGGAGACTACCGGTTCATCGTAAGTCGCAAGGCGGGCCAGCAGGTTGGACACATAGACAAAACGTCCGTCGCGCGACCGTGCAACGTATTCGGGGAAGTGTCCGACATCCAGTCGCTTGATTTCGCGCCCCGCCGAGAGGTCAATCAATGAGACGTCTCCACCTTGAGTATTCGCCACGTACAGTGCTTTTCCTGAACGGTCGGTGGTGATACCAACCGGCCCCCAACCGGTCTCGAGTGTTCGGCGGACTCGAAATGAATCCGTCTCAATCTCGCTAATCGTGTTGCTCCACTCGTTGGAGACGTAAAGCATCTTGCCGTCGGGAGAGATGGCAATGCCGGCGGGTTTGCGGCCGACCTTCTCGCGCCCCACCACCTGCTGGGTGCGAGTGTCGACGGCGAGCACGAGGTCGCTGTCCTTGCAGACCACGTAAAGCCGTTGTCCGTCAGGCGAAAGTTGCAGGGCGACAGGAGTCAGGTAGCGATGCTGAAGGTTTTCATTCAAGTCAGACGCTTGCGGTGGAGCAGCGCGCAGGGACTGGCGCCATCCGAATCCTGCCACCAGCACCGGACCGGCTATTGCAGCGACTGTAAGCCATTGGCTGACCCGATGAGTCACTTTGCGCCTCCCCCCTTTGCGTCCAGCGCGGTTCGGGTGGCTTCTGCCGGAGAGGCCGGCGAGGAGCCCGCAGGCTCTTTCACAGTCAGAATCTGATCGGCTTTGACATGTTCGAGCGTTTGCACGATACCGCTGGGCCAACGGATGGTTAGCTTGTCCACTTCCGCGTGCTGCCCCAGCCCGAAATGCGGGCGCGGGTCGTTCTGCGAGAGGTAACCGGACTCAGACACTGCCTCGACGTATTGGCGCAGGTCCCCAGCTTGCGCCTCGATGCCGGCTCCGTAACCATCCCGATTGCTACGCGTTCCCACCAGCCTTACGGTCAGCCAATGATTTTGCTTTCCTAGGGGTGGGGTGTTGTGCAGGAGGATTCCTTTGCCACCCAACGCCACAATAAAAGCGCCGATGGCTCCGTCGTTGTCATAGTCGGCGAAGCAGGCGCCACGACTGACGATTCGCGCACGGAAAAAGGTCCCAGCTTGTGTGGAAACGTCATCAAAAGTCCCATTTCCGTTGTTGCGCAACAGGGTGCTCTCCATTGCCACCAACCACGTCAAACCACCATTTACAATGAAGATGTCCTTCCAGCCGTCATTATCGAAATCGAGAAAGCCATCTCCCCAGCCAACGTATTGGCCGGAATTCCTGCCCACCCCGGTTTCATCCGTGGTATCAAGAAACACTTCGCCGGACTTCCCGGGATTGCGAAATAGACGATGGTAGTGGGCATCGGAAACGAACAAGTCCTGCCAGCCGTCGTTATCGTAGTCAGCGAAAACGGGTCCCATGGCCGTCGTCGCCTCGCCGTTTTGCCCATAGGCCACATTCATTTCCGACGCCACATTTGAAAACGTGCCGTTGTGGTTGTTGTGGTAGAGGTAGCTCGGCATGGTGTCGTTCGCCACATAGATGTCAGGCCACCCATCGTTGTCGTAATCACCTACAGTCACACCCATGGCGCGACCGGGCGGGCCGGAAATACCCGATTGCACGGACACGTCTGTAAAAGTCCCATTCCCGTTATTGTGGAAGAGCCGATTGACTTCGGGAGCGTAGTCCAGAGGGCCCGGGTAATGATGTGCGGAGTAAAAGTGGCGGTAGCTGGGGTCAAACTTCAGATAATTCCCCACAAACAAGTCAAGCCGCCCGTCGTGGTCATAATCAAGAAACGCTGCGCCAGTGCCGAAATGAGGATTGTCCACACCTGCGCTTTGCGTTACGTCGGTAAAAGTTCCGTCGCCGTTGTTGTGGTAGAGGATTGCAGAGTTGTAGTTGGTTACGTAGAGGTCTTCGTTCCCGTCGTTGTCGTAATCGCCTGCGGTCACCCCAACCCCAAACCCGTGCCCGCCTACGCCCGCCTGGGCCGTCACGTCGGTGAAGGTCCCGTCGCCGTTGTTACGGTAGAGGTGATTTGTGGCGTCGGCCCCATCTGGTGGAGAAAGATCCATGAGCGCGTCAATGTGGCGGCCGCTGACCACATAAAGATCAAGAAGCCCGTCGTTGTTGTAATCAATCCAAGCACACCCGGAGCCAGTTCCCTCCAGAATTGAGTTCAGGTCACGCTCTCCGAAAGAGTGCTGGAAACGAATGCCTGATTTCTCGGTGACGTCCTCGAAATGAGGCAAGGGGGTTGGCGGCGGAGCGCTGGAAGTACGGTTTTGCGCGGAAACGCTGAGGCCCGCGATGAACAGGCCAGCGCATGCAATCGCCAAGCCGGAATGTGATAGAGAGAGCTTCATTTGACCCCCGCGGGGTGAGCAAGTTGCGGGCTAACAGACTCGCCAAGTGGAAACGGGGTGTCCAACCGCTTCAGCGCCAGCGGCCAGTGATTTTCCGGCGTCAGAGCCTTATCCTCATGACAACCCAGGCATCCCGCGTCTTCGCCCGGCCGCGCCCAAATCCAACTCCGTTGAGCGCGAATCACGGCTCCTCTTGCGTCCAGGAGCTCGAAACGAATGGGCCGGTCGGCCGGAACTGATATGAAGAAGGAGCCGTCTGTTTCCACTGGGACCTCGCCCAAGACGCTCTCTTCAGCGTGATCAGATGCCAGTGTAAGCACGCGCGCGCGCGCGATCCGTTGTGACAAGCGGCCACCGGGCGCGTCGGCCGACAGGTAGGCGTTGAGGCAAATCACACGGCCAGTCTTGCTTTCAGGGTGAAGAATGCTCCAGTAATGTCGCGGCACTGGGCGCTGCTCCAATGGGACCGCTTCGACACTTGAGAAATTGAGGTCGCGATAGATCAGCCGGCCTACTGCTCTTCTCGCCAGGTTAAAAGCGTAGAGGTCAAATCTGTCGCCGGATGATGGGGGACCGGACCTCTTCTTGGAAACTACTAGTGCTCCTTCGTCGAGTTCATGGGCGGACCAAAAGGCGGACGGCCCCTGAGTGATCCGTGAGTTGTGCATCGCCGCCGGGCGTATCCAAGCGAGACCCCCATCCCCCTCTCGCCCGGAAACATTCCGCCTCTCCACAAAGAGTACAGCTCCATCGCTCAGTTCTTGCGCCCTGCCCTGTGCTGCGCCGGGATGAGCATTTTGACGGAACGCGGTAAGCTCAGTGCCGTCCGGATGTATGGTGAAAAGGATTCGCGCCCCGGGTCCCTTCCCACTGGCAGTGAGGGGTGAAGCGGCCGAGATAAGAATTCGTCCGTCTTGGAGGACTGTCTCGACCTGAAAGTTCCCGGGGCCGAAAGTGATCGGATGGCCACCCGCGCCGCTCTCATCAGAAACATAAAGCGCCGAGGTTTGCTCGCGCCTCGTTTCGCTGAATACGGTGTAGACGATCCGGGCCCGCGGTAAGAAGGCAGGCTTCAGGCAATCGACGGAGCAATGGGTGATTTGATGCTGGTTCGACCCATCCGCATCCATCTCCCAAACCTGCCAGAGCCCGCCGGCGCTCCGCTGGGCTGAGAACAGGATCTTGGCTGCATCCGGCGAGACCTGAGGGTCAGCCGCAGCAAAAAAATCAGGAGTTAGGTTGATGACGGACCCCGTTGAAGATCCCGGGTCAAGACGTACCAAACTGCTGCCTTCTGGGAATCGCCGAGTCCATTCGCCCGCCACTGCCCGGGGAGCTCGAACAAAAACAATTACCGGAAAGCTTTTAACGTCTTTAGAACCAAAGGATTGTAGGGGTGCTGCCAGAAAGGCGCCGACAGCGCAAGGGACTATAACTCGGGCGAGTGTGCTGCGGAGCGAACTCCTCAGGAAAGCTGACGAGAGTCCAGTTGCACTATTCATTTTATCGCAGTCTATTTTGACGAGCCCAACACCCAGTTGGCCGTCGCGCCGGGTGAATAGCGCAACCGGAATGCCACAGACCTACAACGACCGACGCAAGGCGCAACAATAATTACATGCAAGGGGGAAGTCTATGACCGAAGTCAGAAAACGAGTTGACGGATATCAATCTTCTGAGTTTCATACATCAAACTTTCGCCACTAGTGGATTTTGGGGGGTGTTTATAGTGCAGAAAGGTAGGTTACTCTGAGTACTAGACCTGTAGAATCATGCCGATGGCCGCCAGAGACCTCCTCTCAAGTATATCCAAACGCGAGCGGAACTAACGGTGGGCCACGTTTCGCATATTCTCGAGATTCTGGATGACCAACTTGCGGCCCTGCTTTTGGATCAGGCCGTCGCGTCGAAGTGTGCCCCAAGCCCGGCTCACCGTTTCGGGTGACAAATCCAGTATTTCGCTGATTTCCAGACTTGAAAAAGGAAGCGTGACGGTAGCAGGTTGTGAAGATTTGAGTTCATCGGGAGGCAGCAACGAGAGGACAAACGTCGCCACCCTCATTCGTGCATCTTTGAAGCTCATGTCCGCGATTTGCGATCGGACTCGCGTTACCTCACTCACCAAATACCGAATGATACCGAGAGCAGCATCGGTGCTGGAATTCAGGAGGGAGAAGAATTCCTCACGCGGCACAACACAAATCTCCGAGTCTTGAAGTACAACAGCGGTCACCGGATAAGTCGTTTTGGTGAGTGCTTCAAAGCCAAAAATCGCTCCGGGAAAAAGCACGCGGATAATGCGTTCTTTGCCGTTTTCGAGCAGGTTCACCAGTTTTACAAGACCGGAACGCAGCCCGTAAAGGTGCTGAGCTGAACTGCCTTCAAGGTAGAGGACATGATTTCTATGAAGGCGTGTGGGCCGGAAAATACACTCGAGTTCAGAGAGGTGTTCGCTTGAAGTTTCTCCAGTGAGCAGATTGGGTATTATGGGGCAGTATGCGCAGTTTGGTTTCAAGCCATCCTCCGCGCGCCAACAAGGTCGGCAGCCGCACTCATTGGCAAAGGAGTCGTGAGCCTTCGCCGCATTGGGAGCGGCGCCCACAAGGATCGCCAGTCGGCGCCTTTCGTATCATTCGAGTCCCTCAAGCGCGGACGAACAGCCATTCCTTTACTCTTTCGTTGTAACTCAATCCTAACCTTTATATCACAAAATTGAACACAACTCGTCACATACCATGTTCTGATTGATAACCCAACCTGGAAGGCTTTCGAACAACCACGCGAGACCGCTCGCACATCTCTACTTTCTCCCAAAACGGAATCGAGGACCAGGACATGGAATACCACATTCTTTTATCGAATCTCACAATCTTTCATGCGATCAATTTATGGCATTTTGTGGGCGAGGGGAGTTGCTGCAAGTCAGGCAGAAGTCGAAGGGAGGAAAAGGGCCTCGAGGCGAATCGAGGCCCGGGGGATAGTTAGGCAGGCTAATAGGTGGGATTGAACTGAAGTAAACGGTGCCTTCCGGCTCCGTCAATTAGGGCAAACTGTTTCGTGCTCATATAAAATATGTTCAAGTCTGTGTTCTCTGGTGAACCACTGGCGTCGTGCGATTCGAATATGAGTTCCAATTGATTCATCGCTACGCTTCAGCAAGTACTGAAAACCTTTCAATTTCAGGTTCATCGACTGCCTCCCGTTCTTGTACGAAAGGCAGTCGTCTGTTGGCTTCCAGTTCAGAAGGTGAACTGGAACTGACTTTGGACCCGGTATTGCGTGTTCGCGCCCCTTTGTAGAGGAACGTAGAAGTTGCGTGCCGGGTCATTGGGACTGATTTCATTCTGAATGAACAGCAGGTTCT
Source organism: Terriglobia bacterium (assembly GCA_041481635.1). Lineage (GTDB taxonomy): Bacteria > Acidobacteriota > Terriglobia > UBA7540 > UBA7540 > DASYXZ01. The sequence continues at coordinate 30,175 of JBGPCF010000033.1, read as the reverse complement.
GCCACTGCAAGAACTTCGTCAAACCCAGGTCAATGCGGAAATTTTGAGATTTGATATTCACGCCCACGCTGGTGCCGAGGTCGTCGTCTGTAACCTGGGAGATCATGGAGTTGGCCTGCTTGTAACCGTAGAGGTAAAGGAATCGGACGTCACCGAATTTCTTGACCTCGCCCACATTGAGGGTGGCCATCCAGGCGTTGCGTTCAAAGCTGGTGCCGATGTTGCGTGAAGCATCCAGTTGCAGCCACACCGGAACGTTCTGCCGGCTGGTCTTCCAACCCGTGTGTGCAATGCGGTAGCTCAGGTGAGGAAGCAGGAAGTCGTGCGCGGTGTAGACTGCTCCACCGGGTGTGGTGGTCGCGTTACCCGTCTGACCCACGGCGCCCAAAAGCGGCAATCCGTAGTAACCATTCACGAGGAGCGGAAACCCGGCTGCCGTCGATGCAAGCTGGATTTGGTTGGCGTTGCGATACCACTGGAAGTCAGCAAGGAGTTGGTGCGACCAACCCTCGGTAATGCTCCCAAACACCGCCACGCCGGGATGAAACAGGTTGGCATCACGCACTTTTTGGCCGGGCGTGAACCCTGCGCCAACAAACGCGGAGGAAGATGCCAGAGTTTGAACGTTGGGATTGGTGAGAATGTATTCCCCCGCACGAAACTCGACATGGGTAAGGCCCAGGGGCTTTCCTTCGAGGGGCAGGTTTACGATTTCCTGGAAGCCATTGAAACGAATGTCGTCGTCAAAGAAGAACCGCGAGCCATCGGCGAAAACTTCTTCCATTTTTCCGCCACGGATATCGAGGGACCCTTTGTGATATCGCGCGAAGTACTCGCTGATGAATATTGGCCCGCGAACTCCAATTCCTGAGAAGTCGGTATCCAATGATTGTTGGCTGCTGAATGTTCCAGACCCGAGTTGCAGATGGAAATCAAACCGATCATCGATGCTCTTGTTCACATTGAAGCGAAGGCGATAGCGCTCGCGGGAATTTTGCAGAGGCGCAGCAAAGGAGTTCCCGGAACGAAACTGGCCGTCATACCGGTAGCGAAGGTCGCCGGAGAACCTGAAACCGGCAATGCCCTTATTTAGCGTTTCGATCGAACCATTCAACCGGTCGACTTTCCTCGACACGCCATCCACTTGCTCCTGGCTGGCCGAAACCGAGCCCGCATTGTGCGAAACTTCCGGAACGGAGGAAGCTGTTTTGGTTGAGGCCGCCGGAGTTGATTTATCGAGGCGCTGCTCCAGAAGTTCCACCGCTCGCGTCAACTTCTCAATCTGGGCTTGCTGCTCGGAAATCGTCTTCTTCAGAGATCCGGAGGACGTCCCATCATCTGTCGTACTTCCGGATGAGTTGCCCACAGTCGCCGCATTCGATGTGGCTTGGGCGGACTTGGGATTATGTTTCGGACCGTCCGCCGCATTAATCGTCATGGCGCCAGTCAAGGTGGCCCAAACCGTCAAGGATAAGAATGTCCGCATTACTAGATTTCGCTTTCTCATTGAGATCTCCAGTGTTGTTTCTAACTCCCACAAACACGTTCAAATTTAAGTTAGGCTTTGAGGAGCCACTTCGGGACTTCCTCCAGGAAGCGAACCGCCACCGCCGAGCCTTGCCCATTGGGCATCAACGCGACAACTTGTGCAGCGGACTCGCGCGGCCCTAGGGTTGACCGCAACTGCACCGCGTCGCCGCCGTGTAGTTGGAAATCCAACAGGAAGATGGCCGTGTCGTGGCTCCTAAACATTATGGTGGTCCTTTCCACCGCGCCCTTGGCCCGGCCAGGCAGTCCCACACGAACGGGAATGTGCGCCGGCTTTGCGCTCGGGAAGAGTGGAAGCAACCGGCCGAGTGCGGGATCATTCGATCCAAACGCACTGATCGGTTTGAACTCGTAACTCGTAACCGACTCTTGATTCCCCGTCTGAAGCAACTAGTACCTCCAAAGACATCTTCGTCGTTCGCGGGTGATTAAGCACGAGGGTTGCCAAAGCAAATCTCGCTCGCCAGGTGAGGCCAATGGATTGAAATTAACGTGGTTAAGCGAAAGAGCCGAATGAGAGTTCATGGTGGGAAAATCCATGCTGTGGAGGGACTTCGTCCAATCCATAGACGGAGTCCTCTTTTTGTGGAGTCCCCACAAGGGTCTTCACCGCACGCCACATGCTCGCACTTGCACGGTTCCACCCCAATTCGTCGAGAAGGGCGAGATAGGATTCTTCAATATGAGGAGTTATCCCGGCGTTAGAAGGTGCTGAAATTCAGGCTACTGCAGAAGGGAGGAAAAGGGCCTCGAGGCGAATCGAGGCCCGGGGGATAGTTAGGCAGGCTAATAGGTGGGATTGAACTGAAGTAAACGGTGCCTTCGGGCTCCGTCAATTAGGGCAAAACACTCCTTAAAACCGTATGAAAACTTGTCCAAATTCCGCCCTTGGGAGGACGGCTGGGCGTCGAGTGGCCTGATGATCTCTGCACAGTGGGTTGCTCCTTTATGACTGCAGAAACCCGAGTGGCATTCTCTGTAAGGTCAGTAGGGAGCGCATTCGAATTGGGGGCATTCGTGGTGATTTCTCCGGGGAGGTCAAATCTCACAGGGGAAACGCTTTCGCGCTTTACCCAGGTGGCGCAGATACGACCTTTATCGTCGGTGGTCCATTCTTTTACAAGCATCTCTTTGCACTCCTCGTTGAACTGCTATCCGTAATTCTCAAGATCAGCGTTTATGCCTTCAGGAGCCACCTCGGAACTTCCTCAAGAAAGCGAACCGCCACCGCCGAGCCTTGCCCGTTGGGCATCAACGCGACAACTTGAGCAGCGGACTCGCGCGGCGCCAGGGTTGACCGCAACTGCACCGCGTCTCCGCCATGTAGTTGGTAATCCAACAGGAAGATTGCCGTGTCGTGGCCTCTATACATAATGGTGGTCTTTTCCACTGCGCCCTTGGCCCGGCCAGGCAGTCCCACACGAACAGGGATGTGCGCCGGCTTTGCGCTTGGGAAGAGCAGAAGAAACCGGCCGAGCGCGGGATCATTCGATCCAAACCCACAGACTTGGTTGTATTCGCCACTGGTTACGGAATCTTGTTTTGCAATCTGAAGCAACTTGCACCTCCAAAGACATCGTCGTCGTTCGGGCATGATTAAGCACGAGGGTTGCCAAAGTGATTCGCACTAATCAGAAGACGCCAGCGAATTGAAATCAATGTGTTTAAGCGAATGGTGGAAATCCGAGTCACTCGCGGACAAGTCTCTGCTGTGGATGGGCTCCGTCCAGTCCGTAGACGGATTCCACCTTCGTCGGGATTCTCGAATGCGACTTCAGACCGTGCTAAGTCCTTACATTTGCACGGTTCGCTCCCAGTTTCCTGGCGAACTCGAGTCTGGCATGCGCCGTGCTTAGATGGGTACCGGAGACGGGCAGGCAGCCGAACAAAGGGCGGCGACCCAGGTGGGCCGACTTCACCCCGTTCCCACTGCATCGACGCGAAGGACACTATGAGCTTGGCGACACAAGTTGTTTTATCGGGAGCAGATTTAAAACTTCTGCAGTCGCTCTTATTTCAAGAGTGCGGCGTGTACTACGACGAATCCTGCATCCCTTTTCTTCAAGAGCGGGTGCACGGAAGACTGCAAGCCCGAAAGTTGGACACCTTCTATAGCTATTACAGTCTGCTGACCAGCCCTGAGGGAAGAGAGGAACTGGGCGCGCTGCTGGAAAACGTAACCCTGCGTGAGTCGGGGTTCTTCCACAACAAGCCGCAACTCGAGCTGTTCCAGAGTGTCATCTTAGAAGACCTCCTGCGTCGTAAGCACACGCGGCGGGACTGGACGCTCAAGGCGTGGAGCGCTGGCTGCGCGACAGGGCAGGAAGCCTTCACCATGGCCATCCAGATTGCCGACGCCCTGGCTTACTACTACTTGAGCAATCCTCTGCCTCAAGAGGTTTCCAAAATCAAGCCGCTGGTCCCTCCACCGTGGCACGTGGAGATCCTGGCTTCCGACATCAGCTATTCGGCTTTGCAGACAGCTCAGGCAGGAGTCTATTTCGAGAAGCATATGACGGGTGTCGAGTACACTCACCGTCTACGCTACTTTGACAAGATTGGCGAGCGCTACGCGGTGAGGCAGGCGCTCAAAGACCTGGTTCAATTCGACCTCCACAATCTGAAGGCTGAGTTTCTACCGCAACATAATGATGTCATCTTCTGTCGCAACTCAATGATTCGCCTTCAAGACGAAGAGAAGGTGCGCCTGCTTGACAAACTCTATCGCTGCCTGAATCCCGGCGGGTATCTGTTCGTGGGGCAGGCGGAAAGTTTATTTGGGCTCACAGACAAATTCCGCATGATTCACGAGAACAACGGGACGGCTTATCAGCGGATCGAGAAGACAGTGTAAGTCTCCTCCGCAGAGAGCTTGAAGGATAATCACAGGCGGAGCAAGGTTGAAACTGAAGTAGGGTAAGGAACAAATTCGAGGAGAGTTCAATGTCAGTATTTCAATCATTGGTGCGAAAACAAGACGGGCAACCCGTACGCTACCTGGTGGTGGACGACTCAGTGTTTGCCCGCAAAAACCTACAGAGAATCCTCGCCATGTTCGGCGGCGCGATCGCCGGAGAGGCCAGCGATGGCCGCGCAGCCATTGAGGCGTACAACCGTTATCAGCCCGATCTAGTGCTGATGGACGTGACCATGCCGGATATGGAAGGGATCGAGGCGGCGGAGCACATCACCAATCAGCATCCAAACGCCCGCATCGTGATGGTGTCGTCCGTAGGCTACCAGGAAAACGTCTCCGAAGCACTGCGGAAGGGGGCGCGTTATTTCGTGCTGAAGCCGCCCAAGCCCGAACAGCTCTACGATGTGATTAAGAAGGTGCTGGGAGATGATATCGCCAGCGTGCCCGCCACTTCACAGGAAGGACAATAATCATGAGGATTGAGCTGATTCAGCCGTTCATCAACGCCACCGATGCAGTCCTGGCAGAAATGCTCCCCGGCCCCACGCACGTGGGTGATGTCGTGATGGCAGATGATGTCTACCGGCGCAAGGGCATCGCCGCGAGCATAGCGATCCAGGGCGACATTGTGGGGCACGTTATCTTCGACCTCGAAACGGAAACAGCCCTCCGTGTTGCCGTAGCCTTGGCAGGGGGAGAGGTTGAGCCCAGCGAGCAACTGGCGCGCGAAACTGTCTGCGAGCTGGCCAACGTGGTAGTAGGCAATGCCGTCACGTTGCTCAATGACCAGGGTCACAGCTTCAAGGTGTTCCCGCCCATGTTGCACACTTCGGAAGAGGGGTATGCGGGAGATTGCGCAAGCGAGACCCTGGAAATGTGCTTTGATACCCCAAGCGGAAAAGTTCACTTGAACATCGCCATGGATTACAGCCGGCGGGGAGCGCACGCGACTCAGTCGTCGAATGTGTGAGGAGGGCGAATTGGAAATCCGTGGAACGAATTCTTTTGTTTCGGAGGGTGAGGAAATGGCCAAACGTGCTTTAGTGGTGGACTCCAACACTCTGGCTCGCAGCGCAATCGTCATTTTGCTGCAGCGGAACGGTTGGGAGGCGATCGGGGCCGCCGATGGAGCCGAGGCTCTGATGCTGGCGGGCGCGTGGCACTTTGACCTGGTCCTCACCGATCCCGATCCCTCGAAGGTTCCTGGACTGCAATTGGTGCGACTGGTGAAAGGTGATTTGCAATCCCGGTTGGTTCCGGTGATCCTTCTGGTTGATGAAGGCCAGTGGGTGGGCGAGGTGGGGAACCTGGCGGATGACGTGCTGGTAAAAAACGATGGGATCGAGAAGCACCTTCTCCGCAAACTGGGTGATTATTCTGCGGAATCTCAAACCGATTGGACGCAAAGCTTGTCCGGTAATAGAGTGCCTGCACAGCCGGCGACCTGCCAGATTTCTGGATAACTTTCCCCAGAGTGTAAGGTGGTTGACAGTCAAATCCGGCGTGACTTATAGTACGAGTCCTCAGGGGCAAATTGATCATTCACAAAAAAACGGTTCCATCGTACGCTTCTAGATGCGGCTCTCTCGATCAAATCCGGGCACACTGCCGATAAGCGAGGTTGCGAGTGGCAAAATTTGAGGTTTTGCTGGTTGACGACGAGCCCCAGCTTCGGTTTACGGTCCGGAAATTCCTGGAAGCGCGGGACTACAGTATTCTGGAGGCGGATTCCTGCAAGGCCGCTATGGAGACCTGCCGCGACTCCCGACCCGACGCGATTTTGCTGGATTACAACCTTCCCGACGGCGACGCACTAAGCCTTCTGCCCTCCTTGCAGCAAATTCTTCCCGACACTCCCATCCTGATATTAACCGCGCACGCCGAAGTGGATCTGGCAGTCCGGGCGATGAAGCAAGGGGCGGAGTACTTCCTGACCAAGCCGTTGGAATTGGCCGCGCTCCACGTCATCCTGGAGCGGGCACTGGAGAACCAACGTAATCGGCTGAAAGTGGTCGCCAACGAATCCAGAATTTCCCGTGACTTCCTGGACGCTTTTCTCGGACAGGGACCGGTAATCCACCAGCTGGCCCGCGTGGCCGAGAACGCCCTTCGCACGCAAGCCCCAATCCTGATTCAGGGCGAGACCGGCTCCGGCAAAGGGACTCTGGCCATGTGGCTCCACAACCACAGTTCCCGGGCCAAGGAAGCCTGTGTGGATTTGAATTGCGCGGGTTTATCGCGGGAGCTTCTCGAAAGCGAGTTGTTTGGCCACGAAAAAGGGGCATTTACAGGGGCGATCAACAGCAAGATGGGCCTGCTGGAAGTTGCTCATCGTGGCACAGTTTTTTTGGACGAAATTGGTGACGCTGACTTGATGGTTCAGGCCAAGCTACTCAAGGTTATCGAAGATAGGAGCTTTCGCCGTCTCGGCGACATTCGAGACAGACACGTGGACGTCCGCCTGATTGCCGCCACGCACCACAACCTTCACGAACTCATCAAAGAAAAGAAATTCAGAAGTGACCTTTATTTCCGCATCAGCACGGTGTTGCTGAAGATTCCTCCCTTGAGGGAACGCCTTGAGGATATTCCTCTGATCGCGCGAACCCTGCTGGAAAAAATTGCGGTGAATTTGAAGCATGCTGAGATGGAGTTGACTTCTGAGGCTCTGGCGGCCTTGCAGCGATATGCCTGGCCGGGAAACATCCGCGAGCTACGCAACGTCCTGGAACGCGCCGCGCTACTCAGTGAAGACGGAACGATCAAGCCCAAGCATCTTCAATTTGAATTCGAATCCGCTGTCCATACTGTGAGCGCAGCGGCCTCCGGGCTGGGGGACACGAAATTGAGCTTGTCCGATATGGAACGCAACTACATTCAGAAAATCATCCAGGAAGAAAACGGGCGAATTGAACGTGCCGCGCAAAGGCTCGGCGTTCCCCGCAGCTCGCTCTACAAAAAGATCAAGGCGATGGGCATCCTTGTCTCAAAAACGCCTTTGGCAACTCTCTAAGAGAGAACGAGCCTCCCCTGAACTCTTCCCCTGCTCTCCCGTCCCCCTTCTAACCCACTTCAATTCAGTATGTTAAGACTTCTGATTCCAATTGCAGGGTTTGGCAACCCTCGTGCTTTTCTCATCGACATGAAAACGCGGATTCTTATTGTTGACGATCTTCGAGAAATTCTCCTCACGATGGGCCGGTACTTCGCAATTCATGGCTTCGAGGTGGACTGCGCTTCGGAACGAGAGGAGGCCGAAGCGTTAATCGGTGTGCACAACTATGCCGTGGTCATCACGGACCTGCACCTAACACCCGTCCGAAGCAATGAGGGCCTTGAGCTTGTACGACTGCTCCACCACGAGTCGCCTGAAACCAGAGTCATCATGCTGACCGCCTATGACAACGAAGAGGTGGAAAAAGAGGCGGACCGATATGGAATTTCTGCCTTTCTCAGGAAACCTGTTTCACTGCCGATCTTGCGCCAATCCGTGCAGCAAAGTCTTGGGAGGTTAACGTAGGCATGTTGACGCTATTGGACACTATTCTGAAGCCGGGGTCGCTCACTCCCGTGTTCCAACCCATCTTCAAGGTTCACGGCCAGGAGAAGGAGTTGCACTCTCTGGAATGCTTGATGCGGGGGCCCAAAGGAACCTCAGTCGAGCGCGCGGACGTAATGTTCGCTTACGTGCGACGTAAGCGTGAAGAAATTGCCGTCGACCGCGCCTGTATGAGGGCAGCACTCCAATCTGCCGCCATGCTTCCATTCGAGCCCCGATTTTCGGTCAACGTGCATGCGTCCACCCTTGGGCGCGATGCGGGCTTTGTGAGCTACCTGAAAGGCTTGGCTGATGATTGGGGTATTGATTCCCACCGCTTGACGGTTGAACTCATCGAGCACGCGCCATTCTGGGACGTGGCCGGTATTTGGCGGGCCATTGATGAATTGAGGACTTATGGCATGCGGCTCGCGGTGGATGACGTCGGCGCCGGTCAATCCAACTACAACATGATTCTCGATTGCTGTCCGGACGCTCTTAAGGTGGACGCCTATGTTGTGCGTGGCTGCCACGCAGACAAACACCGAGTGGCCGTTCTGGAGTCCATTACGACCCTCGCCAACAGGTTTGGTTCTCAAATCATCGCCGAGGGCATTGAGGAGGCAGCTGATCTGAAGGTGCTCCTGGATTTGGGGATCAATTTGATTCAGGGCTATATGCTCGCCCGGCCCATGTCCGTCCACGACCTGCTCAAGAGCGGCCTGCTGTGGAAGGCGGACATGCCTGCGGCGGGTCGATCGTCGGAGGTCACAATGGAATCGGGCAACGTAACTGCGAGGTCTGAAGGATGACAAACAAAAAAGTTCTACTGGTTGATGATTCAACTACCGCTTTATTAATGGAGCAAATGATCCTTAAGAACCGCTCCTATTTTGAGCTGATCGTCGCCCGGGATGGCCAAGAGGCGGTGGAAAAGGCCCTGGCGGAGTCTCCCGACCTGATAGTGATGGACGTGGTCATGCCCCGCATGACGGGAATCGAAGCCTGCAAACAGATTCGCCTTCAGGATGTGACGCGGCACATTCCCATTATTCTTGTCACCACGCGTGGCGAGCCCGAGAACGTGGAATTGGGGTATGCCAGCGGTTGCAACGATTATGTGACCAAACCGATCAACGGCGCGGAACTCATCACCAAAATCGACGATCTGCTAAGCGCGCAGGAGGAAACTCAGGGATGAGCATTCAAACTCCAAGAAACAATCCCCCTCCAAGGCGCCGCGTTTCGCGGACCCTTGGCCTTCTCGAGGAAAAAGTGGCGGAATTGAAAGCGGAACAGCAGCAATCGCTGGAACGGTGCGCCGGGTTGGAAGAGCAGAACTCCGTGCTCACCACTCTTTACGTCGCCAGTCAGCGACTCCACAGTACTCTGGACAGGAGCCAAGTGCTCCAAATGGTCCGTGAGATTATCGCAAATCTGATTGGCTGCGAGGAATATGTGTTGTTCAATCTGAATCCGGACGGACTGCTACATCACGTGGATTCGTGGGGCTTGGATTCAGAAAGATACCAACTCCTGCCTCGTTCCGGCGTGATTGGGCGCGTTGTCGACACCGGTGAGGCATTCTTCGTCCACGATGGTGACGCGAGCCACACCACTCCTTTGGAAGCCAGCCTGACCGCTTGCATTCCTTTAAAGCGGAACGACGCCGTCACCGGAGCCATTGCTTTGTTTCGACTTCTTCCGCAGAAATTCGAGCTTCAGGAACTTGACCGTGAATTATTCCGATTGCTTGAAACTCATCTCGCCTTGGCACTGCATTGCACTGAGCTCGAGCTATACGCGGGCACCAAGATTGGAGTTACGGCGTGAAAACCTCTGCCGAGCTGAGATGGCAGGACTTGGGTCAAACGACTGGGCAAGCGGGTCTAGCGCAGGAAAAGCCGGCGCTCAAGGGCGTTTATCTTCACCCCGGCCAGTTGTTTGTAGCCACTGAGCCTGCTGTGGTCACCACGATCCTCGGATCGTGCGTGGCAGTTTGCCTCTGGGATTCGACGCAGGGATTTGGCGGAATCAACCATTACCTCCTGCCGACGGGAGTCAAAACCGCCGCAGCCGGACTGCGATACGGCAATGTGGCCATCGAACAATTGCTGGAACGGTTGTCCCGGGCTGGAGTGCATGTTCCCAATCTTCGGGCCAAGTTGTTCGGTGGCGCCTGCGTCTTGGACGCGATGCGCGGCCGGGAAAATCATTTGGGCGACAAGAATGTAGAGATTGCCGAGAGAGTGCTTGCCGAGGCCGGGATTCCGGTCGTAGCTTCCGATGTCGGGGGAGGGCGTGGGCGCAAGCTGATTTTTTACCCGCACGATGGGAGTGCACTTATCAAGTTGTTGTGAGGTGGAAAAATGGAGTTCGATTTTGACGCACTCATCCAGACGTTTAAGTCCGAAGCCGAAGAAAATCTCGGCCGCATGGAGGAAGCCCTGGTTGCCTTGGAAGATTCACCCGGCGACCACGAGATCCTGCACACGATTTTCCGAGTAGCCCACACGTTGAAGGGCAATGCGGCGGCGCTGGGATTTACCGGCTTGACTGAGTTTGCGCATCGGCTGGAGGACTGTCTGGACCGCCTCCTGAAGGGAACAGCCAAGGCCGGGACGGGGCTGATTACCGCCCTTCTGAAATCTGTAGACGCCATGCGCGACCTCCTCTCAGCCTCCTTGGCCGGCAATGTTGAAATGGAAGCTGCTCACAAAGAACTGCTCGTGCACCTGGCGGAAGAGTCCAGCGCCAGTTTGGCAAAGGCAGGCCCAGCAGATCCGGCTCGTCAAGCATTGATCCCCCGGACCTCTCCGGGCCGACGTAAAGAAGATGCTCAAGAGTGGAGCGAGCGCACGCGATCGTTGCGCGTGGACATTGACAAACTTGATCGCATGCTCAACCTGACCGGAGAAATCGCCATTGCCCGCGGGCGTGTGCGGCAGATGCTGGACGAACTGGCAGGCCACAACGGTGAAGATATCCTGGAAGTGCATCGAGATTCCGACCGGCTTTTCCTGGATCTGCAGGAACTGGTGATGAAGATTCGCATGGTGCCCATCGGCCCAACTTTCCGGCAACACGTCCGCACCGTGCGCGACCTGTCGACCTCATCCGGCAAGCAAGCACGACTGGAAATCGAAGGCGAAGACGTGGAAGTGGACACCACGGTGGTCAACCTGATCCGTGACCCCCTTACCCACATGCTGCGCAACGCCGTGGACCATGGCATCGAATCCCCGGAGCGACGCCGGGCGGCAGGGAAAGACCCTTGCGGTCTAATTCGTCTACTGGCCTTCCACGATACTGGAAACATTGTCATCCAGCTCAGCGACGACGGCGGTGGCCTGAATCGCAAGCGAATCCTGGAGCAGGCGCGCTCGCGAGGGCTACTCACCAAGACAGACAAACTAAGCGACACTGAATTGTACCGGCTGATTTTTGAGCCCGGGTTTTCGACCGCGGAACAAATCACGGACGTTTCAGGACGCGGCGTGGGCATGGATGTCGTCCGACGCAATATCGAGGCCCTGAGGGGAACGGTGACGGTGGAAACCAAGGAAGGCGTCGGCACTACCCTCACCATTCGACTGCCCCTCACCCTGGCCATTATCGAAGGGTTCTTGGTGGGGGTCGCCGATGAGTCTTATGTCCTGCCACTCGATGTAGTCGTGGAGTGCGTTGAAATGCCGGCGAGCGAGCGGCACAACGGAGAGGCTCACGGTGTGGTCAACCTGCGGGGGAAATCGCTCCCTTATCTGCGTCTCAGGCATCTGTTCACAGGCCAATGTGAAAGTCCATCGCGCGAGCAAATCGTCGTGGTCGAGCACCACAAAATGCGGGCGGGACTAGTGGTGGATGCCCTCTATGGAGAAAACCAAATCGTCATCAAGCCACTGGGCAAACTCTTCCAAGAGCTGCCTGGCGTGAGTGGCTCCACAATTCTCGGCAACGGGCGCGTCGCGCTGATCCTGGATGTTCCCTCGATTGTCGCGAAGGCAGCGGCTTCCCTCGAACCCATCGTGGCTGACTGAGTCTTACCCTCAAATCACCAACATCAAATAATGAAACTCAATTGTGGGTATCCGGCAAGCTGGACGTCAACAGCTTGCCGGGATCCGGCCCAGAATCCCGACTCACCCGCACAAATTCGTCCTCTGAAAATGAAAAGAGCCTGGCAGGCTTGAAGCTCTGCCGGGCTCTTACGATTGGTGGCGTGATTTACGCCTTATTTATTGAGGCAATCTAAAATTCACTTCAATGGGCATCAATGACGAGTCCTTTGCGGGCTCGTATTGCCACTCTTTGACGGAATCCGCTGCTGCAGCTTTCAATAGCGGCGGGCCACTGACCACAATGACATTCTTGACGCTCCCGTCGCTGTCAACCACAGCTTCCAATTTGACCGTCCCTTCAACCCTCATCTTGAGTGCCAACTCAGGGTATCTGGGTTGGACCATCTTCTTTGTTCTTCGAGCTTCAGCACCCTGCAACGTCGTCGCCATCAGGCAAATACCTGCCAGCCCAGTGACGATCATGGAAGACCAACGATTTCGCATTCTCATTCTCCTCTTTTAGTATGCACCAAGGTGGCTTTGAAAACCCCTCGGGACCTCCTTTCGAGCTTCTCTTGAGCCGAAGCGGTTGACGCTTTTCTCGCAAGCTTGCTCGTCCACCGCAAGGGTATAAGCACAGGGAGTACCAAAGCCGTGCCCAGACTCCGGCAACTGCCACGGTGTTCAGATCGTTATGCTTAGGAGTGGTCTCGGGCGAGGGCCACAAATGGAAAAATCTCACTCGTAGATGCTTTGTGTCCCGCCTGTGGACGGAATGCCCCAAGTTCAGTGGTCCCCTGAAAACCATCCGGTTGCTAACTCTATGGTCCGGAAGGGCCTGGAAGCTTTTCACGCCAAATTGTCAACGGGCCTGCTTCTGGTACGCAGCGTGCTCTTCTCGGCGCCGGGTGCGGGTGAACCGAAGTCAGGGGCACCGACACACCCCGGCTCTAAAGTTCACGGCGATGATGTCGTCAAGAGCTTTCTGAAAAGGTGGAGTTGGGTGGGAAAGCGCAGCACAGAGCAAAAGTCTTGATTGCACAAAGTTTGATCCTCAGCCAGGAAGTGGCGGAAGGAAATTTGATCTAAGAATAAGGAGTGGATAAAGGTGAAGAACATTGGGATAGGAAAAAAAATTGCCCTCAGCTTGGGTTTGGTGGTGATACTCATGGTCGCCGTCGCAGGTTCCGGCTACTGGGGATTGACCGTAACTGACAGGACCATCAAAAGTATTCTCGGGAGTGACTCTAAACTGGCCGAGGCTTCTTTGCGTGCGCGCATTCGCATCCTCGACATGCGCCGTTTTGAAAAGGACTACGAGTTGAACATCGGCGACAAGAAGGCTCAGGAAGGGTATGCCACAAAGTGGTCTGACTCGCTGGATGATGTCCAGGCCCGGCTTGATGAGCTGGACAAGTATGCCACCTCAGCTCAGGATAAGGCCATCATTCAACAAATGCGGACCGACCTGGCCACCTACATCACGGGTTACCACGAGATGAAGAGCAAAATTGACTCCGGAGCCCTCCGCACGCCTCAAGCTGCCAACCAGTTGATCACAAAGTACAAATCTGAAATTCACAGCATGGAAGATACGTCCCAGGCGTTCGCCTTGGAAAACATCGAACATATGGACTCTCAGGACGCTGTCATCTCTGCGGTGGGATGGAAAACGATTGCTTTGCTCGGAGGCTTCCTGGCTGCCGCGATTGCGCTGAGCATCGTGATCACAATTCTCCTCCGGCGTAGTATCGTCCAGCCCCTCGAAGAAGCCATGCAAGTGGCTGATCGTGTGGCCGCGGGCGATCTGAACCACGAGGTCATCGTCACCCGGACCGACGAAATCGGCAAACTGCTTAGCTCCAACAAAGAAATGGTGGCGGCCCTGCGTGGAATGGCGACGGTCGCCGAAGGAATTGCGGCCGGCGATTTGAGCAACAATATCAAGCCCCAATCGGATAAAGATGTGCTGGGGAATGCTTTCTCTAACATGACCACGAAGCTCAAGCAAGTAATTGCGGAGGTTCGTGAGGCCGCCAACGTGGTTACCTCAGGATCCTCCCAGGTGAACTCCTCGGCCCAGCAGCTTTCCAGTGGCACCAGCGAACAGGCTGCTTCGGTCGAGGAGACCACTTCTAGCTTGGAGGAGATGAACGCCTCCATCACTCAGAATGCCGAGAACAGCCGCCAGACCGAGCAAATGGCCCTCAAAGTCATTAAGGACGCGGAAGAGAGCGGCCTGGCTGTGAAAGAAACAGTGGAAGCGATGAAGGCGATTGCCCAGAAGATCTCCATCATTGAGGAGATCGCGTACCAAACCAACCTCCTGGCGTTGAATGCCGCGATTGAAGCAGCGCGCGCCGGCGAGCATGGCAAGGGCTTCGCTGTTGTAGCGACGGAAGTCCGCAAGCTGGCTGAGCGCAGCCAAACGGCGGCACAGGAAATCAGCGGCTTGGCGGGTTCGAGCGTGAAGATCTCCGAGCGCTCTGGAAACCTGTTGGCCGAACTTGTGCCTACCATTAAGAAGACCACCGAATTGGTTCAGGAAGTCTCTGCGGCATCCAACGAGCAATCTTCAGGTGTGAGCCAGATCAACCGGGCCATGAGCCAGGTGGATCAGGTGACCCAGCAGAATGCCTCAGCGGCCGAAGAGCTTGCCTCAACGGCGGAAGAGATGGCCTCCCAGGCGGAATCGCTCCAGCAATTAATGGGCTTCTTCCGGTTGGGCGACGTTCAGGATACGCGCATTCACCGGACGCAGCCGACCCTGGCTGCACGGACTGCGGCGCATTCGCGTCAGTCTGCACCTCAGGCTGCTCTGCGCCTGTCGCCCAAAACCGCCCTTCTTCCTGCGGCGGACAATACAAACGATTCCGAGACCAAATCGGAAGGTACAGTGAAACCCAACGGCTCGGGTAAACCCCTGGTCGATCGCAACGAACGCGAGTTCGTTCAATTCTAAGGAGGGCAGACGAACATGACGAGCACACTTGAAGCTACGGAACAAACACAGTTCCTGACCTTCCTACTGGCCGAGGAATCCTACGCGGTCAGCATTCTCCGGGTGAGGGAAATCATCGAATACGACACCGTCACACGGGTACCCAATATGCCCCCCAGTATTCGGGGGGTGATTAACCTGCGCGGTGCGGTAGTTCCAGTGGTGGACCTGGCCGTGCGGTTCGGCCTTCGCGATTGCCAGGTGACCAAGCGCACTTGCGTGATTATCGTCGAGGTCGAAGTCAATGGGGAGAGGCTGGTGATCGGCCTGATGGCTGATGCTGTGAGCCAAGTTATCGACCTCCCTCCCGCCGACATCGAGCCGCCCCCGCCATTTGGAACTCGCGTGCGGGTGGACTTTCTGGAAGGCCTGGGCAAGATCGGGAAGAAATTCGTCCTGATTCTGGATTTGGACCGGGCCCTTTCTAGCACCGATTTACTCTCGGTGGCGGAGGCGCAGGAAGTTGCGCTCCCGCCCGCCGGGTGCGGGGAGCAGCCAACTCCGGCGCCAGCTAATTAAGCCGGCCCGCGAGAAGTCAGTCCCACGTGCGCCTGGCCGCACACTTGGGATCTGACCGGCCTCCTCATCCTCCGGCTCCGGGCTTGGCCAACAGGCCTTGCCCAGAGCGCGGAGCCCAATACTAAATTCGCGAGCTGACCCGAACCGATACGAGAGCTCAACGATAATAGAATGTGCACAGGTCGAGTGACATTAACTCCGGCCTACAGGAAGGGCGAAACAAATTGTTCGAAACCCTCTCAGCTCCGGAAGTTCAGCCCCAGCGCCACGATACATTCGCAGCGATATCGCAAACTGTCACCGACGCCGACTTCGCTTTATTCCAGAGGCTTATTGAAAAAGAGACAGGCATCTACCTGGCGCCGCCCAAAAAGACCCTACTGATTGGACGGCTCTCTCGCCGGTTGCGTGAACTCGGCCTCTCCAACCTTCGCAAGTACTACAAACGCGTGCTCAACGACCCAGCCGAAAAGGTCCGGATGATCGACTCCATCTCAACCAACGAAACGCAGTTCTTTCGCGAGCCTCTGCACTTCCAGGTTCTGGAACGCCAGGTCTTTCCTCAATGGACGGCGCAGGCTGATGCTGGGGGACGTCCAAGAAAGATTCGTGTTTGGAGCGCTGGGTGTTCGACCGGAGAAGAGCCCTATTCGATCGCCATGATGCTCCTCGGCCATTTTCCCCCATCCGCGGGATGGCAAGTCGAGATCCTGGCCACGGACATCTCCACCCGCGTTTTGGGACGGGCGAAAGCAGGGATTTGGCCTGTGGAAAAGGCCGTGCAGATTCCCGCTGCCTACCTGAAGACCTACATGCTTCGTGGAACTGGTTCGCAGGAAGGCAAGATGAAGGGCGGCCCCGAGGTCCAACGCGCGATACGCTTCGAATACTTCAACTTGCTCGAGGAGCAGAGTTATTCCCACTCCGCGCCTTTCGACCTGATCTTTTGCCGCAACGTTTTGATTTATTTTCAACCGGAAACCAAGATTCAAGTGGTTCGCCGCCTGCTGAACCATTTGTCGCCGGACGGGTACTTGTTTGTGGGACATTCCGAAAGCCTCAATCATTTGACCGAGTGTGTGCGCAGTGTGGTGCCGACCGTCTACGTCCAGTCTCCGGCACGGAAAGGGAAATAAGTGACCACTGACCCCAAGTTCAGCCCGGCTCGTCCGACTTCCTGCATCCCACCGGGACAACGCCCGTTGAAAGGTGATTCGCGTGGGGCCATCGAAGTTCTGGTGGTGGATGATTCCGCGGTGGTGCGGCAAGTGATGACCACCGTGCTGGCGCAAGAGCCGGGGATGAACGTCACCGTGGCCGCCGACCCCTTGATCGCCATGGACAAGATGAAGCGTAGCCGGCCGCACGTCATCTTGTTGGACCTGGAAATGCCGCGCATGGATGGCCTGACGTTTCTCCGCAAAATTATGGCGGAAGATCCCATCCCTGTGGTCGTTTGTTCCGCCCTGGCGCCGCCGGGCTCGGACATTGCCTTGAGTGCCCTGGACGACGGCGCTCTGGATGTGATTACCAAACCGAATGTGGGCGTGAAGAGCTTTCTTTACGAGTCGGCCATCATGCTGATTGACACGGTCCGCTCGGCTGCCCAGGCTCGCGTGCGCCGACATGGATTTCCCCATCTTCCTGTCATGCCCAAACGCACTGCGGACGCGGTCCTGCCCTCCCGCCGGGCTCCTGCCTTGCGCGTCACCACGGACAAAGTTGTAGTGGTTGGGGCTTCGACCGGTGGAACGGAAGCCATCCTGCAGTTTCTGGAGTTCATGCCTCCCGACGCGCCTGCCATCGTCATCGTGCAACATATGCCCGAGGTTTTCACGGCGGGCTTCGCGCGGCGGCTGAACTCCATGTGCCAGATTGAAGTGAAGGAGGCCGCATCGGGCGACCGCGTTATTCAGGGGCGGGCTTTGATTGCACCCGGCAATCGCCACACTTTGCTCCGGCGGAGCGGTGGGCACTATGTTCTCGAAGTCACGGACGGCCCGCTGGTGTCCCGCCATCGGCCCAGCGTCGATGTCCTATTTCGATCCGCCGCCCAGTCCGCGGGGCCCAACGCGATCGGCATCATCATGACGGGCATGGGTGACGACGGAGCCAAAGGACTTTTGGAAATGAAAGAGACGGGGGCTTGGACGATGGCCCAGGATGAGGAGTCTTGCGTGGTCTTTGGCATGCCCAAAGAGGCTATTGAAGTGGGCGCGGTGGATGAAATCCTTCCCCTGGCCAGGTTGAGCGGAGCGGTTCTGGGAAGGGTGCAATCCGTGGGAGGTCATCACAAGTCCCCTTCCTCGTTGATTAAGGTCGATGAGCCGAGCGGGGTTGATACAGGCACTTCAACGCGCTAGTATTGTTTCTCCCTAACGCAGACGAAACAAGAGGCCGCTCCCGGATACCGCGCATTTGATCCCCGTGCCTCGAGAATTAGGGGACGCGTCAGAATGAATTATCCGCTGTAGAAACGGGAAGAAAGGCGGACGGGCGCCGATTGAGGTGCTCGTTCTCCTTAGCATCCCCCAACCTGCCGAGACATGTCTCGGTTTCCGCTCGAGTGAAGACTATGGCACCCCGTAGCCCCATCTTTCGCAAGCTTCTTGGAAGCAGCTTCCTGGTGATTGTTCTGACCTTCCTGGGAGTGGATTTCTACCTCACCCGATACGCCACCCAGAAGGTCCAAGACCATATCACAGAGCGCCTGGAATATGAGGCGCGAATTCTCGCCCCCGAAGTCGAGGGCCTTCCCCTCAGCCAAATTGAACCATGGGCGCACGGCGCGGAGTCGCTGGCGAGGGCACGGGTTACGGTTATCAACAAGCTAGGTGTGGTACTGGCAGATTCCCAGCACGACCCGGAAACGATGGAGAACCATGGCTCACGACCGGAGATCCGCATGGCCATGGAAAAAGGACTAGGGAGGTCCATCCGGCATAGTGCGACGGTCAATATGGATCTGTTCTATCTGGCAATCCGCGCACGCGCCGGAGGTGACGCAGGTTCGGTGCTGCGCTTGGCAGTTCCGCTGGAAGAGCTAAACGCTGAGATTACCAAAATTCACTGGCGAATCCTTGAAGCCTCAATCATAGCGGTGCTGGCCGCGTTTGGGCTCGCATTCTTTTTCTCCCGCTACTTAACTCTTAGAATTGAGCGCCTTCGTGTCTTGGCCCAAAAGCTCTCTGAAGCGCGGCCATTGGATGAATCGATCCCTTTGCAAGATGACGAACTTGGCGGGCTCGAGCGCTCGCTCCAGAGAACCTCGCGGCAAATTAGTGGGCTCGTTGACCGTTTGAGGCTGGAGTCAGCTCAGCGGTCTGCCATCCTGACGGGGATGGTGGAGGGTGTGCTCGCCGTTGACGCGGACCTTCGTGTCACGTTTTGTAATGAGTCCTTCGCACGTTCGATGAATGCCCCTTTCCCTCTTCCTGACAAACTCCCCCTGGTCGATTTGGTGCGTGAACCCCAGCTTATCGACACGTTAAAGCGCGTGCTCGCGGGCGGACCCATCGAAAAGCACTTGCTGCAATTGTCAGTGGCAGAGGAGAAGATTTATTGCGAAGTGCAAACGATGCCGGTGAATATGCCCTCGGGAGCGGGTGCGCTGGCTTTATTGCAGGACATCACCCAGCGCAAACAGGCGGAAGAGGCCCTGCAGAAGGAGAAGGCTTTTTCCGAAGCGATCATGGCCAGTCTGCCGGGCGCATTCTTTGTCATCGACCAAGAAGGGCGGCTGATTCGATGGAACAAGAGTGCGGAGAATGTGGGATATTCCCCCCAACAATTGATGGGAATGGAAGCTCATTCCGTCGTTGCTCCCGAAGAACGTTCCCATATCAGGGCACGCTGGCAGCAAGCTTTTGCCGAAGGCACCTCCACTGCTGAGGCGCACATCGTGACCACCGATGGAAGAGCGGTTCCTTACCTTTTTACGGCGCAGCGCGCCGTCATCGGAAGCAACGTCTATGTGATTGGGACGGGCATTGATATCACCGAGCGGAAGCAAATGATGGAGGCGTTAAATCAGAGTGACCAACGCTACCGGGAATTCATTTCGCACACCTCCGAGGGAGTGTGGCGGCTCGAATTTAAGCAGCCCATCCCCTCCGATCTCCCCGAAGATGAAATGTTCGAGTTGATGCGCCGTTACGGGTACTTGGCCGAGTGCAATGATGCGCTGGCGCACATCGTAGGCGCCTCCAGCGCGGCGGAATTGGTGGGGGCCCGTTTCGACGACTTGATCCCCCAATCCGATACGCAATGGGTTGAACGCGCTCGGTCGCTGATACGGTCAGGGTTCAAGAGCCGGACCATCGAATTCCATTATATCAACCGTCAAGGCCAACCCCGTGATGTGCAACGAACGGAAATCCCCATAATCGAGAAAGGAATGCTGAAGCGAATGTGGGGCATTACTCGCGACATTACTGAGCACAAACAGGCAGGGGAGGCTTTGCGCCAGAGCGAGCTTCGCTTCCGAGGCTTGGTTGAGAACTCCCCCTTGCCGATGCTGATCACCACGGTTCCACCTGAGGAAAAAACCATCCTCATGAACCGCCGCTTCACTGAGTTATTCGGATACACCTTGGCTGACGTTCCCGACGTGGAAAGCTGGTGGCCTCGGGCTTACCCTGACGCCACACAACGTGAGAGAGTTCGCCGGGAGTGGGAAGAAAGCATTGCCAAGGCCAAGGTGGCCGGCCGGGATGCCATTGACCCTGTCGAGGCGGAGATTACTTGCCTGGATGGGAGCCGCCGGCAAGTGGAAGTCCACCTGAATATGTATGGCGATGGGGCTTTGGTCATTTTCAATGATCTCACCGATCGGAAGAAAGCAGAACAGGCGGTGCGTGAGAGCGAAGAACTCTTGCGTCAAATGGCTGTCAACAGCCCCTACGCCTTCATTCTCTGGGATGTCCGAACCGAGCGGCATATTTACATCAATCCCGCCTATGAGACCATCTGGGGCCAAACTCCCGAGAGTCTCTATGCCGACGTGGACGGATGGAAAAAGGCCGTGCATCCGGAAGACCACGCGCGCATGGAGAGGCGCGTCCTGAGAGATTTCCAGTCGAATCCCGAAAGGCAGGGAATTGAAGACGAATTCCGTGTTATCCGGCCGGATGGCTCGATGCGCTGGGTTCATATGAACAGGTTCCCCGTCCGCAATGAGGTGGGAGACGTTTACCGCATCGGATGTGTTGCTCAGGACATCACTGACCGCAAGCAAGCCGCGGAAGCTTTGCATAAGGAAAAGGCGTTCACGGAAGCCGTCATCGATAGCTTGCCAGGCGTTTTTTATGTAGTCGATGTGGAAGGGAAATTGGTCCGCTGGAACCAGAACGCAAAAATTTTAGGCTATTCCCCGGAAGAATTACTTGGAATGGGCCCACTTGGCTACATTGCGGAAGATGAACGGGCTTTAATGACCACTAAGAGTAAAGAAGCGCTTGAACGCGGCAGCGTGACAACAGAAGCGAACCTCTTAAGGAAGGACGGACGGAAGATTCCTTACTTTTTCACCGGAGTGCGGGCGACGATTGGGGATAGCGTTTACATTGTGGGAACCGGCATCGACATTACAGAGCGAAAGCTTGCCGAGGAGGCGCTGCGAAAAGGCGAGGAGCGCTTCCGGCAGATGGCCGAGAACAGCCCCTACATGTTTTGGCTTTTCGACCTCCGGGCTGAGAAGCTTCTATACGTCAGCCCTGCTTACGAGACGATCTGGGGCCGTAAAATCGAAGATTTCTATGCGTATCCCCAAATCTGGCGGGAAGCGTTGCACCCGGAAGACCGGGAGCGCATCACCGCTGAATTTGACGCGCGTGCCATGACGGTAGGCGATGAGAACGAATACCGGATACTGCTTCCGGACGGGTCGGTGCGCTGGCTTCATGGCCACTCGTTTCCACTCCGTGATGCCGCGGGCGAGGTGGATCGCTTGGCCGGTATCATCTACGACATTACGGATCGCAAACGCGCGGAGGCCGCCTTGCAACGGGAGAAAGCGTTTTCGGAAACCATCATCGACAGTCTTCCCGGAGTTTTCTACATCGTCGATCAACGGGGCGAAGTAATTCGTTGGAACAAAAACACAGAGCAAATTCTGGGCTATTCAAAAGAAGAGCTCGATGCTTTGCAGTCGTTTGACGTTATTGCCGAAGAAGACCGGGATTTCCTGGCGGCCAAATGGCAGAGAGCTTTTGCCGAGGGCAGCGCGGTGGCGGAAACTCATCTCCTGACTAAGGAAGGGCGGAAGATTCCATTTCTCCTCACGGCATTGCGTACGGTCATCGATGACCACATTTACGTTGTGGGGACAGGCATCGACATCAGCGAAAGGAAGCAGGCCGAAGAAGCACTGCAAGAGGAAAAGGCTTTCACTGACGTAGTGATCGATAGCCTGCCGGGCGCGTTTTTCGTAACCGACCGATCGGGCAAAATGGTGCGCTGGAACAGGAATTCGGAGAAGTTGTTGGGTTATTCGGGTGAGGAATTGGCCGCATTGGGGCCCCAGGGCACAGTTGCTGTTGATGAGCGAGAATTCGCTGCCTCCATGAGGAATGAGGCATTCGCCGAAGGCAGTGCGATGCTCGAGGTCAATTTGCTGGCCAAGGACAGTAGGAAAATCCCTTGCCTAGTTCGCGGGATGAGCGTCGTCCTGGGCGACAACTCTTATGTCGTCGGCATGGCCTTAGACATCACAGAGCGCAAGCACGCGGAGGAGTCTTTACGGCAGAGAGAGAAAGATCTTGAGGAAGCACAGCGCCTTGCCCAAGTAGGGAGTTGGGTATGGGACGTAAATACAGACTCCCTTGTGTGGTCCAAAGAGCTTTACCGAATTTCCGGGCTTGACCCCAAGCTGCCGCCTCCCAGCTATTCGAAAGACTTCCCGCAGCGTTATTCCCCTGGAACTTGGAAACAGTTGAATGCCGCAGTGGAAAATGTTGTGCAAACAGGGGCGCCATTCCAATTAGAAATGGAAATCAAGCGTCCCGAGAGCCCGACCAAATGGGTGATTGCACGGGGCGAAGCGGTCCGCGATGCCAGTGGAGAAACTCAGCAGGTTCGAGGGACAGTTCAAGATATTACCGAGCGAAAATTAGGGGAGGAGTCCCTCCGCCAAAGGGAAATGGAGCTGGAAGAGGCGCAGCGCTTGGCGAAAATGGGCAGTTGGGCTGTGGATATTGCGACACGTACCGTTACTTTTTCTGTCGAGCATTACAGAATATTCGGTCTTGACCCGAATGGGCCGGTGCCCAGCCTGGAGGAGATAGCCAAGCATTATTCGCCTGAAACCTGGGCTCAAATTACGAATGCAGGGAGGCAAGCCTTCGAAACTGGAACACCTTTTAAGATTGATGGTGAGCTTAGCTTGCCTGATGGTACGAAGAAGTGGGTGGTTGTGCACGGGGAGGTGGAACGAAATTCAGACGAGACCCCCGTGCGGTACCGTGGAACGGTCCAGGATATCTCAGAGCGCATGCAGGCGGAAGAGGCCCTAAGGGCGAGCGAAGCAAGCTTGGCCAAGGCACAACGCATCGCGCACATCGGGAACTGGGAGTGGGACATTGTGACCAATGAAGAGCAATGGTCTGACGAAATGTACCGCTTGATGGGCCTGGAGCCGGGGACAGCGAAACCGACTCTTGATTTGTTTCTGGGTTTTGTTCACCCAGAGGACAGAGAAAGGCTTGTCCGTGAAGGGGATAAGGCGCAAAAAGGCGAAAAGGTCCTGCAATCTGAATACAGGATTATCCGTGGCGACGGTTTGGTTCGTCACCTTCAGATGCATGCGGAAGTGATCCGCGATGAGGCGGGGATTCCAGTTCGCATGGTGGGGACAACCCAGGACCTTACTGAGCGCAAGCGGGCAGAAGAAAATGTGCGGATTTCCGAGGCGCGATATCGGGTCCTGATTGAGGGGGCGCCGGAAGCCATTGTGGTGGTCGATATGGACTCGGGGAGATTTGTTGATTTCAACGAAAATGCAATGCGCTTGTTTGGGCTGTCGGAAAAGGAGCTCCTGAAAGTCGGGCCCGTCGAAGTCAGCCCCCAGTTCCAACCCGACGGACGCTCTTCCGCTGAAGCAGCGATGGAATACCTCCTAAAAGCCAAAGCCAGGGATAATCCTGTCTTCGAATGGGTCCATCGGAGTGTGGACGGCAAAGAAATCCCCTGCGAGGTACGCCTGGCCCGCCTCCCCTCAGCCGGAGGGACTTTGGTGCGGGGCAGCATAACGGACATCACTGAGCGCAAGCGGGCGGAGGAGACTCTCGTCAAGTTGAAAAAAGCCGTGGACACCTCCGGCGAAGTGGTTTTCATGACCGATCGAGAGGGCCTCATCACATCGGTCAATCCAGAATTCACCCGCCTTTACGGCTACACCGAGCAGGAAGTGGTGGGCAAGGTCACACCGCGGATTCTGAAGAGCGGCAGCACAAGCCAAGAAGAATATGAGCAGATGTGGAAGGCCATTCTCGAGAAACGCCCCTACCAGAATGAAATCATCAACAAGACGAAGGACGGGCGGCTCGTGAATATCGAAACCTCGATCAGTGCCATTTTGGGTGATCGAGGTGAAATCCTGGGTTCTCTGGCAATTCAACGCGACATCGCGGAGCGCAAACGAGCGGAGGAAGAGCGGTCCCGGTTGGCCTCCATCGTTAAATCCTCAGGAGACGCCATTGTCGGTATCACCCCCGATGGTTTGGTTTCTGACTGGAACGCCGCGGCGGAAAGGGTTTACGGTTTCGCTGCTGAGGAGCTTCTTGGCCGGCCGATCTCTGTTATAGCACTACCTGGCGGAGAAAAGGAGATCCCGGCTTTCCTGGAGAAAATCAAGAGGGAAGAACGCATCTCGGATTTCGAGGCCGTCAATATCCGCAAGAACGGAGAACATTTCCCTGCCTCCCTCACCATGTTTGCCATCAGGGATCGTCAAGGGAAAGTATTGGGGTTCTCGGGGATCATTCGCGACATTACGGAGCGCAAACGGGCTGAGGTTGCGTTGCGCGCCTCGGAAGAACGTTACCGCCTGCTCTTTGAGCGAAGTCTTGCCGGCGTTGTGAGGACGAATCCAGGGGGAGAAATCCTGGAGTGCAACGAAGCCTTTGCGCGGATTTACGGCTTTGCCTCTCGCGAGGAAGCTCTCTCAACCAATGCGAAAAGCCTCTATTTTGAGGAGAGAGACCGTACGGCCCTTCTCGACCTCTTGAAGCAGCAGAAGGTGGTCATTGGCCAGGAATCTCATTCCCGCCGGAAGGACGGGACCCCGGCCTGGGTTCTGGTCAGCGCAAGCCTGATCGAAGATGAGAAGGAAGGATCAACAGTCCTTGCCACCGTTTTCGATATTACCCAATGGAAGGAACTGGGCGAACAACTTCGCCAGGCTCAGAAAATGGAGGCGGTGGGAAGGCTGGCGGGCGGCGTTGCGCACGATTTTAATAACATGCTCCAGATCATCAACGGCTATAGCGAATTGGTGCTTGACCAGCTTTCGCCCGGAGACGCCTCGCATGGCCATGTCCAGGAAATCAAGAGCGTGGTCGAACGCGCTGCCAATCTCACGCGCCAATTGCTGGCCTTCAGCCGCCAACAAGTTCTGGCGCCGCAAGTGCTGGACCTGAATGTTGCCATTGGCAATCTGAGTAAGATGTTGCGACGGCTGATTGGCGAAGATGTCGAGCTGAAGATCATCGAAGGGAAAGACTTGGGCCGCGTCAAGACGGATCCCGGGCAGATCGACCAGGTTATCTTGAATTTGGCGGTCAACGCGCGCGACGCCATGCCCAAGGGTGGCAAGCTCACCATTGAGACGTCGAATGTTCTGGTGGACAAGGCGTTTGCGCTTGGCCATTTCCCCATGACGCCCGGACCCTACGTGATGATCTCGGTGACCGATACGGGCCAGGGCATGGATGCGGCAACAAAAGCCCGGATTTTTGAGCCCTTCTTTACCACCAAGAAAAGTCAGGGGACGGGGTTGGGCCTGGCGACAGTCTACGGAATCATCAAGCAAAGTGGCGGCTTCATTTGGGTGGAGAGTGAAGTCGGCAAGGGGACGACGTTCAATATCTACTTGCCGCCTGTCAAAGCCGCGCCCACATCAGGCGAGGTGAAGGCAGCTCCAACCCTGGCGGGGGGAACGGAAACGGTTTTGCTGGTTGAAGACGATGAGACGATTCGATCTTTGGTGCGGAGGGGGCTGCAAGCGCGAGGGTATCGGGTATTGGAAGCGCACAATGGCCGCGAAGCGTTGCGTGTTGCCGACAAGCACCAAGGACCAATTCATTTGTTGATGACCGATGTGGTGATGCCCGGCATGGGCGGGCGGGAATTGGCGGAGCGCCTGACGCGCCTTCGAGGGGAAATGAAAACACTCTACATGTCGGGCTACGCCGACGACGCCTTGCTCCATCACGGTTCGCTGAGTCCGGGCACCGCGCTGCTCCAAAAACCATTCACCACTGACCAGATGGCGCGCACGGTGCGCAGAGCGCTGAAGAAAAGTTACCAGCAATGACCGCGCGTCGCCATTCGTTTTGCACAGGTTTGGCCGGATTGGAACTTTTTGACAACTTGGGTTGGCTCTAAGTTTCTCAGAATGCTGGGGATGGAAAGCGTTGCGTCATATATGTCATTGGTGTCACTGGTGTCATACTTCCGGAAGGCTTCCGGGGATTAACTTATGATGTAATGCTATAGTTAGACTATCTCTCGCCCTGGTCCCCAGCCCCAGGTCCCTGTTTCTCTGTCCCCGACTTCCGTCGATGTTCTCTTTGCCTGATCTCCACGGCCTCTCCGCGGGTGGCGTGCCGCTCGGTGGGATCGCGTTTCTCGCGATGTATGCGTTTTGCCCATCCTCTTCAGCGCAAGCCACGCAGACAAATTCATCCGTTCACTTGATTGGAAGCGCAGAGTCTGTGACCTTCAGACACTGCGGCTTGAGGCCTCTAAACCACAGAAAGTCCGCAGAGTCTCAGAGGCGGAGACTCTGCGCTCCGCAATGGGTGTACAGGACCGATACAGTCTTTCTGCGACATTCGAAGCCACGTTCTATTGGAATCTGATTGTCCGTGGGCTTGTTCCGGCAAAGAACCCAAGATCAGAAAAGCACTGATCGTGGAAACCACCTGATGGAGAGCGCCATTATTCTTGCAGCGCGGCATCCCAATTAACGATCACGTTGATCTGTTCGACGCTCTTAGCCTGCGCGTTGACGGGCTCGAGAAGCAGAAATTTCTGTCCATCCCGGCTGACGTTGTAGGCGGTTTCGCCGAGATCGCCCGATGGGTTCAGGACGTCGGCTCGGAAGAGCGCCTTGGGCGGCCCCGTATCTATCGTAGCTCCGGCGTTCGCCGTTACAGCCATCAAATTTCCGTCCAGACTCAAGAAGTAGAGTTCTTTGCCATCACGTCTCCACAGTGGCTCGGCCCCGCCGGCGTTCGACACCTGTTTTTTTTGGTCCAACTTCGGGAAAGAGGCAACATACACCTCCAACTGCCCCGATTCGTTCGAACTGTAGGCAACCCATTTTCCGTCAGGGGAGAAGTGAACCTGGTCCCTATTAAAGGCATCGTGCCAAAGTGCAATCGGGACGTGCTCGCCCGCCATGGGAAGCGCGTGGAAACTGGTGTTTTCGCTGTCGTGATAGATCAAGAATTTCCCGTCCGCTGACCAGTCGTCGAGGAATGTCGCCTTGCCATCGGCGTAGAGCCTTTTCGGCTGGGAGCTTCCGAGCTCCAATTCCATTATCTGCGGCTCGCCCGGTTTGTTGAGTGCATAGAGGATTTCCCGCGAATCGGGAGACCAAGTCGGGTCAAACTCGGGAGCGGGGCCGAACGTTTGTCGGGAGTAGACCCCATTCGTCAAGTCCAGCAACCAGATGTCTTGGTCGTCTGGGTGGTTGGGATCTGTGACCACCTGCACCTGCAACGCGACGAATTTTTCGTTTGGTGAAAGCACTGCTTGGAAGTAATCACCCGGCGGGCCAACTTGCGCGAGCTTTTTCCCCTTCCGGTCGTGCCAGGCCAGTTGAGCCTGAGGGCTCGCCTCACCGAGCGTCCCGCTGCGAAAGGCCAAAAGTCCATTATTGGAGGTCGAAAAAGCTGCGCGTCCATTGCCAGATGCGTTGATGCCCTCGGCGATTCGAATGGGCTCGCCCTTTACCTCCATTCGCCCGGAATCAAAAGCCTGTGACAGCAAAGTGCCGTTCCGGACAAAGAGTAGGCGGGAAGGCGCGTAGAACCGCGCCGCCGATTGGTTTTTCATGAGAAATTTCGCCTGGGGTGAGTCCAACGAGCCAATGTAAACTGAGTTCGGTACGCGTGTGTTGAAATTCACTGCCAGGTAAAGGAAATGCTTGCTGTCAGCCAGGAATTGGGGCCACACGTTTCCATCGACTTTTCCTTTCTCAAGCTCGGTGACCGGAACCGGGCCCCCGCCCGCAGCTCCAACCCGCATCACCGGGCCGTCCCCCTGGCCAAAGAGAATCACGCCCGCCTGGCTCCATGATGCACCATCGCCACTTCCGGCATCGCAAATGGTTTGCGGCGAGTCGCCGGTAACGGGAATTTTCTTCAGCTTTCCATCGGCGAAGAAGCCGATAAATTGACCATCAGGAGACCAGAATGGAAGGTGGGCGCCGTCGGTGTTGTCGAGCTTCTGGGCTGTTGTTGCGCTTAGGGGCCGGACCCATAGAGAATTCTTCCCTTTTGAGTCGGCAAGCGCGACGGCAATCATCCGTCCGTCGGGTGAGACCGCGACTTGAGGGGCGAAGGGTCCTGGTGCGATGGCGTACCCATCGGGCGGGGAAATGGAAAATCGCACCGCGCCCACTTTGGGCTTGGGCTTTTGAAAGACTCCCGTTTCGACGACCAGCGCGCCAAGCGCCGTGAGAAGCAGAGCGGACAGGCCAATCAGCGCGCCCACCACCAGCCGCTCGCGGCTGCGCCGCCGCGGTACCACCGGCGCCGGGACGCCCGCCTGCGAGCCCGCTTCCATGACCCACTTCAATTCGTCTCTTAAATCGTGGACGCTCTGCCAGCGCTCGTCGGGATCTTTTGCCAGGCACTTTTTCACCACGCGGTCGAGTGCTGGGGGGGACATTGGTTGAATCGTCGAAATCGGTGCCGGTTGCGAGGCCAGCACAGCCGCAATGACGCTCGCTTGCGTTTTCCCCTCGAAGGCTTTCTTCCCGGTTGCCATCTCATAAAGCACCCCGCCAAAAGAGAAAATGTCCGACCGCGCGTCGGCTTCCTTGCCTTCGAGTTGTTCCGGCGCCATATACTGGAACGTTCCGAGAATCGCGCCCTCGGCAGTCATCGGCTTCGATTGCATGACCATCGCCGTGGTGGCGGAGCCTACGGGCAGCGACGCGGGCTTAGCTAGGCCGAAGTCCAGGAGCTTCGCTCCTGCCTTGGTCAGCATGATGTTGCCCGGCTTCAGGTCGCGATGCGTCACCCCGTGGCGGTGGGCCGCAGCGAGGGCGTCGGCAATCTCGACGGCGATCCGCAACAATTGCTCCGAAGGCAAAGGTCCTTTTTCGAGGCGAGCCGCGAGCGACTCACCTTCCAAATACTCCAGGACGAGATAGTCGGTCTCTTCATGCTTCCCGATGTCATAGAGCGCGCAAATGTGCGGATGATTCAGGCTGGAAATAGTTTTCGCTTCGCGCTCGAAGCGCTGGCGGCGCTCGGGGTTCGACGAGTGATGCGGAGGAAGAACTTTGACGGCGACGGTTCGATCGAGGCGGGTGTCTTTGGCGCGGTAAACCTCTCCCATCCCGCCCGCACCCAGCGGGGAGAGAATTTCGAACGGGCCGAGTTTCGTACCCGCCGCGAGTGCCATGTCTAGCCCGAAGACTTTGTCCTGCGATCAGCTGGGGCGATTGTAGGCTGCCGGCAATTGCGAAGTCAATTGATGAATCTCCGCAAACATTCGAAGCGTGATGCGCGAGAACCACTCATGGCGAATGCCTATCGAGGGCTTAATGCGAATATCCATTCAGGGTCCAGGACTTCAAACGGTTGCTTGGGGATTTCCGTCCGGTGAACCCGGCAGTATCCGCCGGTTGACACCGCCATGTTCACAAGACGCTTACGAACTCAATACGGTCAATCAGCCGAGGTGCAAACAAAAATGGCTCGCTTTGCGGGGAGCCTCTGTTAACGAACAAGAGTCCTTTACTTGATCTTACGAGTGTCGGCGTACCTCGCGGCTTCGGAGGCCAACGGCGCCAAGAAGGGCAGCGTGAAGGCTTTTCAGCGTCGTCTCAAACCTTTGAGACAGTTTGCCCGGCACGACCCCGATTCCTCAAGAGCGTGTAGCGCAGAGTCTGTGACTTTAAGACTCTGCGGCTTGAGGCCTCTAAACCACAGAAAGGACGCAGAGTTTCTTGGAAGAGAAACTCTGCGTCTGGAACACTATCGGAAAGTCGTTACGGCCTAGCAGGCCGATGAAAAATGCGCATCAGTGAACCATTTTCGTTGCATTCCACATTCGGGAGTCGTGAAGGCGACGCGAGCGAGGTTGCCGGAGGCCTTTCCGTTGGCCTTCGGGAGCCTGGTCGAGGGCCGTATTTCGAT
>JBGPCF010000032.1:0-50087 GCA_041481635.1 Terriglobia bacterium | reverse complement strand
GAAACTTCTTTGCGGGTCGTTGAAGGGATTCGTGATTACTGTCGTCGCAAGCAGATGCACCTCTCCGCCCTGATCGGCAGCTTGAAGATTCCGGTAGGCCCAAGCCCGGTATAATGCAGTTCAGCCCGGCAACTTACGCCTGGTTCCCAATAGTTTCGGCCCCACTGCCACGGCAAGCCCTTTACTACCCATTTTGGCCCGTTGCTTGCCCCCTTATGGGGTGTTATGGCTAGGAAAAAGCAAATTCACCCGATTCGAGCCTCTTGTTTGAGTCACTTCGAAAGGACGCAGGCCCCCGAGCGTCATGAAAATCAGGCGCCATTGGAGGTGGGGCATGACACCAAGCAAAAGAAAACCTATTTCCTTTGCCAGGCGTCCAATCACAGGGGGGCAACCAGCCTAGAGGAGTGGCAAGCAAGCCCAATTGTATCAAATAGTTACGATAACAGATTGGAATTGACTCCTCGGGGTTTTTCTGTTAAAGTGGAGTGTATCGTTTTGCGCAAAAATCTTCAGGTTTTCATATCCCATTCTTGGCTTAGCTTGCTACTTGGTTTCGTAATCCTGGCTGCACCGGGGTGCGCGGTTCGACGGACTACCAAGGTGACGGCGCCGGAGATGTCTGCGCCTGCAATCGATGCCTCCGTTGAGGACCTAGTAGGACGGGTTAACGCGATGGGCGACAAAATTCAAACGCTCAACGCCAAAGTCGAATTTCAACCCACGGCGGGATCGGTCTATTCGGGAGTAATCAAGGAATACCACGACGTCAAAGGTTTCATCTTGGTAAAGAAACCTGCGCTCATTCGGGTGATCGGCCAGGCGCCCGTGATCCGCACCAACATCTTTGATATGGTGTCCAACGGCGAAACCTTTAAGCTGAATATCCCTCCCAAGCACAAGTTTATTGTCGGGCCCACGGCTTTTACCAGGCCGGCCAAGAACGCGCTGGAGAACTTGCGGCCACAGCACATCCTGGACGCGCTGCTCGTACCTCAAGTGGATGAGGCTCATGAAAGGCTTTCTTTCGAGGAAGCTGAGGAAAATGGGCGCCGCTACTATGTGCTCACCGTTTTCCAGCCGGGGGACGGCGAAGCGATGTTCCCGCTTCGCAAGGTGTGGTTTGATCGGACTAATCTGGACGTCGCGCGATTACAGACCTATGGCCCCAAGGGCGATTACATTGAAGGAGTGGATTATTCCGGTTATCAGGATTTCGAGGGCACGCGCTACCCCAGCCAGATTCAGATTACGAGGCCGGTGGAGGATTACCGCCTGGGCATTGTGATTCAGAAAGCGACGTTCAACCAGGAAATTGCGCCG
Organism: Terriglobia bacterium; assembly: GCA_041481635.1. Lineage (GTDB taxonomy): Bacteria > Acidobacteriota > Terriglobia > UBA7540 > UBA7540 > DASYXZ01. Next base: position 48,764 of record JBGPCF010000032.1, on the reverse strand, counting down.
GACAAATTCGAGCTGAAAAAACCGGATGGGGCAGAGCTGGTGGATTTGAGCGCGTTGAGCCAGCCTGAGGTTGACCATGGAAAATAGAATTGTACTTTCAAATCTCCTCCATCGGCCGATTCGAACGGCGGTCAGCGTTCTTGCCGTAGCCATCGAAGTCGGTATGGTCATGTTGGTGGTCGGAATGACCTCCGGGCTCGTGAACGAGAGCGCCAAGCGGGTCAAGGGCGTAGGCGCGGATTTAATGGTGCAGCCTCCCAGCTCTTCCATGTTCCTCGCCTTGAGCTCCTCCCCCATGCCCATCAAAATCGGCGACCACTTGCGCGAGCTTCCGCACGTGCTGGCCGTCGCACCCGTACTGGTGCAATTCAACTCTGTTGGGGGTATCAACCAGATATGGGGGATCGAAATGGAAAGCTTTAACCGGGTGACCGGAGGGTTTGTGTACCACGGCGCCAGCGGGCCTCTCAAGAACCCTTACGACATCCTGGTGGATGACGTGTATGCCAAGGCGAACCACTCCGGAGTGGGCAAGAAGATCACTCTCTTTGACCACGATTTTACGATTGCCGGTATCGTCGAGCACGGCAAAGGTACCCGGCTTTTTATCCCATTGGCCACGTCGCAGGAACTGACGAGTTCACCCAATACAGCGTCCATCTTTTTTGTCAAATGCACTGATCCAGGCTACACGGATGACGTCATTGAATCGATCCGTCAGTTCCTCCCCAAGTACAAGGTGCTTTCCATCACCGAATTCATGTCGTTGTTCACAACCAACAATTTGCCGGGGCTGACGGCGTTTATCACCTCCCTGGTGGGGGTCGCGGTAGGGATCGGTTTCCTGGTCATTTTCCTTTCCATGTACACCACCATCACCGAGCGAACAAGGGAAATCGGCATTTTGAAGTCGCTAGGGGCCTCCAAGCTCTACATCATTGAAGGCATCCTGCGTGAGTCAACGATTCTTTGTCTCATTGGAATCCTAGCTGGTTATGGCGGGACGCTGCTGGCGCGGAAGATTCTACTCTCGGCGTTCCCCACTCTCACGGTGGAGCTCACCGTGATCTGGGCCTTTTATGCAGCCCTGCTGGCGTTGGCCGGCAGCGCGTTTGGAGCGTTTTATCCCGCCTTGCGCGCCGCCAGCCTTGACCCTGTGGACGCGCTGGCGTATGAATAGTTAAGGGACAGTAGACGGGAGACGGTCGACACGAAGAAGTTCGAGAAGTATTAGCAGTGGACGATGGTGGAGTACGAGTTCTTGCCTGTATGCCGTCCGCAGAAAACAGTCTACTGAAATTATGGAACCCATCATCGCAACAGAAGATCTGAAAAAGGTTTATCGCATCGGCAAGGTCGATGTGCCGGCCTTGCGAGGCGTGGACCTGGTGGTCCAGGAAGGCGAATTCCTGGCCGTCGTGGGACCTTCGGGTTGCGGGAAATCAACTTTGCTCCACATCCTGGGCGGCCTGACGCCTCCCACGAGTGGCAAAGTATGCGTGGATGGCAATGATTTTTCCACGATGCGGGATGCCGAACGCACTCGCTTCCGCCGCCACAAGATCGGATTCGTGTTTCAGCGCTATAACCTCTTGCCCACGCTCACCGCGCGCCAGAATATTGCCATCGCCCAGCACATTCAGGGCAATGGCTTCAACCCTCATCGCTTTCAAATCGTGGTCGATATGCTGGGGATCCGCGACAAGCTGAATCACAAACCCTATGCCATGTCGGGCGGCGAGCAGCAACGCGTGGCCATTGCCCGGGCAGTGATTTGCGAGCCCAAGATCCTGCTGGCCGACGAACCCACGGGCAACCTAGATACCGAAAACTCACAAATTGTCCTCAATATGATTCGGGCCCTGAACCGCAATTTCCGGCAGACCATCCTGATGATTACCCACAACCTGGACGCGGCAGCCGTCGCGGACCGCATTGTTCGCATGCGGGACGGACGGGTGATTTTCGATTGATTCTCTCCGCGTTTCCCGCTATTTTCATTATGTACGGTTTTCTATGGCCCACAGCACAGAATTGCGCGAGCAGACCGTGGCCTCAACGGGACAATCGGCCGGAGCCGACGTTGTCGCGGGGGCGTGGTCGAAAATCAAGCTCGTATGCCTTCGATCCGTTTTCTGGACCTACAGGCGGGGGAGCTGGCAATACGACATCATTTGCGTCGTGATCCTGGCGTTCATCTTTCTGACCCCCCGTTCCTGGTACACTCCCCAACCCGCCTCCCAAGTCACCGGCTTTCTCAAAAATCAGGGCATCATCCAGGTGGGGCGCATCAAAGATGATTGGAGCTATATTGTGGACGCCCGCCTTGTTAAAGCCCGGGGAGGGCAGAAGACTGTAGACGCAGTGCGCGATATTCTGAGCGAGCGCCTTCAACATGCCGTCATCGTAATCTCTGTGGACCAAATCCTGGATAAGAACAAAGCGGTGATCGGCTACACGGTGGTCGTCGAGCCTTAGGGCCCACCTCCCTTTAGAATTATGATTGCGAGCAATAACATGAGAACGAGGCTAGGCGATCCCGGTCGGACGACCTGTCGCGCCCGCGCGGCATGCGTCATGGCCTTTGTTGCCCTTGTATTGCCCCTCGATTCCGCGAACGCCGGATACCGCAAGCCGAAAGTGGCTCCGCCGCTTGGCGAGATTCTGGCACGCATGAACGATAGCGCCAAGCATTTGAAGACCGTCTCAGCCAACATTGAATACACCAAGGTCACTGTGGTGGTGAACGACAAAGCCACCGAATTCGGCGAATTCTTTTTTCGCAAAGATAAGAACATCGAAATCCTTCTCAATTTTCAAAAGCCCGACCCCAAGGTCATCTTGTACCGCAAGAACAAAGCCGAGATCTACCTCCCCAAGAGCAATCAAATCCAGGAATACAACTTGGAAAAGCAGAGCGGCCTGGTCGATCAATTTCTCTCGCTGGGATTCGGAAAGGAAACGGGCGACTTGCAAAAGGCTTACTTCATTAAGTTGAACGGGGAGGAAATTCTGGACGGCGATACCACCGCAATCCTCGAGCTGACGCCGCGCAAGGAGAGCATCGCGGCCCAACTCACCAAAGTTCAACTGTGGGTCAGCGAAGAGTCATGGATTCCGGTGCAGCAAAAAGTCTTCGAGGCCAGTGGGGATTATCTCCTATCGCGCTACACAGCGGTCAAGGTCAATCGGGAACTTCCCTCTTCTACATTCCGAATTCCCGCCCCTTCTGACGCAAAACGAGTAAAAATGAACTGAGGATGGGTAGCTTGGTTCTCACCAACCAACGCCATTTTTCGACATTTCAAGCCCGTTTTTCCACCATTCGCCGCTTTCTCATTGTACCCCCTCCCCATAATCGGGTAAAATTGCAGATTCTAAGGGGGATTTGTTTCGGCACGGAGCCGCCAGGCTTACGCCGGTGAACGAAGAGGCTACCGGAAGGATCGACGAACTCAATCGATAGGCAAAGGCGCAATAGGGCCGGGCGGGATGGCCGCCCCACCCTTGTCCGTCTTGCTTCACGACGCATGAACTGCATTGCACTGCGACGCACAATCCGTTTCTGGCATACCCGAGTCCGCGAGTGGTGGATGATTGGTTGGGGGCTCTTGACGCCTCATCACCCGGTCCTCGCCCACTTGATCCCGATTCGCCGATGTAACCTGTCCTGCACCTACTGCAATGAATTTGATGATTTCTCGAAACCCATCCCGCTCCCCGACCTCTTTCAACGCATCGATCGCCTGAGCGAGTTTGGCACCAGCATCATTACCATCAGTGGCGGCGAGCCCCTGCTCCATCCCGAGCTTGAGGAAGTTATCCGCCACATCCGGAAGCGCGGGATCATCGCGGGAATGATTACCAACGGCTACCTGCTCACCCGCGACCGCATTCAGTCCCTTAACGATGCCGGCCTCGAGCACTTGCAGATCAGCATTGATAACGTGATGCCGGACGACGTTTCCAAAAAGAGCTTGAAGGTTTTGGACAAGAAGCTCCAATTGCTGGCTGAATACGCCATCTTTCAGGTAAACATTAATTCGGTGCTGGGAACCCCCGTCCATAACCCTGAAGACGCCTTGGTGGTCGCCAAGCGCGCCCTGGCGCTGGGCTTCACGAGCACGGTCGGCATCCTGCACGACCATGAGGGCCAACTTCAGCCCCTGGCCCAGCGGCAGCAGGATATATTTAACGAGATTCGAACCATGGGCCGGCGCTCCTACTCGCGGTTCAATTATTTTCAGAAAGATATTGCGCGCGGAGCCGCGCACCAATGGCGGTGCAGGGCGGGCAGCCGCTACCTATACATTTGTGAAAACGGGCTGGTTCACTATTGCTCGCAGCAGCGCGGCTATCCGGGAATCCCCCTCGAAGAGTATTCCAAAGAACACCTCGAATACGAATACGACAGCAAGAAGCCTTGCGCGCCGCTATGCACGGTTTCCTGCGTGCAACAGGTTGCCCTCCTCGATAGCTGGCGCGACCCCCAAACTCAAGAGGCTTTTCGCAAGCCGGTTGGCGAGCTTGTCCCGCTGGAAGCGCCAGTCCGGGAGGGCAACTGACTCGCGTCGCACCCTCCCTGACAAAATCTACGTCGCTCTCATGGGTTCTCGAGCTTCCACTGAATCTGGGCCAGAATCCCGCCCAGGATCTTTACATCGTTGTTGGTCAAGTCGAGGTCCAGCAGCAGGCGGCGGAGCTTGATGAGTGTCGCAGCCCGGCTCTTGGGCTTGAGGTATCCGACGTGGTCAAGCACCTTGCCGGCGCGCGCAAACACGTGTTGGACCGATTGAATATTGGCGGTATCGGAATGATGACTTTTCGCGCTGAGTGGCCGGCTTGCAATAGCTCCGGCGCGCGCCAGTTCATAGCAGCAGATGGCGACGGCTTGGCCGAGGTTCATTGAAGGGCACTGCACGCTCGTGGGGATACTCACCAGGGCGTGGCAAAAACTCATCTCCTCATTGGAGAGCCCGGTCTTCTCAGAGCCAAACAGCAGAGCGACGCGGCCCCGCCGCTTGCCTATGGGAAGCCACAGCCCAGGTTCATTGAGCGAAATTAATTCATGGTCAAGGTTTCTCCGCGAGCCCGAAGTAGTCCCCACCACCCAGGTTCGGTCCCCAATCGCTTCGGGAAGGGCATTCACCGCCCTTGCCGATTCAACCACATCTTCCGCGCCCACGGCGGAGCGCGTCTCCTGCCAGACGGGTGGATGCGGGGCCACCACCACCAATTCGCGCAACCCAAAATTGGCCATGGCCCGAGCCGCCGCGCCAATGTTCAGCGGATTTCGCGGGCGCACCAGGACCACACGAACATGCAGCCGGTTCGCTTTCATGGACACGGATTGTATCAGGAAGATCCGTTGCGCGGTGACCGCCAAGCCATCTGCTAGGGTGGAAAAAAACCTTCTGGCTGCATGTTATGGGGCCAGGCATAGAGTCCTCCCTAGCCCCAATTCAGTTTGCTTAGTGCTTGTCCTTCGGCGGACTTTCCTGGATGGGCTTCGCGTTCGGCTGGTCAGTGGGTGTTGCAGAGAGGATTCGAGTCTTGGACTTGAATTGTTTATACTCAGAGTACTTAATGATTTCTTTCATGTGAACTGACCCGGTGGAAAAATAGAGGGTGTCCTCAGCCGTGGTGAAGGTCGGAAACCAATACTTCCCATCGATTTGTTCCCGGTATGTGGTAAACCGCGGAAAGAGATTTTCATTACCCTTCGTCTTGGGCTCGGGAACGGGTTTGCCTTCTGATTTCACGATCTGCAGGTCGCGATCGTCCACCCAAATGACTCCTTGAAAGTATTGCCTTCCTTTCGCAATTTCCTTGGGCCGCACGGAAAAAACAAAAGCCGTGATTTCATCCACTTTCACATGCCCCAGGTACTTGACTTCGTACTCCTGCAATTCATCGGAGGTCAAAACGAAAGGATTGATATTACGAAATGCATAGAGGTCTTCCTTGGTCAAAATCAGGCGTTTTAATGTGTCCGCGGGCGCATAAGTAACGCGCTCAATTCGTTGTCCGTTGTCATCGTAAAGGATGTCCCACTCCTGCTCGTACACCCCTCCAATTTCACCATCAGCGCCGAATTCCTGCACTTTATTGCTTTGGTGGTAAGTGTAATTGTTCCGAGCTTCCTTAAAGACCTTCTCTTTGGCCGCAAACTCCTGGATGATCTTTTGGATTTGGCCGGGCGGCGGGTCACTGAGATCCACTTTGGCGGCCTTGGGTTTTGCAGGCGAACTCGTTACCGGGCCCGGACCGCCGGGCGTATTTTTGGTGAGATCATTCAGGGTGTCGGCGATCCTCTTGTCCGGTGAAGTGTTCGTGGAAGGAGTGAATTGCGGTTTTGCCGGGGTCTCCACTTGAGGAGGCGTGGGCCTGTCCTGCGCCGTTTTCAGCGCTCGAATCACGGAGTCGTCCGCGCCGTCATCCCGGAATTTCTTCTCGAGCTCCGGCGTCACCTTGAAACTGATGCCGCGCTCCTCGATCAATGAGGCCACTTTGGCAGGCGCCGCCCCGCCGATCAAGAGCAGCCTCAAATCGTCGGCGGTCAAAGGCTTATCGGCGCCTCGAGCCAATGCCCCAATCAGGCAGACAAAAACAACGAGTGTTAACCGAGTTGCGGTCTTTTTCGCCACGGATCAATCACCTTTTGCCGTTCTTTTCAGATGTGGGGAGAGCCGTAAACTTGCGGCCCTCTATATATAAGAATCGAATGCGGGCCCGGACGTTGTATAGCCCTGACTCATTTTGCCGCGTCCGGCAGGGTGAGCGCAGACAGGGGCACACTGACGCCAGCGAGCGGCTCGGCAGGATAGCCAAGTTCCAACCAGCCGTCCAAGCCGCCGAGCAGCGGTCGAACTTCTTTGTAGCCTTTGCTTTGGAGGAGCCGCGCCATCCTGGCGCTGGTCGCTTCGTTGGGTCAAGTGCAATACATGATCACAGGCCGGCCTCGAGGAATCTCCCCGAACCGTTGCTCAAATTGTTTGGGGGGAATATGAATGGCGCCGGGGATCTTCATCCCTTCTGTCTGATAGCTGAGGTCTGACCGGAGATCGACAATCGCGAGCACATCACCCCGCTCAAGCATTTCCTTAAGTTCCGGGGCGGCGATGCGAGACTTCTCGAGGAGCTGATAGAATCGGCGCCGCTCCACCCACTTGAGCAACAGCCAGCCGGCAATCAAGACTCCGAGAATGGGGACGCTCAACCTGCCGAAAGCCTGAAGCCATTCCAACAGCCATTCGACTTCGTTGCGAAACAGTATTCCCATCGTGATTGCCGAACCCGACCAAAGCAGGATCCCACCCAAATCGAACAGCACGAAGCGTGGGAACGAGACTCTCAACATTCCAGCCAGGGGCGGCCCCACGGTGTTAAGGCCTGGAACGAATTTGGCCACCAGAAACGACTTCAACCCGTGGCGGACAAAGATATTTTCGGTGCGGCTCACGCAGGAATCCGGGTTCAGGGTCAGGGAGCATAGGGTTTTAAGGATAGGCCGGCCGCGCAAACGACCGAGCGCAAACCAGAAGATATCCCCGCCCAGAGCGCCCATCGCACTCACCAGAACCAGCCCAACAATGGAAAAATGCTTGCTGTGGATCGCGGAGGCCGCCAGTATGATCACCGGGTAGCTGGGCAGAGGTACTCCGAGGTTTTCCGCGAAGACGCAGGCGAAAATCAGCCAATAACCGTAGACTTCAAGAACGTGATTCATCGACCCACCAAAGGCACTGCTTTGATTGGAGGCTACAAAAAGGCTCAAGTCACATTGAATCAGACCCGCGCAGCTCCCATTCCACCGCTTGCGGCTCCGCAGCGAGGCACAGAATCACCCTCTCCGCAAGGCTGGTGATCAGATGTCCCGCGAAACGACAATCAGGCAAAACAATCCGCCCGGGCCACCGTAATTAACGCGAACGCCGGCGATTCTTGATCCGCGATTGCCGGAGCTTGCGCGGGTTTCGTTTGGGTTTTGAAATTGCGAACGTGGTGCTGCCCACCCGCCGTACCTTCCATTCTTCCTTGGGCGGGGGCGGAGTGGCTTGCGTCTCCATCTTTCCTCCTCGAGATACTGTAAATCACAAATCTGAAGGCCGTTATACGCGACTGCTGAGCTCACGATGAGCCCACGCAGGTGGTGGTGCAAGGCGTGGGCGCTCCTACGTGCAGTCATTCCCGCGGAAGCGGGAATGACCGGAGCTTCGAGAGCGATCCGATTCCAAATGACACCACCACTCTCGCGCCTATCTACTTTACGGCTTTGATCGAGTCCACGGTGATGACCTTGCCTTTGAGCACACCGGTCACTTGCACCTTTTGGCCGGCAAATTCCGCCGGCTTGGTCTGGTCGCTCAATTCGTAGACCTTGCCGCTCGCCGGGTCCGCCAATACATACTTGCTACCGCCCTCCACACACTCGATGGTACAGGCCTTGTCGCCACCGGGCATCATGTGCTTCAACCCGCACATGCTGTCACTAATGTTTCCGACAAATGTTTTCCCTTCGGCCTTAGGCGAGGCCATGGTCATTCCGGCCGCCAATAGAACAGCCAAGCACAGCATGACGGTTTTTTTCATCTCATTCCCCCGTGGATTTGTTTAAGATTCTTGCTTGAAGCTTTTCAGCCCGAATATGCGATCGCGTGCTCAGATTCTGAGCATACCCTCTCGTCTTGGATGCACGTCAGAACTACAGGTTACCTTAAATCATTCAAAATGGGTACTGGGTTGGAGCCTGGGGAAGGTGGACTCAACAATGCCGGATGGCGGCCAAGCGATCACTGTGGGCTGAACAGCCGCGAGTACCAGTCACGCGCGATCCAAAAAAAAGACCGTCCCGACATGTCGGGACGGCCCGTTTCCTAATCTAGTTGAGGTCCAAAAGACCGTTACATCTTCGATTTGGATTTCTTCGCAGCAGCGGCTTCCACCGAGGCAACCGTGATGGCATCACCCTTCGCGGTTCCAGTTACTTTCACGGACTTGCCGGCGAAATCGGCAAACTTGTCCTGAGCATCCAATTGGTAGACTTTTCCGCCGGAAACCAGCACGTATTTCCCACCGCCGGAAACGCACTTGGCCACGCAGGCAGCCGCTTCGTCACTCGCCGTGGCGTGCTTGGCGCCGCAATTGCTGTCGCTCACCGTCCCGGTAAAACTCTTTCCCATGGCATAGGTGAGACATCCAGCCGCCAGTAAAGTAAGACAGAACATCATGCTCTTCTTGATCATCGAATAGCCTCCTTAAATTGATCTGCAAATGACCTTCGGGGTTTTAATTAGAGATAACCCCTCCAGCCGAAATGTCAGTCGAGTTGACCACTCCCTCCGGTGGCACTCAAACGTACCAAACCGTCCAGGCGCCTTCTTGAGTCGCCCGCACTTCAAGCCATGAGAAGCCAACTCTGCACCCGCGATTCTACCCAAAACATGGATTGGAATACAAGGGCGAAGTCACTTAAACATTTATAAGCCAATCGGCCCGCTTCGGCCGCTAATTCGGGGCTATTCGATGCTGATGTTGCCCGACCCCGTTTCAAGGTTGAGACGGACACCCCCGCCTCGCGCCTTGCCTTGCATGGACCCTCTGCCGATCGTCCCTTGCACGGTTATGGGCTGGGCGGTGGTGATGTGCCCGGAACTCGTGTGCGCATCCAGGTCAAAACCAACCTGAGAGACGAGGTGAACGTTGATGGAACCAGACCCGGAGTGCAGGCTCCATTCCCCCGTGGGGCTGCCGGAGGCGGTAATGTTTCCGCTGCCCGCCCGCGCTTCCAGCCCGCCGTTAACTCCGCTTAATTCGGCCGTCCCGGAGCCCGTTTCAACCCGCACATCGCCCGGCGCGGTTTGCTCCAACTGGATACTCCCGCTGCCGGTGGTAGCGACAATGCCGCCTCCGATGCCCGTGCCACGAATCGAGCCACTGCCGGTGCGAATTCGAGCACGGCCCTTAACCGAGTTCAGTTCAATATCGCCTGAACCGCTATCGGCCTCCACTTCGTCGCCAATACTCGAAATTTTCAGGCTGCCCGACCCCGTGCCGGCGCGCAAAGGCCCGTGAATGCCATTGATATTCTCGTTGCCCGATCCGGTCTTGGAATTCAGCCGGGTCTCTGCGGGAACCTCGAGCTCATAGCTGATGGATATGTGGCGGCGCAATTCTGGATCTTCAATGTGTCCGATTCGAATCACGTTCCCATTTTGTTCAATGGGGGGATTCGACTCGATCGCCCGGACCCTGCTTTCCGCGTCAGGCGAGTCATCGTGCCAGCCATTGGACGCGCGAATCTTTGCGTGCACACGGACGCTCCCGGTATCGCCCGGGCGCACATCAATGTTGCCCGACCCGGTGGTTACTTCCAGCTCGACCGGCCCTGTTACTTTCAAGGTGCGGTCGAATGACCCTTCCGCGGGAAATCCGCGCGCTGAGATTGCCGAAACAATAGAAAGAACGACTACGGTTGAAACTGCTGCGAGCTTCATCATGCGAGCCTTCATTTCGTTAATCCTCCAATTTACCTTGAATGAGTATTCCGCTGACCATCTCACGCTCCGGCAGGCAACCATTCAAATGAGTTTATTCAACTCGAATGTCGCCGGAGCCCGTTCGAAGCTTTACCGGCGTTCCGCCCCCGCGCACTTTTCCACGAACTTCACTCTTGGTGTCTCCCGCCTCCAATGTGAATTCCGGAGCAATCGAGAAATCGCCCGAACCGGCATGGGCAGTCACGTCGTATCCTGCTTTTGAGTCAAGGCGCACCGAGACATCTCCCGATTGCGTCGAAACTTCGATGGCCCCCTTTCCGACGTCTTCCAGGCTCACATCACCGCTTCCAGTGTGCACGCGGATGCCTTCCTGGACAGAACTTATTTTCACGTCACCCGAGCCACTGCTGTAGTCCACTGGCCCGTGGATGCCCTCCACAACCAGGTCGCCGGAGCCCGTTTCGTAGGTAAGCCGGGCGTTTGCGGGAACCGTCAGCTCGTATTCCACATTGAGGCGGCGAAACCTATCCCGGTTTCCCAGCGGGTCGATCGAAATTCGATTCCCTTCCTGGCGTACGGGCAGGTTGGATTCGATGTATTGGCCTGCCTTTTCTACGTCCTCATCATCAAAATCGTGATCGTTCTGAGACTTGAGAATGCACCGGACAAGCACTTGCCCATCATCCCCGCCGCGAACTCTAAGGTCCTCGGAGCCTGTCTTGACCTCGAGCACCACGGCCCCGGTCACCTTAAAGGTTCGTTCAATGGGCTTTTGTTCGGTCGTGGGTCCACCTAACGACTTGGATTGAGTGCAAACAACAAGTAGAGCCAACAGGGGAGTCGTCAGTCGCAAGCATGCCTTCATTGTCCTAATCCTCCGCATAAGGGCTGGCATTCCTAATGGATTGAATCTATCCAGTCGATGGTGTGACGTTGCAAAGACAGATTTCGTTAGTACTTTTTTTGACGCGGCTCGGGCCGGGACTTACTCGTATCGAAGCGCTTCTACAGGATTCAAGCGGGAGGCGCGCATTGCCGGCACCAAACCGCTTAATAGGCCAACGAAAATCAGGATGCCCGTGGAGATCATCACCGTGGCAAAGGAGATGGTCAGGTGAATATCGCGCCGGCCGGAAGTGTCCTCAAACCCTTCGCCCAACAGTGGCACCGTGCCAATCAGGTAGCTGAGCAAGTAAGAGAGACCGATGCCCAGGATGCCGCCAATCAAAGTCAGCACCAGGGCCTCAGCCAGGAACTGGGCTTTCACGTGGCGACGCCGGGCGCCCAGCGCGCGCCGCAAGCCGATCTCCCGGATGCGCTCGTCGACGCTCACCAGCATGATGTTCATCACTCCCACGCCGCCAATACCCAGGGTAAGTGAGCCGATAAAAGTGAGCAGGACCTCGAGGCCGACCGTCAAGGCATCAATGATGGGGCGAAATTCTTCCCGGCCGAACATTTGAATGGACCGTTCGTCGGTGGGTGAGAACCGCTGGCGCTTGGCCACCGCCGCGCGTACCTGCGCCATCGCCTGCTTTTCCAACCTTGGAGTAACCGGCGCAAACACCAGCACGCTGGCGTAGCGTGTGTTCCAAAGATCGCCCGCAGACGTGTAGGGGATCCAGGCGGATTCGTCGTCGGCTGTAAAATAGGCGCTGAAATTCAGCTTGCGGTCCATCACGCCCACCACGGTGTACCGCACCCCGCCCACCGTCACCATCTCTCCCGCCGCGGGGCGATTCCCAAAAAGCTTTTCACGAAGCTTCCCTCCAAGAAAAATAAGGCGACGGCGTTCAAGAAGATCTTCCGGGCTGAACCAGCGGCCTTCGAGCGCCACTTGGTTGCGCATGTCGCCGTATTCGGGATAAACGCCGCGGGTGGCGGTGGACACCATGACGTCTCCATGCATGATGGGAAGCCAACGGACCGTCTCCGGGCTCAATTCCTTCACCAGAGAACACTCCTGGCGGATCGCGTCCACGTCTTCCTTCTCAAACACCACTCGCTTGCCGGCGCGCTCCCCACCAGCTTGCTCGCTCGTTTGCCCGGGCCAGCAAATCACCGCGTCCTTCCCAAACGATTCGAAAGCGGTCACCATCACGTCGCGGAAACTGCCGCCGTAGGCAATCAACAGAGTGACGGCCACAATGCCCCAGACGATGCCGAGCATAGTAAGAAAGCTGCGCATCGGTTGGCGTTTCAAAGCGTCCCAAGCTTGGATTAATATTTCGCGCAACATAGATTGTCCCTTGTCAGTTGTCAGTCGTCCGTAGCCCCTCGGTGTGTAATGTCGTTCGTAAATTGGACTTGTCAGCCATCACAACTGACCACGGACAACGGACCACTGACGTCTTACCCGCCGGGTTCATATCTCAACGCCTCAATGGGATCCACTGAAGCTGCCCGCCGCGCCGGGTAAAGTGCGGAGAGCAGGGCCACCGTACCCAGCAACCCGCATGACAAGGTGGCGGACTGCCAGTTGGGAATCAGGCCCGCAAAGTACATGGGCATGGGAAGCGAGTTCACTAGCGCGCATAAGCCATACGCAAGGCCCATACCGATTCCGCCACTCAAGAAGACAACGATGAGGGTTTCTGCAAAGAACTGCCGCATGACCACGCGAGTGCTCGCTCCCACAGCCTTGCGCACGCCAATTTCTCTGGTGCGCTCTTTCACTGCCACCAACATCACGTTCATCACGCCAATGCCGCCCAGAAACAGACTGACCAGGCCGACGGCCCCAAGAAAATATTTCATCCCATCGCTCATGGCCCGAAACGCCTTGGTCTCTTCGTAGGTGTCCCAAATGGCCGCCGCCTGTTTGTCATGAGGATCAAACTGATAAAGGTTGGCGAGCGCGCGGCGAACTTCCCACTTGCAGCCGTCGTGGGCCTCTTCGGATTTTGGCTGGACCAGCAACCGGTCGATACTGTGTGGGAGCGCCGGCGGCTTGTTGGGAAAGTCCTGCACCATGGCGCTGAACGGAATGAAGACTTTCTGGACGTCAAATCCGTCGTAGCTCGAGTCTTGATCTTTGGCCTTCATCACCCCGATTACGGTATAGGGAAGGCCTCCAATATGGATGGTCTCGCCCACCGCGCCGCGGGTGGCGAAGAGTTGCTTCTTGGCGTCGCTGCCCAACACCGCCACTCGCCGCACGCCGGCCTGATCGTCCCAGTTGTAGAAGCGCCCATCGGAAATGGGGATGGTGCGAATGTCGGCAAAGGGCGGGAGCGAGCCGGCTACGGTCAACGTGCCACTGTTATATAGACTGCGCACTGCGATGCCAGTACCCAGCTCAGGAATCACATACCGGCAAGAGGGCGATTGGTCGGCAACGAAAAGATGGTCTGTATCCATCCACTGGAGTCCTCGCCCGGCACGCGCGCCTCCCACCTGAAGGCTGGTGCGGCCGGCGAAAACGATCATGATGTTCTTGCCGAAATTCGCCGAAACGCGCTGCTGCCCCACCCTCAATCCTTCGCCCGCCGCCACCATCAGGATGATGGAAATAATCCCCCAGGCAATTCCAAACATGGTGAGGAAGGTGCGCAGCTTGTGCGTCCAGAGGGTGCGGATTGTGTCGGAGATGAGGTCTTTTAGCACCATCTTTCAGTCCCGGGGGCGAAGATTGAGTCATTGCGCCATTGAGTCATTTGGCCATTGGAAGACTCTTCTTCTTGAAATGGCTCAATGACCCGTTGACTCAATGGCCCAATTCTTCCAACGGATCACTGACTTCGGACAACGGACGGATTCTCACTGCAAAATAACCTTGTCGCCTTCCTTCAACCCTCCCAGCAATTCTGTCTTGACGCCATTCGAGATGCCGAGTTGGACGGATAGCTTTCGCCGCCCGTTCTTTTCTTTGGCGTCGGGAATCTCGAGCGAGGGCTTGCGATCTTTGTCATAAAGCACTGCGGCCTCGGGAACCATCAGCACGCCGTGCTTTTCTTCCAGAATGATTTCCGCGTTGGCGCTCATGTTGGCTTTCAGTTCGCCGCCGGGATTTTGGATGGAGACCCGTACCTCAAAAGTGGTGACGTTTTCTTTCTCCACGCCCATGGGGGAAATTTTGGTCACTTTGCCCTGAAACTTTTTGTCTTTGAAAGATTCCACGACAATTCGAGCGGGCTGGCCGATGTATACCTTCCCGATGTCCGCTTGATCCACTTTGCCAAGGACGTAGACGCTGGAAACGTCGCCCAGGGTCATGATCAGCGTGGCTTGTGAGCCGAGCACGAGGATGGAGCTCACCGCGGAGCCAATCTCCACGTCGCGCGAAAGGACGAGGCCGTCCATGGGGCTCACGATGGTCGAATTGCGCAAGTCCTGTTCCGTGCTGGAGAGCGCTGCCTCGAATTGCGCCGCCTGCGCTTTCGCTTTGGCCACTTCTGCTTTGCTCACGGTGACGTTGCGTTGCGCCGAGAGTTGCTTGTTGAGAGCGAGTTGATAATTCCTTTCTGCGTCATCGAGAGTCGATGCCGCCACCAGTCCGTCGGCGGCTGCCTTGCGATAACGGTCGGCGGACGCTTTCAGGAAGGGCACGTCGGGACCCTGAGCGTCCACCACATTGCGTTGGTAAGTAGCTTCCGCGGATTGCTGCCCGGCCTGGGCCGCCAACAGATTGGCGCGCGCCCCATCCACCGCGGACTGCAGTTGCTCTTTGTCGAGCTCCGCGAGCACATGGCCTTGCTTCACCGTGTCACCGTATTCGACATAAATACTTTTGACGATTCCGCTCGCCTTCGATTTCACCTCAACCTTGGCCAGGGGCTCGATTTTGCCCGTCGCCACAACCGATTTCGCCAGGTCGCCTTTTTCAACCGCTGCGATCTTCGAAGGGTCAATCTGATTGTTGGGTTTCAGGGCGGCACCGATACCAAACACTCCTCCCCCCAGCAAGACCACGGCTGAAGCCAGGATGATCCAGCGCTTTCGTTTTCGAGTTTTCTTTTGCATTTCCGTCATGGGCATGCACCATTCCCTGTCAGGTCTCGTTCGTCCTACTCTTGACTACGCGAAAGGAAGGCTAAATGTTCCGCAATTGTTTGGACGGCTGGGGGTTGGAATAGTTAGTGCATTCGGTAGACGGAGGGTGGGAGGGACCTGGAGCAATCAGGGAAGCGGGAGCCTGTAAACCACAGCTTATCCTTGCTCCCGCTTCCCAGGAAATTCGGACACTTGAATTACAACCAGTTGCGTGGAGATCAGCGCACTTACTTGATTTCCACTTTATACTTGCCAAGCTCGAGCGTGGCCGGTCCGCCTTTGCTCACACTCACTTGCAGGGGTTTTGCCATTTTCATCGCGGCATCCAGGGGAGCAGCGCACGAAGCGACCTCAGCTCCGCCTTGGTTGTAAAGATGGAACTTGGCATCGTCTTTGCTTGTGGGAGCCGGTCGATCGAGGCCGAACCCGTAACTGCCCACGCCAACGCTGGTTCCACAAATCGAGACCTGCCCTTCGTTAATAACCATTCCGATGTATTTCTGTTTGATTTGCGAGCTGTACCCGGTGGTATCGATCAGGGCAAGAAGCAGCCGGGCACCCGCCGGAGTTTTCAGCAACGCCGCGTTGCGCTTCTCAGTGGGAATAGCATTGCCCTCCAGATAAAAATCCTTCGGAAACGCTGAATCAAATGCTTTGCCCGTGACCAGCTCAAACGAGCCTTGTGCCTTCGCGCTCTGGGGCGCCACGGCCATCGCCCCGGCAACTAACAAGAGACAAATTCCAACCATCACTTTTTTCATCGGTCCATTCTCCTTACAACACTCTTAGAGTTAGCTCTCCAGTAAATGCAATTTTGCTGGCGACCGAAGTGTACCACGATTCCAGCCCGAGTACTTGTGCGCCCGGGTCACGAGGGAAAGTGGCAAGGCCGTAGGATGCCATGACAGCTCATTGCCATCATGGCCCCATTGCGACTCTGCGAAGGATTGAATCTTACGGCAAGTCAATCAGGAGAAATTCGGAAGGCGTTTGCGCCTTGAAATCAATCAGCTTCTCACCGGTGATTTTCGCCACGTCACCCTTCTCGAACTTATTGCCATTCAGCGTCAATTGCCCATCGATGACGAAAAGATAGCCGCGCCGGCTCGCTTTGAATTCGTGACCCACGTTCTGGCCTGCAGTCAGCGAGGATAGATAGAACGTCGCGTCCTGATGAATCTTCACCGCGCCGTTTTTGCCTTTCAACAGGCGCTCTTCGCCCGTCGCGACCGGCAGCAAAACGCCCCGCCGCGCATCCGGGTCAATGCTTTTCTGTTCCCAACTGGGCTTTAAGCCGCGCACCGCCGGGTGGACCCAAATTTGCAGAAAGTGTACTGGCTCCTTCTTCGAAGGATTGAATTCTGAGTGCGTGATTCCGGTTCCCGCGCTCATGCGCTGGATTTCGTTGGGGCCCACCACTCCGTGGTTCCCTTCGCTGTCGCGATGCTCCAGGCGGCCGGAAATCGGGATGGTCACTATCTCCATTTCGCGATGGGGATGCATGGGGAAACCGCCCGCGGGCTGCACCACATCGTCATTAAAGACCCGCAACGGCCCAAACGACACGTTGGCCGGGTCGTAGTAATGGTCAAAGCTGAAATGCCAGTGAGTGGAAAGCCAGTCGGTTTCAAAGTGATACCGCTGGTTGGATTTGGTGATCTCAATCATCTTTATTGCCTCCTTGAACCCTAATGAATCGCTCTCAACTGGTCAATTAGATGCTCGAAAGTATATCCTAGTTACAATCCTGCCGTAGGGGATGTATTATCAGTTACTTATAATCGTGAAGTTTAGATGGCTGGCAAAGCCTTGCGCTTCCACAGGCCCCACTTAATTCTTCCCCCTTCCCGCGCCCGGTGGAAGTAGAATGCCGTCTGGAGGGGCCCATGTTCACCGCAACTGCCAATTTGATTCTCCCCAGCACGACCACCGGCTCGTTTCCGCGCCCACGCTGGTATGACGCCAGCATGTGGGGCCGCCCGCTGGACACCTGCATGATGGACGTCCGCTTTCGCGAGAAATTTCAGGACGCCATGTCCGTGCTGATCAGCGACCAGGAGCGCGCCGGGCTGGACATTCTGACCCATGGCGACCTTCATGTGGATGAGGACCTGGCGGGCCGCGCCTGGCACCATTACCCGCTACAACGCTGGGCGGGCTTTGAAGGCGACTACCTCCAGCCCGAGGAAACCACCGCGCCGTGGCTCCACTACCCGCCCGGCACACTGCTCAACGAAATCTATACGGGATGGCGCTGGCCGCATGTGGTGGACAAAATCGAGCACCGCCCGCTCGACTACCCCAAGGTGTGGCGCATCGCGCAAGGCAAGACGAGGAAGCCCATCAAATTCGGCACTTGCTGCTCACAGGTGATGGCGCTCTTTCTGGATATCCACACGCCCAAATACAAGGACAAGCGCGAGGTCATCTGGGATATGGCCATCGCGATGAATAAAGAATTGTTAGCGCTACGCGATGCGGGATGCCGGTGCCTTCAGATTGAAGAGCCCACCTTCCACTTTAACGCCAACGCCTTCGGCAAGGACCACAGTGAGGTGAAGTTTATGGTGGACGCCTACAACCGCGAGGTGGAGGGCCTGGACGATGTGGAACTCTGGATTCACACCTGCTGGGGCAATCCCAACATGCAACGCGTGATTGAGGATACGAGCTACGCCAATTCCATCGAGATTTACCTGGAGCGCTGCCGCGGCGACGTTTGGACGCTCGAAATGAAGGACCGCAATCAAAAAGATATTGAACTCTTCGAACCTTTCAAGCACGACCTGAAAAAGAAGATTTGCATTGGCGCGGTCAGCCATCGGCAATTACAGGCCGACACGCCGCAAGACGTGGCGGTGGAAATCCGCAAGGCTCTCAAATTCATTCCGCCGGAGAAGCTGATTATCTCCAGCGACTGTGGATTTGGCCGCCAGGGCGCGAACCGCGAAATTGCTTTTTATAAGGCGAGCGCCATTGCGCAAGGCTGCAACATCGTGCGCCGCGAACTCGGTTTGCCGGCCACCTACGTGCCCGCCGCCGATCCCATGCTTCAAACCGATGTGATCCCCGGCCGCGATACCAAGCGCAAGTGATACGCCGGCTCGCTCACCCAATGAAGCTTGCCACGTATCGCCTGGTCGTTTGTGATTGCGCCGCGTGGCGTGAGGCACCATCATGCACCACACGTTCAACTTGGGAGATTTGGCCAAGCCATGGTGTTGGATCCCTACCGGCGTATATTTCATACTGACAGGCATATTCTCAAATCACTACAGGTGGCGAACCGGGGTGTACGCCAAATGGCACCCGATGACCCCAGGTATGCGACCGGTATCATTCACCCTGGGAGTGTTTTCGCTCGCTCTGGGCATATTCTTTCGAGTGGTGGAAACTTCATATCCTGTTCATGCGACTTATGCGAAGGCCATCGTGGGTGCGGGTTTAGTTGCTTTTGTCCCCGGGTAAGTATATTTGCGCGCGACGAATTAAGGTACCGAGGTGCAAGACATGCCCACGCCAGCCACCCAAGCTCAACCTCAGGGTATTCCTCATCCCGACGCGTTTTACGTTGACCCCAATGCCGCTCGTAGTCCAAAGACAGTCAAGTCAGCGATGATGTTGGGAGACTTCTATTGCCGCGAGGGGAAATACGACGAGGCCATTGAAGCCTACCAGGATAGACTCAGATCAGACCCTTCAAATGCTTAACTCCGAGCCCGGATTGAACAGGCGAAGAAGCGGTAGCCCACAGTCACGGTGTCGGAGGGGGCGAGCTTGGCCTTGACCGGCCTGTCCCCTTGCCGCCACGTCGGTGGTCCATCGGCGTTGTCCCGGCCATGACACCAAGCGCGGGTGAGTATCCGATGCAACGCCCAACGAGCCTTGCTTAGGCTGTTAGTGGGCACTGTGATTGTGCCATTTGCCATTCGGTCCATTACCGTGGTAATATATCGGAATGGCACTGGCACATTCCAAAGTAACTGCGCAAGGACAAATCTCGGTTCCCGCCGAAGTGCGGCGGCGATTGAAGATCGGGCCGGGATCGATTCTGGAGTGGGACGAGGAGGACAACAAGATTGTGGTACGGCGATCCGCTCGCTACACCTTGGAAGATCTTCACCGCACAGTGTTCCCTGAGGGCCCCCCGCGCGCACGGACCCTGGCTGAATTGAAACAAGGTATCCGGCGCCATATCCGGGAGCGCCATGCGCGCCGTTGACACCAACGTCCTGGTCCGCATCATCGCACGGGACGATGCACGCCAAGCTGCATCCGCGGATCGGTGGGTGGAAAAAGGCGCGTGGGTTTCCATCCTCGCCTTGGCAGAAGCCACCTGGGTCCTCTCGACGGTCTATGGTCGGGGCGCTGTCGAGATTGCCTCTGCCGTCGAAATACTCATCAACCACCAGAACCTTGTCTTGCAAGATCCGGAAGTCGTGACCGCTGCACTCAAACACTTTCGCCAGCGGCCGGCCGTTGGTTTTACGGACTGCCTGATGCTTGAACTCGCGCGAAAGGCCGGCCATTTGCCCATGGGCACGTTTGACCGGGACCTCAGCAAACTGGACGGAGCGGAGAGACTGTAGTCAGTAATGACCTACAAGCAGTCACTTCGCGGGCTCGCCGCCCACCCCCTCTGCCTCAAAAGCTCCATACTTTCGCTCGGACCGAGTGACCAACTTGCTCATCAACGCATCTGTACTGGGTGGAGGGTGCCATGGCTTTCAACACGGCTACTGCACAGAGCACGACACGCGAATCAACATCGACATCCAGGCACATCATCACGGCGTCTGCCAACATGGCCGCGCCGCCTGAGCGGGTGTACTCGATCATCGCCAACTACCGCGAGGGACATCCGCGCATTCTCCCGCCGCTGTTCACCAGCCTGGTAGTGGAAAAGGGCGGCATAGGAGCGGGCACCATCATCCGGGTTGGCATGCGCATTTTCGGGCGGAAGCAAACTTTCCGCGCCGCCATCACAGAGCCGGAGCCCGGCCGCGTCCTCGTTGAAACTGATTTGGACACCAACGGCGCCATCACCACATTCATCGTGGACCCGGGGGCCGCGCCCGGACAATCCCGCGTCACCATCACCACTGAACTCAAAGTTCGCAAGGGATTTCTGGGGAAGATTGAACGATTCCTCACCACCAGACTCCTCCACCCCACGTACGTTCAGGAATTGGAACTGCTCGCCTCCCGCGCCGCGGGTGTCTAGGCCGGATGCGATACGCCGGAAGCGAGACGAATTAGCGAAGGGAATTCGATGAAGAGGCTTGCGATTGTTTTAATCGCGGGCGGGGCCGGGGTGCTTGTGTACAGTCTCCGATACTTCTTTCCCGCAAGCCAAAGCCACCCGTCATTGGAGTCAATCTCATTGGATTACTTCGAGGCCCGCATAGAAACTGCGATTGGAGGGATTATGCTCATCGCAGGTCTCTACCTCTATAAAACCCATCAATAGGAATCTGTAACGGCGCCCGGACCAATAAGGGAAGGTCCGCCACACTTGAGATACCAAAATGTGTCGCCACCCCTTTTCGCTTTACTTTGGAGTGAATTCATGCTCTAATAAATAGTTGTTCGCGGGGCGCTTGTGGGCAAGATGCCACAGCGCGCGTGACGGGGCGGGGGGAAAGCAGGAGTTGGCTGTGTCCAAAACCCGCTTTGACGCCCAGGTGCTTACGCCATATCTGCGCTGGGGCCGGTTGGCCGCGATGACGTTTGAGGATCACCTCGCCTCAGACCATCGTAAGCCGGCAGCCCAGATTCGCAAACCATCCACATTCCTTCAAATCCAGGCACAACACAGGAACGTTGCACGTTCCACCGGTCCGCGCACCTCGGGCGGCAAACGGCGCGCAGCGCTCAACTCCATCAAATGGCAGCAATGCTCCAAGGCCGAGCAGATGATCATGGCGCTCGAGGGCCGGAATCCATTTGAGTATCGCCGCTTGTATCGCCAACTGATTTATTGGTTTGAACCGTGGGATTCCTACTCGCGCCGGCTGGTGGCCCGCGTGGCAGAAGATTGGTGGGCAAAGCTGGGCGCGCCTCGGGCCCAACGCGCATGCCAGAAGCGTTTCGAATTGTTGGCGAGGGGCATCCGAAATGGAAAGAGCGCCAACGCAGACTCGCGGCGGCAACTGGATCGCAATGTCGAGCGCAGCCTCGGGCTACTGGTGGACACACTCTCGTTGCGCTCGAGAAAGTGGAAGTATTTGCTGGGATCGAGATTGGAAAGACCTCTGCAGGAGTGCAAGACGGCGAGCGATTTGGGCCGCGAAATAGAGAGTGAATTGAGGGCCGCGCACATTCCAGTGAAGCATCCGCACGTTACACGAATGAAGAAAAGCCACATGAATACTGGTCGAAAACGAAACAAGATTGAAAATGTACGCCTCGAAAGAGATGTTTTTTCATGGCAAAGCCACTAAGTTTATGAAAATAATTAACTTAAAAAAGTGGCCCTCAAAACGAACTAGATTGACCTATGATGCTTATTTTCATTGCTTTACAGCAAAAAATGGCCGTTTCTTGGCGATTATTCGCGACAAATTGAGTCCAACTTTTCGTCCGGATCTTCCCCTAACAGACACATTCAAAATCAGTTACAATCATCTGGCTTTTTGGCTTTGGCGCGTACATCCTGATAACAAATGGGTTAGGCCTGACTTGAGGGGCTGTTTTGGAACGCTTGGGAGTGGAATCGCTAAATAAATAAGAAAATCGTCGTCCGGCCTTTTTATGTGTACAATGGGAAAACAAAAGAAATGGACAATGAACGAACGCTCATGAAGCGAAACGAAACACCACCAAGGAGCTTATGAAAACACGCATCCAACGCCGCCAATTCTTCCAAGCCACCGGTGCCGCGGCCATTGCAATTGCCGGACTAATGCCAGGCGATGCGACGGGAGGAAATCAGGCCTCGGCGAAATCAGGCAAGTCACCTCGGCTGTTCACCGGCTGCTGCGCTTACTCCTACCACGAATATTTGGCGAAGGGCCGCATGAGCATGGAGGAATTCATCCTCAAGGGTGTGGAACTCGGGCTTGACGGCGTGGACATCACCGGCTATTGGCTGAAGTCCACTGAGCCCACCTCGCTCGCCGCCCTGCGGCATTTCGCATTCAAGAATGGCATGCCGTTTTCGGGCGTGGCTTGTGGCGCATCGATGGTGCAAACAGAAAAAGCCAAGCGCGACGAGACGCTCGAGGAAATCAAGAAATGGGTGGGCATCACAGACGCGCTGGGTGCGGCGCACTTGCGCATCTTTGCCGGAGAGTTGCCCCCGGGCGCCACCGCGCAACAGGCCATCGATTGGACTATCGAGGTGATGAAACCCGCCTGCGATTATGCGGGCAAGCGAGGCATCACGCTGGGATTGGAAGACCACAGCGGGATCACGCAAAAAGCTGACGCGATTCTTGAGATCATTCACCGCGTCGATTCGCCTTACGCGGGCATCAACCTGGACATCACCAATTTTGTCGCCGATTCGGACGAAGACCAGTACAAGCAAATCGAGGCATGCGTGCCCTACGCCACGCAAACGCACATCCGCGAGCAGTTCGGAGAGAGCCATCATCCGGTGGACCTCGACCGCGTTTGGCAGATCTTTGCGCGGGGCGGGTACCGGGGCTACATGTCCGCGGAATACGAAGGCAAAGAGGACGCGATGACCGCGGTGCCGAAATTGGTGGACCGGATCAAAATGTTGTGCAGGAAATATTCCACCGTGTAATGGCACGAATTTCCCCGATGCTTGAGCGAAGGGGTGAATGCAACAAGGAGCCAGCCATGTCCAATCGCCGGCAGTTCATGAGTAAGGTTTTGGGAAGTACCGCCGCCGTGGCGGCGAGCCACGTATTTCCGTCCAGCCGGGTGCTGGGCGCCAACGATCGCGTCCGCTTCGGGATGATTGGCGTGGGCGGGCGAGGCATGGAAGATTTTCGCGCCGCCCTGCGGGCCACTAATGTGGAGGCCGTGGCTGTTGCGGACCTCTACACCCGGCGCCTGGAAGAAGCGAAGAGCGTCGCGCCGCAGGCGAAGACCTATGGCGACTTTCGCCGCTTGCTCGACGACAAGTCGATAGATGCGGTCGTGATCGCCACCCCACAGCACCAGCACGCGCTTCAGTTTGTCCCCGCGCTGAAAGCCGGGAAAGACATCTATGAGGAAAAGACCATGGCGTTTAATCCCGATCATGCCCGGCGGATGCGGCGGGCGTTCGAGGGCTCCGGCCGCATCGTGCAGATCGGCAGTCAGGCCACGAGCGGCCCCGCAGTCCCCGCCGCGCGCGAGTATTTGAATGATGCGCACCTGGGCTCGGTCACGCAAATCCACACCCACCATTACCGCAACGCTCCCTACGGCGGCTGGAAGCGGCCCATTCCGGCCGACTGCGACGAGCAGCACGTGGATTGGAAAACCTTCCAGGGTGAAGCGCCGACGCACGCCTTCGATCCCAACCGTTACATGAACTGGCGCTTTTACTGGGACTACTCGGGCGGCAACGTTTTTGAAAACATGGTCCACCAGGTGATTTTCTGGTACAAGATGCTCGACCTGAAGATCCCTCGCAGCGTTACGATGGGCGGGGGCAATTACCTGAATCCGGAAATGGAAGTGCCCGACACTTACGATGTGGCCATGGACCACGGCACGCTGTTGTTCACGTGGAATTCGATGTTCGGCAACCGGCGCTACGGCGAAGGCGATGACGTGGTGCTGGGGACCAAGGGCGCCATCTTTCGCGATGAGGCCGACCACGTCCGCTACGTCCCGGAGTCCGGCAATCGTCCCGACGGCGGAGAAGAAAAGGCGACGGGGACGAAAGCCGCGCCGGATATCGTGGGCGGCTCGGACGCCACAGACACCCACTTGCAAAACTTTTTCGATTGCGTGCGCAGCCGCAAGCAGCCCAACTGCCCCTTCGAGTTGGGATTCCGCTCGGCTATCGCCTGCCGGATGGCGCTGATGGCGTATCGCGAGGGTCGACGCGTGCAATGGGACGCGGAGCGCGAAGAGATTGTGTAACGGGGTGGTGAGTTCTTCGTCGTGGTGAGGCGAAGGGCTCTTAGGGACCAGCGCAATTTGACCGGAAGAATAAATGAGGGAGTGCGATAGCTCTCACGCGGCGGCGGGAGCAGAGAGCACGCCGCGCCGGAGGACACCTTCGAGGTCGACCGCGAAGGCGGCAAGATCTTCCGCGGGCAGGCAGGTGAGTAAGCCGCGAAATGCCAGCAGCGTTTCCTTGGTGAGCAGGTCGAAGTCGTGGGAACAAAAATCAAGGCGCTGCCAAAATTCGGGCGAGAGGTCTCCAGTGCGCTCCCCGCTGTGATAAGTCCGGTTGAATTCAGTGGTCAGTGCAGCGACGGCGCGCTTTGAGGCGTGGATCTGGAGTTGAAACCGCATCCTGGAACGGACAATTACCCTATCCAGAAATTCGTACATACGGTGATGGTCGGTCATGAGGCGCGACTTGAACCGCCGCACGCCCATCCCCCGGCATGGAATCACCCCGCAAGCCTGGGGCAGATATTCGTGCAAAGCATCCATCAAACCAGTGATGGTCTCCGCCACACGCGCCCACTCACTTGCTGAAAGCTGAACCAATCGCCAAGCGAGATCAGCATGGCCGGAATTGTGCTCAGTGATGGCGTCATTCAATGCAATGCTGATGATCACAACCTGGGTTTCTACTTCCGTGGAGAACGGAGTGAAAATGGCGAGTTGTTGGTCGGTCAGATGGTCAGGACGAGACGCGCCGCTCCCTCTCTTGGAACTCAGTCCAAGAAGCTGGCGAAGACCCAAGGCTGCAATCAGGAGAAGGAGACAACCGACAAAAATACCCATCGCAAGTACTATAGGAAATTCCGGCCGCGCAGACAAGCAATAACTGGGAATATCGGACGTGACTGCACCAATTATGGCACTTCCGTTAGACAGATGAATCACCATTTCGTTCCAGGGTGATACGCGCATGTAAACCCTTTCGTCCGGCGCAGCGAGATAGACGCGCTCCCGTCCATTACCAATCACTGCGCGGAAGTCAGCGCCTTCAGAAAGCTGTAGAAAAAATCCACGCCCTGGTCATACGATTCCACTCTCACCCGCTCGTCCCTTCCGTGGGCGCGAACGTCGTTCGTGTCGATGGCGATACCGCAAATCCCGAAGGTGGGCATGCCCGCGGCGTTGGTGTAGACACCGTCCGATGCCCCAGTGGCCATGCTGGGCACGACGGGGATGCCGGGCCACATTGCCTCCACGGTGCGCTCGAACGGATTCATGATGTCGGGCCGCAACTTGACGGGCGGAAGACCGGGCTGCTCGGGGGCGCGGCCCAGAACTGTGCCATCGTTGCCCACGTAGCGGACCTCCACCTTGGGGTCGTCAAAAACGCGAATCAAGTCTTGCCGCACTTCTTCGCGCGTGTGTCCGGGCAGGATGCGGCAATTCACGTTTGCGGTGGCGCGTTGGGGGAGCGCGTTGTTAGCGTGCCCCGCATCCAATCGTGTGGCCACGCAGGTGGTGCGCATGGTCGAGTTAAGAATCGGATTCGCGGAGAGTCGCTCAATAGCTTCGGCATTCGGCGGAGTTGCCAATATGCCTCGCACATCTGCGGCATCCTGGCCCTCCTTAAGCTTGGCTATCCGTTCGAAAAAGGCGCGCGTGACCGCGTTCAGTTCGAACGGAAATTTGTAATCCTCCAACCGCTTCAGCGCATTCACGAGGTGGTAGATGGCGTTGTCAGGAACTGGCAGCGAACTGTGTCCTCCCGGATTGGTGACCTGGAGCCGATAATCGGCGTAGAGCTTCTCCGTTGCGTCCATGGACATATAGACGGGTTTCCCGTCCTTCGTGTTCATGCCGCCACCGTCCTGATTGATTACGACCTCCGCGTCGATCAGGTCGCGATGGTTTTTCAGCAGCCAGTCGACGCCATTTGATTTTCCGCCCTCTTCGTCAGCCGTGAGGGCCAGGATGATGTCGCGGTCCGGCTTGAATCCTTCCTGTTTCAACCGGATGAGAGTGGTGACGTGGATGGCGTCGCCACCCTTCATGTCTTGCGTGCCGCGACCGTAGAAGTAGCCGTCCTTTTCCACGAATTGAAATGGGTCGGTGGTCCAATCCTCGCGGTGTGCTTCCACGACGTCCAGATGGCCAATCAAAAGCACGGGCCGGTGAGCGCCCGTTCCGTGCAGGCGCGCCACCAGATTCCCTTTGCGATCGTTCGGGCCCAACACCTGGACATCCGCGGCAGGAAACCCCGCATCCAGCAGGCGCCTGGCCATCGCTTGCGCGGCTACTGTGGTGCTCCCAACCGAATCAGTGGTGTTGATTTCAATCAATTGCTTGAATATATCGCGCGCCAGTTGGCGGGTTGCGTCATCCACCTGTCCTAACAGCATGGAGGGATAAATCCCGATTGCCACCACCAAGAGTATCCGGCCGAACCATCGGTTGAATCTCCGCATCAGAGAAAGCTCCTTTGTCTAATAACCGCCCTACCCGCCCCCGTTCAAAAGCCGATAGCCATTCGAAGTTCTGGCAAGTCAAATACTCTATGCGAAACACGTTTTTTTGTGTGAGGGAATTTTCGAGGTTGGTGTTCCGTATGCGAAGACTAGCGCAGAGTGACGATGGTCGCGCCCCAACCTCCGGCTTCCGCGGGAGCGTCCTGAAAGGAAAGGACAGCCGGCGTGCGAGCCAATACGGCGCGGACGATTTCTCGCTGCACGCCGATTCCACGCCCGTGAATGATGCGCAGGGCCTTGAGGCCCAGCCGGCTTGCCTCTTCCAGGTAGGCTTCCACAACGCTTTCGACCTCTTTGGGCTGCACGGTGTGAAGATCGAATACGTCCGTGATGGGAATGCGAACGGGATCTTCATCCAGGCTCATGGCTCTCTCAATTCTGCAGAGCGGAAAAGAAGAAAACAGACGGAGCGAGGTGGCCGCAACCCAGATCACTCCTCCTTTTTTTCGGGGCGAAGGAGAGGAAACAGGATGACGTCGCGGATGGACCGGGAATTGGTGAGAAGCATGGCGAGGCGGTCGATCCCGATGCCTTCTCCACCCGTGGGAGGCATGCCATAACTCAAAGCCCGGATGTAATCTTCGTCGATGGCGTGCGCCGAAAGGTCGCCCTTTTCGCGCAGCAACTGCTGATACTCAAAGCGATCACGCTGCTCGGCAGGGTCGTTGAGTTCGCTAAAGGCGTTGGCGATTTCCATTCCGCCAACGTAAAGCTCAAAGCGCTCGACGAAATTATGATCCTCAGGTTTCTGCTTGGATAAAGGCGAGACTTCCAGCGGGAAGTCCATGATGAACGTGGGCTGGATCAGATGGCGCTCGCTGGTGACCTCGAACAGCTCCTGCAGCGCGAGCCCGGGGGCGGCCGTGTTGTCGAGGCCGATCGCTTCGTGTCCGCTGCCCGATTTCGCCGACCATTGGTTGTAGGCTTCGACCCAGCGGAAAATGTTCTTCATGTTGGCAAAATCCTCGAGCTTGGGGCCGGGAGCGGCTTCGGCCGGCCAATAGTGCACCACCGCCTCTTTCATGGTGAGGCGCTCGAATTTCGCAAATGAAATGTGGTGCTCGCCGTAATCGAATTCGAGCGAGCCCAACACTTGCTGAGCCGCGTGGCGCAACAGTCGCTCGGTGAGCGCGATAAGGTCGTGGTAATCGGCGTAGGCCTGGTAAAACTCGAGCATGGTGAATTCGGGATTGTGCTGGGTGGAGATGCCCTCGTTGCGGAAATTGCGATTAATTTCGTAGACGCGGTCGAGGCCGCCCACCGTCAGGCGCTTCAGATAGAGCTCGGGCGCGATGCGAAGGTATAGGTCGATATTCAGAGCGTTGTGGTGAGTAATGAACGGCCGGGCCATGGCTCCGCCGGCCAGGGGTTGCATCATCGGGGTTTCGACTTCGAGAAAGCCCTCCGCCTCGAGTAGCTCGCGAATGGCGCGAATCATTCGAAAGCGCTTGACGAAGACTTCGCGCACCTCGTCATTCACCATCAGGTCAAGGTAGCGCTGGCGATAGCGAATCTCAACATCCGCCAAGCCGTGCCACTTTTCGGGCAGGGGTAACAGGGCTTTGGCCAGAAAATGCAGGCGCTCAGCGTGGACGGAGAGCTCGCCGGTGCGAGTGCGGAACAAATAGCCGTCCACTCCAATCAAATCGCCTAGGTCGAGAAGCTTGTAAAGCTCCCAATCTCGTTCGCCCACTGCGTCCAAACGGACGTAAATCTGGAGTTTGGCGCCGTTGCCTGCCAGGTGGGCAAAGCCTGCCTTGCCATGCGGGCGCAGGCTCATCACCCGGCCCGCGACGCGAACTGAGATCTTTTCCGCCGCCAACTCCTCTGTCGTGCGAGCCGAATACTCGGTAAGAATCTGCGGAAGGGTGTGCGAGAAATCTCTCTTGCGCGGGTAGAGTTCAAAACCCAGATCAGCGATGGCGCGCAGCTTTTTCTGCCGCTGGAGAACCAGATCCTGAGGTTCGTGGCTTGGGTCGGTCAAAAATCCAAACTCCCTCGTCCTGCTCACAACATTAACAGGATGAATGAAAAGCCATTATAGGGGCGGGGCAAAAAGCGTGTCAAGGAAAGGCGGGCTAACTCGAGCCGTGCGTGTCTTTCCTTCCTTCTACTTCGGCGGGGAAATCAGTGGGGGCGGAGGGTAGTCCGGGAGTTTTTCCTTGCCCGTTTCAGATCGTTTTATTTCGAGCTCATCGAAAAGGAGCGAGGGGGTGATGACCGAAGTGGGAATCCTCTCGGCGGTGTTGTTCACCTGAGGGTCGTTGCCCACCGCAATCAAATCATTCCGCAGGGCGCGCGCATCGAGCTCATGAAAGACTGCTCCGCGCACCAACTCTTCATGCCCATCCTGCGCATACACCCGGTAAAGCAACAGTGGATAGAGATTCGAGCTGATCACGGTCCGAAGGAGATATCCGTAGGGTTTGCCCTGTTGGCGGCAAAGGTCGATCATTTTGTTCTTCAATTCGGCACGCGACATGACTTGCGACCCGGTGAGAATCAAATTGCCCAGGGTGGGACTGGGAGGTCCACCGGGAGTTGCACGGCCATGGCCGTTTGAGTTGGGAAGATCACGGATGGGCTGCCGCCCCAGCAGATAATTGGTCAGGACGCCGTTCTCCACCACCTTGACCGGCCGCGCCTTCACGCCTTCATCATCGAATTCATAACTTCCGGCCAAGGCGTGCCCATTGAAACTCGATTGAGTGGGATCATCGGTCAAGGAAAGAAACTCCGGAAGGATGCGGCTCTTGTAACTGCTGGCGTACTCCCCCGTCGTCCGGGCATTGACTCCAAGGCGCGGCCGATGGCCCAAGATGTTTTTCCCGATCAGCGCGGCCACCACGTCGTTGGCGGCGTCGGGCTCGATCATCACCGGCCCGCGATACTCTTCATCGACCACCGGGGCATCACGCAGTTTTTTCAAACCGTCCAACACGGTCGCCGTGTTGGCGACAAATCGTTCCGGCGCGGGCAAATCCTCAATTCGGCTGGAGATATAGGAAGGGGAACGCGTCAAGTACATACCGTCGGGTGCCTGGGTAATCGCGGTCAAGCCCGTCTGGTATGCGGTCCGGCCGAGCCTCGTCACCGAGCCTTCCGAATTCACGAAGTACTGGTTCACCGCCATAAAATCGGCGATCGCTCCAAGAGTTTGAATCTCAGAGTCTGTGCGGTAAAGAGCCGTGGCATCCATCAAGGACTTTCGCCAGGTATGGGCATTGATATCCAATTTCGCCAGCGGCCCGATAAAATGGACCGCCGGCGCGTGCGCGAAATCGTCCACGGGCTGATCGACCTTGAATTTTTCCAGGGCGGCACGCTTGGCGGCCAGTGATTCGATGGCGTCTTTATAGGCGCGGTCGGTCAAAAGCCAAAGCTGATGGCGCAAGGCCAGCATGTCATCATCGAGTCCGATAAAATCGACGCTGCCCTGCCCCGTGCCGTAATAACTGTCGTCCTTGTAATCACCCACTCGGACCACGGCGCGCAGGAATCGCGCGTGCACGAGGCTCTCGCCCACCAATGCGCCGAACTCTGCCCGCGCGGCAAATTCCTGGACGTCGGTAACGCGGTACTCGAGGTAGTAGGGCGCGGCGGCGCCATCCATTTTGATTTGCGCTTTAGACCGGTCGAGTTCCTCCTGCATGGCGCGCAGGAGAACATCCTCCTCCGCCTTACTCGACTGGGCGGAGCGGGCTGCGGCAAGGCACGGGAGAGTAACCAGGGAGCACAAGAAAATAACAACCCCTGTTGCCCAGCAGCGGACCACGACCGATTTGATCAGCCCTTCAGTCACGCTTCACCTCGACTGTGTGCGGCGTTTGGGGGTTTATCAAAGCGGATTCAAATCCCGGTGGCGGCAATAGGGGCGGCCTTGCATGCGAGTTAGCCCGCTTCTGAATCTCCATCTCGGAAAATAAAATGGCTGGGGCGGCGGCCGATACTGGAATGCTTCCCGATTCAGCGCCGCAAATTCCGTTAAATACTTCCTCTTTATCGCCGGTCAAGATGATGCTGTCCAGAGCGGCTAAGGGTGTACCTACAATGTCCACGCCTCGCACTAGTTCATCCGGGCGGCCATCGGGATAAACGCGCCAGACGATGACCGGAAGAATCTGAAACGCCTGCGGCATTTCGCGCCCGGTGAGCGTGAAACCACCCTGCACGTCTTCAAAGTAGAGGCCGTAAGGTTTGCCTTGCTTCTTTATCTCGTTAATGAATTTTTGCCGGAGCTCGGAGTTGGTGACCGAATTCTTGGACATGACTATAAAATTGCCTTGGCGGCCCGTGGGCATGCGCCCCGGCTGCCGGCGCCCGTGCCCGTTCGATTTGGCAAAACCCTTGACCGGCATGCGGGACATTAGAAAAGATTCCAGCACTCCATCCTTCACCACCTCGACGCGGCGCGACTGCACTCCTTCATCGTCGTAGGGGTAGGATCCGGCGAGTTTCACGCCGCTGAGTTCGGACGTGGTGGGATCGTCGGCAATGCTCAGAAAATTGGGAAGGATCCGCTCACCCACCTTCTTGGTGAAGGTCTGCCCTTCCTCTTCACTTTTCTGTCGATGACCCTCCAAACGGTGACCCAATACTTCATGGAAAAAGACGGCCGCGGCTCTCCCCGACAACATGGCGGGGCCATTGAATGCCTCCTGGACAGGAGCCTTTCGCAGGGCGGCCAGATCGTCCGCCATCTTGGTGGCGACGCGGTCGATCTCCACTTCGCCGGGGAGGTTGTTGGGCGACGACGCCTGGAAGCTCTCCACCCGAATAAGATCCATTCCGTCATCTGCACGAGTCGAGGCCTGAATCAGCAGCCGGGCAATGGCGCTGGGCACAACGATCTTAGCGCCCTCGCTGGAGGCCAGGAACGACGTGCTCCGTTGCGCCTGAAAGTACACACTCGAAGAGTACACGAGTGGGTATTTTCGAAAAGCGGCGGAATACCGCCGGACTTTATCTTCCCACGTCTTCTGATCGATGGAGAACGCCGAAGAGTGTGTACTAATATTGACTTGGGGTTCCTCCTTCGAGAAGTCTGGGGACTTGTCATCTTCCTCCGCCCGCACGGTGGTTTCTGCTTTCACGTTCAGGAAAGCGGGTCCAGCTTGCCGGTATTCGCGGCTGGTCAATTGCCAGAGGACACGGGCTACGGCGTCTGGGTCGTTGTCGAGAGGTAGAAAGCCGGAAGATATGGCCGAGGGCAGGTTCTGCTTATGCGTGTTGTCTAGCTCGGGGCTGCCGACGCGCATCATGACATCGCCGGGGCGTTGATGGGCATGCGAAGAAGTCAGAATGCTCCCCAGAGAGCCCGCGATCCCGATATTCTCCTGATCGTAAACGGAATAGCTGATGAAATAAGGCGCCGGATCAGATTTCGCGAGGTCGCTCTTGGCGCGCTGCAATTCTTTCTCCATGGCCTTCGAAAGAGGATCAGGACTGTTTTCCCGTATGCCATCGCGGGACTGTGAAGGATTCGGCCAGGCCAGTAAGAGGACCAGCAGCAAAACAAATGGAAAATGATGACTCTTCCTCATCATGTGTGTCGCTCGAGAAGGCTCATCCGCAGGCGTGACGCTTCGATTGGTTATGAAACATCATCTTGGAAATCTCAAGGGCCAATACGAGTGGGAGAGTTTACCAGAAGACAAAGTCTGCCACAATCGGGGATTGGAATTGGCCTCGGAAAGTGACATGGTATCCACCGTTGAACCCTGGTCTCGTGCGCTTCGTCAGGGGCCAGCCGAGATCCCGCCGGTCTTAAAGGCAGCCCTCACCTTTGGCCTCAGAAGATAAAACAGCAGTGCGCCCGCAATGGTAACTCCCACCCCGCCTCTGACGAATTCGCCCATGAAGAGATTGACCAAGTCCCCCAATACCTGTGTCGCGATGATGACCACCGCCAGTCCCCATCCCACACACGGCGTTTGAACCAGCCCGTCCCGGCGAACGCAAGAGCACCGCCGAGAACTAGGAACGGAATTCCGACCGCTCGGCCCAGACGCGCCAGCCGCGTGTAGGCTGCCGCATTGAGAGTCCACATGCGATCGAGGATTGTGCCCGGCCAAAGTAATGTGGTGGCGGCAAGGGAGGCCATGATTGCCCCAAAGAATAAGAAGATGCCGATAGCTACTATCCCGGGTGGAGACGCTCCAATTGTGGTCACCTCAACTGCAGAGTGACGGCTCGCCCGCATTCACACACTATACGCCGGAACACTAGCGGCAGGGAATGGGAGGTGTGGATTCTCCCCGGTAAATCCCCATAACAGAATTTAGGACCTCTACCATTTGAATTCGGACGAAATCTATGCCCACCCGCGCTTGCCCGCGTTCCATCCCGACGAACCGTTTGATTTCGCGTTGCGCCGGATGGGGGACTGCCCGAAGTTACCCGTAGTAAGTCGAGCCAATTTCCGCAAACTCGAGGGAGTCGTTTCGCCCCAGGATGTTCTGGCGGCTTACAAGAGAGTTCCAGCGGATTAAACGTAAGGAAGAGTGATCCCGGTCTACCGCAATGCCTTCTCCGCCCCAGAGGGTGCAAGAACCAAGCGCAGTACGGGCGGGGCAAAAAGCGTCGTCACAATACTCATGATCACGACCACGGCGTAAATGTCGTCGGAAACAGTGTGGAGACTCAGTCCCACTGCCGCGACAATCAGCCCCACCTCGCCGCGAGGCACCATGCCCAGTCCAACGCGTAGGGCGTCCTTCCATCCCATGGATAAAGCCCCAAGGCCGCATCCGATCAGCTTGCTCAGGATGGCGAGTACGCAAATGACCGCCGCCAGATAGAGCACGCTTTCTTGCGAGATGGTTTGCAGATTGACTTTGGCGCCCAGGAGTACAAAAAAGAACGGTGTCAGAAATTCCATGAGTGGGTGAGTGGTTTCGTGCAAGCCCCACGTGTCCCGATGGTCGGCCAAAGCCAGCCCGGCCAGGAATGCTCCAATGATTGCCGCCATTCCGATATAAGCCGACGCCAGCGACATTCCCAAACAAAACAGGATGGCCAAGATGAAAGCGGCGTTACGTACTCGGAGCTTGGTCACCACGGGCTTAAAGCTCCCAATAACTCGAGAACCGAACAAGATCATCAAAAGGGAGAAGCCAATCGCCTCAGCACTGACCACGCCGAGCTGCCAGTAATTGATTTGCCCTTCTGAAAGACTGCTGACGATGGCAAGAACTATCATCCCCAAGATATCGTCCAGAATTGCTGCGGCCAAAATCACACGGGCAACACGCGTAGACAGTGCGCCGGCGTCCGCGAGCACGCGTGCGGTGATGCCCACACTGGTGGCAACCAGTGCGGCCGCCACAAAAATCGATTCAACTGAGTTGTAGTGGAACGCCTTCATGCAAACGAAGCCAAACACAAATGGGACAATCACTCCGACGGTGGCCACCAAGCCCGCAACGGCGCCGACCTCGAGAAGGTCTTCGGGCTTGGTCTCCAGCCCCACCATAAAGAGCAGGAAAATCGCCCCGATTTCCGCCAGCCCTTCGGTCAAATCGTTGGGATGAATGAGGGCCAAAACCGAAGGACCGAGAACGACACCGGCCAGGATTTCTCCCACCACGGGCGGCTGGCGCAGCCTTTGGAAGATTTCCGCCAGGACCTTGGCGCTGCCAAACATCAGGAAAAGTTCAAGCAGTAGTGGGGCCGAATGTTCCATAAACTGACTCGCTAACTTCTCCCTTCCCCAATCGCAGAATAGAGAGTCAGGCTGGATAAGTCAAAAGTTGTCTTGCGGCTCCGCGTAAGCCCCTTGACGGTTTGTGACACGTCCTCTACGATAGAAGATTGCCTTAGTGTCGAAGTTCATCGCTGTAGGCTTCTGGGGATCCATGATCGACCGGATAACAGTTCGCGGCGCCCGCCAGCACAATCTGAAGAACATCAATGTGGAAATCCCCCGCCACGCCTTGAGTGTAGTGACCGGGCTGAGTGGCTCGGGCAAATCGAGTCTGGCGTTTGACATCATCTATGCCGAAGGCCAACGGCGGTACGTCCAAACGCTCTCCGCCTATGCCCGACAATTTCTGGACCAAATGGAGCGCCCGGACGTTGACTCGATCGAGGGCCTGAGCCCGGCCATTTCCATCGAGCAGAAAACCACCAGCCGCAGCTCCCGTTCGACGGTCGGCACCATCACGGAGATCTACGATTATCTCCGCCTGCTCTACTCTTCTATTGCAATTCCTCACTGCCACAAGTGCGGGCGGAAGATTTCCCGCCAAACGACAGAGCAAATCGTTTCTTCCATCATGGCGCTTGTAAATCAGGAGTCAGAAGACAGAAGTCAGAAGTCAGAAGAAGAGAAGAAATCAGGCAGAAAGCAGATGGCAGAAAGCCCTGAAGCCCGCGCTGAATCCCAACCCGCATTTCCAAATCTGAAGCCCAAGATTCATTCCCCCGACGCCCCACTCCCGACACCCGACTCCCGCCTCAGCAATGGGGGTGCCCGCGTCATGATTCTGGCGCCCATCATTCGTGGACGGAAAGGCGAATTCGCGAAACTCTTCGAGCAACTGGCGCGCGAAGGTTTTGTGCGGGCGCGAGTGGACGGACAACTCCGCCAGCTCGACGAGGAAATTCCACTCCAGCGCCGCCGCAACCACACTATCGAAGTCGTGGTGGACCGGCTGTTGGTGAAGCCGGGCATCGAAAGCCGTTTGGCCGCGAGCATCGAGACGGCGATCAAACTCGCCAAGGGCATCGTGCAGGTGGCCGTGGTGGGTGGCGCGGAGCACCTTTACTCGCAGGAATGGGCTTGCGTGGACTGTGGCATCAGCATTCCGGCGCTCGAACCGCGCTCGTTTTCCTTCAACAGTGTCTATGGCGCCTGCTCGGCGTGCCGCGGGATAGGCAGCCAGTTCTCCTTCGATCCGGCCAAATTGATCGTGGACTGGTCGCGGCCATTGCTGGAGGGCGGGCTGGGGCCGGGCGCCGGGTCGGGCTCCATGCAGCGAAGCCTGATGCGCGCGGCGGAGCAATTCCATTTTGATTTGAAAACGCCGTTTAACAAATTCCCGCGCAAGGTGCAAAACCTCATCCTCTTTGGAAAAGGTCCGGAAGGCTCGCGCACCGCGCCGTCATTCCGAGGGATCATCCCGCTGCTCGACCGCTGGTACTCCGAGTCGACTTCTGACAGCTACCGCGAATGGTTCGAGCAGTATATGTCCGCGGTCACTTGCCCGCAGTGCCAGGGCAAACGCCTGAAGCCGGAAAGTCTGGCCGCCAAGGTGACCGGACTATCGATTGCCGACTTCACATCGCTGCCCGTTGGACGGGCGCAGGAAGTGGCGCAGAAAATCACGCTGAGCCCTCGCGAAGAGATTCTGGCGCGAAGGATATTGAACGAAATTTCTGCGCGACTTAAATTCCTTCGCGACGTGGGATTGGAGTACCTGAGCCTGGACCGTTCCGCCGCGACACTTTCCAGCGGCGAAAGCCAGCGTATCCGGCTGGCCACGCAGATCGGCTCCAAGTTGCGCGGCGTACTCTACGTGCTCGATGAGCCCAGCATCGGCCTGCACCCGCGCGACAACGAAAGGCTGCTCCAAACGCTCGAGCACTTGCGCGACTTGGGCAACACCGTGCTGGTAGTCGAACACGATGAGGAAACCATCCGTCGCGCCAATTACGTGATCGATCTCGGACCGGGTGCGGGAAAGCAGGGCGGATTTCTGGTGGCCGAGGGGACACCGGCCAGGATAGCGGAGTCCGCGCAATCTCTCACGGGCCGCTACCTCTCCGGCGCCTCCAAGATCCCCGTCCCTGAAATCCGCCGAAAACCCAACGGGAAATCCCTGCGAATTTTGGGGGCGCGCGCGCACAACCTGAAGAGCATCGACGTTGCCATCCCCCTGGGTGTAATGACTGTGGTCACCGGAGTTTCAGGGTCCGGCAAATCTACTCTGGTGAACGATATTCTTTACCGCGCCATTGCCAAGAAAATTTATCGAGCAATTGAGGAACCCGGCGCCCATCGCATGCTTCTGGGTTTGGAACACATCGATAAAGTGATCGAGATCGACCAAGCGCCCATTGGCCGCACGCCGCGCTCCAACCCGGCGACTTATTCCGGGCTGTTCACTCCAATTCGCGAATTGTTTGCCATGCTCCCTGAATCGCGCGAGCGCGGCTATCGCGCCGGTCGCTTCAGCTTTAATGTAAAAGGGGGGCGCTGCGAGGCGTGCCAGGGCGAAGGCCTGCGCCGCATCGAGATGAGCTTCTTGCCCGACGTTTTTGTGACCTGCGAGGTGTGCCGGGGAAGAAGATACAATTCTGAAACGCTGGTGGTGAAATATAAGGGGGCGAGCATCGCTGACCTGCTCGAATCTACGGTGAAAGATGCGCTGCCCCTTCTCGAAAACATTCCACAAATCAAACTGAAGCTTCAAACACTCGTCGACGTTGGCTTGGGTTACATTCACCTGGGTCAATCCGCCACCACGCTTTCCGGTGGAGAGGCGCAACGCATCAAGCTGGCCCGTGAATTGAGCCGGCGGCAAACGGGACGGACGTTGTATATTCTGGACGAGCCCACCACCGGCCTGCACTTCGACGATGTGAAGCAGCTTCTGGAAGTCCTCAATCGCTTGACAGACCTCGGCAACTCCATCATCATCATCGAGCATAACCTCGACGTGGTGAAACAGGCAGATTGGATAATCGATTTGGGGCCGGAGGGCGGCGACGCCGGTGGGAAAGTGGTCGCCCAAGGCACGCCGGAGGACTTGGCCGCCTGCGCGAAGTCCTATACCGGACAGGCTTTGGCGAAAGTGCTGAAGAACGGCAAGAGGTCTCATTAGCCCTCGTTGACAATAAAACGGTTTCACAAACGGATGCTGCGGCACAAGTAAGCCCAGAGGAGGGAAATGCCCGGAGACATTGTCAGCAACTATCTCAAAATGTGGCCAAGGTCGATCTTCGATATCTTTGACAGAACGGCAAAAAGAAAGCTTCACGCGAAGAGCCTTGAAATTCTACAAAACCACGGAGTTTACGTACTCTTTCGGGATGACAAACCTTACTACGTCGGTCAGGCTCGAAAGAGAAAGCTATTTGACCGGCTCCACGATCACGCGAACAAAGCTACAGACAAGTATTACAATTTCTGGAACTTTTTCTCCGCTTTTGTGGTAAACGGCGAGAGGCACATCAATGAAGTCGAGGCCATCTTGATCGCCGTCATGCCGACGGTGAATGCCGCAAATCCGAAACTCAAACCTGAAAACTTGCCTCAAGACGTCCGAGACAAACTCACGATTCTTAGAAGAAAAGCAGCGGGGTTTTCAGATTGATGATAAACCCATTGAGGCCACGCTGCGTGCGTAAAATGAGTTGGGACAGGACCCTCCGACCGGCGCTATAATTGAGGACCAAGAGGGAGAATTGACCATGATTCGAACCGTAGAGGCAGTAGTTGACGAGAAAGGCCAGGTGCGACTCCTTGAACAGGTTGCTCTTCCTGAGGCGCGCCGCGCTTTGGTTACCATCTTGGAGGAGGATCCCAGAATGGTCGCGGGTGAGGCAGCTCTGCTCAGTGAGCATGCACTCGGCGAAGACTGGAACCGCCCGGAAGAGGATGAAGCGTGGTCTTACCTTCAATCGGAGCGGTAGTCATCCTGCCATTTCCGTTCTCGGACTTGTCGGGGGCTAAATTAAGGCCAACGGTCGTCTTGGCAAATGCCAGCCGACAGGATTGGATTCTTTGCCAGATCACCAGCCAGCCATTCGCTGATCCCCGGGCCATCGAATTGGCTCATGGCTTCAGTGAAGGCGGTCTACGGCTTGCGAGTTATGCCAGGCCCGGAAAGCTCTTTACCGCCAACTCAGTGGTCTTTTTGCGACAAACAGGCATGCTCGAATCGGAAACCTTTCAGAGAGTGCTTGATTCCGTAGTGTCTCTCCTTCGTTCCACACCCACCGACGCGCGCACATGAGCATTTACCATCAGGGGCCACTGAACCTCGACGGCGTAAAAACCTACCCGCTGAAGTCCCGCTCCAGCAAAGTGACCGTGGCCGATTTTGCGCGAGTGCCTCGCGATCGGGCGTCGATCCGGCAGTGGGTAGAGGCCTTGCCGCGAATCCTGGCGGGCGAGAATTTTCGCGCGGTAGTCTCTGCACTTGAAAGCGCGCGGCGGAAAGGCAAGCCTATCATCTGGGGCCTGGGCGGGCACGTGATCAAATGCGGCTTAAGCCCGGTCATGATCGACCTGATGAAGCGCGGCTACCTCACCGCCGTGGCTATGAACGGCGCGGCGCTCATCCACGATTTCGAGATTGGCTTGGAAGGCGCGACCTCGGAGGACGTTCCTGCCGTGCTCCGCCGAGGTCAATTCGGGATGGCGGAAGAAACTGGACGCTATATCAATGAGGCAATCGCGAAAGGAGAAAAAGAAGGGCTGGGCATTGGTGAAGCGGTAGGCCGGTTTCTGGCGAGACATCGCGGCGCGCGTTTCCGTCGGCTCAGCCTGCTGGCCACTGCTTACCAACAACGAATTCCCGTGACGGTGCACGAAGCCATCGGCACGGACATCATCCACATGCACCCAGCCTTGGACGCCCGCGCCCTGGGTGCCGCGAGCCATCTCGATTTTCTTCTACTTGCCGCCATGGTGAAAAAAATGGATGGTGGTGGAGTCTACTTGAATGTCGGCTCGGCGGTGGTGTTGCCGGAAGTCTTTCTGAAGTGTGTGAGCTTGGCCGCCAACCTCGGCCACGCGCCGCGCGGCATCACGACGGTCAATATGGATTTCATCCAGCATTACAGGCCCACCCAAAATGTTTTGCTGCGTCCAACGGCGGCGAGTGGAAAGGACAAACGTCACGCCAGCCACGGCTACGCTCTGACGGGCCACCACGAGTTGATGATTCCGCTTCTCGCTGCCGCACTGGGCAACACAGGTCGATACCGATGATGGCTGACGACACACCCCAGCCGAGCCTTCCCTTCGATGGTCCTCCGCTTGTGGAGGGCCCTGCCCCTGTTCCAGAATCGCAACTTTGGAGTTGGACCGACCTAGCCGTGTTTCTGACTTTTGCGGCTTTGACATTTCTGGCCGCGAGTTTCCTGATTGCATTTGGCTTCGCCGCATCACGAGGTGTGGCTGGCTGGCCCGCCGCCTCGCAGGAGGGTCAAGTCGATCCGATATTTTCGCTTTTGATTGAAGTGGTGTGGTACGGACTTTGGGTTGCGTGCGTGTATTATCTCGTGGTCGTATATCACGGCCGTCCCTTCTGGTCATCCCTGAAATTGCGAAGGCCTTCGATCGGGGAGGTCATCGCCTACACCGTAGGCGGATTCATAATGGCTGTCGGCGTACAACTGGCGCCCACTCTCCTGCCGGACAAGCAGGACTTTCCCCTCGAGAAGATGCTCAGCACTCCTCTGGCAGCCTACGCTTTGGGGGCTTTTGCGATTCTTGTGGCACCGTTCATCGAGGAACTGTTTTTCCGGGGCGTTCTCTTTTCGGTTCTCGAACGGCGGGTAAACCTGGTGTCCGCTATTGTGATCACAGCAATGGTGTTTGGAGCAGCCCACATCCCGGAATATCGAGGTGCCTGGAACCATGTGCTCCTGCTTTTCGTGGTGGGGTTAATTTTTTCTCTGACGCGCGGAGCAACGGGCTCGCTCACTCCGGGCATCATTCTTCATATCGCGTACAACTTCAGCTTGATGGCCGGGTTTTTTATCCAGACCCAACAATTTCACAACTTCAAAACTCCGTAAGCAGCGCGCTCAACGCGGCGGATTCGCGGGCGCCTCGAGCTTCTTTTTCACCGATTCGACCACTTCTTGATAGCCAGGCTGGCCGCGCAGCGAGGCGAGGTCCGGGTTTTTCTCCAGCTGGTCGAGGTCAGTGAAGCCATGGCCCACCGACTGCCGCAGCGCCGCGAGGGCGTTGGGCGCGTCCTTGTTCATCGCGTAGGCGCGCGCCAGCTGAAAGAGAATGTAACCGTTCTCCGGTGCACACGCCGCTGCAATCTCCAGCTCCACGCGGGCGCGCTGGTAGTCTCCGAGGGACATTTCCTGCGTGGCATCCTCGAGCGAGTGCACCATCACGCCAAACAGGTTTCGCTGGGCGGCAATGCCCTGATCCGTGTCTTTCTTCTTCGTTTCCAAATCGCGCAGTTCCTGCAAGCGAAGCTCGCGGACGGCCTGACGCCTCTCGTACTCCCCGTTCCCCGGCGCAAATAGGTTGGCCAGAATCTGCTTGTACGTACTGTAATATTCGGCTTCCAGGCTCGCGATGTTGGCCTCGCGCTTGACCTCGCGTTTCAGTGCCTGCTTTACATCCTTTGCATCTCTCATTTTCGCGACCTCAGCATCGATGTCAGGGGTCGCTCGAAGTCCCTTGAAATCAGCGGCCAATGCCTCTTCGCGATGGAAGGCCCCGGCAATATCGCCCGAGGTGTTCAGCCGCCGGCCCTCTTCGCTCTGCCGCGCGTAGATGCCATCGATCAGGGCTGGGTCCCTAGCGAGTCGACCTGTCTTCATTGCGTTGAGATCCAGCCACTCGAGGGCCTCCAGGGCCAAATCTTTGGGCGCCCACTGGTGCGGGCCATCAAAGACGACCACACGATGGGTGAGGCCAAGGTCGGCGAGCTTTTGATCGAGCGCGCGCAGCTCACTGAAATTGAAGTCGCGGATTCCGATGGTGGCGAAGAAAATAAACGGTGTGTCTTTCGCGGGCCCTTGCCCTTCTCCGAGTGGAAAACCGGCGCCGCAGGCAATGACGCCGGCAATCTTTCCTGAAACGCCCTGAGCCATCGCCACTGCCACGCGCGCGCCGCCCGAAAAGCCCGCGGTATAGATTCGCCTTTCGTCCAACGGGAATCGCGAGTGCGCGTCAATCCACAGGGCATGGATAGCCTCAAGACTCACCGTCCAGGGGCCGTTGCGGGAATTATTGGAGCCCACCACGATGTAGCCGTATTTTTCCGCTGCCTCGCGAAACGTCTCCACCGCCACCTGACCTCGGGCGCCGGGATCGAAGGCAAAAATGATGGGCCACTTTCGCTCGAGCGAATAGTTCGAAGGGAGGTACAGCGCGTAAGTCTCGCTGGTCTCGGTGGAGCACGCGACCTTGGCGATGATCTCGCCGCGCGGGAGCTTGGAATTTTCCGGGCCCGACTGCCCAGGAATGGCGAGCGCGATCTGGGCCCCGGCCAAAAATCCGAAAACAATTTGAGCCGGTCGGCTGGTCATCAGCGCACGCTCACGCATCGCGGCGGCGCTTGACGTCGATTTGAAGGCGCTTGATTTTTTGATTCAGCGTGGAAAGGGGAATTTTGAAGCGCTCAGCGGCTTCCGTCTGGCTCCATTCGCTGCGCGCGAGCATGTCGAGGATGATGCGCCGTTCACACGTTTCCATAATTTCGAAAAGCGAGTGGCCGTTCATGTCGGGCGGGGTGAAGCTGTGGACCTCATGCGAGCCGTTCTGGGAGAGCTGCTCGGGCAGCAACTCGGGCGTGATTTCGGGGCCGGAAGAAAGGACCACGGCGCGCTCAACGGCATTTTCCAGCTCACGTACGTTGCCGGGCCAATCGTAATTCACCAGCATTTTCATCGCCGCTGGATTAAAGTGCAGCCCGCTGCGCGCGTTTTCCTCGGAGAATTTCTTCAGAAAATGTTCGAGCAACATCGGGATATCTTCCTTGCGATCGCGCAAGGCCGGCAGATGAAGGGTGATGACATTGAGCCGGTAGTAGAGGTCTTCGCGGAATTTATTTTCCTGGACCAGCCGTCTCAAGTCCACGTTGGTGGCGGCGAGGATTCGGACATCCACCTTGATATTTTCCGTGCCGCCCAGTCGCATGAATTCGCGCTCCTGGATCACCCGCAACAGCTTGGACTGCGTTTCCACCCCAACCGTCCCAATCTCATCAAAGAAGATAGTGCCCTGATCGGCGACCTCGAAGAGGCCACGCTTGGTGGCGATGGCGGAGGTGAAAGCGCCTTTGACATGGCCAAACAGCGTGCTTTCGAGCAAGTCCACTGGCATTGACCCGGTATTGACGGGAACAAACGGGCGGTCGACTCGCGAACTTGTGGCGTGAATGGTCTTGGCCACCAGTTCTTTGCCTGTCCCGCTTTCGCCCGTAATCAGCACTGTGGCGCGGCTGGGCGCCACCTGGGTGATGAGGTCGAAAACTTTCTGCATGCGCTCGCTCTTTCCCACAATGTTGGGCAGGCTAAAGCGCTTGAGGGCGCGTCTTAACTGGACGTTTTCCACTTGCAGTTTGGATTTGGCCAGGGCGTTGCGAATCTCAAGCAGCAGCTTGTCGTTATCCCACGGCTTGGTGACGTAACTTTCCGCGCCCTCCTTCGAAGCCTGGAAGGCAAGCTGGCTGGAATCGAACGCGGTAATCATGATGATGCCGGTATCGGCGTTGTCCCGCTTGATGATTTTCAGGAGGTCCAAGCCATTGCGGTCGGGCAGCGTGATGTCGAGGAGGGCGAGATCAAAAAAACCGTCTTCCAGTTTCTTCAGACCCTCCTCACCCGTGCTGGCGGTGTCAGTGGAATAGCCTTCGACGGCCAGCAATTCCCGCAGGCTTTCGCGGATTTCCTGCTCATCATCAATGATTAGGATGGAGCCTTTAGCTGACATTAACGGGTTTCCTTGCGGTGGGGAATTCCAGGAAGAACGACGTGCCGTGGCCGATGGTGCTTTCCACCCGTATCTTTCCCGCGTGTTCACGCATGATGCCGTAGGTTACGGCCAAGCCCAGACCCGTGCCGCGGCTGGTGGACTTGGTGGTGAAGAAAGGATCGAAAATCTTGTCCAGGTGATCGGCGGGAATGCCCACACCGTTGTCCGAAACCTCCACGTGGACAGAGGAATTCTCAGTTTCGGTGGCCAGGGTCAACTCGCCTCCACGCGGCATGGCGTCACGAGCGTTCATGATGAGGTTCATAAAGACCTGTTGCAACTTGCCGGAGTTGCCATAGACCGGAGGCAGGTTTGAATCAAGTTGGGCGTTCATGGAGATTTTCGACGCCTTCAGCATCGGGTCAACCAGCGAAAGGGTTTCCCGAATCAGTTTGTTTAAATCGAGTTCGGTATGCT
Source organism: Terriglobia bacterium (assembly GCA_041481635.1). GTDB lineage: Bacteria > Acidobacteriota > Terriglobia > UBA7540 > UBA7540 > DASYXZ01. The sequence goes on along the minus strand of JBGPCF010000032.1, from coordinate 4,629 downwards.
CGCTGCCGCTCACCCGGGAAAATTTCAGGAGGTTGTTCACAATTTCCGAGGCGCGGAAAGCCTGCTTGATGATTTTGTCAAGGGTGCGGCCGCGGGGGTCCTCAGGCGGAATCTGCTTCATCAGCATCTGCGCCTGGGAAGTAATCACCGCGAGCGGCGTATTCACCTCGTGGGCCACGCCCGCGGCCAGCAACCCGATGGACGAAAGCTTTTCCGACTGCACCAACTGATTCTCCAGGCTGACGCGGTCGGTGAGGTCGTTCATGATCAAGAGCCGGCCGATCACCTGGTCGTCCTTGCCCAGGAGCGGCGCGAGGGAAAGGTTGACGATCAGTTGCCGGCCGTCGTTGGAGCGCAGCCGGAATTTATAAAGGCTCACCACGCGGTGCGGCTCGGAAACATGGGGAAGTTCCGCCAGCAATTCCGGCGGGAAGATTTCGTCCAGTGTTTTCCCTTCGACCTCCGACCGCTTGCGGCCGTAGATTGATTCCATCGGCGAATTCCACATTTCGATCCGCTGCTCGAGATCGCATGCGAGCACGCCGACGTTGATGGACTCGATCACATTCTCGCTGAATTCCCGCAGGGTCTGGTATTGGACTGCCTTGTATTCCAGCGACTCGTAGAGCCGGGCATTTTCCAGCGCAATCGTCACCGTGCCGGCCACGGTCCGCAGCAGGTCAACATCCTCGCTGGAGAGGAAGTCGCCGCCCCGGGTTTTCCCCAAGCCCAGGTAGCCGAGGGTCCGATCCTTCACCTTCAGCGGCAGGTAATAGTGCAGGTCGAGGCGTTCGATTGTGTCCTGAACGGTGGCCGACAATCCGAAGGGCCGCTTCACGCTGTCGAAAAAGAGATATCCCTTCTGGAGCTCGGGACGCTGGGGGTCCATAAAACTTAGGTCAAGAGGGGACTGATATTCCAGCCCGCGAGACTTGGTGAGTGCGAAGCCGTTAGTCTCTGTGGCGGTGAAAACTGCCAAACGGTCAACTCCCAAAACCTCCGAAAGGTGGTCGGCGACACGGTCCAGCAAGTGGTTCACATGAAGTTCTGACGTAAGCTCACGCGCGAAGTCAAGGAGCGTGCTGCGGTAGTCGTAGCGCTCGCGGTTAAAGAATTTGTCCAGCCGCGACTGAATCCCGTTCACCAATGGTTGGAAAAGGAAAGCAGTAACGATGATGGCGAGGATCCACCCGCCGTGTCCCGTGATCGATATCCAATTATGGAGTACATCGGCAGAAAGCGCGATGAGGGCGAGGTAGAGTCCCACAATCGTCGCGGTCGCCAGAGTATAGGCGATACCGCGGCGGAAAATGATATCCACGTCCATCAATCGATAACGCATGATCGCGTAACCGAAAGTGATAGGCAGGAACCCGAGAGATAAGACGGAGAGCCTCATCCACGGAGTGGGTACAAACCCGAGAAAATAGGGCACGGCATAAATTGCCGCAAAGGGAATGATGGCCAAAAGCGTCCCGCGGGTCACCCACTTGAGTTGCTGCTTGATCAAAGGCACTCGAACCCTGGCGTAAGCGCGCTCCAGAAGAACCGCTCCGAGCACGAAGTAAGCGGCCATGTAAACCATTTCCACGCGGTCCACCAGCCATCGCGACTGGAGCATCGAGGTAGGCAGGATGAGAATCTGGCGAATCACCAGGGTGTGGAAAGCCAACAGAATTGCTCCGGGGAGGTACACACCCAAAGTGACGATGGAGCGCCGGCTGAGGGATGTGGACCGTTGGGGAAAACGCAAACAGAAGTGGAGGAACAGCGCCGGCTGCAAGCACCACGCCACAACGTTCAGCCAGTAAATGGTGGAATCAAACGCGTTCAGCTTGCCCGTAAATGAAAACGTGTAAAGGACAAATGAAACCAGACAAAATATGTAAAAGTGAAGCGATTTGGGTGCACTCCACCGGCGCACTAGAATAAAGGCGCCGATAAACAAATAAAGCAGACCGACCAACTCAAGGTACTGGTGAATGGATTTGGAAGTATCTTGAGGCGCGGTGACCAGGTCGGTTTCAAACTTCGCTCCCTGGCGCTCCAATTCATAATTGAGCTTTGACCAAACGCCGCTGACAAAAACTGACCGGTAGGCCTCCGCAGCGTGCTTCACGGGGGTGTCGTCGATGGCCGAGAGTATGTCACCCTCGCGGATTCCAGCCCGGTCGCCAGGCCCCCCGCGATCCACAATCCATGCCCTCACGCCCTGGCTCGTATCAATCCAGGAGACGCCGTCCTCCGAAATTTGGTAGCGCTGTCTCTGCTGGTAGTTGAGGGCACTCAACACTACGAGGGCCAAGCTCAGCATGGCGAGCAAGATGGTGGTAAATCGAGCTTTAAGGACCCCTGTCATTTTTCCCTGCCCCCCAGGGGGGTGGAAACACAAAACCGACTAACGTGTGTGCAAGTTGAATTCCATTTATTGTGCTCAATCCAGTTTTTAATTACTTTGTTTACAAATAGCTAGAGATTGCTTCTAAACTAAGTCGAATTTTATGTGAAAATTTGTATATGTCATCTTAGATTGCGGATACTCCCATCCTGGCCCAAGAATCTCAGTTCCAAATGGGACGCACCACCGGGCAAGCTCTGAGGAACCCAGTGCATCCAAAAGACCAATTCTCGTTTGATTGAGGAGTGGCTTAAAACTGCACTGAGAAGCCGCCTCGGAAGCTTCGGTAGGATGGTGTGAGGATCAACCGTTCACCTCCCTGTGTCACTGGGGCATAACCCTCCGCCAGCAAATTACGGAAATCTGCCAGGGCTTCAATATGCGCCGGGAGAAACGCCAAAGTGGGAAGAGGCTGCCGGATTTGAATACCCAGGAAGGGCTCAAGTTGCAGGTTGGCCTGCCCAAGGGGGTCGAGGCCGGTTACGCGGCCACTTTGAATCCACTGGTACGAGGTGGTGATTTGCGTTTTGCTGACCGGGATCCGGGCCGTGATTTTTCCTGCGACCGATTGACTGCGGTCGTTGGAGAGAACTTGGCGAAGATTTCCTTGTGCCCGGTCGGTGGCGGATTCCTGGGGCACGACGGCAAGGGCCTCGCCCGTGGTGAAGACGACAGCCGCTTCAACGTGATCGCCGATGCTGCGAATGAAAGTTGCTCGAAGCCCGGTGGAATTATAATTCCCGGCATTTAGAGTCACTCCGTTCACGTGAGCATTGGGAAGGACGTTCCCGGCGAGCCAACTCACGGCGCCCGACTGGCCTACTCCCCAAACCGCGGTGTTCGTGAAATCATCGTGGTACACGGCAATCCCGGCATGCGAGGATTTTCCGAGTTTGCGATCGAAGCTCGCCTCAGTGTGGTTCAGATTTTCGATTTGCGGACGATTGTGCCGCAGGGTGATTCTAGGGAAAGCGGTAAGGTCGCCCACACGTTCCATCAAGGTGGCGTTGCCCTCTCCAGCTGAAGACCCATAGCGCATGGCGAAGGTATTGGAAGAACCCTTCTTATGATACTCAACTTTTGCATTGGGCCGCGTCGTCATGGCGCCGGGTCCGGCGTTCAGATAATCAAACTCCATGCCCGTAGTGATCGTGATGGAATCAGAGAGCCGCCGGGTATGGCTGTAGCTCGCCGACAGCGCTTGAGCCTGTTTCTGTCCCTCGAGCCCCCCCTCCATAATAAGGGGGATACCATCTCCCAGACTCAATTGATGCACAACCAAAGTCAATTCCTGCGGGTCGCCCTTGATCAAATTCCTCCGAAGGGCCGTTACAAGGGAAGATGCCGACGACCCATCGGCGTTCATTTCACCGGCCACCAGAAAATCCGAATCGGCGGAGAGCAATCGGGAATACGCCACTACGCTGCCCATACCAGGGTCGCCTTCCAAAGCTCCCCGCCGCGTCGATCCGGGCAACATCCCGATTAGTTTTTGGCCGGGGGGCAAAGGTGGGTTGTAAGCTTTTGCGGTGGTAGTGGCCTGTGATTTTTCTTCTGCAAAGCGCAAGATGGGGCGGGTGCTTGCCGAGGTACGGAGAACCCATTTCCAGTCGTCGCCCCAGGTGGTGAGATTGGCCGGGGGTATCTGGAATCGTAGAGGTGCGAAGATATCGCTGAGAACAAACTTTTCTTGGGCGGTTTGACCCGCCTCCACTTTAACGCCGTTGCGCTGCGCGGGAAGGCGCGTGGCGGAACTTACGCGCAGGGAGTACCACCCTGGAACGAGGCGTTCGGCGATGAACTTACCGTGGGCGTCGGTCAGGATGCGGGCAAGCATGGGCTGGAGAGAACTCCCCGCCCCGAGCACCGGCCCCGTAATCAGGACCGTGGCGCCCACCAGGGGATTACCCTGCGCGTCCGAAACTGTCCCGGAGACCCGGCCGAAATCAGCTCCGAGCGCCAACGAAGTCGTCAGGCACAGGGCAGGAAGAAGACTTGCCCCCAAGCCCCGCCTGAAACGAGTTCGCAAGTCAGAAATGATTTTCATTCTCGCAATCAATTCATGCATCCATTACCCCGCCGCTGAAACTGGCGGGAAACCCTCAGCGCACTTCGAAGGTTTCCGTCGGGGAAATGGTTTGCTTGTTGACGTTGTCCGTCACCTTGATCTGCACAGTATATGTGCCAGGCTGAAGAGGGTGCAAGTTCAAATTTTTCTGGAGAGTAATTTG
>JBGPCF010000031.1:0-51627 GCA_041481635.1 Terriglobia bacterium | reverse complement strand
TTGAAGATTGCCGACCGCCACAAGATTCGGCCCATTTTTGTTCTATTCGACTCTTGCTGGGATCCCGAGCCTCACCTCGGCAAGCAGCACGAGCCGCGCCCGGGCATCCACAATTCCGGCTGGGTACAAAGTCCCGGAGGGGAGGCGCTGAAAGATTCCACGGAATATCCCCGCCTGGAAGCTTACGTGAAAGGTGTGGTGGGAGCTTTTGCCAAGGACTCGCGAGTGCTCGCGTGGGATTTATGGAATGAGCCGGACAACACGAACGATTCAAGCTACCCAAAGCTCGAGCCCGCCAACAAAGCCGATCTCGTGCTGGCGCTTTTGCCGCAGGTGTACGAGTGGGCGCGCGCCGAGCATCCCCGGCAGCCCTTGACCAGTGGCGTGTGGAAGGGCGATTGGTCGGACCCTGCTAGACTGTCGCCCATGGAGAAAATCCAGATCAACATGTCGGATGTGATCTCCTTCCACGACTACAGCAAGCCGGAGGAATTCGAAAAGCGCATCCAATCGTTGCAGCAGTATCACCGGCCGATTATCTGCACCGAGTATATGGCGCGCGGGAATGGAAGCACTTTCCAAGGCTCCATGCCCATCGCCAAGAAATATAAAGTGGCTGCCATCAATTGGGGCTTGGTCGCTGGGAAGACTCAAACCTACCTGCCCTGGGATTCCTGGCAACACCCTTACACTGACCGCAAGCCCGCCATCTGGTTCCATGAAGTGTTCCAAACCGACGGCCAACCGTATAGTGATATGGAAGTGAAATTCATACATGAGATGACAGGTACGAGCTCCAGCGGGAAATAGCCTCAAGCCGGCCACCCACCTGGTCAAACGCTTTTCTCACTCCTCCCATGTACGCGGGGCCGATCGTATGATATGTATTATCGCCAACAGATAAAAATCTGACGAACGAAGACTGGAAGTCGCTGCTATTTGAAACCACGCTAGGAGGCAATGTGAAGAAACGATTTCGCCTATTTGGAATACTCCCATATCTTTCCGCAATCCTGATTGCCGGATTTCTTATTTCGACAGGAATTAGCCGGCCCGCCCCCAGGAATAAATCATTCTCCTCCTATGATCCCCAGGCTAAGGCACTGCTGGCGAAAATGACGCTGGACGAGAAAGTCGGGCAGATGACGGAAGCCGAAATAACCGGCCTCAAAGACCTCAGCGACATCCAGAAATATTATCTAGGCTCAGTGCTGAGCGGTGGCGACGGAGACCCGAAAGCCGGCAACACCCTCCAGGACTGGACCGATCAGATCGACCAGATCACGGCCGAGGCGATGAAAACCCGTCTCGCCATTCCCCTGCTTTATGGGATTGACGCGGTGCACGGGCACAACAATATTTTGGGCGCGGTGATTTTCCCCCAGAACATCGGGGAAGGCTGCGCGCACAATCCGGAACTGGTGAAGAAGGCGGCCCGCATCACCGCCGAAGAGATTCGCGCCACCGGCATCAATTGGGCGTTCGCGCCGTGCGTGACAGTTCCGCAAGACATTCGTTGGGGCCGCACCTATGAGGGCTACGGGGAGACTCCGAAGATGCCCGCCCTGCTCGGGCAGGCGGCTGTGGAAGGTTTCCAGGGAGACGACCTTTCCAATCCCCTCTCGGTTGTGGCTTGCGCCAAGCATTACATGGGCGACGGCGGGACCAGTATGGGCACGGGGCTGAATGGCGGAGCGGACCAGGGTGACACGCGCGTGGATGAGGCCACGTTGCGCAAGATTCACATGCAAGGTTACCTCTCCACCGTGCGCGCCGGAGTGGGAACCATCATGCCTTCCTACAATAGTTGGAATGGCACCAAATGTTCGGCCAGCAAAAAGCTGATGACCGATATTCTGAAAAAGGAATTGGGCTTTGAAGGTTTCCTCATCTCCGACTACAACGCCCTCGACGAGCTGCCGGGCGACCGCAAGCAGCAAATTGAAACCTCCATCAATGCCGGCATGGACATGGTGATGGTGCCGGACAAGTACCGAGAATTCTTCGAAACCCTGAAAGAACTGGTGAATGAAGGCAAGGTCCCAATGTCGCGCATTGATGACGGAGTGTTGCGCATTCTCCGCGTGAAGTTTGCCATGGGCCTGATGGAGAAAAACTATTCGCCGCTCGCCAACCGGAACCTGTGGAGGAGCTTTGGCTCCCCCGAGCATCGCGCGGTGGCGCGCGAGTTGGTGCGCCAGTCGGTGGTCTTGCTTAAGAATGACCACAAGACGCTGCCCATCTCAAAAAGCGCGGCGCGCATCCATGTGGGCGGCAAGAGCGCCGATGATCTCGGCAACCAGTGCGGCGGGTGGACCATCACCTGGCAGGGCTCGAGCGGCAACGTGACCCCGGGCGGAACCACAATCCTGGCTGCCATTAAGAACAGCGTCTCCAAGAATACGCAGGTGACCTTTTCCAAAGACGGGACGGGAGCCGAAGGCGCCGCGCTCGGCGTGGTGGTGGTGGGCGAGACCCCTTATGCTGAAATGAAGGGCGACCGCACCGACCTCACCCTGGCGCCCGAGGACGTTGAGGCCATTTCCAACATGAAGGCGGCAGGAATTCCGGTGGTGGTGGTTCTTCTTTCTGGGCGCCCCATGATCATCGAAAGCGTTTTGGGCAAAGCCGACGCCTTTGTTGCCGCGTGGCTCCCGGGCACCGAGGGACAGGGCGTCGCCGACGTGCTATTTGGAGATTACAAGCCGACCGGCAAACTCACTTTCTCGTGGCCACGCACCATGGCGCAGGTCCCGATCCATGTTGGGAGCGCTAAGTACGATCCGCTCTTTAAGTATGGCTACGGGCTAACGTATTAGTCCTACCACTGCAGTCGCTTTTCGTAGGGGCGCCCCTGGTAGGCGCCATTGCTACTGGCGCGCAGGGGACGTGATTAGGCTTACCTCGGCTCGCCGCGCCAACCGGCAGGAGCGAGAGTTATACCAAAAGAGGTGGACAGAATGAGAGAGCATTACGACTTCTCCAAGGCGAAGCGCAATCCCTATGCCCGGCGTCTGAAGCAGCAGGTCACGATGCGGCTTGGCCAGGACACCATTAGTTATTTCCGGCGCCTGGCAGAGAAAACGGGAATTCGCTACCAAACGCTAATCAACCTTTATCTCCGAGAATGTGCTTCGAGTGGGAAACAGCTTTCAATTACCTGGAGTCCCACGGCTCGCCGAGGCGCGGCGTAAGGAACTCCATTCCGCAGTCTGCGTTACCCTGCCTACAGCCTACCGTCTACTGCCCCTTCCCATCTGCCATTTCCATCCCTCACGAATTTTGAAAGATGAACATCTTATACCCCGCATAAATATTATGAATATCCAGCCATGAAACTTTACCGGGAAAACCGCGTCTAATACCTGTAGAAAGTACTCCTCCCCCACACATTCCAAATCGACGCAAAGTGGGGGAGCAGTATTTTCAAGGAGGTGCTGGATGCAGGATACAGGGCAAGCAGTAAAGCAGTATTTTATCGCGAGTGATTTTGATCAGACATTAAGCTTCAACGATTCCGGACTTGTTTTGAGTGAGTTGGCGGGGATTCCCGCCAGGGTGTTTGAGAAAAAGGTTGCGGTGCTTTCCGTGCAAAACCTCGTGCAGCAAGGCGGGGAGCTCACATACCTTTTGCTCCACGACCCCGAATACCGCGCCCATGTTCGCAAGGAGCACCTGATTCAGGCGGGCAAAGAGGTCCGGCTGAAGAAAAACATCAAGAAACTTTCCGACCTGCTGGGCAGCGCCATTGAGGGCTATCGTTTCGACCTGCACGTGATTTCCGCGTCGCCCCAGGAAGTGATTGAGTCGGCGCTGGAGGGAATCATTCCGGCCGACCACATCCACGGCACGCAGCTCATTTACGATTCTGCCGGGCGCGTGGAGTCCGTGGTTCGCGTGAATGCAGGCTATGGCAAGGTGGCGGTGCTCGACGATTTGCAGACCGCGTTTCAGATCGGCCCCGAGCGCATCATCTATATGGGTGATGGCAGCTCAGACATCCATGTGATGTTGCACGTGAACCGCCGCGACGGCTTCACCATTGCTGTGTCGCAGGCGCGAAAGCTGGCTCCCATCGCCAAGCGAACTGTGCTAAGCGATGATGCCTTGAGCGTGCTGGTGCCCATCCTGGAGGAAATTGTGGGCTGGGATACGGCGCGGATTCGCGCCTTTTTTGAGGCGCAGGGCCTGCTGATCCAGGAATGGGATCGAGTGCGGGCAGACTGGCTGACCATCGCGTCAAGCGTGCCGCACGGTGTGGCGCCGGCAGATGCACCCTCCAACGAGAGGATATCCAATGCCATTAATTAAGGAGGGAGTGGGTTGGGCCGCGACGGCGATTTTCGCGAGTTCGTACTACTTTAAAAGCCCGCGCAGCTTGCGCGTGGTGCAAGCCTCGGCAGCGTTGGTGTGGATTGCCTACGGCGTGCTGATTGGTTCCCTGCCCGTCATCGCCTCCAACGTGATCGTGTGCGGCCTGGCCGTGTACTCGGCGCGAAGAACTTGAAGACGGGTGTGGGGTGTCGGGTGTCGGAAGTTGGCAGGCGGCAGAAGGCGGTCGGCAGTTCTTTGCCAAGCGGTTAAATGCGGTACGACGCCCCTTCTGGCTGCCCATAGTCTCTTTGGTTTCGCGGGGCCAGATTCTTGGTAAGGCGCCAATCATTCGGTACCGCCGCGGAGCCTGCTTTTCCACGTTGGGGGTTCGCGATGGAGATGCATCACCGCAACGATTAGCAAGTCACCTCCTTGAACTTGATAAATGACTCCATAGGGGAATTTGCTGGTTCGGCAGCGGCGAGTTCTTTTTGAGATCCACGACCACGCTTCCGGGTATTGAAGGATTCGCTCGATGGTTCGTTTTACTTCTTCGGCGAATTCAATTCCCAGTCCTGTTTGCCTGGAATTGTAATAGGCGATGGCCTCCGCGAGTTCGGCCTGGGCAGGTGCAAGAAACTTAACAAACATTAAGGTTTCACATTGCGGATTGCATTGAAGGCTTCTTGCGCAGACACGGCTTTGATCTCACCACGGTCATACCCATCAAGTCTGTCCTCAGCTTCCTTCGCCCACAATTCGTCAATTCTCCGGTCGGGCGGAGCATCGAGACTTGTTAAGAGGCGGTCGGCCAATTCGGCGCGCTCAGCAGGTGGAAGGGATAACGCTACTTCAAGCACCTCAGTTCCTCTCTTCGACATGGTCAGACCTCCCCGTACTGTTGAATATTGTAGCATGAACCTTGTGCGGCGAACCCTTGAGAGATATCTTCAGTTTTCCAATTTCTGGTTTCTGATTTCTAATTTCTGATTTGCCGCACGCGGGTCCTGCACTACAGGGCTCGGTAAGAACCGGCGCCCAGAAATTCCACAAAGCCCAAATCCCTCAAGACTTGAAGTTGCTGGCGGATCTTGTCGCGGACGTGCAGGTTGTCAGGATGGAGGCGCGCCAGCGCCGCCTCGTGGGCGTAAACCTCGGCCAGCGTGAATTCCCTCTGCCCAATCCCCCGCACGACGGTGAGCACGTCGAGCGTCCAACCGCGCGCCTCTTGCTTTAGTTCTTCGAGCGGGCGCAAGCGACGATATTGCTCGCGAACTCTCCCAGGTGCGACTGGCACCCCATCAACTAGAAGTTCAATCCTTGCATCCAGTGGGATGCTAGTAAGCAGGATGTTGCAACTAACCCACCCTTTGCGCCGTGCCGTAGGTCCAAGTGGCTTCCTCTTTTCCAAGCATGAAATTGGGAAAGCAAATCGAGGAATGAGGATAAGGTTATGGACTCGCCATCGTGCAAGGTCGTAATGGAGTGCCAGCAAGTTGGGCGTCCGGCCTCCAACAATCGCCCGGCGCATGGCCTCGTAGCCCGCGTCGCTGATCCGCAGGGAAAAAGGCCTGGATTGACTCTTCAGCTGGAAGGGCGATTCGCATTCTGGGCAGACGTAGTCTACAACCTGCGTGCCGGGAGCCGAACGGGTGAGCTTGGGGGAACTGCAATTTGGGCAATAGAGATTCTGTTCACCCCAAGATTCAGTGACCACGCGCGCCCGTTGGGAGGCACTCTTGTATCCCTCGGCAAGCTTGCTCGGCATGAGCAAATCCATTGCCGGATTAGATCATGTTTTATTGGGCCAGGTAAATCTCGGTTTCGGTTTTGATGACGGAAATAATCTGCTCTTGCGTGCGGGATTCGGACTGAAAGGATTTCCACGCTTCTTCGAGCGAAGGCGCGATGACCGAATAGATCACTTCACGGCGATGCGAGCCCACGAAGAAATATTTCCGCTCGCGATGAACCAGTTTCGAATTTGGGACCAAGTCTTCCAAGTTTCCCTTCTGTATGGATCGATCCATAAAAAGGGCATGGAGATCAAGCCTTCCTTCAAAGTGATTGGCGCTGAGGTTAACGTGGAAAAGGACGGCGAAGATTCGACGCAGCGACAAATCCACAAAAAGTCCGTCCATCCCGACGCCGACCATCGCACGATCCCGCCGCAACGCCGCGAGCAAAGTGGTGCCGCCTCCCATGAACGGATCCAAGACCACATCACCCCCGTTTGAGGCTGCCAGAATGATTCTTTCGAGCAATGCCACGGGCTTTTGTGTGGGGTGCTTGCCGAAGCGCTTCTCGGCGCGGTCGGGTGCAGGCATTTGCCAGACGCTTTTCATTTGTTTGCCGCCGGCGATCTCGCGCATCAGCTTGTAATTGAAGGTGTGCTTGCTTTTCTTATTTTTCGCCGCCCAAATCAAGGTCTCAGTGGCATGGGTGAAGTAGCGGCAGGAGAGGTTGGGTGGCGGGTTGGGCTTGAGCCAGGAAATATCGTTCAGAAGCTTGAAACCCAGTTGCTGCATGGCGAAGCCGACGGAATGGATGATGTGCGCGGTGCCGCTCACCCAGATGGAGCCGTTGGGTTTCAGGACGCGCTGGCAGGCGGCCAGCCAGGCACGATTGAATTCGTGGTTGGCGTCTGGCCCGCGCGAGCGGTCCCACTCGCCCTTGTTCACGCTCACCATGCGCCCGGCGTGGCAGGTGATGCCGTCGTTGGAAAGGAAATACGGGGGATCGGCAAAAATAAGATCTACGCAGTCTGGGGGAATCGCCGCCAGGATTTCCAAACAATCGCCTTGATAGATTTTGACGTGGTGTTTGGGGTCGTGGAAAACGGGAGTAAGGATTCGGGATTCAGGATTCAGCGTTTCGGATTTTGAATTGGCCGGTAAAGGATTGTTCATATCCACAGATGACCCGAAGCCTTTTTGGAGTGTGGAAGCTCCGCTTCCGCTATGACTTTCGGGAGCTTTGCTCCCGCTCCGGGCGGTGTTGCAGAGCCGCGCCTACAAAAAAGCGGTGGCAGAGCCACCGCACTCCAAATCGGATCGTTGATCGAGCGCCATTACTTATCAAGGTGATCAATCATTGGGACTCGATCAATCCGTTAGGGTTGATCGTTCAGTTGATCAATGAAATCAGGGAGTAGGTGAGAAGAAATTATAAATGATGAATTATGAATGGGCTAAGAGCAGTAGGCGGTAGGTTGAATGTGGTAGATGGGAATGTACTCGAGGCGGAGCATACAGGCTTTCGCCCATATCGAGTTGCGCGGAAAAGGGACGTGAAGTAACGCCGGCCGCGTCCTAAGGGACGCGGTACCAAGGTTACGCGTGGACTCTATCTTCGGCAACGTAGCGCTTTACGGAAATTGCCCTCTCCCCTTTGCGGGCTTGGGCGAGGTCGTAGGCAAGTTGCATCCGCATCAGATGCTCCATCTTTGGCCCAAACACCTTTTCGATGCGCAGGGCCATGTCACTGGTCAGAGCCGCCTTCTCATTCAGCAAGGCGGAAAGCGCCTGACGCCCCACGTGAAGCGCCTTCGCCGCCTCGGTCACCGTTAATCCAAGTGGATCGATCACCTCGCGGCGGATCAGGCCGCCCACATGAGGGGGATTCTTCATCGGCATGGTTTAAGCACCTCCTTTGTAGAGTTCAGATCCTTTCGCCCTTGGCGGGCTGGCCGGAAAGCAGGAATGTATTAGGAAGCGGTCCCTGACCGAAAATCTTGAGAGACCCGAAATCCTTGTACCACTCGCCCTCGGGAACAATTGGGTTGGATTCAACCCAAATTCGAAGCCGATTCAGGTCATCGAGGCTGATGTTTCGATCCCGCATCCTGTCTATCAGATGCTGGCGGACTCCGGCTGGCAGATCGTTCCAGGTTTTGAGGTGCGGCATCAGTCGCCAAAAACCATGCGGCCCAGGTCGTTCCCGAGGCGCTGAACGTCTTTGGGATCGGTTGCTTCCCGAAATCGCCCGGCGAGTTCAAAGAACTCTTTTTGTTTGCGCTTTTGGGCCTCGATGCCCTCTTCCAAAAGCTCGACGATAACCCGGTTCGCGCTGAGGCGCCGTTGCTTGGCCAGGCTGCGGACGCGGCGCGCGGTGTCCGCCGGAAGGCTCACGCTCTGGCGAACAATCTTGTTGGAGCCTCGCATGTCACCATTATACACCAGAATGGTGAAGCCAATCTTGGAGACTTCAAATGCCAATTGTGCCCGGCAGTGGGTTAGAGGAACTGGACAGCCGTCGGAAAGGAAATGGCGAATTATGAATAGTGAATAGAAGACGCGGGTCACGGGAAGAACATCAAGGATGATCCGCATCCCATACACAACGACCACCGACATCGAAGACCCTTACGGGTGAGCTCTTCTGGCGGAAGGATGCGCGAAGGTACCGGGCAACGACGAACCATGTCCCGCCACGAAGAGCGTGCCGCGTTCCGTTCGCCGGCCCTGAGGGGTCCGCGGAGGGGCTATTTGCGTAGAATTCGGCGTCATACCAGTCGTTCACCCATTCCCACGCATTCCCCAACATGTCGAACAACCCAAAAGCGTTGGGTTGCTTCCCGCCCACCGGATGCGACTGGTATCCGCTGTTCTTATCGTACCAGGCGATTTCATCGAGTGGTCCGTAGCGCGCCGTCGTGCTGCGCGGCCAACGCCAACCCTAAAACCAGAAACAGCCCTCTTGCTCTTGGCATCATGTATTTCCAACCTCGTCGGGTGCTTTGCGTTCGGGAGTGGTTACACGAGAGGGTACGCCCCTGTCACATATCTTTGAAGCTCAATTTCGTGTCGGCGGATTTCCAGGCTTCGTCGAACTGGGCCTGAACCCATGCGGCGTCGGAGGACTTTTTCTGCGCCTTCAAGGTTTCCAGCAGGCCGAAGAGGGAGCGCGGGTTGCGGGGATTCTGCGCGAGGTCCTCGCGAAAAACTTCTTCCGCTTCAGCGTATTCACCATCGGCGGCAAGCGCCGCGCCCAACGACTCGCGCACGGGATAATACCAGTCGGGAGGCTCGTCGTAGGCTAATGAGTCCTGGGTGGCGACGGCGTGCCGCCAGTGGTCGATGCTCGACTTGTGGTCGCCCTGAGTCGCGGCGATGCGCGCGTCAACAATGTCTAGCGCCAAGCCCAGCACGGTGCGCGCCTTGTTGAATCCAAACATGGCGTCAGCAGGCTGCTTTTCGATGGCGGCAGAAAGTGCCAGGCGCTCCGCCTGAGCTTTTGCAACGTCACGCTGAGCCGCAAAGGCCACGCCGCGCGCGTAATGCCAGACGGCGGTGGCGAGCGAGAGCGAAGAATCAGGCGCGGGCAGCTTGGCGATGTCGTCCCAGCGATTGAAGCGCACCAAAATGTAAGCCTGCATGGGCAGAAACCATTCGAACATAGGCATGCCCGTCACGCGCGGAGCGGCATACGCCACCAGTTGGTCGGCGGCGGACTTGGCCTCAGCGTAACGGCCCTCCATGCTCGCGGCCACTGCTAGAAAATGCAGGTTGTGACTGTAATACATCATGCCGTAAATCGCGTGCTCACCGGGGTTCGATTTCCAGTAGGCGCGGTCGACCGCCACGCCTGCTCGATTGGCCTTGGCGGATTCGGCATAAAATCCGGTGCGCTCGTAAATGTGCGCGGGCATGTGAACCAGGTGGCCGGCGGCGGGGACCAGCGTCTCCAGGCGCTGCGCGCTGGTAAGCCCCTGCTCGGGATGGGGCGAGGCCTCCACCGCATGAACGTAAAGATGGTTGGCGCCCACGTGCTGAGGGTCACGCCGCAAGACCGAACGAAGCGTGGCCAGGATTTCCTCCGTGTCTTCAGTAGGCTTGCCATCCAGCGTCCATAGTTGCCAGGGATGCATGTCCATCATGCTTTCGGCAAAGAGGGTGCGGACGTCCGGGTCATCGGGATAGCGCGCGGCAAGCTCGCGCATGGCGTTCTTGTAATTCACGGCGAGCGATTTCAGGTCCGCTTTGGGATCGTTGGTATAACGCTTGGCCAGAGCTCCCGCGTAGGCGCGCTCGTTCTCCGGTCCGGTTGCGGCGAGCGTCCACGCTTTCTGAATCGCGTCGTAAGCCTGCTTCTCGTGCTCCGGGTCAACTTCCAGGTTGTAGTTTGGGCCGACGGCCAGCGCGATGCCCCACCACGGCATGGGAGATTGCGGGTCAAGCTCGGCGGCACGCTGGAAAGAGCGCGCAGCTTCCTCGTGGTTGAAGGCGTAAACCAGCGTGAGCCCTTGGTCGAAAAAGCGCTGAGCCTCCGTGCTCTGGGTGTGGATGGGATGGTGGAGATGCCCCATGCCCGGCATAATGACCGCCGGCTTGGTGGATTCCATCGACGCGTGTTCCTGCGCACCCGCACTCCCGCAAGCAAGAATCAGGGCAAGCGCCATAAGCAATGGCTTCATCGCGATCCCTCCGTGCAGAATATACAAGCGGCAAGCCACCGCGCTACGTCCATGCGGAATACATTCCAATTATCATGAAGTTTTTCCGAGTGCAACCAAAAGTAGTGGTTTAGTTTAGCCTCATGTAGCGCCGATCTTTAGATCGGCATCTTCAATTTCTTTGGCACCCCGACCTGAAGGTCGGCGCTACACCAAACTAACCCTCTCCCCAACCAAAGCGATATGCTAGAGTTTGCGAGTTACCGGGAGGTCCTGATGCGCCGATTTTTCAAATACGCACAAATCTGTCTGAGCGCTTTGCTGACGCTCGTCGCGATTCCCTTGCCGGCTCAGCAACCGGCGCCCCACGAAGGCGATTTTGTGGTTCACGATTTTCATTTCAAGTCGGGAGAAGTCGTGCCCGAGTTGCGGCTGCATTACAGAACGCTCGGCCAACCAGCTCGCGACGCCCAGGGACGGGTGAACAATGGCGTGCTTATCCTGCACGGGACGGGCGGTACCGGGCGGCAATTCCTCCAACCGCAATTCGCGGACGTGCTGTTGGGTCCCGGCCAATTACTCGACACCGAACGCTACTTCATTATTCTTCCAGACGGCATCGGACACGGCGGCTCCACCAAGCCCAGCGACGGGCTGCACGCGCGCTTTCCCGAATATGATTACGACGACATGGTGGCAGCGCACTACCGCCTGGTGACCGAGGGCCTGGGCGTGAATCATCTGAGACTGGTGATGGGCACTTCGATGGGCTGCATGCACTCCTGGGTGTGGGGTGAAACTTATCCCGATTTTATGAACGCGCTGATGCCGCTCGCGTGCCTGCCCGTGCAGATTGCCGGGCGAAATCGCTTGTGGCGAAAGATGGTGATGGACGCCATCCGCAAAGATCCAGAATGGAGAGGCGGCGAGTATACAGCGGAGCCGTCCGGCGGACTGCGCACCGCCCTGAACATGCTCCTGATCGCGGGCAGCGCGCCTTGGCAAATGCAGAAGATTTTGCCCACGCGCGATGACGCGGACAAATATCTCGACGACTACTTCGCCGCGCGCCTGCCGTCGCTCGACGCGAACGATTTGCTTTACCAAGTGAACGCTTCCCGAAACTACGACCCTTCCCCGCAACTTGAAAAGATCAAAGCGCAGGTGATGTACATCAACTCCGCGGACGACTTCATCAACCCGCCGGAACTGAACATCGCCGAGCGTGAAATCAAGAAAGTAGAGAACGGCCGCTTCGTCCTGATTCCCATCAGCGATCAGACTCACGGCCACGGCACGCATACTTACGCCGCTGTGTGGCAGCAGTACCTGGCGGAATTGCTCAACTCCTCCGCGCATTGATCGCGGCCCGCAAATCTGCAAGTGGGTGGATTGTGGAAGCTGGAAGAGTTGGCCATCGCGCGGCGAGCCTTCCTCCCCCGGGCCGCGCCCGGACAACCTGAAGTAAAAACAAAAGAATCAAACAATCCTGAATTGGAGCGGCATTGCTTGTATAATTGCCATTCCATTGCCGGCGGGCCGCACTGCACCGCCGATTAAATCTAAAGACGCAGGAGTTTCCACGCCGCAGTTAAGAGCAAAGCTGCACCGGCGCGCTGGTTTGGGAACGCCGGACTTTGCCAACTCTGAGTGACAGGATGAAGTACGGGCCGCGGCTCGACGTTTGGATTGTTGGATTTCTGGTGGGCGCCTGCCTGGCTGGCGGGGCTTACCTCGCCGTGCACTTTAACATCGGTGGGATCCTCGATTCTCCCCCTCGAGTTTCGGCTGAACTTCCGCCGCCTCCACGGGCTCCCGATGCTCCAGCCACCTTCCGGCATGTGAAAAAAATCGCGCGCGTCAAATCTTCCCAATCGAAGGGATCATCCCTGCGTGGATCAAATGCGGACTCGACAGAATTAGCCCTCTTGGAAAAATCGGACGCAGGGATCCCAACCGTTCCGGCGACGTCCGGCGCATTGGCAAGCACAACCTTAGAACCCGAACGCAAAATTCTGAAGCCGCTTGGGTATGTCCAGAAAGCGGGCGGCGCAGTGGAAGCCATCGTCAGTGAAGGCGACGGCGTCCAAGTAATTCATGTTGGCGATACCTTCCAGAAAAAATATACAGTGGCGGAGATCGCTCCCGAGGGCGTGGAGGTCGTCGCGGCCTCGGCGCGCCCGACACTTTCTCTTCCAGACTCATCAGTGGTTTCCTCGTCCAACCTCTTGAATGGGACGAGTTCGGAGGCTTGGGCCTATTCTCCTGCCGCCACCACCCGCACGCTCGATCGGCGGCAAAGTCAGGTAGCCTCGGTTAGCGGGAAACCAGTGCGAGCCCTTGACAATGGCCGCAGCGTGCACGCAGTCGAACCAACGAGCTCAGACCGCCTGGCAAAAGACCGGCAACTGGCGCTTGCGAGACCTATTTATGATTCGACCAAGCCACTCGGGTATGTGGAGAAGGCTGACGGTACCAGCATCGACATTTTGTCTGAAGGCGAATCCGTTCGCCTCGTCCAGGCGACGAATAGCCTGGAGTCCCATGCCGTCCCCAAGGGCGAGAATGCAAAGGCAGTAATGGCAAAGTTGTCTGGGCTGATCGATCTCAAGAAAGGTGCAAACGGCCAAGCCCTCCCCACCTTACAGGCTGATCTCTCACCCCACAAGCCCCCTCCAGGGACGGGAATGGCTAGTGCTTCGGGTATGGCCGGGGGGACGAATCGGCCGTTGGAAACCTCAACCACTCTGGGGTTTGTGGAACGGGCAGACGGGAAACTGGAGGCCATCCTCGAAGACGGCAATGGGGTCAAGTTGTCCCAATTCTCTGAGCCGCCTTCGCCTACCTTTTTGGCCGGCATTAATTCGGCTAAGCCGATCGGAGCGTCTGAGGCGGTACTAAGTCGGTCCGAGCAACCCTTGGACCCGATAGGCGGACCGGGCGCTCGCATAGCCGCGGTCCAGCCATCGCCAGGGAGTCCACAAACGGCCCGCGACACCTCAGCTTCGTCTGGGGATTCTTTGCAGGCCAAGGAATCGTCAAACTACGGATCGGCTCTACCGACCGGCTTTCCGCGCCAACCTACTCCGGAGGCTGAGGTGACAGTAGCGGACGAGCGGGTTATTCCCGAAAAGCCTCCGCCCGACCTCGCCATGGTTGAGGCGACGCTGGGACTAGTGACCGAAGGCAAGGGATCGTCGGACCGAGAAGCAGCCATCCTTGGGTCGTTGGGTTACGCCAACTCGCTAGGTGGCCGGGCCTCACCCGTAGCCGCACCCTTCGAACCTGCGGCGCCACCGACTGGCCCTCCCGATTCAGACGCCGAAGTGTTGCGATCCTTTGGCTATGAGGAATGGCATTACGGACGCGGCTCTCCCATCGCGGCCTCGTTGGGGCTCAATACGGGCGCGGGCGATTCGGGAAATTTAACCTTCCTCAAGCCGCTCGGCTACTTGGAATGGCAGGATGGGCGCGTTTTTGCTGTCGTCAGCGACGGGGAGGGAGGAGTGTGTCTGGTTGCTGAGGGCGACACACTCGACGGCAGATTTCGAGTGGTCAAGATCAGTCCCGAGGAAGTTGAGATTGTGGAGTTGCCCGCAAAGAAGACCAGCTCCGCGCCCGTCTTACAGTTCGAGCGAGACGCTGAACTTCACTCGGACTCAGTTGAGGCTCGCGGTCCGGCCACGTCGATTGTTGAGCTGCCCCTGGAGCGCGCCAGTTCGACGGTCGCTCTGGTGTCGGCCCTCGCGGTGAACTCCACCCAAGTCGCAGGAGCGCGAGTAGGCAAAAAGTCGGTGGGGGCACTTGTCCGGCGAACCACTCTCCGGACGCCCCCAGTCACCAACCTTTCGCCGCTCCCTCCTCCGCCCGATGGAAAGCTCAACCCTCAACGCAAGGGTCTCCAGTCTTCCAACCCTACTATGGCTTCACCCAAGATCCCGAGCCCAATCACCCTCAGGCAGACGTCTCAGGCTCTCCCTGCAAGCAGCGCCTCCTGGCTTGCCTCTCCCGTCCTCTGGACCCGCGCCGCCGATTGGCCCGCCAGCCGGATTCCGTGATAGCTCGTATTCGTTATTCTGAGGATGCTTGCCGCTCATGTAGATAGACAACATGAGCCGTCGGCAGACCACGGAAGGGAATTACCCTTGGCCGCTCGGCTAAGGATTTCTTGAGAGGTTCGCGCCTCCCCCACGGACAAATCCTACAGCGTCGCCCGAAGCTATGGGTTCGACATCAGGCTAAACCGTTTGCTAGGATCGCTGGCTAAAGGCTGCCGGGATGGGATAGATGCCCAGCGCACGCGCCGCTGCAACGTCTATCATCAACACGCGGGCGGGAGGTGTTTTCTTCAGCCAATACTGGGCGCGGGAAACAGCTTGTTGGAAGGTTCCATCGGGCAGGACGGTCAGATCGACGTATAGGATCTCCCGGGAACCGGGGGCCAATCGCACGCCTGTGAAGGCATGGCCCGGGACAATCACTATCACGGGATGCATCCCCAAATTCTCCATGGCGGAAGCGTAGGCCACAGAAATATCAATGCAATTGGCGTTTTGCATGCGCAGGGTTTCCCACGGCAGGCGGACGCGCTCCGACACGGAAGTGAAATTCCCAAAAGTATAGATGCTGTCCACGTAGCTGATGCCCATGTAGGCCAGGGCTGCAAAAACCGCCTGCGCCTCGCTCCGAACCTGGGCGGCAACCTGCGTTTGGAAATTGCCCGCGGGCAAATGATATCCGGCCAACCGGCCGCGCGGGACGTACTTCCTGGCTGAGGAGACCAACTGAATCACCGACGGGTCATGCGGCGTCACCCATCGCGCGATGTACTGCGAGTTGGCAAACTTCTTGCCCCAATAAATGTCCGCCACCGGGTGCAGGTAAACCGGGCGCGTGTCCGAGAATTCCGATTGCCGGCCCGAACTGCTGGCGTGGACTTCCAGATTTGCCTGCCGTATTTCGGTATTCACAAAGGCATGCGGCATCAGTTCCGGGTCAATGCGAAGCGCGCGCGTCTCACGCGGCCCCAGGATCACCGTCTTGGTAAAGCGCCAGCTTACATCCGGGATTTCCGCGGTCACGGTCTCGAGCAGTTGATGGTCCGACAGATTGGAGATGGTCAGCATGGCCACCGGCCAGTAGTCGAGGGCATTGCCGGAGGCCAGCGCGGGAAAGATTTCTCCCCGGCCCGGCACGTCCAGTTGATACCGCACCTGCAAAGGCGATATGGGGGAATTGAGTTGCGCGACGGAAGGAGGCGGCGCAAGGTTCGCCTTCAGGAGTTGATACATGAACACCCAGGTGGTCCCCAGCGCCACAGCCAATAGAAAAGTCGTGGCCGAAAACATCGCGGCCAACACCCGCGCCCATTGCTCAGAAATCCGCTCGAGCCTCATAGTCTATTAGATGGTCGGGAGAGATGCCCGGTTTACCCGGCTCAGGTTCACAATGGATAGTATGACGAATGGAAGGAGCATGCACGGAAAAAAGAAGCGGAATTCGCGCTTTGGGCCCTCGTAGAGCCGACCTTTAGGTCGGCATCGGTGCTGGCGTGCGACCTTTAGGTCGGCATCGGTGCATCCCTGCAATACTGCCGGCCTGCCGCATTTCGTAGGGCCGGGGCTTTCCCCGGCCTCTTTCCCTGGTTCGATGCTTGCCCACCCTACTTTGATTCTCTCGGTATTGGCCCCGGTTTGCCTATGCCCTTTTTGATCTCTTCAGGCATTGGCCGGGGCAAGCCCAGGCCCTACGGGTTCAATATTGGGCGCGCCTGCCGCCTTAATAGATGCGGTTTTATATCGCCAGAGGGCCGCGCGGGGACGACCAAATGAAAATGTAGCGCAACACCCGCCCTACGGTGTTGCGGCTCTTCCACTTCGTTTCTTGGCTTGGGGCTTTTTGCTAGAAAGCAAGCGTAGCGCAAACCGCCGTCTTTGCGGTCTGCGGCTATTCCTAAATTAGAACTTTTCAAAGCCACAAAAGCCCACAGTTGGAAGTGCGTCAGCCGAGGCTACCGCGCTGGTGGGGACGTCCCTCGGGAACTTGTCCCCCTGAACACGCCCGTCCTCAGAAACTAAATCTCAGTTCTCGTTTCCAACCTGTCTTTCGATGAGCCTGCTATAATCGCAAGAGCTTCTTCCCAAGAACGGAGAAATGCTCATGCCCCGCCGAGGCGCACCATGGTGGATGTACGTGGTTGCGGCTTCATTTCTTGGCCTCTTCGCGTTCATTCCCTACCTCTTGATCTACGGGCCCGCCGACCCCGAGGGCTTCGACGCACGCTTCGTCGGCGGCGCGACAGAAATCCGAGCCGTGAGCCCGGGCAGCCAGGCGGACCAAGCTGGTCTTCGGGCAGGGGACGTCGTATTGGCGGTTGACGGCCAGGCGGTGCGCAACGCTCAAGACTGGCAAGCGGTCAAGGCGACCATGGAAGTAGGCAGGGCCCAGCGTTGGGAAATCGCGCGGGCCGGCCGGCAACTTATCCTGGAACTGATCCCTCTGAAAATGGACCGCACTCGGCCGCAGTATTTCAGCATCATTTACTACAACATTGGCTTTGGCCTGTGCTACATCATGCTCGGCCTGATCATCGCTTTCCGCCGCCCCTATGATTCCCTGGCGCGGATTGGGGCCTGGTTCATCCTGACGGCATCGATCGCTTTTGGAATTCCAAATGGCTGGGCGGCGATGTGGCGCCACCTGCCCGCGGTCGCGCAGATCCTCCTTTGGATTCCCATGTTCTGCCGGTTTGTGCTCGAAGGGATTTTCCTGACCTTTGTCGTCATCTTTCCGCGACGGCTGTTTCGATCCCGCTGGCCGTGGGTACTGATTTGGGCGCCCGTACTTGTCACGCTGCCCTGGCGGGTTTACGGCATTTATTTGGTGATTTACCGCCCCGGGTACGCCACCGCGGCGCCCGGATGGCTGTTCCGGGTCTCATCCTGGCGCGTGGTGATTTATCTTGCAGCGGGCATCGCCATTTTGGTGGTGAACTACCGCCGGCTCGAGGACCGGAACGAAAGGCGCCGCTTGCGCGTTCTGGTGGCGGGGATCGTCCTGTCCTTGATTTCTGCCATCGGTATTCTTTGGTTCACCCAGACGCGGGGATTTGTGATGTCATTCGGATTTACCCCGGTTTACTTTTTCCTGCCACTGGGTGTGGCTTGTCCGGCCGCGTTTGCTTACGCGATCTTGCGGCACCGGTTGTTTGATCTCGGCGTGATGATCCGCCAGGGCTTGCAGTACGCCTTGGCGCGCGGTGTGGTGATCTCTATGGTGCCGGTGCTGGGAATTATCCTGGTAGCGGATCTGCTCCTGCACAGCGACCAGCCGCTGATCAACGTGTTAGCCGCGCGCGGATGGGTCTACGCAACACTGGGAGGGTTGGCGTTGCTCGCTCACAGCCAGCAGCACCGCTGGATGGAAGCTCTCGACCGGCGTTTTTTTCGCGAGCACTACGACGCCCGGCGGCTCCTGCGCGAGGTGGCGGAAGAGGCCCGGCACGCCCGGGGCTTTGTGGCCGCCGCTCCGGGCGTAGTGGGACGCATTGAGGCGGCGCTGCATCCCGAATTCGCCGCCATCATGATGCGCTCATCCCCGGACGCCGACTTTCGCGTTGTGGCCTCAGCCCCTTCCGGCCAGGCTCCGCCTGCGCTGCGTGCGGAAAGCAAACTCGTGGCTTTGCTGCGTGTCCTGGGAAAACCCCTGGAGGTGATGCTCGGTGAAACGGCGTGGCTTCAGCAACAACTGCCGCATGAGGAAACCGATTTCCTGCGGCGGGCGCATTTTGATTTGCTGGTGCCGATTGCCGTGGCGCCGGACCAGAATGAGGCGTTGCTGGCGCTGGGAGTCAAACGATCTGAGGAACCGTACACGGCCGAGGATCAGGATTTGCTGACGGCCATCGCCTCCAGCCTGGCGCTGTTGCTCGATAAACCCCTTTTGTCGGAGAAACCCATTCCGGCGCGCGAGACTTCAGCGTTTGAAGAATGTCCGCAGTGTGGCTCCTGTTACGACACGGGTGCCGGAAAATGTTCGCATGAGGGCGCGAGTCTCGTCGCGGTTCACCTGCCGCGACTGCTGGCGGGCCGATATCGCCTGGAGCGCCGGCGGGGCCGGGGCGGCATGGGTACAGTCTATGAAGCCGTGGATACCGCACTCGAGCGCCGCGTGGCGGTGAAAGTGATCCGCGATGAATTGACAGGGAACATCGAAGCCGCGGGGCGCTTCCAGCGCGAGGCCCGCGCCGCAGCGAGCTTCGCCCATCCCAACGTCGTCACCATCTACGATTTCGGCGTGGCTGCGGACACGCGCGCGTTTCTGGTGATGGAGCTTTTGGAGGGCACGGCTTTGCGTAATGAATTGCAGCGTGCCGGGAGGCTGGGTGCGCCGCGCACCATCGCCATTTTGCGCGACGTATGCGCCGCGGTTGAAGCCGCCCACCAGCGGCAATTGGTCCATCGCGACCTGAAACCGGAAAATATCTTTCTGGCTCGAACCGAAGTGCGCGAGACCGCGAAGGTGCTGGACTTCGGAATCGCAAAATTTCTGCCCACCAGCTCGCAACAGACCGCCGACACCGGACCCGGGGCGTTGATCGGTACGATGCGTTACATGTCTCCCGAACAGTTGCGTGGCGGCGCGGTCGATATGGCCTGGGACCTTTGGGCGCTCACGGTTGTTGCCTACGAGATGTTGACCGGCGCGTATCCGTTTCGGGGGAGTACGGCCGCGGAATATCACGGCGCAATTCTCAACGGAAAAATCACTCCGGTTTCGGACTTTGTGCCGGAAGCGCCTCAAAGCTGGCAGGAATTTTTCGCGCGCGCGCTGGCCCTTGAGTCTTCACGCCGCCCCACCTCCGCCGCCGGGTTTCTCTCTGAACTGGAACAAGCTTTGGCCTAGTAGGGTGCGCCGGAGCAGGCGTGGTCTGCGCGGTTTCTAGCCCCTGTCTTCTGTCTTCTGTTTACCGTCTCCTGCCCTGAGCCACCTACCCCTTGATTTTCGATTGCCGATCCCCTGGTCATTCCCGCGAAAGTCGCCTGGACTCCGGCTCACGGAGCGGGAATCCAGAGGACAAGTTTTCGAACTTCCAATTTCGATCTTCCACTTTCGAATTTCAAGTTTCCGCCTTTCCCATTTTCCAATCCGAAATCCGTTGGCCAGTAGGCGCGCCTCTAATGGCACTTACCGGCACCTGCCCCGGTCTCATCGGGAGGTCGGCATTGGTGCATGCCTACATATATGCCGGCCTGAAGGCCGGCCCTAAAGCAAGAGTGGCTTCCTGGTGACATCGGACGCCTACGACTTTTCGACAGCCCGCTTTTCAGGAGCTCCGCCGTGTGATAGACTCGCACCAAATGCTGTCAGACTACAATATGGCCCAGGGCCATGGTTGCACGTCCTTCTTGAGATGGGCGGGCAGCAAACGTCGTCTCCTCCCAATCTTGCGGACATATTGGAACAAAAAGCACAGGCGGTATCTTGAGCCCTTCGCAGGGTCGGCTTGTTTGTTCTTTTCATTGCGGCCTGCGCGCGCCATCCTCGGCGACCTCAATGCCGAGCTGATCGCCACATTTCTGGACATCAAATATCGAGTGGATGGGGTCGTCCGTGAACTCGCCAAGCTTCGCGAAAGCCAACAGCAATACTATACCCTTCGTGCCGTCTGTCCGAGCGACCTAGATTCCTCGGCTCGTGCCGCGCGATTCATATATCTTAATCGCTTCTGCTTCAACGGCATCTACCGGACCAACCTTCTAGGGAAATTCAATGTTCCTTATAGCGGCGAACGATGCGGAGCGCTTCCATCTGCCGATCATCTTAAACAATGCTCCCGCGCGATCAGTCATGCTCGTCTGATCAACGCAGATTTTCAAACCGTTCTGTCGCAAGCAGAAAAGGGCGACCTCGTCTATATGGACCCGCCTTTCGCTGTCAGGGCGCGGCGGGTCTTTCGGGAGTACGGCCCAAACGCATTCACGCACAAGGACACAGCGCGACTTCGGTCTTGGATGGAAAAATTGGCCGCGGCGCGTATTGCGTTCGTCGTCAGCTACGCCGAGTCCGAAGAAGCGGACATTCTTCGCAAGGGGTTCGACTACCAAACGGTCACGGTAAGAAGACATATTGCTGGTTTCGCAGCAAACCGATCCCTTTCCAAAGAAATTCTGATTTCCAATGTGTGAAGGCCAAACATGCCCAGCCTAAAACCCACTCAACCCGGCATTTCACCTGTGGTTCCCACTGGTACTTTACGACATCTCACCCCGGAGGAAATCAAACCGAGCGCCAACAATCCACGCCTACTCTTTGACCCCGTTCAGCTTCAGGAACTTAAAAAGAACATCGGTGAGCACGGCGTCCTAGTGCCAATCACCGTCTACCAGGCAAAAGGCCAAGCCAAGTTTTCAATACTTGACGGCGAGAGGCGATACCGGTGCGTCGTTGACCTAAATAAAGAGGGGCGCCTCGGTCCGGGAGGAAAACCCCTCAATCTGCCCGCCAACGTCGTTGAACCACCGACGAAGATCGCCGGGCTCCTTTACATGTTTTCGATCCACGAACTTCGTGAGTCTTGGGAGCTGATGCCTACAGCCCTTAGCCTAAAGATAGTGATGCAGGAACTTGAAGAGCGCGACAACAAGGCGCTCAGCAAGTTGACTGGCCTTAGCGAGCCTCAAATTGAGCGTTGCAAGACGTTACTCACCTTTCCCGAGCGCTTCCAGAAAATGTCGCTGGACCCGGACCCCGCCATCCGCGTACCGTCCAATTTTTGGATTGAAGCTTCCCCAGTGCTCGATGTCGCGACTAGTGACGTACCATCCCTGAAGCAACTCGGCCGTGATCGAGCCACTGACAAGCTGGTGGAGAAATATCGAGCACGTAAGATTAAGAGCGTTATCCATTTTCGCCGAATCATGGAAAGTTATGAACTCTCTGAGGGGGAGCCCGACATACGCGCCGCAGTCCTGCGTCGCGTTGAGGAGTTCTTCCTGAATCCTGCACTGGAGACGCGTGCAGCTTTCGATGAATTCGTCGTTGAAAAGAAACGAGTGCAAACGGCTGTAGCAGCGTGCGAAGAGTTCATGCAGCAACTGAGAAAGCTTAAGCTGAGATATACCGCTGACGAAGGGGAGCGGAGGATCTTACGCGATGCACTTCGACAGGTCCGCGAATACTGCAAGAGCTTAGAACAGGCCCTTAGAGGAAGTGATGACCCTGAGACTCCCCACGACTAAGCCATGCTACAGCTTTTACACAGCATTAAGGCCGTTAGGCGATTTCGCGATTACCGACCGCAACGAGTTACCTTCCTAGGCGTTAATCGTTGGTTTAATCAATTCGAGAAACGCGACCGGAAATACGCCCGCGCTCTTCTTGAATGCGTGATTTTCTTATCCGAACGGGACATTCGGCAAATTTTGGTCGATCAAAATCGCGCCCTTATGAATTGGCTTTCAGCTGCGGGTCTTCCGAACCACAAGCTAATTTACGTTCAGATAGATGACGCCGGAAGCAGCAGCCCCGTTATGCTTAACATGCTTCGAGATGCGGCGGGGCTTGAGCGCCTCGGGTGTCACCTTTTGGATTCGCGCGACACCTTGGGCATCAGCAGAACAACTAACCAGGTCGGAGAAGGCGCATTGATTTACCTCGATAACTTCGTCGGCACCGGAGATCAATTCTGCGAGGCGCGGGATTTTGCCGCAAAGTACGTTGTCGGCACATTTTCCGAATTTCTATTGGTTCCGAGTATCTGTGAGGAGGGCCTCTATAAAATGGGGGAGGTTGGGATTCAACCCTTTGCTGGGCACTTACACGCCAAAGCAGAACGTCCATTACATGACAACTCTGCAATCTTTGATAAACTAGCTAAGGAACGATTGCGCCTTGTTTGCGAACGGATCAGGCCGGGCGCTGGACTGGGCTATGGGGAACTCGCCACGATGGTAGTGCTCTATAGCAATGCTCCCGACAACGTCCCTGCACTTTTGCGCGGAAACCCGAATCAAAAACCCTTTGCTGGAATATTCCCGAGGTTTAGTGATCTACCGCTTGAGGCATTGAGGTAGAGCAATAAAACACCGCCCCTCTGCGAGTCGACATGACCTGCCCAATCTACTTTGGATTTCAATTTATAGTGACGCTCATTTGTTGTAGCGGCGCTCTATGAGCGCCGAAAACACGGCGGTCGCAGACCGCCGCTGCAAAAGTGTTTGTCACTATATTTTGCGATCCTCATAAAGTTGCCTACGGAAGTCTTGTGTTATACAAAGGGTCAGAATATAGTGGCATCCGATTTCAAGGATTGAGCACGTTTAACTCGATACTCCGAGGAATCTTCCCGGCCTTTTTAAAGGGGGCAAAACCCGTAGGATGTAGGATAACAATTGAATCGTATCCTTGGCAGAGGGCAGCCCTTTTCATTCGTGCATCAAGCACCAATCTCTCTTTGAGGAAGTTTGGCTCCTCCGGTTCCGGTACGAGAATGCAGGTACCGAAAAGAGCGATGCACACGCTTTGCTCATCACCAACAATTGGATTTGTGATCCTCACCCGCTGGGGCGCATCAAGCGGCCTCCCGTACAGTTCCGCCTCTCTAAAACTCGAAGCAAGGAATTTTCCGCGTTTTTGGTATGCCTTGGAGTCCTGCGGCGGAACGTGCCACCAGTCTTTCTTATTGATGTGTGAGACGAGCGTGACAATAAATTCTTTCTTGATACGCGGCACGAGATTCACCCCGTTTGATTGTACCCATTCTTTGGCTAAAAATGCTGATTACGTGAGCGGAAATCAGCGGGCAGCGTAAAGTCCCGACCTTATCGGGACTCAGGATGACAAACGAGGGCGTTCGCGATCCGTAGGTTTCACCTGCGGCTACCCACCGTGTTGCCCTTCGGGCAAGCCGGAACGGATCGGGCTACGCAGGCTGCCACAGCGGTTCAGTATTCAGTTGTCAGTATTCAGCGCCCGCCATCCACTCCCACCTACCACCCGCCAGAGTGCCTCAGTTTTCGGTTCTCAGTTTTCAGTTACTGACTCCTGACTTCTGGCTCCTGACTCCTTGTTTCCGCTCCTGTCTTCTCAGTTTAGCGGCGTCAGGCGCACTTTGCGGAACTGCACTCTGCCGTGATCCCCTTGGAGCATAATCGGGCCGGGCCCCTTCTCATCGGCGTCCAATGCCCCGCCGGTAATTCCGGGCACTTCACCGTAGTCGATAATCGTGGCGCCGTTCAGCACCACCGTCACGCGGTTGGCAACCAGGGTAATTTTATAGCTCTGCCATTCACCCGCGGGCTTGTCGGCGTTGACGCTCGGGACGATGAACCCGTAAAGAGCTCCCTGGCTGTGGATATCCAGCGGCCGGCCATAGCCATCGATGATTTGGATCTCATATCGCCCACGCAGATAGACCCCGCTATTGCTCTGCGGGTCGACATTGAATTCAACTTCCAACTGGAAGTCGTTGAATTTTTGCTTGGTATAGATGTTGTTTGCATCCGCACCTGTATTCACCAGGATGCCCTCTTTCGCGGACCAGCCTAGCGGGCGCCCCGGAACCTGGCCAAGCCAGCCTGACACATCCTTGCCATTAAACAAATCGATGGGTTTGCCAGGCTTTCTCTGTGGCGGAGTGGACGGCCACACCGGCCCGCGGACACCGCTCCAGGTCAGCGATTTTCCGTCCGCTACTGCCGTTCCGTGCAAGCGCGCGTCCTTCATGGTCGCTCGCCAGATTTGCTGGGTTTGATCCTGAGAATCGTCCCGCGGGTATTGGAATGTCAGCTCGCCATTTTTAATGCTTACCTGCGGCAAGTCGAACACCGCCCCTCCGCCAGAATTGAACCGCCCTGCGAGAGTCGCACCGTCACGCCTCAACTCCAGCCAGCAGATTCTGGGTCGGCTTGACGCGGAACCCGTAGCCGTGATGTCCCATCGACCCAGAAAAGCGTCGTCGGCCGCTGAACTCGCACCAACAGCAAATGGAAACGATGCCATGATCCAGATCAAAAAGCCCACAAGTTTTCGTGAATACATAATTCAACCTCCCGATGCATGCCCTTACGATTTTGTAGCGGCGATTTTATATCGCCATCCCCTTGCAATTGTCAATTTTTCGATTTTCGCCTTTCCGTCTTCCAATGTCCGACCTTCCCAAACACGTGGCACCCAGCCCCTAACACCATGTCCCTGGCACCAAGTCCCTGTTCTTCAGTTCTGTGTCAATCTGTGAAATCTGTGGATAGCTGGTCCTTAGGCTTCGCCCGCCGGCGCCGCGGCTTCAGCACGTGGTCCAGCATTTTATCCAAATACTTGTCGAGCGAATCGTCCATCAGGCCTTTGGTGTCACGGGTGACATAGAACACGCGATACTTGATCCTTCCCTCCGAGCGTTTCAGGAGGAGCTTGCGGATCTCGCGGTCGACGCGCGACTGGAAGCGGGTGATGGGGTCGATGTGCTTGAGATAACGCGTGAGCATGCGGGAAAGATAGTAGGCGCGGCTTTCGGTTTCCTTGGCGCTGATGGGCTCCTCGCGGGGGATGGTGCGAAAACCTTTTTTGAGCGCATCCAATTCCCACACCGGCATGGCGCGAAAATAGCGCAGACGCTTCCAATTGAGGTCGGCGATACGCTGCACCCAGGCGCGCTCCACGTCGTCCTGCGGCGCGAAGATGCGGGCGATGAGCGCGTGGTGCTCGCGAAACTCCTGCGGGTCTTCGCCCATGCGGCGCACGCTTCCGGCCACGTCGCGGACAGCCAGTCCGTGGGAAAGCGCGTTCAGGCGCGTTGCGGCGTTGCCGCGAGGAGCTTTGCGCGCCGCAATGGCTTTGGCGATGTTGGCCCGGCTGGCCGCCAGGCGTTTTTCCGTTTGCCGGTAGATTTTTTCCCGGGGAGCGGCATGCGCTTTTTCCAGGTTGGCGCGGCGAGCCGCCAGCGCCTCCGCACTCATGGGGTGATGTAATTTGGATGTCGTCTTCTTTGGCTCAGTTTCCATTGCGCCTCTATCCGACGTCGAAGAGTAACGTTTTGAGATAGATTACCATATGTAAACTCCACGATCCGCAAATTGCGCAGATTTCACAGAGCGGGCAGCGCAGAGCCCCGATGAGATCGGGACTCTACGGCTTGTCGAGGAGAAATAACCGCATCGTCTCAGAAGGTGCGGAAGTCTGTGCGAGGCGGGCTTTTCAGAGCGAGATTCCTCGCTTCACTCGGAATGACAAACGCGAGCCGGCTGAGCGAAATGAAAAAGTTCCTTCGTCACGGTCCGATCGGGACTCAGGATGACAAAGGCGGGTGAGTGCCGAGGGCCACGCGCGCATTCGCGTAGCCGGGTTTGATCACGTCGTAGATCAGTCGAATGCGTTTGTGGTAGGGGATAAACGCGCTCTTCATAGCATTGATGGTCACCTTCTCGAAATCCTCAACTGTCAAACCGTACGTCTGCGCGGCGGATTGAAACTCTTTCGTCATGGTGGTGTTGCTCATCAGGCGATTGTCGGTGTTCAGGGTGACGCGAAATTTCTCCCTGTAAAGAACCTTGAAGGGGTGCTCGGCCAGGCTGGGCGTGGCGCCAGTGTGAACGTTGCTATTCAGGCAAATCTCCAGCGGGATTCTCTTGTCGAGGACGTACTGGGCGAGGTCGCCGAATTTCACCGCCTTGCCGCCGGCCACCGCAATGTCCTCAATCAGGCGCGTGCCGTGCCCAATGCGATGCGCGCCGCAATACTGAATGGCTTGCCAGATCGATTCCTTGCCGTAGCCCTCGCCCGCGTGGATGGTGATGTTGAAATTCATGCGCTGAATGTAATGGAAAGCATCCACGTGTTTCTTGGGAGGGAAGCCGCCCTCTTCACCCGCCAGGTCGAAGCCGACCACGCCGCGGTCGCGGAAATCCACGGCAAGCTCCGCCATTTCCAGCGACACATTCATGTTGCGCATGGCGCAGATGATGAGCCCGCTCGGAATGCCAAAATCCTTGCGGCCGCGCTCCAGGCCTTTGAGCACCGAAGAAACCACGCGCTGGTGGGTGAGCCCTTTCTTGGTGTGAAAGACAGGGGCAAAGCGCGTCTCAAAGTAAACCACGCCGTCATTCTTCAGGTCCTCCACCTGCTCGTAGGCGACGCGCTCGAGCGCCGCCTCGGTCTGCATCACCGCAATGGTGTGATTGAATCCTTTCAGGTATTCGGCCAGACTTCCCAAGTTGGCTCCCTGAAAAAACCAGCTCGCCAGGGCCTGTGGGTCTTCGGTGGGGAGTTTGGTGTACTTGGACTCCTTCGCGAGCTCAATGATGGTGGCCGGCCGCAAGACGCCGTCCAGATGTTCGTGCAATACAACCTTGGGTAAAGAGTGAAGGGTGGTTTCATTTAAATTAGTGGCCGTTGTGTTCATGAGGGTGTCGATTTTACTATTCCTGCGCGATTTGCGCCAGCGTCGCTGGACTTGTAGCGGCGTCTCCGACCGCCGAATTTGAATTCTGCAGGAGTTCCGGGGGGCAGAGATGCCGCTACAACAAACTGCACGCTCAGCGCTTTATTCCCGTTGCCAACTTGCTTTGGGTTGGTATCTAATCCCAACGCAGGCTTCAATCATCCTCAGGAAAATAAACATGGGAAAACCAGCGGCGACGCGCCGCCAATTTCTGATCGGATCGCTCACCGGAGCAAGCTCGGTGTGGCTCGGCACGCATTGGCCGGCCATACTGGCGGCTCACGAGCACGCTCAGCAGGCAGCCGAGTCGGGACTAGCGGCAAAATTCGAATTCTTTTCTCCGGAACAAGCCGCGGAAATTGAAGCCATGGCGGCGCAGATCATTCCCACCGACGACACACCCGGAGCCCGCGAGGCTCGCGTGATTTACTTCATCGACCGAGCCCTTACAACCTTTGACCGCGATAAGCACGCTCAGTACGTCCAAGGGCTGGAAGATCTCGCGATAAGGACGCGCGAGCTCTTTCCGAATGCGGGTAGGTTCTCCGATTTGTCGGCGACGCAACAAATCCAAGTGCTGACGGCAATTGAAAAATCGGAATTCTTCTCCATCGTCCGGCTGCATACCATCATGGGATTTCTTGCCAACCCCGAGTACGGTGGGAATCACGACCAGATTGGCTGGAAGCTGATTGGCTTTACAGACGAACATTCTTTCCAGCCGCCTTTTGGGTTTTACGATCAGGAGCCGGAAAAGAGTAGACAGTAGACTGTAGACGGTAGACAAAGAAATCCTGAAACATACGAATGGCGAAATTCGAAGACAAAACACAGGTTGATTTTGTGATTGTGGGCGCGGGGGCGGCCGGAGGCGTGATGGCCAAGGAGCTTTCCACCGCCGGCTTCACGGTGGTCGTCCTGGAGCAGGGGCCTTACAAGCGCGAAAAGGATTTCACGCACGACGAATTGCACTTCCGGGATGTTTTCAATCCACCGCACATCGGGCAGGCGCATCTGATGAATGACCACACGCGCCAGCCCAACACTTTTCGCAAGACAGAGAATGAAAAAGCGGTGACGCAACCCGTGGTGGGCTACGGCCAGTGCGTGGGCGGCGGGACAGTCCACTTTACGGCCAACTATTGGCGCTTCCACGAAATCGATTTCGTCGAGCGCAGCCGCTATGGGCCGATCGAAGGAACGGGGTTTGCCGACTGGCCCATTCGCTATGCCGACCTCGAACCTTACTACACCAAAGCCGAGTGGGAACTGGGCATCTCAGGGCTCGCCGGGTCGAGTCCGTTTGATCCCCCGCGGTCAAAGCCATATCCGCTGCCTCCCATGCCCGTGAAATCCTCGGGCGTGCTGGCCGAGCGTGGCGCGCGCAAACTCGGGTGGCACGCCTTCCCCGCCCCCATGGCGATCCTTTCCCAACCCTATCAAGGCCGCGCCGCCTGCGCGCACTGCGGGTACTGTGAATGGTTTGGCTGCGAGATGGGCGCGAAGTCAAGCACCATGGCCACGGTGATTCCCATTGCCGAGCAGACAGGGCGGTGCGAGATCCGTCCGAATTGCACCACACGAAAAATCGAAACGGACAAGCAAGGCCGCGCGACGGGCGCCATGTATTTCGATTCCGAGGGGCGCGAACATTTTCAGCGCGCCAAGGCGGTGGTCCTGTGCGCGAATGGCGCGGAGACGCCGCGCCTGCTGCTCCTATCCAAATCCAATTTGTTTCCGCAAGGGCTGGCCAATTCGAGCGGCCTGGTGGGAAAATATTTGATGTTTGACCTGGGCTCTTATGCCGGCGGTGTGTTCAAGCACCCGCTGAACGAGTTCAAGAGCATCCACGACACGCGGGTGATCCACGATTTCTATGATTCCGATCCCCGGCGAGGCTTTTACGGCGGCGGAGGAATGGACGCGCGCTTCGATCTCTACCTGATTGGCTTTGCGCTTTGGGGATTGCCTCCCGACGTGCCGCTTTGGGGCGGTAATTTCAAGAAAGCGCTGCACGAAAATTTCACCCGCACCATGTTTGTTCAGGCGCACACCACTTCGCTGCCCGTCGCAAGCAACAACATCACGCTGGATCCCGAAGTGAAGGACTCTCACGGACTGCCCGCGCTGCGCGTGACTTTTAAAGACCATCCCGACGACGTGAAGAACATGTACTTCTTTCGCGATCGCGCAATGGAGTTGATGGAGGCGGCGGGGGCAATCAAGAAATGGCCTCTGCCCATCGAGGACACCACGTCATCGGTCCATTTGCTGGGGACGTGCCGCATGGGCGACGATCCCAAGACTTCAGTGGTCGACAAATTTCACCGGGCGCACGACGTCCCCAATCTGTTCATCGTGGACGGCAGCAGCTTCGTCACCAGCGGCCGCAACCAACCCACCTGCACCATCCAGGCGCTGGCCTATCGCGCCGCCGATCATCTGGCCCGCAACGCGAAGAACGGAAGCGTTGAATCGGCATGATCGTAGCGCCGACCTTGAGGTCGGCACATTGGAATAAGAGGAAAATGCCGACCTCAAGGTCGGCGCTACTTGTCGCGGATCTGTATCAGTACAACGACAATCGCTATGGTAAGGATCGCCATTGCGCCGCGCCAATAAAACGCGTAATCAAGAAACCAGTAACGACCAAGCAATTCGAGAAACACTCCCTCCACAAACCATCCGAGGAACCCAATCGCCAGGCCTAAAGCGGCCACGCCGATCAGCAAAAGTGGAATATGCTTCATTTCACCCTCCTTCCCATCAAGGCATCTGCCCGCTATTTGATTTGCGCGCTGGCTGACGCAGACCCGTTGAAGTCTGTCTCAAACCTGCCCGCGCGGTGCAGAAATAACCCGCGGCAAGCGATTCAAATCAAAATTTGAATTGTACGTTTCGGGCTTGGCGCCAGTATACATCCAGGCGCCTGTGTTGAAACCGTTAATTTCTTCTGCGCGCTCTCGGTGCTCGGCGGAATCGCTCCTCAGGCATAGCCCAGCTTGGCCCGCCTGCCGAGAAACGCGGCCACCAGAAGCGATGCGGTCGCCACCAAATAAAACATCAAGGCTTGATTGCCGGGTAAGGGGCTGACAAAGTTGAATCCCGAATCGACTTGGGATTTTGGCGGGATACAGGCAAAATATCTTCAGCGGATGCTGCTCACACGCTCGGGCCGCCATCCAACACAGCGCGCACCTTGCGCACTACGGTAGATGGGGTAAAGGGCTTCTGAAGAAAGTTTGTGCCTGACTCAAGGACGCCGTGGTGAAGGATGGCGTTATCCGTATAGCCTGACATAAATAAAATTTTCGTTTCGGGGCGCTGAGCTGACACTCGTTCGGCCAATTGCTTCCCACTCATATCCGGCATGATCAGATCGGTCATCAGCATGTGGATGGGGTCTTTTTGCTCATCACAAATTACGAGAGCCTCCGCGCCATGGCCCGCTTCGAGCACACGGTAGCCGTTCGATTCCAGAACCCTGCAAACCAGTATGCGGACCGCCTCCTCGTCCTCAACCACCAGCACGGTTTCCGAACCCCGGCGCGAATCTGTCTGGGACATCGTTGGTTCAGCCGGCTTAAGGGCTTCTTCTACCCGGGGCAGATAAATCTTAAAGGTCGTGCCACAACCCAACTCGCTGTAAACCCAAATGTGACCTCCGCTCTGCTTGACAATGCCGAAGACAGTGGAAAGACCCAATCCAGTTCCCTGAGCAGGCCCTTTCGTTGTAAAAAAGGGTTCGAAAATGTGGGCCTGAGTTTGGGCGTCCATTCCCGCACCCGTATCACTGACCGCGAGCATAACGTTGGAGCCAGGTACCGAATGCGGGTGGGCGTGCGTATAGTTTTCATCCAGATCGACGTTGGCGGTCTCGATGGTGAGCTTTCCACCTCGGGGCATCGCATCGCGGGCGTTGACAGCCAGGTTCATGATGACCTGTTCCATCTGACCGGGATCGGCCTTGACGTTCCACAAGCCCTCACTGGCCACCGCCACCAGGTCGATATCTTCCCCGATTAGACGGCGCAGCATTTTATCCATGTTCTTAACTACCGCATTTAAATCCAGCACCACGGGCACCAGCGCCTGGCGCCGGCTGAAGGCCAGGAGTTGGCGCGTAAGGCTTTCGGCCCGCTTTCCAGCCGAGACGATTTCCATGACGTGGCCGCGCAGCTTGTCATCCGAGGGTAGTCGCTCTAGCAGGATGTCGCCGTATCCATTGATAATCGTCAGAAGGTTATTAAAATCGTGAGCCACTCCTCCGGCGAGCTGCCCCACAGCTTCCATCTTCTCTGCCTGGCGGAGCCGCTCCTCAAGGTGATTGCGCTCGGTGACGTCGCGAGAGACAACGACAACCTTCGAAGTTTTTCCTCCTTCATCCGGAATGACGCTCCCTTGGGACTCGATATAGCGGATGCTCCCGTCTCCAACTAAGAAACGATACTCGGCCCTCTGCCCGCGTCCCGTCCTGACCGTTTCCCGGAAAATCTCCCTGATCCTTTCCCGATCATCGGGATGAATTTCATTGAACGAGACTGACCCGCGCAACGTCGCAGGATCGCCCAGTATGTCTTTGTAGGAAGGGCTGTTATACAATCGCTTGCCGTCGAGGTCGAGGACAGCAATAAGATCACCAATGTTCTCCGCAATGAGTCGAAACTGCTCCTCACTTTGGCGAAGTTGCTCTTCCGCCATCTTGCGCTCAGCGATTTCTGCCCGAAGGGCAGCCGTTCTCTCTTCCACCTTTCTTTCCAGTCCTGCAGCCAGCCCCTCGAGCTCTTTCTGTTTCTCGCCCAGCTCTGCATTAATTCGGATTGCATCTTCGTAAGTCGAAATCAGCAAATCAAGAATCTGCTGCGGCTCAGAAGTAATATGATGGATTTTGTCACCCAGCTGAATCTGCAATGACACATCCATTTTCGCACGCTCGCGCAACTTCCGATTGGACAGGGCGTAATCGATCCGCGAGAGAAAGGCTGCTTTGTTGTACGGCTTCCTGATGAAAATATCCGCGCCGCACTCCAAACCCTTGACCACGTCTTCCGGGCTGGAGAGCGAGGTCATGAGAATAACCGGGACGTCCTTCAGTTCCTTTTCCGTTTTGAGGCGCTTGCAAAGTGCGTAACCATCCATTTCCGGCATCACAATGTCACTGACAATGAGTGCAGGCTTGCGAGTGCGGGCTGCCTCAAGAGCCTGCTTCCCGTTTGCAGCCACCGTCACTGCGTGTCCGCGCTCTTCGAGCACGTGTTTCAGTTGTTCGGCTTGGGTGGGGTTCTCCCCGGCAATAAGGATTTCTACGTCGCCGTTCGTCGGCCTTATGGGAGCGCTCATGAGTTACCCTCCCTCTTGTGTATAAACGATACTGATTATTATACATCAAATAGCTTTACAGGGGGCACGTCGCCTTGACCACGATGATCAGGCAGTGTCCAGTGTGGGCAGGAAAAGATCTATATTTGCTGGCTTTACATGCCCGCCTGAGAGCATCGGTCCTATTGCGGAAGGAGAGTTGGTTTCCGCGCCTTTTGCTTTTGGGGTAAGAGATGCGGGTTAGGCATAGCCTAATTTAGTGCGTCTGCCGAAAAACGCGGCCACCAGAAGCGATGCGGTCGCCACCAAATAAAACATCAGGGCTTGATTGCCGGGTGAGGGACTCAGGAAATTAATTCCAGGGGCGCGACTCATGGGGCCCATGTACCACCAAAGGGTGAAAACCACTTCAAAAAGCTTGCCGGAGCCGCTCCAGACGCCAAGGGCGAGCGAGAGTGAGGGAATGAACAAGGCAGCAATCAACCAGCCCGCGAAGCCGCGCGGATTACCAGTGATCAAAAGGCTCAGTCCGTAGCCTCCACCGGTCAGCAGCGCCACCAGCACGCCCGCCGACCAAACCGCGGGCAGTTGCCTATACAACGCCCGCTCAGAGGAAAAGACCAGTAATTCGGTGGCATGGCGAGCCTCGCGCGCGCCCATTTGAGACCACACCAGCACCGGCCAAATCCATGCCAGGCCAGCGAGAACCTGCCGCGCCTCGGCGCTGGGAACCACGGCGCTGGCCACCAGCAATCCGGCCGCGACGATGTACCACCAACGCAAATGTCCTTTGAGCATCAAACGAAGTTCGGCGAGAACGAGCTGGGGGAATCGCATTCCGCCGGCATGGCGAGCCAAGGGCGTGAGAGTAATGTGCTGTGCGGCTGCTTGCGTCAACGCGCCCGCGGTCTCAATGTTTTCCTGCGCCTTTGCGCGCCTTTGCTTTCGCGTAAGTCGCAAGCCCTCGAGCGCAGGATCGAATCGGCGAAAGAAAAACGCGGCACACAATCCAATGGCCACCGCCAAGCCCGCCCAAGCCAAGCGGCCAAGAATTATCTCCGGCGACCAGTGAATACCATCCCAGCGAAAAGTGGTGAGGTCCCAAAACTGGCCTTCGTCCTTGAAGGTAAGCCCCATGCTGACGCTCTTCGAGGTGCCACACCCGGGAAAGGCGCTTTCGCACGCCGCGGAGAGGCTTGGGAAAATGAGGTTGATGCCCATCAAGTCATTCCACTTTCCCCAAGATGCGGGGTCATCGTGGGGCGCCATGACGCCCAGGGAAAAGACCCACACAAAGAAATAAACAACGTTGCCCAGCCCGCGGCGCAGCCATCCGATGGTTTCAAAAAGAATAGCCACAGACCCTACCACCGCCATCACGGGCAGCAAAATCAAAACAAATGGCGCGAAAATTTGCCAGGGACGGATCGCCATGTCCTCGCCGCGCACTAGTTGCATCACGCCCGCAGCCAGCGCCATCACGCCCACCATCACGGCGAGCACGGCGAAATTGCTCAGCGCTTTGCCCAGCGTGTAAGCGGGTTTGGTGAGCGGCGTGGTGGCCAGAATCTGACCCACGCGGGTTTGCAGGTCGCGGTCGAGGGCGTTCTTCACCAGATAGAATCCCACCAGCGAAAGGAAGACCGCAGAGAGCATCGCGACCGCGGATCCGACGTACGCCGAGTTGTAGACTCCCCGGTGGCCCTCCATTTGCATGGTGGCGTATTTCGAGTGGGCGGGTGGGACAAACACGTAGCCCAGATAAATCGTAAAGCCAAGGGTGATGAGGAAGTTGTAGCGCCGGACGCGTTCCAGGAAATCGGCGCGCGCCAGATGATAGATGGTGCGGGCGAGATTCAAGGCGTCCTTCCCTCCCCCACGCCCGCGTTCACATTCGCGCGATGGTTGGAAAGGCAATATAGGTAGGCGTCCTCCAGTGTCGGAGACGCCGGCTGCGCGCCGCTGGGCGGCTCCTCGACGAGCAAGCGCGCGTGGACGCCGTCACTTCGCCGCGCCGTGCTGCTGATCAAATACTTCTGCTTGGCGGCACTCAAGTCCGCGCTAGGCAAGGTCCATTCCCAAACTTTGTTTTCCACCTGACGCAGCAAATCTTCAGGGGAAGCGTGGGCCACCAGCGTGCCCGAAGAAATCAGTGCGATGTCCGTGGCGGTGGCCTCTACGTCGGACACGATGTGCGTAGAGAGGATGATCACCCGCTCCCCGGAAAGCTCGGAGAGAAGGTTGCGGAAGCGCACGCGCTCCTCCGGATCGAGCCCGGCCGTGGGCTCGTCAACAATCAGCAGTTGCGGGTCGTTGAGGAGGGCCTGCGCGATGCCCACGCGCTGCCGCATGCCTCCCGAGAATCCACCGAGCGGGCGCTTGCGAACGTCGGCGAGATTCACCAGGATCAACAACTCTTCAATGCGGCGTCGCGTGGTCGAAGCGTCAAGCCCTTTGACGGCGGCAAAATATTCCAAGAACTCCACCACGTTCAGGTTGGGATAAACGCCGAAGTCCTGCGGGAGGTAACCCAGCACGGCGCGCACCGCATCAGGATGGCGATGCAGGTCGGCGCCGTTCCACGTCACGCTGCCTTCGGTGGCGCGCGTGATGGTGGCGAGAATATTCATCAAAGTTGTCTTGCCCGCGCCGTTGGGACCGAGTAGGCCCAGCACGCCCGGCCCCAGTTCGAGGCTGAAATTTCGCAGCGCCCAAACCTTTCGCGCGTACTGCTTGCTGACCCTCTCGATGGTGAGCTTCAAACAATCCTCCCCAAGCCCGCCAGCCTAACGCATATTACGAGAAATGTCTGGGAAGAGTTTCGCGCGATTTGAATGTCGGGTGGTGCAGAGGCAGTTGACGAGTTTAATTCGCCGCCGTGAATTTGCGCTCGGAGGAGGAATCTTTGGGCGGCCCGCCGTGTGAACCCAGGGTGATTTCCATCGGAGTGTCCATGGGGAATACCACTTCAGTCCCGCGCGCGATGAAGCGATTGTAGACTCCCCATCCCGCGCCATAAAACCCAAAGCCCGCGGCGGCAACATGCGAGCTGAGCGCCGCGATGGTGCCAATCAAACCAAAGCCAATGCCGCCGGTGGCCGCGCGTCCGGGGTCCGGGCCGTCATAATGCCGGTGTTCCAGATGGGCATGATGATCCAAGCCATCCAGGGTTGAGGAGGCCAGCATGACGTCCAGCACCGGCAAGACATAGCCACTTTTGGGATGGGTGGCGTGAGCGCCACCCTCCGCGTCGAGCTTGATGTGGTCCTGGCGATTGGCAGCCACGCCCGTCAGGCTGCCTTCGACCGTTTGAGCCAATCCCGATGGCGGCACGGCGCGACGAAATGTAAAGCGCAGCGAGCCGGTGCGATTCATACGGCGCGCGGGCGTGGCCTGCAAAACTGTGCCTTCCAGGCGGCTGCCCACCGGGAGAATCAAGTGGTGGTCCGCAGTATACATGGGCTGCGAAATCACCGCCTCCACCGGGTTGCCCTGGTGTGCAGTGGCAGAACTGAGCGGAGTAATCAGGCGCGCGTGCACTACCCCCACGGGTGGATCGGGAGAGCCGATCTTCACCAAATCCCGCACCGGACACTCGATGGTGCCGAAATCGAGCGGAGCAAGCAGCTCGGCATCAAAGCGAGTTCCGGCGGGCATGGTTTGCGAGTGGTACGGCAGCATGGCCAGCGCTCGCGCCTCGAGGCGCTTCAATTTGCCCGGAGTCTCGATGGCGTCCATCGCCTCCTGCCGCTTGGCGTTGATTTCCTGCTTGGCCATATCTTTAACTTGAGAGGCCTGGCTCTGATGTTTTGTTGTCGTGGAGGAGGCGCTTTCCAAGTGGACGACCTCAGGCAGACCCTCGGAAACTTTGGTTTGCAACAGGACACGCTTGCCGTCCTTGAAGACCAAAGTGTCAAATTCAATTTGAGCCTTGCGTAGGGGGGTGAAATCGCCCGCCAAAATGGCGCGCTCTCTTTCATGGTGAGAAACCGGGGTCACCAGAGTGACGTGGCCCAGTACCTCGGTCCCCGCAGGCACCACGATTCTGTCGAACGCGTAGATGGGCTCCATCAAGCGCGCGTCAACCGACTCGCCGGCGTGTTTGGCGGGCAAAGGCTTGGCGAGCGCCAACCACATGGGAGCACCTTTTTCAACCACCAGGTGGATGGTTTCCACGTCGCCCGGCGTGCCGTCTTGTGCATACACATGCACACAGCACAGAACACTGGCCAATCCGCCAAGAGTGAGGCCATACAAAATTCGTCGGGCTTGCATCAAAAGACTCCTTTATCAGTGTAGCGAGTTGCACCCTTGGCTTTTGCGGTCTGACTTGCTTGGATGAGATTGCTCCCGCCTGAGATGCCCTCCCAGACGGGGGGATTGTAGCCTACAAACACCTAAAAAGCTGGTTGAAAATAATGCGCGTGCCTTTGTCAGGATCGCCGGCTCCGTCACACTCGCGCGGGGCGGGCGCGGTTCATCCAATAAGCCCACGCGACAACAAGGGAAAAAAAGATGAAGCTGGAGAATGGGATGGCTCGAATATTGGGTGGCGGAGGCCCGGCGATGTTGTTGTACCAAATTAAAGAGAGAAGGGCGGCCACAATCCAAAACGCATAGAGGCCCGCGCGGTTCTTGGGTTTCGTCGCGCGAGCGTATAGCATGATGGCTGCCAACCAAAGGCCGCCTTCGACCACCAGGGTGGCGGGGATGGACGTCCAAAGTCCGAGCCCGTAAACCCCGGACAGGCCTGGCGCCAAAGCCATGTCCGGCTTGTGGGCCACAAAATCGAGCAGCCAGTGGCTGACCGCCACCGCGCCAAGGACCAGCGCTCCACGAGGATAACGCTTCCTCAGGAAGTATGCTCCCGCGAAAAGGCCGCCCCATAAGAAATTGGTCAGCAGGCCGTGGCTCATGGCAATGTTGGATGCCACCAGGTAATTGGCCGCTCCTCTCCCCTGCTTTAAGGACACTTGGTCGATTCCGGCAATCATGAAAACGCACCAGAGGAAATCAGCGGCCATGGCCGCGAGCACCAGTGTACCCAGGGAGACCTTGCGCTCAATTCGCTTGGCCACCATCCCCACCGCAAAGTGCCCGACGAGCATTCTCTCCTTCAAAGGGCCAATAAATTGTGGACACCACAACAGGGGTGAAAGTTCCAGATTGTTTCAGAAATCTGAGGAATGCTAACTGCTTTCTTAAGACTGGATAGGATCCACTTGCTCGGCGTGGTGCGGGGTGGCGCCGGCCAGCTCTCGTTCACGGCCGAAATCCGGCCCTTCAGTCGTTGAATCCTGCCCCTTGCGTCGCCGGCCAAAGATGCGTCCCAGGAAATTTTGGAGCTGATCGAGGTAAGTGTAATAAACCGGGGTAATGTAGAGGGTGATGAGTTGCGACACCACCAGCCCGCCCACCACAGCGAGTCCCAGCGGGCGGCGAGTCTCGGCGCTCGCGCTGAGCCCCATGGCAATGGGCAGGGTACCCATCAATGCCGCCATGGTGGTCATCATGATGGGCCGGAAGCGAACCAGGCAGCCTTCGTAAATCGCGTCCCGCGTGTTCTTGCCCTCTTTGCGCTCCGCTTCCAGGGCGAAATCGATCATCATGATGGCGTTCTTCTTCACAATCCCAATCAGCATCATGATGCCCACAAAGCCGTAGAGGTTCAGCTCGGACTTGAAAAGCATCAACGTGGCGATGGCGCCCAGGCCGGCGGAAGGCAGCCCGGAGAGAATCGTAAGAGGGTGGATAAAACTCTCATACAGAATACCCAGCAAGGCATAGATCAGGAAGATAGTCAGCACCAGCAAGACGCCGAGGCCCACCAGAGACGCTTGGTAAGCCTGCGCCTCGCCCTGGAAGCTGCCCGAGATGGTGGCGGGAAGCGTCTGGTGCGCGAGGGCTTCCACTTTCTGCACCGCGTCGCCCAACGCTACGCCGGGATCCAGCCCGAAGCTCAACGTGACCGACGGGAGCTGTCCGGTATGATTCACGGCCAGCGGCCCCAGGCTCTGGGTGAACTTGGCAACGGAGTTGAGGGGAACCAGTTGTCCTCCCGATGACCGGATGTAGAGCATGGACAGGACATTGGGGTCCCGTTGATATTGCGGTTCGAGCTCGACGATCACCTTGTATTCGTTGTCCGGGCGGTAGATGGTGGAAACCTGCCGGTCGCCGTACGCCGAGGCCAAAGCATCTTCAATCTGAAACGCCGTGACGCCCAGGGCCGAAGCCTTGTCGCGATCGATTTGCACGTTCACCTGGGGGTTGGCAATCTGCAGGTCGGTATTCACGTCACGCAGGCCGGGAATCTGCGACATCTTTTGCATCAAGAGGTTTGCGGCGGCGTAGAGTTCCGCCGTGTCGGCGCCCTGCAAGCTGTATTGATACGGGCTCTTGGTGAGCCGCCCGCCAATCTGGATGGGCGGCGGGTTCTGCATGAACGCGATGATGCCCGGGACGCTGAAGAGCTGGGGGCGCAACTGGTTGATCACATCGTCCGTGCTCATGTGCCTGGGCCAGATTTTGATGGCCGTGCGATAGAGGGCCATCATCCCCGGTATCGCGAGAATTCCTTCCGGCGGCGGAAGTGGCGCGAGTTGACGTTCCGCAGAGGGCTTCAGGTGGCAGAAGAAAATCCCGGTGTTTCCTGCAAACCCTGCGAAGCCGGCGCCCGCCAGCGAAAATGTATCCGCGACATTGGGGTCGTGGACCACCAAGTTAGTCACTTCCAATTGGTGCGCCCGCATGGAGTCGACGGAAATGCCTTGCTGCGCCTGCGTGAAACCGACCACCAAGCCGGAATCTTCGCTGGAAAGGAACCCTTTGGGAATAAGGAAGAAAAGGTAGAATGTGCCTCCAAGAATTATGAAGGAAGCCATCAGGGTGACGAACCGGTGGCGCAGCACGCCCCTCAGGCTCCAGTCATAAAGTCTCAACATGCCTTGGAAGACCCGCTCCGTTGCATTGTAGAGACTGCCGTGTTTCTGCGATGAAGGCGGGCGGATAAACCTGCTGCAAAGCATGGGCGTGAGGGTGAGCGAAACAAATCCGGAAACCAGCACGGCGGTGGCAATAGTGACGGCAAATTCGTGGAGTAGGCGCCCGAGGATCCCGGCGAGGAAGAGAACGGGGATAAAGACCGCCGCCAGCGAAAGGGTCATGGAGAGAATAGTGAAGCTGATTTCCCTCGAGCCATTGAGGGCCGCCTCCATCACGGTCTCGCCTTTTTCCATGTGCCGGACAATGTTCTCCAGCATGACGATGGCG
The DNA here is from genome assembly GCA_041481635.1 of Terriglobia bacterium. Lineage (GTDB taxonomy): Bacteria > Acidobacteriota > Terriglobia > UBA7540 > UBA7540 > DASYXZ01. The sequence continues at coordinate 11,893 of JBGPCF010000031.1, read as the reverse complement.
TCATCCACGACGAAGCCCACTGAAAGGGTCAGTGCCATCAGCGAGAGGTTGTCCACCGTGTAGCCCAGGAGGTACATGATGGCGAACGTGCCGATAATGGACATGGGCAGCGCCAGGCTGGGAATGATGGTTGCTGAGAGGTTGCGCAGGAAAAGGAAAATCACCATGACCACAAGGGCGACTGTAAGAAGAAGGGTGAACTTCACGTCCTGGACCGAGTCGCGAATTGTCTCTGACCGGTCATAGCCGATGTGCATTTCAATTCCGGCCGGAATTTGCGAGCGAAAGGTAGGCAGAAGCTTTCTGATGTTGTCCACCACTTGCACGGTATTCGTTCCCGGCTGCTTTCGAATGGCCATCACCTCGGCCTGAATGCCGTTCTGATACATTGCCACCTTGTCGTTCTGGACGCTGTCAATCACCTGGCCCAGTTCTTCCAGGCGCACCGGCGAGCCATTGCGATAAGCGACAATCAAGGGGCGGTAGGCGGCCGAGTCCAGAAGCTGTCCGTTGGCCTGCACGGAGAACGCTTTGTTGGCGCCAGTCAGCAGACCGGTGGGCAGGTTGACGTTGGCATGCTGGATGGCGGTGGTCACTTCGTCAATGCCGATGCCGCGCGCCGCCAGAGCTTTGGGATCAATCCGGGCGCGCACCGCATATTTTTGTTCCCCAAACACCTGCACCTGGGCCACGCCGCTGATGGTGGAAATTCGCTGGGCCATCACCGTGTCCGCGTAGTGATCCACCGTGGAGAGCGGAAGGGTTTTGGAGCCAATGGACATATATATGATCGGCTGGTCCGCGGGATTCACTTTCTGGTAGATAGGCGGGCTGGGCATGTCCGTGGGGAGTTGGCCCTGCACGGCCGAGATAGCGGCCTGGACGTCCTGCGCGGCGGCGTCAATACTACGATTCAACGTGAACTGAAGGGTGATCGAAGTGAAGCCCTGGGTGTTCGTCGAACTCATCGAATCGAGGCCGGCGATGGTGGAGAACTGCCGCTCCAGCGGGGTCGCCACCGCGGAAGCCATGGTGTCCGGATTGGCTCCGGGCAACGCGGCGGCCACCTGAATGGTCGGATAATCCACATTCGGCAAATCACTCACCGGCAATTGGCGGTAAGCGATGATGCCAAACACCAGGATCGCCGCAGTAATCAGCGTGGTCATCACCGGGCGCTTGATGAAGAGTTCTGCGAGATTCATAGGACTAAGCCTCGGTCCGGAGACTTCGACCGAATCAATGGACCGTTCCTGAAATTTAGTGCCCGCCTGACTCGGGCTTGTATTCCTTGTACAAGGTCAGATCGACTTTCTTCCACTCGCCTTTCAAAATGCCTTCACGAATCTGCGCGGCCGTCTTTTTCTTCTGGGTCTGGTTGTACGTGTAAATTCCTTCCCACTTGCAGATGTTGCACACGGCCGCATGAGTTCCCGTGAAACAATCGAGCAGACTGGTGTGGCCAATTTCCTTATCACAATGGCAGTAGCAGGGCTGCTGGTAGAGTGCCCTCCTTACTTTGGCGGCCATCGCGTAAGCGTTCTGGGTGATGCCATCCTGGAATTGGGCAGGATCCAGCGTGGGCGGAAGTTTCTTGTCCGTTGGCGCGGAAGAATGGTAGGGCGGTATTTCTTCACCCGCGGGCACCCCCATCCCAAGTCCTAAGGAGGCGAATCCGAGTGCCGCCGGCGCGCCCAGTCTCACGGAATCCAAAATTCCGAAACCCATGACCCAGAGCAGAGCTATGATTGCGAATTTTTTGGCCAGTTGGGATTTCCTCCTCAACGCCTTAGTGCCCAGGTAAAGAAGTTTCCTCATTCCTCATCCTTCATCCTCCAGCCTTCAGCCTTCTGCCTTCTGCCTTCTGCTTTCTATTTCCCTGCTCCTGGCATCGCACTGGCCCGATCAAACACTCGGGCTCCCGGAAAGAGCATCAACTGGCCGTCGGTCACCACGCGTTCGCCGGATTGAATGCCCTTCTCGATCACTTCATCGCCTCCCGACACGGCACCCGGAACGACCGGGCGAATTTCCACTGAGTTGTCGCTCTTGACCACGAACACAAATTGCCCTTGCTGGCCGGTTTGCACAGCTTGGGAAGGAACCACCACGGCATTCTGCATCGAGGTCAGGGTCAGGACTAGAGTAATAAATTGTCCGGGCCAGAGCCTCCTTCGCTCGTTGGGAAAAGTTCCCTTCAGCAGGATGGTGCCGGTTGTGCTGTCCACCGAGTTGTTGAGGAAAGTGACCCGGCCTACTTCGGGTTCATTTTCAAATTGGGGCACGACCGCCTCCACTTTGAGGGCGCCTTGCGCTTGATACTTCTTGATGTCCGGGAGGTAATGCTCGGGAATGGAAAAGTCCACGTAGATCGGGCTGATCTGGTTAATGACCACCAGGGTCGCGTCACCCGACTTCACTGTGTTTCCCGGATGCACCATCAAGCTGCCCGTGCGGCCGTCGATGGGGGCATAAATCGAACAGTACCCCAACGGGATTTTATCAGTATCCACGGCGGCTATGTCGGCCTTCACCGTGGCCTCGAGCGATGCGGCGTTGGTGTTGAACTGATCGTACTGATCCTTGGAAACGATTCCGCTCTTGAAGAGTTCCTCGTACCGGGCGGCCTGCGCCTTCGCATTTTTCAGCAATGCCTGGTCCCGCGCCAGATTGGCCTCAGCCTGCTGGAGGGCGGCCACGAAGGGAAGGGGATCAATTGAGAAAAGCAAATCCCCTTTCTTGACGTCCTGGCCTTCCTGGAAATGGACGCTCTCCACTTTTCCTTCCACCTGGGATTTCACATTGACCGTGGAGTAGGCTTCGCCGTTTCCTATGGTGCGCACTTGCACGGGCACGGTCTTCAGGCTGGCCACGCCGATGGTCGCAGGCACTGGAGGCATCGCAGCCATGGCCGCTTGGGCGGACGGCGCCGCCTTGCCCGCTGAGCTTTTGTCTGAACAAGACGACAGCAGAATCATCCCAGCCGCTGCCAGAACCGCTAATACCAAATGCTCTCTACGCCTTAGGGTTTTCATTCACAGTCCTATTCTTATTTAATCGCGCTCCCCGGGTTTGTGTCCATTAGCCCCGACCATCCCCTGCAACCAGATATCGGTGAGAGTCTCACTAACAGTGCGGGGATTAAATCTCGTGTAGCGCTTGCCGCCGAAGAGTTCCTGAATCAAGAAGTGATAAGTTACCATGCCAATAAATCCACGCGCCGCCAGCAGCGGATTGACCTGCCTGAAAGAGCCCTCGCGAATCCGCCTGCGAATTTGATGCGCGAGCAAGTCAAAGTATTCCGCCACGTAAGTGCGAAAAAAACGATGGGCCAGCCGATGGTTTTCCAGGGCGGTAAACAACAGAAGCCGGCTCAGCCTCATTTCCCTGGTGTTGCGCCGCAGGATTTCTTCGGCAATCGTCCGAAAGAATTTCCGATCGTCGCCATTCGTCTCCGGGAAGGGAGGATGTTTACCCTTGGAGTCCTTTTCCCGGCATTGGTCTTCAACGATGGCCCAGTACAAATCCTCCTTGCGGGGGAAATGTCGAAAAATGATGGCCTCGTTCACGCGGGCGCGCTGAGCAATCCGGCGGGTGGTGGTACCTTCATACCCTCGCCGCGCAAACAGGGTTGTGGCCGCCTGCATGATCTGGCGGCGCCGGACTTGGGCCGAATACCTTGAGCGCTCCTTCCGCATTGTAAGTAAGCACTTACTTTAATGCGGATATTTGATGCAAGTCAATCCCAAAAAGTAAACTTTTGGGAGAGACGTTTGGCGGATGGTTTCGTCCGCAAAACACGGTCAACACAGGAACGAAATTGTTTAGGGCGCCGTTTGTTCTTAGGAACCGCTGTCCCCGCTCGGCCCGTAGATTCCCGGATGCTTACCGCCCATCGGCCTGATGTACGAGCTCAATTGGCTGCGGTGGTGAATCATGTCCAGCAGCAACACCCAGGCGGTGGCTCCTAGCGGCGCTTCGAAGGCCACGTGCTCACCCACCATGAATTTGTTGAACATTATCATCGCGAGCGGAATCACCAAGGGTTGGGCAACCGGCTCATCATCGAAGACGAGTTTCAGACGGATAGACCGGAAGCGATCCAGGTCCACCAGCGCCTCGGCGGAATGCTGAACTATTACTATCGTCAGGTAGCCTGAGGGTAGAAAATCAAAATTCGACAGGATGGTCACGATCGGCGTCTGCCAAGATCGTGGTGCCTTGTTTGGCCGTTCTTGGGCTTTTTGGAATGGGTAGGTCCACGCAGTGACGCGTTGACTTTGGAGGACCTCACACAAGAGCCGACGATTTACACAAGAAGAGATCCCATTCCACGGAGAACACTCTGTCGTTCATTCGAGTTTTTGGGCCCTACGAGGTTGTAAACAGCGGAGCAGCCGGCTAGAAACTGAACTTCAGCGCGAGCTGAATAATGCGCGGGTTGCTGCTGGTCGAAATGATGCGTCCAAATGCTCCCGGGCTGAGAACCCGGCCGGTATTGGGATCAAAGTTTCCGCCCGAGGAGGCAGTACCGTTGAAGTCACTCATGGGGTTAGCGAGGTTCACGTGGTTGAGCAGATTGAAGAAGTCCGCGCGGAACTCGATGCGCTTGGACTCCGTCACGCGGAAGAGCCGCGCGAGGCCGAAGTCCACGTTGGCCTGTCCCGGGCCGCGCAGGATGTTGCGCCCCACACTGCCGAAGTCGGTTCCCAGCGCACCCGCGAAAGCGGCTCCGCCAGAGCTGGGGATCGGCTGGCCAGCTCTCACGACGGCGCGGGCGAAGGCGTAAGGGTTGAAGAAGAATCCGTTCGGGACATTGCTGGTCGCCGTAGCGCGATCGGCGCCGGGTGCGAAATTCGGTCGCCCGAAGCCGTTGTTCAGCCCATAAAATGAAGCCGCGAGCTGATCGACCACATCGATCGGCAGCCCCGACATCGCAGTGACGATCCCCGACAGCTGCCAGCCGGAGACCAGCAAACTGCCCGTCCGGGAACTCGTCGCAAAGGTCGGCCAGGGAAGATCCCAGAGATAGCTGAAGACCAGGCGATGGGTGCGGTCAAAGTCGGAGACGCCGCGGTTCGCGCGGTTGTCGAGCTGGTTGCCGAGGATGACACTCGTGTCGCTCGGCGCATTCGGATTGACGATCCCGCCGGTGCCTGCGCCGCCACCGGATCCCGACGCGTTGTCAATAGACTTGCCGAACGTGTAAGAGACGAGCAACTGCGAGCCCTTCGAGAACCGCCCGGTCAGGCTCGTCTGCAAAGAATGGTATGTCGACTGCGCCGTGGTCTGGTTCTGGGTGAAACCGGCAATGTCCACTCCCTGGAATGGTGCTCGTAAGAGGGCGTTCTGGGGTGTGTTGGTTGTGATCACTGCTCTGGTGACCTCATTGGTGATCGGATTCTGAGGGGTGGCAAGGCTCGCCTGGTTGATGGCGATCTGCCGAAACAGGTTCAGCCCCCTGGTGCCGACGTAGGCGACCTCCAGCAGGAGGTCTTTGACCAGTTCGTACTGCACGCTCGCGTTGTACTGGTAGATGACGGGTGTGTGGAGGCCGCGATCAAAGAACGTGCCTGCCAGATTCACGCCTGGCACGAGAGTTGGGAATTGCTCCGGAGGAGGCGCATCAAAGAAGGGGTCGGCAAACGGCGGCGCCGTTCTTCTTCCCTGGACGTAGGTGGGCTGCACGGTTGCGGTCAGCGAGGCATAGTTGAACGTCGGGCGGGAAAGGAAAAGGCCGCCGCCGGCTCGGAAAATCAGCCGGCCGGAGGCGAGTGGGGACCAAGCCAAGCCTACACGGGGCGCCAATTTATTTTTGTCCGCGCTGTAGACGAGGCTTCGGCCGACCAACGGCACGTCGGGCAGGCGATACTGCGGGAGCGCGTTACCGGCCATCACCAAGCCCCCGATGGGAGGGCCAGCCGGAATCTGGTTGATCACGAGAGATGGGGGGCGGTAGAGGGAGGGATCAAAGGTTGCCAGCAGCCCGCGGGTATCATAAGCCGGCATATCCAGTTCGTAGCGCAGGCCCAGGTTCCACGTCAGCTTGGACGATATCTTCCAGTCGTGTTGCACGAAGAAGTTGTAGTCAGCCGCGCGGGTGTTGTGGTCAGTGAGGCCGCTGCCATACATCGAGAAGTTGATGGCGCCGACAAGGAAATCATGGAAGCTCAGAAAGTCGATCTGGCCCCGATCAAAGGTGTAGAAGTGAAGATTCACACCGTTCAAGCGAAACTCACCGCCTGCACGGATGCTGTGGCTGCCGCGAATAATGGAGACAGTATCGGCCAGGGTCCAGGTAAAAGCTGTAGCGGGCAATATGGAAGTCGGGGTGCCGATCACGATCCCGCCCGCGGCGGGTGCGATCCGGATCAGCCCTAGCCCTGGGAAGGCTGCCGCATTGGCTCGATGAATGCCGACATTGGAGTCCTGGATAGGCTCCAGCGGCCACGCATAGTTGCGATTGAAAGTGTAACCGATGCGGGCATCGTTGAATGTTGTTGGGCTAAACGCGTGAATATCCTGGATCACGATGACCCGGTTGTTTTGCTCCTGGTCGACACCGAATCCGGGAACGTTTGCGCCGGAGCCTTTGAAAGTGGGCAGGGCGGCGCTGGAGGGCCCGTTGGCGAAGAAGAACTTTACTGAAAGCCAGTCTTTGTCCTTAATCCGGTGGTCGACGTTGGTATTGAATTGATCTTCTGTGAACCTGGAGATCGCCGAGCCGTAGTAGCGCCCATCGGCGCCGGGTGTCGGGATGGCGAACTGTCCGTCCGGCAACCTGGAGTTGAGCAGGGCCAGGGCCGTAGGATTGACGGACGCGACGTGAAAGGTAGAGCGCAGTGTCTGCTCAGAGCGGTCGTTCGTCAGACCGGGAGCGACCAGTACCCCGGAGGACACGCTGTTAAGCGGCGAGGCACCGTTGTGCTCGCGGGTGCCCTGATAGGAGACGAAGAAGAAGGTTTCATCCTTACGGAGGGGCCCGCCCAGTGTGCCACCGAACACTTGGCGTTTGAGGACGGGGCGGGGGATTCCGGCGGCTTTCAGAAACGGGTTATTGGCGTTTAGCCCATCATTGCGGAAATACTCGTAGGCTGCGCCGTGGAGGGAGTTGCTTCCGCTCCGGGTGACCATCTGGATGTTGCCGCCACCGCCGCGGCCAAAGGCCGCGTCATAAAGCGAAGTCTGGACCTTGAACTCCTGCACCGTCTCGGGGGCTGGAACCGCCACCAGGAGGGATCCCGCGACACCCATGGTAGTGGCGTCGACGCCATTCAACTGGTAACTGTTCTGTGTAACCCGCGCGCCGTTCACTGAGATGGCCTGAGTGTTGCGGCCCAGGGAGGTACTGTCCGGCAAGTAGGTAGCGGCGCCGGTAGAGAGCCCAAGGATCTGGGTGAAGTTGCGCGTGGCCAGGGGCAGTTCGGAGACGGCGTGCGAGTCTACAACACGCCCGAGTTGCGGCCCTCCTGCCTGGACCAGTGGAGGCGTAGCACTCACCGTGATGGATTCCCCGGTCATTGCTGCGACTGCCAAATCCGCGTTGATGACGGTGGTTTCGGTGATGGCCACCGGGGCATTCTCGAAGAGTACTTCTTTGAAACCGCTGGCTGCTATGCTCACCCGGTAGAGGCCAGGCGGCAGGAGCGCCACCACGTAATTGCCCGCCTCATCGCTGGTGACTCTTCGCGCGTCACCGGAAGCGTTACTAACCACTCGAACTTCCGCTCCGACGAACACTGCTCCTGACTGGTCCTTGACGGCGCCGGCAATAAGGCCGGTGGTCTGAGCTCGAGCAAGCTGGGAGGCACAAAGGGCGGCGATGGCCAATACGGTGAAGGTTCGAAGGCCGGTTATCAAGAGTCCCGCCGTAGAGTCTCTGGGGCTTCTGCCCCTGGGGTTCGCTGAGCCTAGCATGGGCGTCTCTCCTTCTTTGTGGCGTCGAATCTGTCGGGAACCCTACAGGGGTTGATCCACTAGCGCAATGGAGAGCAACTTATCTGAGAACTAACTGCATATTGCTATGAAAAGAGGGTCGTTTCTACCCTCAGCTTTCGTGTTCTCACCGCTTTGGTCGTTCTCTCTCATGGGCGTCGCTCGGTTGTTTACTTCAACGTCGCGTCCCAACCTAAGCCTATCTTGAAATCCCCTGTGTCACTACGACCCTGCCTGGACGCGCTGAATTGCGTACGAATGGATTTTCAGAAGCGACAGGTTAGGGATCATGGCGGAAAGTTCATGCGCCGCAGCAGGTTTTGGAAGCGCGGGTCGGAGCGCAGGGGGTCGAAATTCGGTTGCACTTTGAGCCAGCGCATCAAGAAGGAATGTTCCTCATAACCAATTTCCAACGCGGTAAGGGCCTTTTCTTTCATTCCCAGGCTGGCAAGAAGATATGCCCTCAAGACTGGATCGACGTACTTGCGCTTCGACAACTCCTGCAAATCGCTGAGTATCTGTAATGCCTCGCTCCGCTTGCCCGCTGTCGCATAAGAGCTCCCGAGCATCGCGACATAGCGCGGGTAGTTCTCAAGGTCCACTGCCTTTTTATATTCCGCGACGGCATCGCCGAGAGTTGGTTTCAGGCGATAAGTCGACCCCAGATGGGCGTGCGCATAGGCATAGCCTGGGTCTAATTCCAGTGTTGCTTTCAGCTGTTTATCTGCCAGTTTATACTGGCGTGCCAAGTAATAATGGAAACCCATTTGGCTGTTGATGACGAGGGAAAGCGGATCAAGTTTCAGCGCTCGCTCATATTCAAGCTGGCTTTCATCAAACCGTCCCATCGAATCCAGGAACATGCCGTACCAAAGGTGAGCCTTCGGATAGTCCGATTTGAGTTCGATGGAATGCTTGTACTCTTTTTCCGCTTCATGCCAATTCCAGTCCTGATCTTGGGTTACAAACGCCAACGAACTATAGGCTTCAGCGAGGTTCTCCTGCAGTTCGAGAGCCTTGAGTGCCGCTGCTCTCGCCTGGGGACAAACATCCCTGGAGGCGGAATAGCTGCCGTAGACAAGGCCGTTGTAGGAGTCGGCCAGCCAGACGTAGGCCAACGCAAAGCCTGGGTCCCTATCGATGGCCGATTGAAACACTGAATGCCTCTCTTGTACGCCTCTTCCGTCCTCTTGTTCCAGTAATAGAGCCCCTTCAGGTAGAGCTGATACGCCTCGGCGTTTTCAGTGGGGCGTTTGGTCAGGAGCTTCTGCTCTTGGCCCGTCAGGCGCAATCGCAGCTTATCCGAAATTTCCGCGGTGATTTCCTCCTGCACGATCTGAATGTCTGCGAGCTTGCGATTGTACTGAGCCCCCCAGAGCTGAGATACTTTTTCTGTATCCACCAGTTCCGCCTGGACGTTCAGACTGTCGCCCCGCTGAACGACTTTCCCCATGAGTATCGAACGGACGTTGAGATCCTTTCCTGCCTTTTGGGGGTCTACCTCCTTTCCCTTGTAGCGAAATGCCACACTGCGCGGCACTACTCTCAGGTTGGGCAATTGAGCAAGGCTATTGATCAGGCTCTCGGAAATGCCGTCGCTGAGGTACTCGGTGTTGGGATCGCCGCTCACGTTTGCAAATGGCAAGACAGCGATCGAATCGATCTGCTCACCGCGCCTAAGGTACAGAAAGGTGCTCGTTCCGGCAAGTGCAATGAGAACCACGGTAAGCGCGGCTAAAAGCCCCCAGCGACGAGCGAGCAGGGGTCGGTTTACCGCCGTGGTTTCCAGGTGCGTGATAGCGGTCTTATCTGACCCCGAATCACGCTTTAGCCGCTGGAGATCGGCGCGCAAATCTGATGCGTTTTGATATCGGAGATTCCGATCTTTTTCCAGGGCTTTGTTGATAATCCGCTCCAACTCGTCCGGCACGTCAGGATTCAGGGATAAGACCGGGAGGGATTGCCGGTTGAGAATTGCATCATGAATGGCGGCGGTCGTCTGGCCAGGAAAGGCCAACCGGCCTGTAGCCATCTCGTAAAGCACCGCCCCGAAAGAGAACAGATCGGTCCGAACGTCAAGTTCCAGGCCCAGAGCTTGTTCCGGAGACATGTAGGCCGGCGTGCCCATCACGACACCGACCCCTGTCTGCCTGGCGGACGTCAGCGTGGCATCGTCAGGGTTGGCCGCGCGAGTCTCTTTCGCGAGGCCGAAGTCCAGCACCTTGACGCGACCGTCGCCAGTCACCATCACATTGGCGGGCTTCAAGTCGCGATGCACAATGCCTTTCTCATGCGCCGTGGCCAGCGCCTCGACCAGCGCGCCGGCAATCTCAATGATTTGCTCGACGGGCATCCCGCTCGCGGGGATCACGCGGTCGAGCGACTTCCCCTCCACCAACTCCATGGTGAGGAAGTGGACGCCATCCGCTTCCTCCACCGAGTGGAGCGTCACGATATTGGGGTGGTTGAGCGCGGCGACAGCGCGAGCCTCACGCTGGAAGCGAGCTAACCGCTCCGGGTCGCCGGCGAACTGTTCGGGCAGAATCTTGAGCGCCACATCGCGACCCAGCTTGGAATCGCGGGCGCGATAGACTTCACCCATCCCTCCGCTTCCGAGCTTTCCCAGGATTTGGTAGTGGGATATTTTGTCGCCGGACTTCATACCGTCCTTGCCCATGGCAGCGATGGATTTTTGGCTTCCGGGCCCGCCTCGGCAGAAGCCACCGTCGGCATCTCACTCACCGAACTGGTAGGTTCTCCGCACGAGGGACAGAACCGCGCGGACTCCGCGACCTCCGTGCCGCAATGTTGGCAGCGTTTCATAAAGGCCCGGATTCTAACTCACCCGAGCGCCACAGTACACGGGTTCTTGCGCGATCCGCGCGAATATACATGTCACCATTCACGCTGAAGGGTCGCAGAAATCTTTTACAGCAAGTTCAAATTGAATATAAGGATAAGAGAAGCCAGCCCGGCGTCTTATGCGGCGCAGCCCGCCAGGGCCTGCCGTTTGGCATGCTCCTTCTCGGTGACCCACGTGGCGAGCAGAATGACTTTGTTGGTCATGGGAGAAATGTGGATGAAATAAACGCGCGCCCCTTCCACCACATCGTAGAAGTTTTCCCGGTGAATGTCGGCATAGGCGGTCGCGCCCGTAATGAGGAGGGTCCGCAGCCTGTCCACAATTTCAATTGGGTAGTTGCGAAGGTTTTCGATGGTCGTCGCGGAATTCAATCGAAGTGTCATAGGTTGCCCTCTATCGCTTTAATTCAATTCCACTCTCTATTCCATACGTAAACGGTGGCCATTTTGTTTCCAAACCCAGCCTCTTTTTTCTGCCCCGCGTGGCCAGGAATTCTCGTGCCGACGCCGTCTTATCCCTTAAGGGATAAAGTTCCACCTGCAAAGATTAGACGCGCCAAACCCAAAAAGGTTGGAAGAAATGGGAAAAAAAGGCACCCTGAGTCAGGCCAATTTCATGCCGGGCGAGTCAGTCCACTTTTATGCCGCGGAGGAATTTAGCGTCTTCCTCCGGGAGCGAAACATTGATAAACATGCCAGAACCAAGCTCAAAACCGGCAGTCCGGGTCAGGCGGGGAATAATGCTGATGTACCAGTGGTAGTATTTGACGCCTGTGTTTTCGATGGGCGCGGTGCGGACGACATAATTAAAATCCGGGTTGTTGAGCCCGTGATAGAGCTTGGCCAGGGTGACGCGCAGGTTGTGGGCCAGGTCCTCCAATTCGACATCGTTGATCTCCGAGTAGCACGCCATGTGGCGGCGCGGCATAATCAGGATAGAAAAAGGAGTAAGCGCCGCGTACTGGACGAGGGAGACAAAGTGCGGAGTCTCGAAAACTAAGCGAGCCCCTTCCTTGAGCTCGTCCTCCTGCACCCGGCAGAAGATACATTCTCCATACTCATCGTAATGCCGCAGGGAGTTAATGAGCCGCTCGCG